>CAZIZR010000014.1:0-90545 GCA_964543865.1 uncultured Chloracidobacterium sp.
GTAAGATCCAGCGTTTCTTCTCGCAGCCGTTCTTTGTCGGTGAGCAGTTCACCGGACTCAAGGGCGAATACGTCAAGGTCGAAGACACGATCAAGGGTTTCAAAGAGATACTCGAAGGCAAATGCGACGACATGCCCGAGCAGTCGTTCTACATGGTCGGCACGATAGAACAGGCGAGAGAGAAAGCGTCGAAAATGGCAGCTGCTGCCTAGCAGCGGCTCAATTCAAAAGGCAAAAGTAAAAAGTCAAAGTAAGAGGGCTTTTTATGGCTGATGTTGGGCAGGAAAAAGCGATCGACATTCGTGATAGGGCATTCCAATTTGCTGTTCGCATTGTCAAGCTTTGCAGGTATCTTGAAAAGAACTCGGACGTAGGCCGAAGTGTTATTTCGCAACTTCTCAAGGCAGGGACTTCTGTAGGTGCGAATCTTGAGGAGGCAAAAGCCGGCCAAAGCACTGCAGATTTCGTTCACAAGAACGCGATAGCATTGAAAGAGGCTAGGGAATCAAATTACTGGCTGCGGCTCATCCTTGAGACCGAAACATTGAAAGACGAAATCCGCATTGGTATTGAAGAATTGCGAGATGAGGCAATGGTGATTGCAAAGATCGTCGCTAAAACCATTATTAACACAAAGAAACCTAAGTAGTGGACGAAGTCCAAGGGCAAAAGTAGAAATTCTGACTTTAACTTTTTACTTTTAACTTTTCACTTTGAAAGATATGTTAAGATTAGAAATCGTAACTCCCGAAAAACGTGTCCTCGATGCCGAGGTCGAATCTGTCACGGTTCCGACAGTGTCGGGCGAGGCGGGCATTATGCCAAACCATGCGCCGCTTGTTTCGGCGCTCAAGCCGGGCATTTTGAGCTATACGCAAAAAGGCGGTGGCGATAAATTTGCCGTTTCAGGTGGATTTGTCGAGGTTAGCGGAGGAACGGTATCAGTTCTGGTCGATACCGCCGAGAGTGCTGATGAGATCGATGTCGATGCCGCAAGATCTGACCGCGAAACGGCGGAAAAAGCACTAGCAGCGGCTGCTCAATCGTCTGTCGAAGACACACAACTGGCTCGCGAAGCACTCGACCACGCTCTGACGCGTATCCAATTAGCCGCTCGAAACTAGACATAGGCCATAGGCCTTGACCAGCAAGATCTAAGGACCGGGGCCTACGGGCTCAGGTCTTTTTTTAATATCGCGAATATTGCAAAAGCAAGCAAATGCGGTTATAGTAAGGGCGAATTTCTTTTTTCATTATCGCGCGTCCAAACGCATTGTTCTTTGTACTAACTACGCTCTCATTTTGCATAGTTGGGCTGACAATTGTTTTTCACATTTAGGAGGAGATCATGGGTTATTTGGCTAGACGTTCATCGGTTACCAGGCTATTGGTATCATTCGTTTTTTGTTATGTGACGATCTTTGCACTTCTCGTCGGTGCTCTGCCGCAGGGGGCTGCCCTTGCGCAGGAACGCCGAGATCCGAGTAAGGATGATGTCGTAAATGGAAGGGTCGGCGTCGATTCGACCGGCGAACTAACCTCTGCATCATATCTTGATACCTCGTCAAAGGGCGAGCAGGTGAGGCGATCGATCGATGCCCCGAGCGGGTTCAATCAAATAAGTGACATTGAGCCTAATGGCACTACTGCCACCGCCTCTGCTATAACAACGCCGACCAGGGTCAAAGGAAATCTCACTCCTAATGGAGATATCGATTTTTACTCATTCACCGCGAATGCGGGTGACGTTTTTTACGGAGCATTGATGACATCCGGGTCTGCCGGAAGCAGCACCGATAGCCAGATGACATTGATCGCGCCGGATGGAACGACGACGATCGAGTTTGACGATGACAATGGCTCGTTTGCCGCCCTTTCATCCACTATCGCCGGAGCACCACTGCCCTCTACCGGTACCTATTTTGTTAAAGTCAACGATTTTACGGCTGGCACAACCTCGATGCGAGGCTATGAATTGTATGTCAGGTTACAGAGCGGTGCTCCGACGCCGGAGGTCGAGGCCAATGACACCCCGGCGACAGCAAATGCCCTGCCGGTTAGCGGTTGGGTCAGCGGAACGCGTAATCCGGCGGTTGCTACCGAGCAGGATTGGTATAGCATGAATCTCAATGCCGGTGATACGGTTTATCTCTCGCTCGATGTTAATCCCGAGCGTGATGGGGTCGTTTGGAATGGCCGTCTCGGCATGGCTTTATTTGGAGATGCATCAAATCAGATCCTGGTTGTGGATGACGCAGGGACCGGTGACGTAACACCTGTGCCAAATAATCCGTCTGAGGCGATTTTTATGACGGTAAAATCTGCCGGCACTTACTATGCATTTGTTGATTCAGCTTCGGCTGCTGTTGGCGGTCCGACCTCGACCTACAATCTGAGCGTTACAGTATTTCCAAAGGTCAACGAAGGCGTCAATTGTACAACGTATACCAGCACTAACGTACCGCAAACGATCGGACCCGAGCCGGGGCTGGTCAGCTCAACGATAACCGTGCCGGGTAACCCGCGTGTTGCAGACATCGATGTCAGTGTACAGCTCAATCACACGAGGATGCAGGATATCGATGCTCATCTTCGGTCGCCTGCGGGCAATGACAACGGGCTATTTACCGATATCGGAGCGGCCGCAACTGGCGGCCAGGCCCAAATGGATCTCACGTTTGACGACGAGGCAGGCGTGACGCCAACCTTTACAGTGCTCAAGGGGATCACGGTTAAACCCGAGAATAATGCGACCGCAGGCACCGCTAGCACATCGGGTGCATACAGACTGTCATGGTTTGACGGTGAAAACGCGGGTGGCACGTGGACGCTAGATCTGCGTGATGACACAACGCTCGAGGGGGGGACGCTTACCGGCTGGAGTATGACGATCTGCGAAGAGCCGCCGCCGCCGGCGTGTCCTGTTGGGTTTGTTCCGACGACCGTCTTCTCGACAGATTTTGAAAGCGGGGCGGCGGGCTTTACCCACTCAGGAACAGCTGATGAATGGGAGCTTGGCCTGCCGGCGACCGTCGCGACGACGACTGCAAACCCTGTCGCTGGTTTTTCCACCTGCAACAGCGGTGTAAATTGCTGGAAGACGGATCTGGATAACACCTACAATGCGTCGTCCAATCAGGATCTGCTTTCGCCCAATATTAACCTCGCCGGACTTTCGGCTCCGGTTGTTGTGACATGGGCTCAACGGCATCAGGTAGAAACGGCGAATTTTGACCATTTCTTCATCGATGCCCAGCAGGTTGGCGGTGCTACGCCGGTCAGTCTCTACAATTGGATCGAGCCGACGATGATCAGTGCCTCAGCGGGGACAGGTAATCCGCAAACAAATATCGGCGGCAGCGCCGGATGGGGTGTTTTTTCTAGACGTGCGGATTCGCTTGCCGGCCTGAATACAGAGCTGAGATTTCATGTCGATTCAGATACGACGGTACAATTTGGCGGAGTCGCGATCGATGACGTATCTGTGACGGCGTGTCGAGCGGCGTCGGCTGACTTATCGATCACAAAAACTGACGGCGTTACGTCAGTGACCCCGGGCGGATCGACGACCTACACGATCACCGCCTCAAATGCCGGGCCTGACCCGGTGACAGGCGCGACGGTTGCGGATACTTTTCCGGCTTCGCTTACAGTCGCTTCTTGGAGTTGTGTTGGGGTCGGAGGCGGAACCTGTACCGCCGCGGGTGCGGGTAATATTAACGACACTAACGTCAATCTGCCGGTCGGCGGCTCTGTGACCTATACGGCAATGGCGACCGTTTCCCCAATGGCAGTCGGTTCGATCGCTAATACGGCGACCGTTAGCAGTGCTACGGCTGATCCTGTTCCGGCTAATAATTCGGCGACGGATACGGATACAGTGGCGGGAGCTACGGCTGACCTCTCGATCACAAAGACCAATGGCGTAACCACGGTGACTCCGGGCGGGTCTACGACCTATACCATCACGGCGTCAAATGCCGGGCCTAGTGCGGTGACGGGTGCAACGGTGGCGGACACGTTCCCGTCGTCACTAACCGTAACGGGATGGACATGCGTTGGTGCCAGTGGTGGTACTTGTACCGCGGCTGGCTCAGGCAATATCAACGATACGGCGGTCAACCTGCCATCAGGCGGCTCTGTGACCTATACGGCTACGGCTACGGTATCGGTTACCGCCACTGGTACGATCGCAAATACGGCGACCGTCAGCAGCTCGGCGACGGATCCGAATCCGGGTAATAATTCGGCGACGGATACAGATACCGTTGGGGCTGGCTCTCAGGCTTGTACTATAACCTCTGGCGGAGCATCCTACGTGATACCCGCAACGTCGCACTATGACACAACGCAAACCTCAAACCTGACGGGCGTCGGAACCGGCGACTATCTATTTGAGGATGGCTGGTGGTTCCGCGTATCGGGTGACACGGCAGAGACGTTTTTCCCGGTTCCAACGGGATCGGCCTGTTCCGGTGCTAATGGTACTATCGGATGGGCAGATGTCGGTAACCGCGGCCTGTTTAGTGCGGTGAATTCACTGTCAATTATAAGCGCTTCACCCAATACGGGTCGGCTCGTCCTGACGATGGCGGTCACCAACCTGAGCTCTACCAATCCTCTGACGATCAGCCTGTTTCACGGAGCAGATCTCGATGTGAACGGTACCGCAGGTACTGATAATGCCACGTTGTTGATTCCGAACAACTATATGCGCGTTGCTGACACTACCGCAGGATTTGCAGATTACGGAACGTTTACTCCGGCCGTTAACGGATACCTCGTTAGGCCGTTTGCTGCATCCACAGATGTGTTTGGTGTATTGGGAGACACCGGCATTACAAACTTTGACAATACGGGCTTGCCGACTAGCAGTTTTGATTTCACTGGCGGTTATCAGTGGGATCGGGTCATCCCGGCTAACGGCACCGCTACGGTCAGTGTAATAATCACGGCCAACACGCCGCTGACAGCTCCTGGTGTTGCGGTTGGCGGACGTGTCCTAACGCCGGAGGGCCGCGGTGTGCGTGGTGCCAATGTGACCATCACCGATCAAAACGGCGTTTCGCGTACGGTCGCGACCGGTGTCAACGGCAATTTCGTATTCGAAGATGTCGAGCCCGGACAGACCTACGTGGTCAACGTCAGATCGCGGCGGTTTGCCTTTAGCCCGCAGGTCGTACAGGTAACTGACAATATCGGCGATCTGAACTTTATTGCCGGGCAATAGCCCGACGGCGAGCTTACTAACACTAGACTGGCGGCTCTTCGGAGCCGCCTTTTTTTGCCTGGCCGGTCGATCTGTGCAAAAAGAGGTCGGTCAGACTGGAAAATGCGGTCAAACGGGAGTATGCTGTCCGCATATCTTGGCAATTAAAACTACTTAGGAGGAGTCGGAAAATGAAAAATAACATATCGTCCAAATTTCTTAGTTATTTGATCTTGTCTGCTTTGGTCGTAGCTGCGACAGGCTTGAGCTTTGAGTATGCTCAGACCGTTTCTGCGCAGAAAAGATCATTGCTCAGTGAGAAAAACGATGACCAGCCCGGGCAGGTTTTGGAGATCAGGACTAGTGCCCCTGAGGCTAATGTCGCCGGTACGCTGACCGACGCGGATCCGGTATTTAATCGTCCGGTATCCTGTGCGGCTCTGTCCGGAGTTGGCACTGCCGTCCATTACGATGTCATCCCCTTTACCGTATCCGCTCCCGGAACGGTCACTCTGAGCTTTGAACCAGGCGATGGTGGTTCTATTTCGCCGCAGGGAACAGGCACGGCGGGCCCGGATACATTTATGGTGCTATACACGGGTGCTTTTAATCCGGCAGCACCTCTAACTAATTGCACATCGGTAAATGACGATATCAGTGGGGCAACAAACAGACGCTCACGTATCTCGCAGGCTTTAGGCGCGGGATCATACAATGTGGTCGTAACCTCATTTAATAATGCGCCGACAACTGTTGCCGATGATAATGCATTGCCGTGGACATATTCGCTGGCGGTCATCGGCGGTGTTACCACTGCGGCGGGCGTAACCGTCGGCGGGCGCGTGATGACGGCTGAGGGAAGGGGCTTGCGGGGCGCACGCGTGACCATGACCGATAGCAACGGTGCAGCGAGGTCGGTCTTTACCGGTGCCATGGGACGATTTCAGTTTGACGATGTCGAGCCCGGACAGACCTATGTCATAACGATCGGATCGCGGCGGTTCACATTTAGCCCGCAGGTCGTACAGGTTACCGACAATATAGGTGATCTGAGCTTTATTGCCGGGCAATAGCTCGATGAACCGGTAACGGTGAACTGTGACAGGTGACAAGAAAGCCAATTTCTTGTCACCTGTCGTTTTATTTTTATATAGTTTTACGGAAAAATTGCGCAATTTTGGCGGAAAAATGCGCAATTTATCGGCAAAGTTGCGCAATTTTTCTTTGAAATTACGCAGTTTTTTCGGAGTTTTGCGCAATTTCGCGGAAAAATTACGCAATTTTTTCGGATCTTTGCGCAATTTTCCCGGAGTTTTGCGCAATTTACTCAAAAATTGCGCAGTTTTTTGTAAAAATTGCGCATTTTTTCGCTTTTGTCACACACGTACTTTTCCAAATCTCCCAATGTTTGCAACAACTTACGCGTTTAAGTGGCGGCTTTTCGGTTTTTGGGGTAGAAAACATTGCCACAGAGTGCACAGAGAGATCAGAGAGCACAGAGAATATAACAGTGGCCGGTTTAAGCCATAGGTTTTCAGTTTGCACTATGTGCCCTATGTGCCTATGTGGTTAATTCTTGATCTTTACTCATCACCATTCACCATTCACCATTCACAATTCACCATTCACCATTCATCCCTCATCCCTCATCCCTCATTTAGGGGTTGACTTTCTCAAAAAAGAGCCTACAATCATTCCAAATCGTTTCGAAAATTAGTTTGTAAATTTTTTATTGGCCGTAGTATGCGCTCTTTGCCACTTTTACCCTCCGGGTTTGGGCGTTTATCGACTACAACACCTGCTAACAGGCCGCAATGGCCGGCAAATATCAAGAGGAGTTTCGCCCGCAAAAGGGATATTTAGTTATGTTCAAAGCCACCAAGTCGTTTCGTTTCATCGTTGTTCTTATCGCTATCGTCGCAATGTCGGCACTTGCGATCTCTGCAAACTGGTCAGGAACCAGAGCGTTCGGGTTCTTTGAACCAGGCAGCTCGGCGACAAACGTGTCGCCAGAAAGAGAATCTGCGCCAGTTATGACTATTGGCACCTGCGACACGGCGGGACTGATCGAGGTGGAATCAACTTTGCCAAGTGGGCCTACCGCATACGCGACTCTAGCTGCGGCTTTTACAGACATAAACGCGGGTGTACATACCGGCGTGATCACAGTCGAGGTTTGCGGAGATACAACCGAACCTACCGTAGCCGCTGCGCCGTCGGCAATTTTAAATGCCAGCGGTGCGGGAGCAGCCTCATATTCGGCGATAAGCATAAAGCCGGTTGGCGGGGTTTCCCGAACGATCACGGGTGCGGCGACGGCGGGCTTTGCTCTGATTGACATGAATGGCGCGGACAATGTGACGTTCGACGGTGTGAATGCCTCAGGCAATTCGTTGACTATCGCTAATACGACGGTCTCGGCCACGTCCATTACGTCTACTTTTCGATTTATCGGCGGAGCGACCAACAATACGATCACAAACTCAAATATTCAGGGCTCGGGAACAATGTCGGTAGCAACGAACGGAGCGACAATCTTTTTTAGTACCGATGCTGTTGCATTGACCGGTAATGATAATAATACGATCTCTAACAATAATATTGGTCCTGCGGGTGCGAATTTGCCGACCAAAGGAATCCTTTGTAACGGCTCTACCGGAGCCACGACAGGGAATACCGGGCTAGTCATTAACAACAATAACATTTTTGACTATTTTGGGGCTGCGGTGACCAGTGCGGGAGTCGCGGTCAACGGAGGATGTAAGGATTCATCTATTACGAATAACCGCTTCTATCAAACCGCCACGAGGACATGGACCACAGGGGCTGAGCATAACGGCATATTGTTAAATAGCACGACTGCAACGAGCGGTGCGCAAGGGTTTACTATCACTGGAAACATTGTCGGATATGCATCTAATACCCAAACGGGAACCTATACCATGACAGGGTCAACGGGTACTTTCAGAGGGATTCGTTTCAATGGGATAACTGGCGGGACAGTGTCAAATATCAACACCAATACAGTTGCATCGGTTAGCGTCACCGGTGTGACTTCGAGCGGCACCACGTCGTCGAGTCCTTTTACTGGAATCTTAGTAACAAACGGTCTTGCAAATACTAATAGCAATACGGTTGGTAGCCAGTCGGCTACTGGTTCGCTGACGTTTTCCACTACTACGACTTCCTCAACCGATGTTCACGGAATTTACAATTTCAGTCTTGATGATTGGACCGCCAATACTAACGACATCGGGGGTATTGCCGTTACCAACCTTGGTGCATCGGGTACCTTCATTCTCTATCCGCTCCGGGCTAACACATCAACAGCGAAGGTGTTCAATGCCACTTCGAATAACATTGGCGGCACGATCGCAAATTCATTGCAGTTGACTTCAACGGGGGCTTCGTCACAGGTTGTTGGCATGAGTACTGCTAATGCTATCTCAACATGGACCACTAACACCGTTCGTAATTTGACGAATAACAACGGTACCGGAACGACGACGGCAGCATCGGTGATCGGCATGTCTCTAACGTCAACCACTCCAAACCAAAACCTATCGCAAAATACGATCCACACGCTGACGAATACGAACGCAACGGGGGCAAGTATTGTTACGGGGATTCAATTCACCGGCAGTACCGCTAACGTAGTTGAGCGCAATTTGATCTATAACTTACTTGCACCAACGACTAGCACAGCGGCAGAGATCAACGGTATTCGTGTCGCCGGTGGAACAACGACGTATCGCAATAATATGATCGCCCTTGGTGCAAATCAGGCGATATCTGTAGGCACGACGGCAAGCAACTCGGGCACGACGGGTATAAACGGATTTAATGGGTTTTTGGGTACCGATACCTTTGTTCATAACAGCATTTATATCGGCGGCACCGCTACAAGTGGTACGGGGGCGTCGTTTGCCCTGAATGGAACTCAGACGGTTAACGTCCGCAGTTTCCGCGACAATATTTTCGTAAACGCACGCTCAAACAGCGGTGCGACCGGCACTAATTACGCGGTCAAGATCAACGGTACGACGGCAAACCCGACCGGCCTTACGATCAACAATAATGTCTATTTCACAAGCGGTACAGGCGGTGTTTTTGGTTACTTTAATGGTGCCGATGTCGCAAACATAGGTGCGTGGCGGACGGCAGTCGGCCAGGACGCAGGGAGCATTTTTGGCGATCCTGCGTTTAATGACGCGACCAATGCCGTGCCGGATCTGCATATTCACCCAACCAATCCAACCGTTGCCGAAAGTAACGGTGTGGATGTTGGGGTAACGCTCGATTTTGATGGCCAAACGCGCTCGGGACTGACACCTGTTGATATCGGTGCAGACGCAGGCAACTTTAACGGTGTCGATTTAGCGGCTCCAATTATTTCCTACACACCTTTTGCAAACACCAACTTAACGACGAATAGGGATCTGTTGGTTACCATTACGGATGTATCCGGCGTTGCCACAGGTGGAAACGCTCCGCGTATTTACTTTAATAAGAATGCGGGTACCTATTTTTCGACAGGCTGCGTGTTATCCAGCGGCACGGTCAATAATGGTGTTTGGACATGTACCATTGATAACACACTCATTGGCGGAGTGGTCACTACGGATCAGATCCGTTACCACGTGGTCGCACAGGATTTAGTCGGCAATCTCGCGTCTAATCCGAGTGCAGGTTTCTCCGGAACCAACGTCAACACGGTGACAACGCCGCCGACCACCCCGAGTACCTACACGATAGTAGCTCCAATATTCGGAACAAAGACCGTCTGTGCGTCTGGATGTGACTATACGACCCTGACCGGTGCAACCGGTATCTTTAAGGCGATAAATGACAGTGTGGCTACTGGCAATATCAACATTGAGATCGCAGGCGACCTGATCGTGGGTGAAGATGGTACAAACGGGCTGAACACGCTGGCTGAAGAGCCTGTGGGCAGTAACTTTACGGTCAGGATCTATCCGACCGGTACGGCTCCGCGTCTGATCACGGGTACTTTCAACGGGGCATTAATCCGCACGGTCGGAGCAAGCCGCGTCACCATCGATGGTTCGATCGGTGGAACCGGAACGAGCCGGGATATGACGATAACAAATACCAGCGTTACGACCCCAACCGTTATCAATCTCGGCTCGGTCGGAACGACGCCGTTCACGAACAATACGGTAAAGAACTGTATTGTGATAAATGGTGCTACTACGAGTTCGGCGATCGTCATCGGAGATGGCACGGTTGTGGGTAACGCCGGCTTCTTCTCAAACGTTACTATTCAGAACAACGATGTTCAGAAAGCGTTTGTTGGCATTTTTGCAACCGGCGGCACGACTCCGCAGGGTGGTTCAAACCTCACCTACACACAAAACAAGGTTGACACTTCGGGTGCGAACGCAATCCGTCTCGTAGGCCTTTATATGCAGGGAGTTAACGGAGCAACTGTAACTAATAATACGGTGGGTAACTTTAGTGCCGTCGAGGGCGAAAACGACACGGGTATTTGGCTTGCGTCAGGCACCGGTAATACCACCGTGTCGGGCAACACGGTCAGCGGTCTAGGTATGACTCTGACAACCGGGTTTGCCCCTATCGGTATCCGTGAGTCATCCGGGCTTGCTGCCTCAGGCAATAGTATCAGTAATAACACTGTTTCTGGCCTAACAACGACGGGAAGCACCGGTATTAACGGAATTGCTGTCAGCAGCGGCGGTATTACTATTCAAAGAAACAAGGTCTCTAATATACAAAACAACAGCACCGGTACTTTTGGTGCTTTTGGCATCAACGTTACGGCGGGCAATGACGACGTGATCAAGAATAACTTTGTCAGCGACGTTAACCACAATATGACGGGCGGCGCAGCATTTGGGCCTGACTTTGGCGTGGTCGGTATTCGATTGGGTGCCGGTACAGGACATAAGGTTTATAACAATTCGGTAAACCTTTTTGGCCCGCATCCGGGTACCGCTACGACGAGTCTTTTGTCCGCGGCGTTTTCGATAAGCACGACGTCACAGACCGGCATTGATGTTCGCAACAATATATTTGCGAATAACATAACCGGTGGTACGACCTCTATCGCTCACGTATCGGTATTCCTGCCCTCAGGCGGTACGTCTGCGATGAATCTGACCTGGAATAAGAACTCGTACTATTTCGGAACTGACGTTGCCCGACAGGGCGTCGGGCAAGCCGGAACGACGGCGGGAGCCAACTTCTTTACAACCCTCGGAGCGTTGACGGCATATACGAGCACGCTTGGCAATGCGACGAATGATAACGCATCCATCGCATCGACCGGAGCGGTTCCTTTTGCTTCGGGAACGGACCTGCACATTACGTCGGCGGCGCCTGAATACAATACGGGTGTCACGATAGCTGCGGTCACGGATGATGTGGATGGCAATACGCGTCCGCTAGTTGGAACCTATGACATCGGGGCCGACGAAGTTGAGCTTTACACCGTTGGCGGTAATGTCACCGGATTAGTGGGCACGGGACTCGTGCTGCAAAACAATGCGGGTAATGATCTTGCTATCGCTGCGGACGGTTCGTTTACATTCACGACGGCGCTTGCTCCGGGGGCGACGTATGCTGTAACGGTATTCACACAACCGACGAGCCCGTCACAGACCTGTAATGTGACAAACGGTTCGGGAACTATTGCTGCGGCAAATGTGACGAATGTCACGGTAACCTGTGTGACTAATACGTATACCGTGGGCGGTACGATCAGCGGACTAGCCGGTGGAACGGCCGTGCTCCAAAACAACGGCGGTGATAACCTTGCGGTTGGTACTAATGGCTCGTTCACGTTCGCAACATCGGTCGCGAGCGGAGCAACCTACGCAGTAACTGTTCTGACACAACCTTCGGGACCGTCACAGACCTGTAATGTGACAAATGGTTCGGGTACGGTGGGCGGAGCGAACGTGACCAACGTTTCTGTAGTATGTACGACCAATGCTTACACGGTCGGCGGTTCGGTCAGCGGACTAAACGGTACGGGATTTGTTCTGAGGAACAATGGCGGTGACGATCTGCCGATCAGCGCAAACGGCGCGTTTGCCTTTACTACACCGGTCGCCAGTGGAGCATCATATAACGTGACGGTCTTTACACAACCGAGCCTCGCGGCCCCTGAACTGGCACAGACTTGTACCGTGACCAACGGCACAGGTACTGTCGGCGGCGGTGCGGTGACAAACGTATCGGTGGCGTGTACGACCAATAACTACACCATCGGCGGTACGGTCAGCGGCCTCGTGGGCAGCGGACTGGTCCTGCAAAACAACGCTGGTGATAATCTGCCGATCGCTGCCGACGGTTCGTTCACGTTCGCGACATCGATCGCGAGCGGAGCAACCTATGCGGTGACCGTTCTTACACAGCCTTCGAGCCCGACACAGACGTGTTCGGTAACGAACGGTTCGGGTACGGTCGGCGGTGCAAACGTGACCAACGTTTCGGTGACCTGTACGACCAATACTTATACGGTTGGCGGTACGGTCACGGGATTGACGGGCACGGGCTTTGTGATCCAAAACAATGGCGGTGATAACTTGCCGATCGCGGCAGACGGATCGTTCACATTCTCGACATCTGTTGCGAGCGGTGCGACCTATGCGGTGACGGTGCTGACACAGCCGACTGGGCCGATCCAGAGCTGTGCGGTTACCAGCGGCGGCGGTACGGTCACGAACGCTAACATAACGAACGTGACGATCACCTGTACGACACCGGCGTTTGTCGAATTTGGAGCTCAAGTGTATCGTGAGGACGAATCACAGACGGCACAGATCAGGCTTGTCCGTACGGGTAATACGTCGATCACATCGATCGTCAATGTCTCGTCGTCGTCCGGCGGCGGCAACCCGGGAACGGGCGGCACGTGCGGAACGGCAGGCGTCGATTACGGTGCGATCACAAATCAGGCCGTAACATTCAACCCGGGCGACTCTGATGCGTTTGCGACCGTCCAGATCTGTACCGGCGACACGCTGGTCGAGATACCTGATGAAACGGCCAGCTTGACGATGAGCATCGTTTCCGGTGCATCGGCGGGTACGCAGTCGACCGCCACACTGCGTATCAACGATACGGCGTCGCAGTTCTTGCAGACGATACCGCACGACCCGATCGAGATGTTCTTTGCGTCGGTCGCAAATCCATATCCGTCACAGATCACCGTGGCCGGAGCGCCGAACATCGTCGGTACGATGCGTGTAACGTTGTATGACGTGTCGCATGCTAACCCGGACAATATGGATGTGCTGCTGGTCGGCCCGCTCGGACAGAAATATCTGCTCGTGGCCGATACAGGCGGACCGTTGCCAGTCTCGCCGAATGCACATGTAACGCTGACATTTAGCGATTTCGCAGGCGGTCATGTATCTGATTCGGGTGCTTGGCAGACAGGGCAATTCTTGCCGACGGTTTGCGAAAGCAATACGGTATTTGCACCGGGTGCCCCGGCTCTGCCGTATGTCACGCCAAACTGTTCGACGCCTAATGCAATAGGCCAGACAATGTTTGGTTCGGGCGGCACAGGATTTGGCCTGACCAACCCGAACGGCGTCTGGAGCCTGTATGTCCGCGACGATGCTGGCCAGCTAAGGCCGATCGGCGACGACGCGGCTAACTTTGCGGTCGGACGCATCGCCGGTGGATGGGGACTCGAATTCCTGGCACCGACGGCGGCTGATGTCTCGATCTCGGGTCGCGTGACGACCAGCGAGGGCCGCGGCATCCGCGGAGCTCGTGTGACGGTCACCGGCAACTCGTTGTCACAACCGATCACGGTCTCGACGGGCGTCAACGGACGTTACACCGTACCGGGACTGACAGCGGGTGAGACCTATGTCGTTACGGTGGGAGCACGACGGTTCTTCTTTACACAGCCGAGCCGTGTGATCACGCTACAAGACAGTGTCACCGACGCTGACTTTACCGGATCGGGCGGGACGAGTCGGGAACAATAACCGCCAAGCGGATATCCCGCTTGCATAAACCTAGAGGCTGCGGTCGTAATTAGCCGCAGCCTTTTTCTTTCGGTGGCGAAGTAGAAATCGATTGACCCTAAAGTTAAATAATATTAAACTGCACCTATCGTTTTCACGCCCGCATTGGGTGCCATTGACTTACCAGCCTGAGGAGTATTAGCTATGTTGTCGTTAACCCGCAGACGCTTGATCGTCCTATCTGTATTTATTGCGCTTGTTGCTCTTGCCGGACTAAAAGCTGGCACAGGCAGCCGCGCCCAAAAGTCTGATAACAAGGCGATGCTTGGTGGGCCGCTGATCACGGCAACAATGACCGCTGCGCCGGTAACGGACGTTGGCACCAATGGAGCTTTTGTCAACCCCGGCGATACGCTCGAATACACTGTCACGATCAATAACACCGGCGACCCAGCGACGGGCGTCGTGTTTTCGGACAATTTGACGGACGCCAATCTGACGCTGGTTCCGGGATCAATCAAGGCATCGCCGATAGCGTTTGACGAGACATATTCGGTGACGGGCAATGTACGCATTCAGAAATCGGAGGGCACTTTGCTCGCAAACGATATTCGTCCCACGACGGGTACAAATACCGGACTGACGATCACGGCGATCGGTACTGACGTCTCGGCACCATTTTCATTTAATACGACAAATGGCGGTACTGTTACGGCGGCAACAGGTGACGGCAGTTTTGAGTACGATCCGCCCGCAGGATTTGAGGGCACGGGTGTAGCGGCTGATTCGTTTACATACACGATCACAGATCCTGACGGACTGACCGGTACAGGCACGGTGAGGCTAGATGTGAGCGGGATGATCTGGTTTGTTAATAATTCAGCTGCGGCGTGTGTTTCACGCACGACTGGCTGTGGACGTTTAACGACACCGTATTCGTCTCTTGCAAACTTTCAAGCCGAGAATAATGGTACGGGTAATAACCCCGCGATCAACGACAATATCTTTCTATTCAATACGGGCACAAGCTACACGGGCGGCGTGACGCTGCTCAACGGCCAAAAGCTGATCGGTACCGGTGCAAATGCCGCGCTTGCAACCGTTGCGGGCATTACACTTGCCGCAAATAGCGACGCACTTCCCCCGACCGGCGGCGTTCATCCGGTAATAACAAATGTTGCGGGCGCAGGTGTAACGCTTGGGTCAGGCAACACGCTCAATGGTTTTGATGTCGGCGACACGTCAACGGTCGATATTACCGGCAGTTCGTTCGGCACATTAACCGTGGCGGCAGTCGCATTGAATGGAACAGGCCGGGCACTCAATCTCGGAACGGGTACGCTGGCGGCCACTTTTGACAGCATTGTCTCGACTTCGAGCACCGCCGGTGTCGGTGTCAATCTCTTTACGGTTGGCGGCACGATGACCTCAACAGGCGGCGTTTCGATTGCCGGAGGGGCCGGAGCTATCCAGTGCATCTTGGTTCAACAATCCAGCGCAAATGTTAATTTTGGCAACACGACATGTACAGGCGGTACGGACGGACTGTTTTTCCAGAGCAATACGGGCGGCACACGGACTTTTGGTACAGTAAGTGCCACCGGCGGCTCGGCTTTTGCATTTTTTCATAACACGGGCGGCGGTAATGTAACGGTAACAGGTGCGGCGACGCTCAGCAGCGCAAATTCCGCTGTGCGGGTAAATGCTCCTGGGGCAACAAATGTTATTAATTTTCAGGCCGCAACCACTGCAACTAGCACTGTGGCAGCCAACACGGGTGTGGACTGGATCGGCACGGCCGGAGCCGCAATAACATTTAACAGCCTGAGCGTACAGACCAATGCGGGAACCGGCATCAGTGCCACGACCGGCGGCACGTTCAACGTAACAAACGGCACCGGCACGGTCAATAATACTACCCAGGCCGCACCGGCGATCGTAGCCAACGCAGTCGCACTCAATGCAAATTTTGCCTCGATCAATTCATCCGGCGGCACTAATGGCGTCAGCCTTACGAACGTAAGCGGCATTAGCAACTTTGGTAATGGAACATTGACGGGGACAGCAACCGGCCCGACCTTTCTTGTCTCGGGTGGGACGGCGACCACGATCTTTAACGGCAATGTTTCACAGGCAAACGCTGCCGAGCTGATCCGAATTACGGGTGGGCATAATAGCGGAACGGTCCAGTTTGATACTGGTACACTCAGCGCGACCAATGGTACGGGATTATTGTTTGATAACGCAGATGGCAACTACACTTTTAACGGCACGACGACCTTGAATGGCGGTGACGCGGGCATTGATATCGTTAACGGGTCAGGCGGACAATTTTCATTTGGATCGGGTACGACGATCACCAATCCGTCGGGTATCGCCTATCGTGAAGATACGAGCACTGCGAATGTTAACATTAACGGCACGATCTCTAAGACCAATAATGCTGCCAATGCGGTAAGTATCAATGCAAAATCGGGCGGCCTTACTGGTTTCAACGATGGCGTTACGGCCACGACGACAACCGCAAACGCCATAAATCTTACTTCAAACACAGGCGGATCGATAACTTTTGGCGGCGGGTTGGCTTTGAACACGACGAGCGGCATCGGGTTTAACGCAACCGGCGGCGGCACGGTCATTGCCGCGCAAGCCCCTCCTATTACCGTCAACACCATCGCATCGACAACGGGCACGGCGCTAAATGTTGCCAACACGACCATCGGAGCAGGCGGACTGACGTTTCGATCGATCAGCAAAAACGGTGGAACCAATAATGCGATAGTACTCAACACTACGGGCTCTGGGGGCCTCACCGTTACAGGCAATTCGACGGCCGCTTCGGGTGGCACACTTCAGAATATTTCAAATGCGGATGCAGTTTCACTCAACAACACCAGCGGCCTAGTGTCATTGAATCGAATGGTTATTCAGGACATTACTGCTTCGACCGATGCCACCGACGCCCTGCAAACTCATAGCGGCGTTGACGCGATTCATGGAAAGGCCGTAAATGGCGGTTTGACGCTCACAAACAGCACGATTCAACGCATCAGTGACAATGCGATTAACGGTACCGTTGACGGCGTTCCGGTGACCAATAATCCGACATTCACGACATGGAATGGCCTGACATTAACGAATAGTACGATACAGAACACCAACCGATTTAACGTCGCCAATAAGGGCGATGCGACAAACGAATCTGCAATCATTATTTGGGGCATTAAAGGCACGGTTTCCGTTAATGGCAATACGTTTCAGAACTGCAGCAGCGGTATCGATTTTTATACCGACACCAGCGGCACCCTCGATATGACCGTCCAGAGCAATACATTTGACACGCTCTATAAAGAGATTGGCACAAACAGCGTCGGACGATTTGGCATCAGCGTTGTGCAACGGGGTTCGGCGACCTCAACGGTTCGCGTAGGCGACTGGCAGAATGAGACAAATGCAGCTCTCGGCAATACCTTTATAAATGGCGGTAATATAGTTGGGGTTCGCGTGATCTCCGACACTGACGCAAGCGGAAATTTGAAAACCGAGATCTCCAAAAATACTTTTACCGTCACCGATCATAGTTCACCAGGACAAACGCCGGGCAATACGATTTATAATTTCCCGCAAAGTGGTGTGCTGCTGGGGCATGCGGGCAACCCGTTGTTCCCCGCTGCTGGGGGAAATTACGAGGGCATTGTTGCGGCAAACACCTTCAACGAGTGTATGCACGCGGATGGCGGTCTGGGAAATGTGACGATAAATATGGCAAAGGGCGATGGCGAAGCCATTGTCCGCAATAACACGTTCAATAAACCGTGGGATTTGCCGATGGAGATCCGCGCCGACGGCCAATCCAACACCCAGACCAGCAGCAAGATACTGGTGACGGGCAACACACACATTGACGGCATCGTAGGCGACGGCACGACCGACCTAGGCGGACAATCCCCTTATGGCTCTTCTTATGTGCAAGTGCGTAACAACGGCAGGATGGACCTGACCATGCAAAATGAAGCGACGCCCTTAGGCTTAACCGACACTTCATCTGCAACGGGAACTGTTTCGCTTTTCACTCAAACCACCACTGCCGGCGACATCCTCAACATATTCCTGAACAACATTCAGGGACCCCGCGGATACCGTCTAAAACACGATGGATTCGGAACCTACAATCTGTTCCGCAACGGTTCGGCCTCCGGGACAGCGCAAGGAGTCTTGCAAGACAACATCGTCCGTGGCGGCGGCGGTGTGGACACAACCAATCCGCCGGCAGTGACGGCGACTGGTACCATTAACCTTACGAACATTGCTCCCCAATTGCCCAATATTACTCAGTCGCGTCCGACAGTATTTGAAAGGACAGTGATGCCTGAGCATACCGAATCTAAGTCGGACGGCGAGATCGTCGCTATGACAACAGGTTGGGAACTGGCACAGGCTGACGCATCGGTCGAACCCATCACATTGGCCGTCTGGCAGCAGGCTACCACTGAGGTTATCCCGGCTACAACCGAACGTGCAACGGCACCGGCTAGTGACGGTACGTTCGGAGCGATCGCGACGCTGGTCGATAAGATGACATCGCAGATATCGCCTACGGTTTACTCGCAAGCGACTGAGAAAGAGGCTCCCGAGGCGGGCACCGTGACCGTAAATGGTGCGGGCTCAGGCTTTACGTTGCCGACGAATAAGAGCACGACGATCACCTTTAGGGCAACGATCTCTAATCCGACGGCGCCAGTCAATACGTTCTCAGTGTCAAATCAGGGTTCGGTATCGGGAACCGGGTTTACAACAGTGCAGACGGATGATCCTGGTGTCGCCGGAGCGGCAAATCCGACGGTCACGACCGTTGTCCAGCCGCCGACGATCACCAAAACGTTCACACCGGCAAATATCCTGCTCGATCAGCAATCGACGCTGACGATCACGATCAACAACACCAATCCGGCCCAGGCCGTGACCGGCATTACCGTTACCGACACGTTCCCGGCAAATGTCGTGGTCGCTTCGCCGCTGACTGCGGCTACGACGTGCGGTGCCGGAACGCTGCAAAACAACACCGGCGGTGTGCTTGCGGTCGGTAGTCCGGGCATCAAACTGGTTGGCGGAACGCGTAATGCTGCACAATCGTGTACGGTGACCGTCAAGGTCCGCGGCACGGCCGGTGGTACGTACAACAACACGACCGGCAACGTCGCCTCGTTCGAGGGCTTTACCGGGACGACCGCAAGCTCGACGCTCAACGTCAGTGTGCTCACCGCCAGCGAACTGTCCATCTCAGGACGTGTGTTGACCGCCGAGGGACGCGGTATTCGTAATGCCCGCGTGACCATCACGGGTAATTCGCTCGCGTCACCGATCACCGTCTCGACGGGTGTTAACGGTACGTATCAGGTCAACGGCCTCGCCGCCGGTGAGACGTACATTGTCACGGTCGGAGCACGGCGGTTTGTCTTCGAACAACCAAGCCGTGTTGTCACGCTGATCGACAACGTCACAGACGCTGATTTTGTCGGCTCGGCCGGGACGAGTAGGGAACAGTAGCCAGTAGCCAGATAGGGGACAGGAGACAGGAGACAGGAGACAGGAGATTGGTCTTGTCTCTCGTTTCCTGTCTTTCGTTCGGAGTCCCGCCTTTTAGGCGGCTTTTGCAACGACGGAGAGCCGGCTAAAGCCGGGACTCCAAGCGCATTACTTTAGCCATCGGAGATGGCGATATATTTGTAGCCCATATCGCCAGATATGGGTCTGTTTGCGAAAAGGTTTTCTTAACCGTCGGAGACGGTGACATAACGATCATGCGGGCGTTTATGCCGCCGTTTCCAACGGCTTAGCTCATTTGGTTGGAAAAGTACCCACAGTTTGCACTGTGGGCTACAACTATGACGTCGGCTCCGCCGACTGATTCCAAACCCTCATTCCCGATCCTTTTTCTTATTCGTGTAATTCGTGCAATTCGTGGCAAAACTCCTTTTCGTATTGCGCCATTTATTTAATGTGTTGAGGAGCAAAATTGGCTTGACTTGTAGCTAAATGACCCTATAATTCAGTCATTAAGCTTAATTTAGTCCAATTCGTTTGACGCATCCCCTCCGTGTGCTTTGTCACGGGGGTCTTTGTGTTTTAGACGAACCAAAAGTTAGTTTCCGGAGAATTACCCGTATGTTTAAGAACCGTTCGTCGCTGCGTTTCGCTATAGTTGCATCTGCCCTGATCGCCCTCGCGGCCATCACCGCCACCGCCACACGCGGTACCCAATTTGCTTTCATCGATTCGGTACAGGAATTCTTCGGAATGGCACGCACGACGACGGCCGCGACGCCGTCAAATGGCCCCAGCGCGCCCGAACCTTTCGTTGAGCCGCTCACGAACTTATTGACTGAGAATTTTAGTTATACAACCGGACAGCTCACAAATCTGAGTGGTGGAGCTAATGTTAGTGGGGGCAATTGGGTTAACTACTCGGGTACCGGAACGGCTATACAGGTTAGTAGTGGTGGCCTCTCGTATTCCGGGTATCCACAGTCAGGAATTGGGAACAAGATTGACATTGTGGCTACAACATCATCGGCTGAGGACACCTATCGGCAATTCACCACCCAAACAACTGGGACCACATATGCAGCGTTCATCGTAAACGTGACCGATACAACCTTGCTTCCGTTGAACGCGAGTGCAACGGGTGAATACTTTGCAGGATACTTGTCAAGCACGAGTACCACCACTTTAGATTCCCGCGTATCCATTCGGACTGGCAGTGTAGCTGGCACTTATCAATTAGGCCTTCGAGCGTCTGGAACCTCAACAGGGACCTTTTCAACTACAAACCTGAGCCCGGGAACGACGCAGTTAGTTGTTATCAGTTACCAGATCGTTGCTGGTTCAGGGAACGACATTGTTAAGATGTGGATAAATCCATCGCTCGGCGGAAGCGAACCATCGGCAACTCTCACCGAGACGAGTTTGGGGGACTTGGCAGATGTTTCGAGACTCTTTATAAGGCAGGGTTCGGGCAGTGGCGTTTCGACACCTAATGCCTCCATTGACGGGATTCTAGTAGGAACAACTTGGGCGGATGTCACACCAGTAGCGGCCGTTGCTCCGGCGGTTACGTCGTTGAATCCGACATCCGGCTCGACGGCGGGGGGCAATTCGGTAACGATCAACGGAACTGATCTAGCGAGCGCGACCGGCGTTACATTTGGCGGTACGTCGTGCCCGATAACCAGCAATACGGCGACACAGATACAATGCACCGCCCCGGCACGTTCTGCCGGTACTGTCGATGTTATCGTCACAACGGCGGGTGGCAGCTCGGCAAATACAGCGGCTGATGATTATACATATCTCGACCCGCCGACGGTTACCAGCTTGAGCCCGACATCGGGTCCGACTGCGGGCGGCACCAGCGTAACGATCACCGGAAGCAACTTTGCCGGAGCGACCGTTGTCTCTTTCGGCGGAACGCCCGCCACCTCTTTTACGGTTGACAGCGCGACGCAGATCACCGCAACCGCACCACCGCGCTCGGCCGGCGCGGTCAATGTGATAGTGACGACACCGGGCGGCATCTCGGCTGATACGGCGGCTGATGATTATACCTACATCCCCCCGCCGACGCTTGGCACATATCCGGCGGCAAACCTGGGCCTGAGCGGTAACACGACGGTGACGCCGAGTGCGGCTCCGCTGGGGACGACGAGGATGCGCGTTACGGCACCGACGAGCTTTATTGGCGAGCTGACCGCAGATCCCGCGACCGGCGTCGTACGTATCACAAACGCCCATCTCGCAAAGATTCCGGCCGGTGCTTACACGGTCACAGTCCGGGCATTCGGCCCGGGCGGCATAACGACAACGACATTCAATTTGACGGTCACGCCGACCGCGTGCGTCGGCACCTCGGGTTTTGCATCTCCGGCCACACCTCAAGTTACGGTCGGCACTTCTCCGCGTTCGGTCGCTATCGGGGATTTTAATGGCGACGGCATTCAGGACTTTGCGACTGCTAACTTCGATTCAGACAACGTCTCGATCCGTCTCGGAAATGGCAGCGGCGGATTTACAGCTGATGCTGAAGTTCCTGTCGGTACTGATCCGCGTTCGGTAGCGATCGGCGATTTTAATGGCGACGGCAAGCAGGACTTTGCGACTGCTAACAACTCTTCAGACAACGTCTCGATCCGTCTCGGAAATGGCAGCGGCGGATTTACATCTGATGCCACGCCTGAAGTTACGGTAGGTACTAATCCGTCCTCGGTCGCGATCGGTGATTTTAACGGCGACGGGATTCAGGACTTTGCCACTGCTAACGGCTTTTCAGCCAACGTCTCGATCCGTCTCGGAAATGACAGCGGCGGATTTATTCCTCCGGCCACGCCAGAAGTTACGGTCGGCTTTTTTCCGTTATCGATCGCTATCGGCGATTTTAATGGCGACGGAAATCAGGACTTTGCGACTGCTAACGGGGATTCAGACGACGTCTCGATCCGTCTCGGAAATGGCAGCGGCGGATTTGCATCTCCGGCCACGCCCGAAGTTACGGTCGGCCCTTTTCCGCAATCGGTTGCGATCGGCGATTTTAATGGCGACGGAAATCAGGACTTTGCCGCTGCTAACAACTCTTCAAACGACGTCTCGATCCGTCTCGGAAATGGTCTTGGCGAATTTACATCTCCAGCCACGCCTCAAGTTACGGTCGGCACTGGTCCGTACTCGGTCGCGATCGGAGATTTTAACGGCAACGGAAATCAGGACTTTGCCGCTGCTAACTTCAATTCAAACAACGCCTCGATCCGTCTCGGAAACGGTCTTGGCGGATTTACATCTGAAGCCGCGCCTGAAGTTACGGTAGGTACTAATCCGTCCTCGGTCGCGATCGGTGATTTTAACGGCGACGGCAAGCAGGACTTTGCCACTGCTAACGCAGATTCAAACAACGTCTCGATCCTTCTCGGAATATGTACATCGCTGGCCCCGACCGTTACGAGTGTAAATCCGACTTCCGGGCCGCAAGGCGGTGGTAATAGCGTTGTTATTACTGGAACCAACTTTACCGGTGCGACCGCTGTTTCATTCGGCGGAACGGCCGCCACGATGTTCACGGTTGACAGCGCGACGCAGATCACCGCTACCGCCCCGGCACGTTCTGCCGGTACTGTCGATGTTATCGTCACAACGGCGGGCGGCAGCTCGGCCAACACGTCGGCTGATGATTATACATATGTCGCGGCGACCAATGCCAAGCTGTCGAGCATCACGCTGACGGGGCCTTCGACTGCGATCTCACCGACGTTCGACCCTAATTTTGGCATCTATGGAGCGACGGTTGCGAACTCGGTCTCATCGATCACCATCAACGGCACAGCACAGGATCCCAATGCGAGCGTGCAGATCAATGGCGGATCGTTTGCTCCGTCGTCAAACTCAGGCACCGTGACTCTGTCAGTAGGTTCCAACAGCTTTAACGTGGCCGGCAAGGCCGAGGACGGCGTGACGACCTTTAGCTACACGGTCAATATCACGCGTCAGGTTGCTCCTGATTACGAGGTGACGACCACCGCGACGTCGATCACGGTTACAGACCTCTCGGGTAACGGCGATACGATCGATATTTCACTGCCGAGCGCAGGCAATATACTGTTTACCAACTCGGCACCCGGCACGCGCACATTTAGCGTTAATGGTGCGGCGGCAACGATCGGCAATTCGGGCAACCTGTCTCTATCGGGCATTACACAGGTAACGTTTAACGGACAGGGCGGGGCGGATATTATCAACGTCGGTGCCTTAGGCACCTCGTTCCCAAACCTGACGGTCAACGGCGGACAGGGAAATGATACGCTCAATTTCAACGGCGACATCACATTTGCAAGCGGATCGGGTGTCGATGCCGATCTGACCAATGACGATGCAAGCCCCGGCACAGGCGACTCTGCGACCATCAACAACGCCGACCTGATCATGTCAGGAGCGGGATCATTTACGCTCAAGGTCACTTCGAATATTCAGATAACGGGTACGGGCAGTGCAGATGGTATTGGCTCGACCGTTCGTACCGCTAGCGGCAATATCAGTATGGAATCGAACCAACTGGCTACTGCCGCGACCGGTTTCCGTGGGATCTACATTGATGATTCTGTTGTTGAGGCGACCGGAACAGGTACCGTCGATCTAAAGGGCCGCGGCGGTGTCGGTTGCGGTACTTGTATCGGCATCGGTATGCGCAATTTTGCGACGGTCAAGGGCGGCACGACCGGGGCGGCAACGACTCTGACGGGTAACGGCGGCAGCGGTACCAACGTTCACGGACTCGAGGTTGGATTTGATTCAACGATCAGCTCAAATGGTGGCAATGTTTCTGTGACAGGAACGGGTGGTTCGGGTGCGGGCACGACCCTTGGCTTTATCCTATTCCCGACGGGCATCATTTCGACAACAGGTAACGGCAGCATCGTCGCTGTTGGAACAGGCGGCACCGGCGGTTCGGGCAATGATGGTATTCGTATCGACGGTTCGCTCTCTAAGATAGCTGCCGCGGGTACAGGAACCGTTTCGGTAACGGCGACTGGTGGTGCGAGCGACAGTCCGGGACTAAACCTCTCGCGTAGCGGTTCGGTCACGGCTGTGTCGGGTTCTGTCAGTATTACGGGAACACATGGCGGTAATGGCACAGGTATTTTCCTAGACAGCGCCAGCAGCGGCAACCCGATAATTTCGACAGTAAATCAGCCGATCACGCTCATAGCCGACAAGATGAATTTCTTGGCGGGCAGCGTCAGTCCTAATACGGGCACCGTAAATCTGCGGACATTGACCGGTACGCGAACCATCGAGATCGGCGGTAATGATTCGGCGTCTGTCCTAGGGCTTACAGACGCTGAACTAGACCGTGTTGCTCAATTTGGAACGTTAACACTTGGCGACGGCGCACATAGCGGAGTTGTAAATGTGGTCGGGACCAACGGCGCGATCACACAGGCACGGACGATGAACATCCTGTCGCCGGTGACAACTACGGTTACGAGCACCGGCGATCTCGGTATGTTTGGCACGCTCGCCGGGCCGCTGACGGTGGATAACGGCGGCAAATTGCGCCCCGGTTCGAGCCCCGGCGTGATCAATAGTGGAGCCGTGACGCAAAACTCGACATCCGAGTTTTATGTCGAGCTTGGCGGTACAACGGCCGGTAACGGGGCAGGATTCCACGACCGAGTCGCATCGACCGGCACATTTGCCGCAGCCGGAACGCTTAATGTTTCGTTTACCGGCGGATTTACGCCGACACCGGTCCAGACGTTTACCATCGCGACCAGCACAGGTGCGACTAGTGGTACGTATGGCACCGTCACTTGGCCGATCGGTTATACCGGCACAGTCACGTACAATGCCAACGACATCGTGCTGTCTAACATAATTGCTTTGGCACCGACGGTGACGACCAATGCTGTAAGTCTTGTAACATCAACGGCGGCAACACTAAATGGCACCGCTAATCCAAATGGAACGGCGGCTACCGGCTGGTTCCGTTATTCGGCGACCGATCCGGGTACGTGTAGCGACTCATTTGGCACGCGGGCACCTGCCAGCGGCGGTTCGGCTCTCGGTGCCGGTACTTCAGGCGTAGCATTTGCGCAGGCCATCTCGTCACTATTGCCCGGAACAACCTATTATTACTGTGCCATCGCAAGCAACACGGCGGGCACGGCGTTCGGCTCGGTACTCAACTTTACGACGCCTGCGGCACAGCCGGTCGTTACGACCAACGCTGCAACTCTGGTAACCACCTCGACGGCTACGCTAAACGGCACTGCCAATCCGGGCGGAGCCGCAACAACTGGCTGGTTCCGTTATTCGACAACGAGCCCCGGCACGTGTAATGACACATTTGGCACACGGGCACCAAGCACTGGCGGCACGGCGCTTGGCAGCGGTAACTCGGCAGTAGCTTTCTCTGAGGCGTTGACCGGACTCACGGACAACACAACATATTATTATTGTGCGATCGCTCAAAACACGATCGGTACGGGATTTGGAACGGTGATGCAATTTATGACGCCTGCCGTCATCGAGACGTCTGCTGGTATCTCCGGGGGGAATCTGGTCGTTAGCGATGGCAATGGCGGCACGAGCTCTGACAATCTGACGATCGTGCGAAACGGTCCGAACGTGCGGATCAGCGACCCGGTAAACACGATCGGTCCGGGAGCCGGTTGTTTCTCTGTGACGGCAACCGCGGTTGATTGCACTGCCGTCTTGATTAGCAATATCCAGATAGATACGCTGGACGGCAACGATACGCTGACGGTCGATTATTCGGGCGGACCATTAGTGGTTATCAACTACAACGGCGGAGCCGGCGGCAATGACGCGCTCATCCTTACCGGCGGTTCGCCGACGACGCAGACCTTTAACTTTACCAATGAGCATGATGGCGGCGTAGAATTTATCGGTGGAGATATCTCGGGTGCGATGATCAGCTACACAGGCCTCGAACCGGTAAGTTCGACGGTCAACGCGGCTAATGTTGTGCTTAATTACAGCACGGTCACGGAGACTATTGCCGTGACAGACGCTGGCGGCGGCCAGACAACGGTCGATTCAAACGTCGGCGGTGAATCGGTGACATTCAACAACCCGACCACCTCGCTTGAGATCAACGGCGGCGATACGGGTGACGATACGATCAACGTCAACGGATTTGGTAGCGGCTTTGGTGCGAATCTGACGATAAATGGCGGCACCGGAAATGACAGTGTTAATTTCACGGGAGATCTTTCCCTTATCGGAAACGCTGGCATCGATGTAGATCTGCAAAATGACAACGCTGCGCCGGGGACTGATTCGATTTCATTCGCAGTTGACGCGGATGTTGCCCTCGCACCGGCGTCAAACGGTGACGTAGTCCTTAAGGCAAGCCGCTCAGTTCGCTTCCAGGACCAATCGTCGCTCTCGGTGGGACTCGGAACTGTGACGATCGAGGCTAATCAGCAGGCGATACCTACGGGCGGTGATTTTGCAGGCGTCTCAGGTGTTGGAACAAGTATCAGCAATCAAGGTCCTGACCCAATTATTATTAAAGGTCGCGGAGGAAATGCCGGGGGAGCGGCCCTGACTGAGAATGCGGGCGTCAGATTTGCGTTGAATTCGGCGATATTTGCTTTTGACACGGGTGACGTTTCGATCACAGGCGATTCAGGCGACGGTGGTGCTGACGCGGCCGGTATTCAGATTGTTGGCGGCAGCACGGTCGGGACGAACGACGGCGACTTGACCATGACGGGTCGAGCACTCGGCACTTCGTTGGCAGGAGATCGTCGAGCCGGCATTGTTGTCGGCGGTGTCCTTGCATCGGGTATAACTGCCGGTGGCAGCGGAAACTTGATAATGATGGGTACGGGTGCATCTGCTGCGGGTAACGGCCATTTTGGAGTGTTGGTAGATGCTGGCAGTTCTGTGATGGTGGCAAACGGTACTACGACTATTACTGGTTTCGGTGGTGACCCTGGCGCCGCCATTCCGGGCGTCGATCATGACGGGATCCGGCTTCGTGGCGTTGTAAGCTCGACGGGTACTGGTTTAACGACGCTAAACGGTACCGCCGGTACTACGACTGCTGCGGGACACGACGGTGTCAATATTTCGGCTGAGTTCCTCGTTTCGGGCTCGGGCAATATTACGACCGGCGGTGGAAACGTCATTGTTAACGGCGTTGGCACTGGCAATGGTTATGGAGCGAATCTAAACGCTGGTGGCGGCTCTGTTGTTGACACGACCTCAGGCGGCGGAAATATCGCAATTTTGGCAAATAGGACCAATATTACTGACGCTCCGGCTACTGGAGAAAGGGTCTTAAAGACTCCGACGGCAAATGCGGTAGCCTTGGTTCCGTCCAGTGCGGGTCAGCAAATTGACCTTGGCGGGGCAGATGTGGCAACTGCGCTTGGCCTGACCGACGCCGAACTCGACCGTATTACGACGGGTACCCTTAACTTCGGCGATGCTAACACCGGTGATATAACGACCACGTCCGCGATAACACGAGCAGCAGCAACCGTTGTTAATCTCACATCGGGTGCAAGTGTAAACATCAACGCCGGCCAGATCGATAGCGGAGGCGGTAACGTAACAGCGTCGCCTAACGCGGCCGGATTCCTCTTTGTAGGCAATCCGGGCGTCGATGTGACTACCGGTGCGAGCTCGACATTTAAGCTCGCGTCGGGCCGCACACTCAGGCTATTTATCAACTCGCCCACGGTCGATACCGGCTATCTGCAGCTAAATGTTGCGGGTCAGGTGGACATCACGGGAACGGATCTCTTATTCGGCAGCGGATCGACCGCGACACCGGGTGCGAGCTATACCATCATCAATAACGACGCGGCTGATGCTATTACTGGTACGTTCAACGGTATGCCGGATGAGTTTGTCATTACAAACTTCCTCGGGTCGGGCCTTAATGCGAGGATCGACTATCAGGGTGGCGATGGTAATGACTGTGTCATCACGATGCTGGCTCCGATACCTGAGATCCAGTTTAGCTCGGCGACGTATATCGAGGACGAATCACAGACGGCGACCGTGACGGTCACCCGCTCGGGCGATCTGACAAATCCGTCAACCGTTAGCTTTAACGCTATCGCGGCGGGCGGTGCGACGGTCGGTGCGACCTGTACACCGACGGCTGATTACGCCGTCATTGGCACGCCTCTGCCGAGAACGCTGACCTTTGGTACAAATGTCGGCACTCAAACGGTGCAGTTTGCCGTTTGTGGCGATTCTGTTATCGATCCGGGTGAGGGGCTCAATATGTCGATCTCCAGCCCGACAAACGCTACCCTGGGTACGCAGGCGACGGCTGTGCTTAGTTTCAATGACACGGCGTCTCGTTTCCTCAGTACCATTCCGCATGAGCCGATCGATATGACGCTCGGTTCGCCGGCGGTGCCGTATCCGTCACAGATCGTTGTTGCGGGTGCACCAAATATCATCGGCGGTATGCGTGTCACGCTCTATGACATCTGGCATGACACGCCGGATAATATCGACGTGCTGCTCGTCGGGCCGCAGGGACAGAAATATGTCCTGATGGCCGATGTCGGGGGACCATTCTCGATCGGACAGGGTGCACCGGTGACGCTGACCTTTAGCGATATCGCACCGGCGGTGCTCGGTGATTCGGCCACGCTCGTGACCGGGCTATATCGTCCGACGACGTGCGAGACACCGGTCTTAAGCTTCTTCGGGCCGGCACCTGCGGGGCCGTATGTCGAACCAGGTTGTACGCTTGCACGTCCACAGAACAAGACGCTGTTTGGCACGCCGCCGACCGGGTTTGGCATGACCAACCCGAACGGCACGTGGCGGCTGTTTGTCCGTGACGACAACGGTGCACTTCGCCCTGTCGAAGCTGTACAGACGACCGTCGGGTCGATATCAGGCGGATGGGGGCTCGAGTTCTTTGCTCCGACTGCGGCTGATGTATCGATCAGCGGGCGTGTGACAACCGCCGAGGGACGCGGTATCCGTAATGCCCGCGTCACCGTAACGGGCAATTCGCTCACAACGCCGATCACCGTCTCGACGGGCGTCAACGGACGTTACACCGTTTCCGGCCTGACGCCGGGCGAGACGTATGTCGTAACGGTGGGAGCACGCCGGTTCTTCTTTGAACAGCCGAGCCGCGTGATCACGCTGCAAGACAGTGTTACGGATGCTGACTTTACCGGATCGGCCGGGACGAGTAGGGAACAGTAGCCAGTAGGCAGTAGGCAGTAGGCAGATAGGGGACGGGAGACAGGAGAATATCTTGTCACCTGTCCCTTTTCATATTCGTGCCATTCGTGTTATTCGTGGCTAAAGTTCTGTTTAATTTCCCGCGCTAGCCACTCGTCACTTTTCCCTCGTCACTAGGCGTAAAATTCGCTTGACATCGCAAAAGGCCGGGAACATTAGCTCCCAGCCTTTTTCTTGTTCAAAGTTACGGCGTTAGCCGTAAGCCCCTACGGAGCGATAAAGGCGGACATCGCGGGGGAAAAGTTGTAGATGTCGTCGTTGCCTTTGAGGTAGATGCCGCGTATTTCGACCTGTTCGGCGACGCCGGGTTCTGATGGGGCAACGGTGAATTTGCCACCGCTGTTGAGCAGGACACCGGCGGGGAACCACTTGCCGCCCATATGTCGATACTCGAACCGGATGCCGTCGAGGTTGCGTTTGCGAAAATCCGCCTTGAGCTTAAACTCGGCCTGTGTCGAAAGCTCGAAAACGGGGTAGATATTATCGAGCACTTCCTGCGACTCTTCCGCGGCGACGATGCCGAGGGCCTCGCCATCGGCCTCAGAGTAAACGGCCCTGTTGCCCTTAACAAAGCTGGCAAGGTCGCGCACACGTTTTTCGATACCCGGCGGCACTTGCGTCGGCGGCGTGTCCGGCGGATCGATCGTAAACGCAAGGGGTGCCTCGACGCTGTCGTCGCGGCCCGCGATCGAGTTAAAGAACTTGGTCAATTGCTGGCTCGAAGCGTCAAAGCTATTGCGAAACGCGACCCAATATATGATCCACTCTGCGTCGGCTAGCAATTGGGCGACGGTCGGCGCGGGGATTAAGTATTTTGTGACAAAAGCGGGTAGCTGCTTGGCAAGATTTGCATGCCAAGCACTGCGAGCGTCCATTGAACTGGGATAGTAATCGTTAGGCATAGTTTCCTCCTATTTTGCCTTTAGGTGATGTCGCGGAATGGTCCGCGACCGCCGGTCAACTAATAGCCGCATTCGCCAAGCGGTCAGCGAAGCTCGCGAAACGGTCAGCGAAGCTCGCGAAACGGTCAGCGAAGCTCGCCAAGCGGTCAGCGAAGCTCGCCAAGTGGTCAGCGAAGCTCGCCAAGTGGTCAGCGAAGCTCGCCAAGTGGTCAGCGAAGCTCGTTTTGCCGTTGGCGAAAGCCGCTGTATCGACCTAGAACGTCGATAAACACTGGCTTTTGTGCGGTATTAGCTAAGTTGTGGGTTCTTGGAGAGACGGCCGGCGGTCACAAGTATTCGCGTGCGGGAATATGTATATTCTTCATGCGGAAGTTCCTCCTGAGTATGTGAAAGTTACCCAAAATTGCTGGGATTGCCCCCTTGTCACTAACGACAAACACTCTATGACCGTTCCGTATCTGTGTCAAGCCCAGAGCGTCTTCGTCCCCCGTGTTAATGATCTGTAGATCGACCGCAAAACCTCCTTGACTTAGCACTTAATGGGCATATAATTAGTTCATTAACTTAAATTTAGTCCATTCCGTTTAACCGCAACCCCCTCCGAGTGCATTAGTCACGGGGTTTTTGTTTTTCGGATCTTGGAAAGACCGCCGGAGAACTCTTTTTATGTTCCAGAACAGTAAGTCCTTTCGCTTTTTCATCGTTGCATCGATCCTCATCGTCCTGACAGCTTTAACCGTCACGGCTACACAAAGCACCCGCTTTGCCTTTATTGATTCAGTAAAAGAGTTCTTCGGCATGGCGTCCACAGCGACGCCAATACAATCCCCCGCGCCCAAACGCCTTCGCGACATACCCAAAACCGCCGATCTCTACGCCCCTGAACCGCAACCGATGTTTTTAACGAATGGCGGAAGTATCACGGCCTATGGCTCGGCATTAACTGAGAACTTCGACGGCCTGCCCTCAACTGTCGCAACTGGGGTTAGTTGGACCGACAATTCGACAATCTCTGGAGCATATTCAGACAAAGCGACCTATAACGTCGGGACGGGTAGTAGCAATGCGGGCGCTCTATACAGCTTTGGCGTAGCGGGGACTAATGTCGTAACCGATCGGGCCTTAGGTGGTGTCGCGTCCAGCGGATCTGGCACCAACTATTGGGCCTTCAGACTAACAAACAATACTGGCGGGAGTATTGGGTCATTGGCCATTTCGTACACCGGCGAGCAGTGGCGGGATGGAGGCGCGACAACGCCCGCTGCGCAAACTACAAGTTTTCAGTATCAAGTTGCCAATGCGGGGACCATTACGGACGCGAACGTACCTTCTACAGGCTGGACAGGGTTTAGCGCGCTAAGCTTCGCGAGTCCGACATTCACTAACACTGGTTCGGGGGTCGCCTTAGATGGAAACGCTCCGGCGAACCGGACTGCTAAGTCCTCGACGATTACCTTTGGGACACCCGTTGCGAACGGTCAGGAAATATGGATTCGTTGGGAAGATCTAAATGATGCAGGCAACGATCACGGACTCGCGATTGACGACTTTAGCGTCACCGCCATTGGGGCACCGTCGATCTCAAAATCCTTTGCCACGTCGCCGATCAATGTTGGCGGGACGAGCCTGATGACCATTGCTGTGACCAATCCAAATTCGAGCACGTCATTGACGGGTGTCGCTTTCACGGACACGCTGCCCGCAGGATTGACGGCACCTGATGCCTCATTTACACAATGCGGCGGGACACTCACCATAGCGTCTAATGTCATTACGCTGTCCGGCGCAACGATAGGGTTTAGTTCGACCTGCACCTCGGCCATTACGGTCACCGCCAGCGGCGCCGCGACCGGCGTCCTGACCAATACCACCAGCACCGTTACATCAACCAATGGCGGTACCGGCAACAGCGCCTCGGCAAATATCACGGTCACCCCACCGCCGCCGACCGCGACGGTAACGGGGTCGAGCACGATCTGTTCGGGTGGTTCGGGTACGGTGACGGTCACGGTCAGCGGGGGTACGGCTCCGTACACTGTGGTTTTGACAAATGGCGGCGGAACGCAGACAGGTGCCGGGCCGACCTTTAATTTCTCGGTCAGCCCGAGCTCGACAACCGGTTACACGCTGGCAGCCGGCAGCGTGGATGCAACGAGCACGGCGATCACTACGGGTAATACAGCAACCATAACCGTAAACCAGCCCCCAACGCTGTCAAACGCCGGCCCGGATCAGTCTGTCGTCGGCTCAACAGCAACGCTTGCGGGCAACACGCCTAGCGTCGGCACCGGAACATGGTCGGTAGTCTCCGGTCCCGGTGGTGGTAGCTTTGCGTCGCCGAATAGCCCAACCTCCTTGTTTACCGGTACTCCGGGCGTAAGCTACACGTTGCGCTGGACGATAAGCAATTCTCCGTGCTCGTCCTCGACGAATGACGTGGTCGTAACCCTTGACAAGGCCTCGACCGCTCTGGCGGCTCTGACGGTAAGCAGTACAGAATTTGTTGGAAATACGCTCTCGGTAAGCACGACCCTTACGCGCACCAGTCCGCCTGCGGGGCCGGTCGCGGGCGAGACGGTGACGTTTACATTGACGGCTCCGTCTTCTGCGGTGACGAATCTTAACACCACGACCGATGGATCGGGCGGCGCTTCGGTAAATTTCGCGGCCCTCACCGAGCGCGGGCCGTACACGGTCAGTGCGAGCTATGCGGGGAACTCGACCCTGAATTCGTCCACATCAAACACTCGAACGGTGACCGTCTATCAACGCACATCGCTTGTGCTTTCGCCCGCCAGCGGCATTGCCGGAAACCCGACCGCTGTGAGCGCGACGTTGACGGCCGTCCCAAGCGGAGCTCCGATCAGCGGCCAGACCGTTAATTTCGACTTCGGAGGCGTGGTAGCCCCTCAAACCACCGTGACCAGCGGCTCGGGCGTCGCTACCGTCAACACCTTTTTCGTGTTCGCCGGCACGTACGCGGCGGTAGCGTCGTTCAGCAACGTGGGGGGCTATTTCGCCGACGACAGCGGCAATCTTGTGCCTGAAACATCAACGGGAGACGTTACGATTGCGGAACCGACGACGGTCACCAGCTTGAGCCCGACATCCGGGCCGACCGCGGGCGGCAATATTGTGACGATCAACGGCACAAGCTTGTCGGGTGCGACTACTGTTACGTTTGGCGGCGATACTTGTCCGAATGTGACCGTAATTTCGGCAACGCAGGTAACTTGCACGGCGCCACCGCACGCGGCCGGCACGGTTGATGTGATCGTGACGACGCCGAGCGGCAGCTCTGCCAATACGGCGGCGGATGATTATACATACATTGCTCCCAACGCTCCGCCGGTGAATAGTGTCCCGGGTACGCAGACGACCGATGAGGACGCGGCAATGGACTTTAGCGTTGCAAACGCCAACCAGATCTCGATTAGCGACGCGGATGTCGGCGGTGCGGATATGCTAATTACGCTGTCGGTTACCAACGGTACATTGACGCTCAGCGACGTGACGGGGCTTGTGTTTAGTGTGGGCGACGGTACTAATGACGTGACCATGACATTTACGGGCACTTTGTCAGCCGTTAATAACGCTATCTCAACGGTCACATTTACGCCGGCGCAGAATTATTTTGGAAGCGCCACATTGACCATCATCGCAAACGATCAGGGCAATACCGGTACGGGTGGACCTTTGACCGATACGGACACCGTTACGATCAATATCACAGCCGTGGTTGATCCGCCGTTCATGGTTACAAATACTCCAAATTCTGTAACGTCTAATAGCGCTTCGCTTAACGGCACGGCTAACGCCGACGGCAGCTCAACGACTGCCTATTTCCGATACAGCACGACAGATCCGGGCACGTGTAACGATACTTTTGGCACCCGTGCCCCGGCCAGCGGAGGTACGAGCATTGGCTCCGGATTCTCGGCGGTAAGTTATTCGCAAAGTATCACCGGCCTAAGCCCGAGCACACTGTATTACTACTGTGCCATCGGCTCCAACAGCGCTGGCGTTGGCTTTGGCAGCGTCCTGCAGTTTACGACGCTCACGCCGCCGCCGACGACTATCGTTTCGCTAACGCGCCAGAATAGCAATCCGACCAATCAGGCAAATGTATTTTGGACGATCGAGTTTGCGGGGCCGGTCGATGGTTTGACGGCAAGCAACTTTGCGCTTGTAAATAGCGGCTTGACCGGTCCGGGGATCAATTCCGTGGCTCCTCAGTTACCGGCACCGACGACGAAGTGGAACATCCAAGTCGCCACAGGCACCGGCACGGGCACGCTTGGCCTAAACTTTGTTAACGACTCAGGCATGACGCCGGGTATCTCGACGTCGCTGCCATTTGTGGGCGAGGTCTATGACATTGACCACGACGCTCCGGCAACGCCGCAGATCACGGGCAGCACGCCGACGAGCCCGAGCAGCAATGCCGCGCCGATCATCAACGGCACGGCTGAGGCGGGCAGCACTGTGACGTTGTACACAAGCAGCGACTGTACTACGGTTGCGTTAGGTTCGGGCCCGGCCACGGCTGGTAACTTTGCTATCGGTATAACGGTCGCGACGAATACGACGACGAATATCTATGCTAGAGCGGTCGATGCCGTCGGCAATGCCTCGGGCTGCTCGACGGTCTTTGCTTACACGCATGATGACGTGCCGCCGACAACCAGTATCGATAGCTCGCCGCCATCGACGACGGCCAGCACGAGTGCGACGTTTGAATTTAGCGGGTCCGATAGCCTTGCGCGTTCCGAAAGTCCGCAGGTACCCGGCCTCACCTTCGAGTGTGCTTTAGATGCGCCGTTCACGTTCAGTTCGTGCTCGTCGCCCAAGAACTACACGGGCTTGAGCATTGGTTCGCATACCTTTAAGGTGCGTGCGACCGATCCGACGGGCAACACAGACGCGACCGCAGCGGAATATACGTGGGAGATCACTACGAACCCGGTCAATCTTTCGGTCAGCACAAACGCAGCGGACGAGGCTACGTCAACAGTTGTGACAGTTACGGCAACGGCAGACGGGGCTGTATCCGGGGCACAAACAGTTAGCGTCGCCGCAAATGGTACAAACATCACGGCGGGCGATTATAACTTTAGCTCAACGACGATAACCATCCCAGACGGCCAGGCGACGGGCTCTGTGACGTTTACGGTTTCAGACGACTCAGTCTATGAGGGAACCGAAACCGCGACGCTGACGATCAGCAACCCAAGTTCGGGCATCGTGCTGGGTACAACACAACAGCAAAATGTTTCGCTCGCCGACAACGACACGGCTCCAACCCTGTCGATCTCGGATGTGTCTCTGAGCGAAGGCGACGGGCCGCGCCCGACGGGCGTCACGCTGTATAACTTTACGGTTACCCGAACGGGCGAGACCGAGCTCGTGGCGGGTGCTAATTTCGATACTACGGGCGTCACGGCCACCGAGGGCGTTTGTACAAATGCTAATGATGATTTCCTTGGCACCGGCGGCAACTTTGGCATCAATCCCGGTGGTGCAACGGGTACTACGACGATCACCGTTCAGGTCTGCGGCGACACGGTATTTGAAACTAATGAGACGTTCAACGTCGTCTTGTCGGCTCCTGTCGGAGCGACGATCACCGACGACACCGGATTCGGTACTATCCAAAATGATGATACGGCACCGACGATCCTGATCAGCGATGTAACGTTTACCGGTGATGACCGGCCGTCCAGCGGATGCTCAAATGCGTTCGAGGTCTCGATCCAAGGCTCCACAGAGGTATTCCCGATCACGGTAAATTACCAGACGGCTGACGACACAGCCGTCGCAGGTCAGGATTACAACTCTACTAGCGGAACGCTGACGTTTAACAGCACGGCGTTCCAGTGTGTGCCGGTGACGATCATAAACGATCCGGTCAATGAGCCGACCCAGCAGTTCTTTATGAACCTCAGCGTGCCGACTAACGCGACCATCGCGGATGGTCAAGGTGTCGGTACTATCCCGAGCGGCGATCCTGCTCCGACGTTTACGATCAGTAGTGTTTCGCAGTTTGAGACAAATGCCGGCACAACGAACTTTGTGTTTGACGTGACCAAGGTCGGCCAGACCTCGCAGAATGCAACCGTCAATTACTCTACGGTGAATGGCACCGCAGGTGGCGTTGCATCATGCGGTGCAGGCGTGGACTTTAGGGCCGTGACTGGCAGCTTGTCGTTTGGGCCTGCTGATACGGTCAAACAGGTCACCGTCGAAGTTTGTGGTGACATGAATTTTGAGAGTGACGAGACGTTCCTTTTGGGCGGCACCGCGACGGTCGCTAGTGTTCCGACTACCGTAACATCCGGTACGGGTACGATCCTCAACGATGACTGTACGGCTCCGCCGGCAGGTATGACGGCTTGGTATCCGGGACAGAACAATGCAAATGACGTTGTTGGCGGCAATAATGCCACGTTGGTAGGGTCGCCTGGTTATGCGGCGGGCAAGGTCGGTCAGGCGTTCGACTTTAATGGTACGAGCCAATTTGCTCAGGTCATTCCGGGCACGGCTCTTGCGACCGTGCCGCAGTTTAGTGCTGACGGCTGGTTCTATTGGCGTGGTCATGTCAACCCGACCGGCCATGACGGCCTCATCGTTAAGATGAAAGACGGGGTGACGGATGCGTTTAGTACCTTCATTGCAACGACGGATAACAGCATACTCGGTATCGTGGACGGTAATACCTTCTCGTCCGCGTCTGGTGTCGTGCCTACCAATCAGTGGTTCCACCTGGCTCAGACCTACGACGGAACGAATGCACGTATCTATCTCAACGGCATACAAGTGGCAACCTTTGCACACGCAGGGCCGCTGGTTAGCAATGGTGCGTTTTACATCGGTAATCGCGGTGGTAATAGCCACTTCTTTAATGGGCTGATAGATGAGGTAGAGGTGTTCAACCAGGCTCTGACGCCAACACAAGTGGCAAATCTTGTAGCTGCAAGTGGAGCTGGTAAATGCCAAACGCCGATCGTTCAGTTCGCGAAAGCGGCTGAAATGGAGGATGAATCACAGACGGCTAGTGTCATAGTCCGCCGCGACGTAAGCGTCGCAGGTGCGACTGACGTCACGGCGGCGACCGTCGCGGGCGGCACGGCTACGGGCGGTGCGGCATGTACGGCCGGCATCGATTACAAGACTACGTCGCAGTTGCTCTCGTTTGGCAATGGCGACAGCGAGCAAACAATGTCGATCGAAATATGTCCGGATCTCGAATACGAGTCGCCTGAGACGATCAGGTTACAGCTCACCGGTCCGACCGGTGCTGCGGTGCTTGGCGGGCGGGCTGAGATATTCCTGACGATCAACGATACAGCTACGCAATTCACGAGCGGGGCACCTATTAACATTTCCGGCCCCGGCCCGGCGTCGCCTTATCCATCGACAATTAATGTCAGCGGAGCCCCAACCGTCAATGGCGGTATGCGTGTGACACTTTATGATGTCGAAATTCCCAACACGGACAATATCGATATATTGCTTGTTGGCCCGCTTGGTCAGAAAATGGTCATTATGGGCGATGCGGGCGGTATGACTCCGGGCCGTGTAACTCTGACATTTGACGATGCTGCAGGCCAGGTATTGCCTGACGGAGGGCCGCTCGCGTCCGGAAAATATGAGCCGACTACATGGGAACCTGTAATAGCACCATTCCCGGGCTCGGCACCTGGCTTCCCGTATGTTGTGCCCGGCAATGTTCTTGGCGGCCCGCCTTCGCTCGGATCTGCATTTGGTGCGGCCAATCCAAACGGCCAGTGGCGGCTCTTTGTTCGCGACGATGCCGGCCAGCCTTTCACCGAGATGGGATCTGCGGGTGCGATCGCCGGTGGATGGGGTCTACAGTTCTTAGTTCCAACGGCTGCCGGTGTGTCCGTCTCTGGTCGTGTAACAACCGCCGAGAGCCGCGGTATTCGTGGTGCGATCGTTACTGTTACCGGTAATTCGCTTGCGACGCCGATCAATGTAATGACAGGTGTTAATGGTAGATACATTGTCGAGGGGCTGACCGCCGGTGAGACGTATGTCATCACTATCAGGTCGCGAAGGTTTGTGTTTAGCAGCCCGAGCCGCATCGTTACATTGAACGATAACGTGACGGGCGCTGATTTTGTGGCTAACCCGGCAACGAATCGCGAGGGACCGTAATGTGAAAAGCGGTAAATGTCCGACAGGGCATTTAGCATTTCACCCGAGTTAGCATCGGCAGGTTAACAATTTACGTTAACTTAACGCAATTGGGGGAGTTCTGCGCTTTGCGGTTGACCTATTTCAGAATATAATCTGACCATTAGCGATAGTTTTGTGTTTGTTTCCAAGTTGGATCTTCCGTTTGAGTGAATAACACCAATGCGATCGTGTATTTTGTTCTTTTAGGAGTAACAGTAATGTCCAATAATCAGAGATCATCCGGCTTTTTAGCTGTACGTTTTATGTTGGCCGCGTTAATGGCGGTTGTATTTGTTTCATCAGTCGCTATCAGTACTAACGCGTCTGACCAAAAGAAAAGAGCCTCTGAGATTAAGGGGGCCAAAACGGAAGCCCCTGAAGGAACAACTCCTTTCACAGCAGGTAATCTAGTTGTGTGCCGTGTTGGGGATGGTTCGGCAGCGCTGGCTGCTGTGGCGACTCAGGTATTTCTTGATGAGTTTACCCCTGCCGGAACTTTGGTACGATCCGTTACAGTTCCGTCATCTACTGCCGGCTCTCGGCTGACGGTTACTGGAAATTCGACTACCGAGTGCGAGATCACGCGTTCTGCGGACCGTAGATATATCCTTATACCCGGTTACGATGCCGTTCTGGCATCAGCTACTCCTGCGTCGCAGACATCTGCAGCGGTTCCAAGAGTTATAGGACGTGTTGATCAAAATGTTATTTTCAATCTTTCTACATCAACCTCCAGTTTTAGTGCGCAAAATATAAGAGGAGCGGCTAGCACAGATGGCACAAATTTGTGGGCAGTTGGTTCTGGAACCGGGGTGGTTTACACAACGCTCGGGGCTACAGGAGCGGGTACGACCGTTACCTCAGATCTAACAAATTCGCGTACAGTAAATATTTTTAACGGGCAGTTGTACACGTCCTCAGGATCTGGCACTCTTCGTATGAACTCGGTCGGAACGGGCACACCTACAACTACGGGCCAGACTACGACTTCATTGCCTGGTGCACCAACTGCGACGGTGTCGCTAAACGCTTTTTTCTTTGCAGATCTTAGTGCCGGCGTTGCGGGTGTCGATACCCTATATGTTGCAGACGATCAATCAGTTGGTGCGGGAACGATTCGCAAATATACCTTTGATGGGACCACTTGGGCGGCAACGGGAGTTGCCAATTCATTGGCACAGTATCGCGGATTGACCGGAACGGTTAGCGGCAATACTGTAACGTTATATGCAACGCGCGGTGGAAATGAGCTAGTATCTTTGGTCGATAGCACAGGTTATAACGGAACGCTAGCGGCTACCCCGACCTTAATCGCCTCTGCGGCGGCTAATACGGGCTTTCGTGGTGTTGTGTTCGCCCCACAGGCATCAACCGCAGCGGGTGTTGGCATTTCGGGCCGCGTTATGACTGCAGACGGCCGTGGTATAACAAATGCAATTGTCACGATCACGGGTAACGCTCTTGCCGCACCGCGAACTGTAATTACCGGGCGTCGGGGAACATATATGTTTGACGATCTTGAGCCGGGCGAAACGTACATCGTTACGGTCAGGTCGCGACGCTTTATGTTTAGCAATCCGAGTCAGGTGATCAGCATTGTTGATAATGTGACTGATGCTGATTTTATTGCTGACGGCGGTACGTCACGCGGTCGATAACCGCGGTTGCAAAGTTTATCTTTATGCCCTCATCTGCAATGATGAGGGCTTTTTCTTTGTGATATATTTGAACAAATTATGAGATCTATTATTTTCACACTGTTTTTTACGATGATGTCGGTTGCTGTCGGGGCTCAGATCAGCGTTACTGCGGAGAATTACCGTGTATATGACGGACAGGGAAATGCTTCAAGCGTCGAGGCGATAGTCAACGCGCTCGATGGTGTCGATGTTGTTTTCCTGGGCGAGCAGCACGATGACGCCGTCGCTCATGCTTTGCAGGCTGAGATATTTAGGCAAGCCGTTGTGCAATATCTATCAAAGCGAAAGGTCGCTCTGTCGCTCGAGATGTTTGAGCGTGATGTGCAGATCGTTGTAGACGAGTATCTAAAGGGCCAGATAACCGAGACGCATTTTATGTCGTCGTCACGGCCTTGGGGTAATTACAAGACGGATTACCGTCCGCTGGTCGAGCTGGCAAAAGAGAAAAATCTAGCCGTGATCGCCGCCAACGCTCCGCGCCGTTATATCAATATGGTCTCACGCGGCGGCCGTGACGTACTTAATGGTCTTACAAAAGAGGCTAAGAACTGGCTCGCTCCGCTGCCATATAACGAGCCCTCCGATGCGTATTCAAAGAAATTCAAAGCCCTGATGGGCCCAAGCCCCGAGGCACAAATGGGCATCGACAAGATCCTGTCGTCACAATCGCTGTGGGATGCGACAATGGCAAACTCGGTCGCAAATTATCTCAAGAAAAATAAGAAAGCTCTGGTCGTGCATCTCAACGGGGCATTTCACACCGAAAGCCGTTTGGGAACCGTCGAGCACCTGCTCAAATACCGTAAAGGTGCGAAAGTGCTGGTCGTCACGATGCGGTACGAAGACGATTTTAAGAATTTTGATAAGACGAAAAATACGGGGATCGGAGATTTTGTCATTCTGACTGACGCCAAGATCCCGCGCAGCAAACGATAAAAAAGACGCCCCACAAAAGGGCGTCTTTTTATCAACCGATAATCTCTAACTATTTATCTCGCGTTGCGTTAAAGGGAATTGAGCCAAAATTAGAATTAGTGAGTGTTCCTGACATACTGTCGCCCTCAAATGTTCCGCTCATAGCAAAATCAACGACACTTCCTTGTACCGTTGCGTGCAACACGGCGGTAAACGCCTTACCGGTCACCTTGCCGCCGTCGATCGTGCCACCGCCCAGATCGGACGTGGTTGTGCCGGTAAAAGTGTCGCCTGTCTGTTTAAGATCGACACTGACATAGACCACCTGTCCGCCGGCATCGGCCGCGAGGGACCATTTTCCGGTCAGGTCGGCTGCCGTGCCTGCCGAGGAACCAAATGCCGTAAGCGACAAAACCAACGTAAGCAAAATGACAGATATTTTCATATTGTTTTAATTCCTTTTGAAAAAGTTAATACGCGCCAATGTGGTGATAAGTTTACACGAATCACATCCAAATTTCATCATTCCACTGGGCCTTGCGAAACTTTGCTTCGCTCCAAAAACCACGCGTCAACTCGATCTCAGCGACAGCTTGCTTAGGCATCAACACAGTCACTACGTCATAGCGATACGCCATATCCCGAACGCCGAATATTCGTCGATAGACCTTAGCGGTACGGATGATCTGCCGCTGTTTGCGAAGATTTACGCTCGTAATGATCGGCGTGAAATCATCTGACCGTCGCGTCTTGACCTCAACAAAGCACAGTGTGTTGCCGTCTAGAGCGACAATGTCGATCTCGCCCGTCACCGAAACGCCCCTGCTGTTGCGTCCGACGGGAACCTTGAAATTTGTGACGACGATACGATAGCCGTTTGCAGCGAGATGATCTGCCGCTAGCACCTCACCACGCGTGCCAAGGCTGGTCCTCGGCGGTGAATTTGTTTCGGTTATCGACAGGATCTCATCCATCATCTAAAACGCAGGCTCTTCGTAAATGCCGTAGACGTCACGCAGAGCGACGCAGATCTCCTCGACCGTGGCATAAGCGGCGACAGCCTCGATGATCGATGGCATTGAATTTTCATTTGTGTTGGCCGCCTGTTTTAGCTTATCGAGAGCATTGGCAACGGCTCCGTTGTCACGGGCTGCCTTGGTGTGGGCGAGCCGTTCGAGCTGATGATCGCGGACACCTTCGTCGATCTGGAGAATGTCAAATCGTGATTCGCCCTCGTCCATCGCGTACTTATTTACACCCACGATGACCTGTTCGTTACGCTCGACCGCCTTTTGATATTGATAAGCCGATTCTTGTATCTCACGCTGCGGGAAACCTGCTTCGACCGCCTCGACCATGCCGCCAAAACCGTCGATCTTTTCAAAATAATCAAAACAGCCGTCGATCATTTTTTGTGTCAATGATTCGACATACCAACTGCCGCCGAGCGGATCTACTGTATTTACGACCCCCGTTTCCTCGGCAATTATCTGTTGCGTGCGAAGAGCGATCAAAGCCGCCTCGTCAGTCGGTAAGGCAAGAGCTTCGTCATACGAATCTGTGTGCAGTGACTGTGTGCCGCCGAGCACTCCGGCGAGTGCCTGGATCGCAACGCGGGCAATGTTGTTGAGCGGTTGCTGTACGGTCAAAGATACGCCTGCCGTCTGCGTGTGAAAACGCAATTGCATCGTGCGGGGATTTGTTGCCCCAAACCGCTCCTTCATCGTTCGAGCCCAGATCACGCGTGCGGCACGATATTTCGCGATCTCCTCGAAGAAATCGTTGTGTGCATTAAAGAAAAACGATAGCCGCGGGACAAATTCATCCACATCCATACCGCGGTCAACACCGTATTGGACGTACTCAACACCGTCCCTAAGCGTGAACGCCAGCTCTTGCAATGCAGTCGCCCCGGCTTCGCGAATGTGATAGCCGCTGACCGAGATGGGGTTGTATTTCGGAACGTGTTTGGTCGTGTATTCGAACGTGTCGATGACCAGCTTCATCGCGGGTTTGATCGGATATATCCACTCTTTTTGGGCGATGTATTCCTTAAGAATATCGTTCTGCAATGTGCCGGAGATCTTTGAAAAATCCGCGTTTTGCTTGTCCGCCACGACAAGATACATCGCCAAAAATATCGGTGCCGGAGCATTGATCGTCTGCGAAACCGTCACCTGATCGAGCGGGATGCCGTCAAACAAAACCTCAAAATCCGCGAGTGATGAAACAGCAACACCGCATTTTCCGACCTCGCCTTCGCTCAACGGCGAATCGGCGTCAAGTCCCATTAGTGCAGGCAGATCATACGCGACAGACAGGCCTGTCTGGCCGTGTTCCATCAGATATTTGAATCGAGCGTTGGTATTTTCCGGTGATGAAAATCCGGCAAACTGCCGCATCGTCCAGAGCTTGCCGCGATATCCAGTCGGGTGTATGCCTCGTTTATACGGATACTCGCCCGGAAAGCCGACCTCGCTTGTGTCCTCGACATCGGCCTCGGTGTAGAGCCGGTCAACCGGTTCGAGCGAAATGCCCTCAAATCTTTCTTTGCGTTCGGGGGTTTTGTCGAGGACCTTCTGCAAGGTCTCGCTTTCCCAACGCTGTTTTTCTGTGCCTGCGGCCGTGGTCGTTTCTTTGATCTCTGGCGTCATAAAAGTAAATATTATAGCGGTATAAAGTGAGATTTTATCATACTTAAATTGCGTGAGCGATGGAGCGTCGTCGCTCCTTACAGACATTATGAAATTGCAAAAAGTGACGTTTAACGCCTACAATCTCTAAATGGCTGCTGTTAAGTTTTTTGCCAAACTCTCTATAATTACGATCGCCGTGCTTTCACTTGCATGTGGTGGCCCGGGGAAAAATTCCGCAAATTCGCCCTCGGCAGCAAATCGGGCCAGTGAAAATTCCAACTCAGCAAGATCCAACCTGGAAGAACTGCGGTTGATCGCCACTATTCCCTACGAGGCTGAGGATATCGTTTGGAAAGAGAATAAGCCGGGCAAAAAACTGGTTGCGGTGTTGCGATTTTCATCGGCAGATTCGGCAAAGATCGTGGCCGAGGCTGAGCCAATAAAAGTGCCCGAGGCGGTAAGCATATCATCCGAGACGTGGTTTCCGCCCGAGTTGATCGCACAGAGCGAGATGAGCGGTGACGATAACCTAAATGGCAAAGCCTATGCTGCCAACCAATTTTTTCTTGACCAGTACTCGGCCGGTCGAATTATCCGCATTGAGAATACGGAATATTTCGTGCTAGAACTCACGGCCAAATAACCGACAGCTCATATCGTAACGCTTTTTTGTTTATTTGCTTTCGTGTTAGCATCAAACTACTAACTTATTGATTTGATGTGGTTTCGTAATCTTACAATCCTCGCTGTCTCCTGCTTTTTGCTCACATTTTCGGCGTTTGCACAGCAAACAAACCCGGTTGAGCGACAGGTCGCCAACCCGATCACAGACACGCCAAATATCAATCCGATCTCTGCCGAACAGAGCGTCAAGGCTCCAAAGCCGAAGAAAAAGACGAGCTTAGACCTCGAAAGTGGTGAAGGTGAAGTTGTCGTCACCTCAAATCGTACGACCGTCGAGGGTGAGGCAGGTAAACGCATCGTCAAGCATATTGGCAACGTCGATGCCCGTTACGGTATTTATAGGATGCAGGCCGACGAGATCGTCATTTATGAAGCCGAGAACAAGATGGTCGCTACCGGCAGCGTGATATTTGACCAAGGTGACGACCAGCGTATTACAGGTGCCAGGGCGGTGTGGAACTATAAGACAAAACTCGGTAGTTTTGAAGATTCGACAGGATTTACTAACCAGACAAATGACGGCACGGTGATCTATTTCACAGCCGAGCGTGTCGAACGTGTGTCGCTGACAGAGATCATTGTTATAAAGGGGAAGTTCACAGCCTGTGTTGAGGCGGTGCCAAAATGGAGCCTTACGGCTGATCGCGCAAGTATCAAGGTCAACGACAGGCTGCGGATCAAAAACGGGAAATTTCGTGTTAAGGACGTGCCTCTGATGGTTGTCCCGTTTGCGTCCATCTCTATCGAAGAAAAATCACGAAGCTCGGGCTTTTTGACACCCTCGATCGGATTCTCAGGACGCAAGGGTTTGCGGGTTTCGACGGCATACTATCAGACTCTCGGCGATTCGGCAGATGTGACTTTTCGCGGTGATCTGTATAGCAAGCGAGGGTTCGGTTATGGATTGGACCTGCGAACGCGTGCAAATTCACGATCATTTTTCAATGCCGGCTTTTATGCGGTAAAAGACAGAGTGCTTGGGCCAAATGCTGGCCCGACAAACCCTGATCAGGGTGGTTCGATAGTGTACGCCGAGGGTGTGCACTATTTTAAGAATGGATTCACGGCGGGGGTCGATCTGCGTTTAACATCAAACCTGGCGTTTCGACAAGAGTTTTCGGACGGCATCCAACAGATCATCTCGCCGATAGAAAACTCACAGTTTTTCGTAAATAAAAGTTGGAACGACTACACGCTCAACGTTCTCGCCAGGTCGCAGGTCATCTCAATACCAAACGTCCGGGAAAAGACGCGCAACTTGCCGAGCATAAATTTTGAAAAGCGGCCGTCCATGCCGTCGTTTTTGAAAGGCGTATATTTTTCGTTCAAAACCAGCTTTGAGAGCGTATCTCGACGCGAAGAGGTTGATGACGTTGCTCTGTATCAACAAATGACCGGACACGACCCGATCATTACGCCCGGCGTGGTTCAGCGTTTTGATGTTTACCCGCAGATAACAGTACCGTTTTACACGAAATATTTTAATTTCACGGCCGCTGCAGCGGCCCGGGTCACGTATTATTCAAACTCTTTTGACGCTCTTCGCCGTGTTGTTAGCAAAGACGTTACACGTAAATATGGCGAGTTTTCGTTTGACGTTAGGCCCGTTGCTCTTGCAAAGAATTTTTATGACAAGAGCGATAAATTTAGATTTCGTCATGTCATTGAACCCTACCTAACCTATCGTTTGGTAAAAGGCGTTGACAATTTCAACCGTATTATCAGGTTTGACCACGTCGATACGATCACAAATACCAACGAGATCGAATACGGGGTTATCAACCGCTTTTACACCCGCAAGTATGGCGAGGCTGTGACGAACGAGGCTCAGAAGCTGCTACAGGAAAAAGGTGATAAAGACAATGCGTCTTCGGTACAGCCGTACGAAGTATTTAGTCTCACGATCCGCGGTAAGTATTTTTTTGACAAGACCTTTGGCGGGGCGTTGGTCGCCGGATATCGCAGTCAGATCGAACCGATGACAGCGATGAGCTTTTATACCTTTGGCGGCGTTCCGCGACGGTTTTCGCCGCTAAATATTGACGCTACCTATCGGCCACAGAAAACGATCTTTGTAAATACCCGTCTCGATCTAGGACTAAATGGCGATGGCCTCAGGGCCATCTCGGCAACGATCGGATACGATAAGCCTCTGTTCAAATTGTTTCAGACGTTTTATTACACGCGGGCGATAACGCTGATCCCGTCGCTTGCTCAGTACGCCGACCCAAATGGCAAAGATCCGGGAACCTTACGCGGATCGCAATGGAGCCCGTCCGTTTTTGTCGGCAACCGAAATGCCGGATTATACGGTGGTGCTTCTTTCTTCTTTGACTTTGAAAATCGTAGAGTCAGTCGGCAAAGCCCCATGATCAGCTCGCTATTTACACTCGGCTACGCCTATGATTGTTGCTCAGTGGCCTTGCAGTATTACACCTTCAACGTCGGAGTGCGCAAAGAAAATCGTCTGACATTCAGCTTTCGCCTAAACGGCATTGGCTCATTTGGCACCGAACAGATCGGGCAAGGATTGCGCTAAGCAGCTTATTTGTTTTCGCCAAAGACCGTCTTGCTCTTGGTCAGCCAAGAGATCCCGAAAAATACCACCGCAATTGCTTCAAGCCAATATACCGGGTAAAGCCACTCGAGTGCTTTCTGAATTCCGTCCGGCAGCACGAAATGGACTCCGATCAGGGCGATACACACAAGTATCGTCCAACCTGCGATCCTGTACATAATATTTTCCTTTATCTTTTCAGGAGTCAGCGGCTCTTTCGGCTGAGGTGTGCCCGTCGGATGGGTCATCGTAAACAGGTTTAGACAGAAATAGGCGAGCGTAAGAAATAGTGCCCCGGCGAAAAAATAGTGTGCATATCCAATGTACTTTTGGGTTGCGGTTACTGTTCCATCGGGAGATGTCGGAAACAGGGCAACACCGATCGCAAAGACACAGGCAAAATTACCCGCAATACGATCCTTATCCTCATACCCGCAATACGCCCCGAGACATACCCCGATAGCACACAGCCCGCCGACAAACACATTGCCCATCCCCGTGTAATAATAGCCGCTGATCGAACCTGCAAACCCTGCTGCATCCTTATCGATAAGCCGCATCACACCGGTACCGATCGCTAACGCGAAAGGTAACGCAATACCTATCACACCGATGACGACCATTAGGCTGTCTGAGTCAATAATGTTGGGTTTGCGTTCAACAAGCTTGGTTTTCTTTGCCATTAGGACCACTCCTTTAGTATGCAAACGGTCAATGGGCGTTTCTTCATAAATTCGAGCCACGTCAAGAATTTTGCTAGGTTCGCCGTAACGAGACAGGCAATTGACCAATTGTTGATGACCGTCGAATTTTGTCCGGCCCGGTGAATGTTGGCGCCGATAATGTCCGTGTATTCGCGGCCGATCTCTTCGGCCCGTTGATTCTTGTTACCGTCACGAAAGTACGGAAATCCTTTCACTTCGCGATACGCCGGTTTTCCATTGTGAGGACCGTAAGCGTGTGACTCGTACACGATCACGTTCGATCTTAGTACGGCGCAGCCCTTGCGATTGTATTTGTCGAAATGGAGTAGGCCGTACGAACCGGCGTTGGTCGTTCCGTTTCTAGCCATAACAAACTTTGGTGTCTTCTTGTCCCCAAAACACTCATAGGTAAATGCCTTATCATCAAAGGAATCAAACACATCCGCTTTTGAACGGATCCAAACGTCGATAACACCGTCGGGCCAACCCTTAAACGTAGGTAGTCCCGCGATCCGATCCAATACTTCTTTGTCGGTAAATGAACGCATAATTTTCTGTTCTAAAAATTTATTTTCGCGTGATTGGACTAGGCATTATCAGACCGCCGAGAAATGCACTCACCGTGATAAAAACGGTAAGTAGTTTGTCGGTGATCGAAATTTGTCCCTGTTGGGAATTTCAACATTAATCTGCTGTTTTAACTGGATCAAACTCTTCGCCAGTCTCCAGCTCATATCGGTTTCTCCTTATTCTTTCAATCACATTTCTAAATTGTTTTAACTATTGGCCCGGTGGCGAAGGCGGGGTTGGTGGAGTCGGGGAAACGGGGGCAACGGCTCCGTTTGGCCTTATGCCAAAATATGCATATACCGCTGCGAGTGCTGTCCCAAGCCATACCTTTGCCTGAGCACTAAATGCCGGTGCCAGATCTTTGTCGGAATATAGGACAAATCCGTAAATGACCATATAAGTCCCACAAATTATCCAAACCAAGATATACAGTGATGGCATATATCCGGCGATAGTCTGAACTGTGCCGGTAAGATTTTTTCTGAAGAGTCCCTCGGCTGGAAATTCGGCGGGTTTAGTTGCCCCCAAAACACCCACTACCGTTGCGGAGATTAGGCCGCCAACAGAATTCAGTAAAAACTGCATATTGGCCGTGAAAGCGGGAACTCTATCTTTGCACCCTGCTATCGGACTGGCCTCGCAGGCTCCAGAGATAATGGACCAAACATAAAGCCCCAACAAAATAAACGCGATCATTCCTCCAAATAGTAACTGCGGCATATTTTTCTCCTCTAAACTTTAGTACCGTTGCCTGGGAATCAAAAAAAGCGTCAAAAGGCGTAGGTTCTTATGTGTAGTTGATGCACTAAGATCTTTTTCCAAATACCAAAATGTGTGTAATAGCTCCACTAACATAGATTTCACTATTACAAATAGGTATCCACCCCTGAGCCTTCTTTTGTTCTGAGATAGCATTTGCATCGCCGCTGCCCACAGGCACAAAATGTAAGTCGTTCAAGATCTTGAAGGAACTCTCGAAAAAGAATTGAGCAAGGTTAATAGTAAAAACCTCGCCGTTCTCGATGACCGTATCAAATTTGATGCTGTCTAGCCGGTATCCGGCAGATTGTTCAACTTCACATCTGGATTCTGTCTCCGATATATCAAGAGCACTATCAATTCTTACAAAATAATCAGCCATTTTATTTAATCTCCCTAAGTTATTGGTATGTACCAAGAATGTTTTGTATTCGGTCGTTTAAGGTAACGTCGTCAACGATCTTCTCAGAAGCAATTTTTGCCACCTTTAATAAAATACTGTCGTATTTTATATAGTCAGCGAGGGTATTTCCCGGACCAGGCACAGCCCTCAGATCAGCTAGTTGGCCTTGGAGAATGCCTTTAGAGGCCGGACTTGTTCCAAAGCGATCAGGAATTTGGCCCAACAAAGCGGATAGTTTAGGATCTCCATCTATTAGCCCGAAAATGACCTTTACTTTCCCTATGATTGTTGCCTGTATTGCTTGAGCTGCTACGATAGCGGCGGCATCAGGCACTTGAGGGGCCACTTTTGCGTTCTCGGCTTCAATTATCTTTTGCTGGGCGTCAAAATCAGACCCGATTTTACCTACCAAAGCTAGATTTTTAGCAGCCGCAGCGATTTCTGCTGCAGTCGGGGCCCTTCGTATATTTGCATTCTTAAGAGCCTCGTCACGACGAGATTGGGCATTTTCTTTGGTCTTTTGAGTGTCAGCAATGACGCCCGGAAGAGCATCTTCAATTGTTCCAGCCTCCCAATAACCATGTAACATTGCCTTTGCTTGACTCCACGGAAATTCCTCGTCAGATACATCTAGTTTTTGGTAAATAGGTATCAATTTCTCAGCCATATTCTCTTGGGCTTTGTTGAAGATTGCTCCCATTAATTCCAATTTAAAATTCTCGTTGACCTTGATTCGACTTCCGTGGATAAAGTTAATGCCTTGTGCAATATTTGATTTATCGCGCACCCCACCAACTATTGGTATTGCCGCTGCCGCTCCAATTTCTATCAGATCTATAATTGTCTGAAACCAACGATTTCCTTGCGTCTTCTTTTTTCTGTAAACGCGAAAATACTCGTCGGACTGATTTACTACCTCGTTAATGAGATCGTTGCGGGCCAGCCGGGCTTTTGCCGCATCAGGGCTAGTTCCTTGCGGGTGAACGACCAAGTAGGCTTTTAGCATCCGTTGATAAGTGGTGCTGTCACCGCCGCTCGCTGGGGTTTTCTTATCAAAAGCCTCCGGAGTTTTTTGAGCATAAGCTACGCCCGTAAAACTTTGATACACAAAGCAGATAACAAAAAACAGCAGGCAGCATTGTAAAAGTTGCCTTAAAATAGATTGGTACATAATTTTCTCCACTCCTAAATAATGGCGGGTTGAGCAACCTCAGCCCGGTATTTCATTCGAAATATTTAGAGATGCCCCTTGATAATAAGAGCTTAGGAAACTGGGAAGTCTCGGGAGTAGCCTGGGACCGACTCAGTTTTCAAGCCTGAAATAAGTGCCAAGGTTTAGGAGTAAAACGGGATCTCCTTGAACCACTTAATAGATCGACAGAGCCGCAGGGAAACTGCTCCTTGGGATGACGATCTGCGAAAGTACTGCTTGATTGAAAGCAGTATACACCCGTTTTTTGTTTTTGCAAGCGCATTTTTCGGGGTTTGTGGTATTTTTCTGAAAAAGCGGTATTCTGCAGATCATTGTATATTGTTATGATTTTGTTTATATTTTCTCGATTTTGTCGTTCCTTTCCGGTGTTGTTTTGTTCCAAAAATAGGTTTAAAAAGCGCAAAAAAAACGAACCAGCCATGACCGGTTCGTTGATTTTCTTGTCTAAACCTAGCTAATTATCAGTCATTCAGGCTGATGCTGTTTTTTTTTCTCCGCTGGCGTTAATGAACGTCAGCCATTCCGCTCCAAACGGAGCTGGCCGCTCGGCTTTGATGATCTTAAAGAATTCTTCCTGCAGTTTCGCCGTGATCTCACCACGTTTGCCGGCTCCAACCGTGATTCGGTCAACCGAACGGATCGGTGTGATCTCAGCCGCAGTGCCGGTAAAGAACACTTCGTCTGCCAAATAAAGTGCCGAACGCTGTATCGACGTTTCGATGATCTCGATACCCATTTCGCGGGCGATCTGTATTACCGAGTCACGCGTAATACCGGGCAGGATAGATGCTCCGAGCGGCGGGGTAATGAGCTTGCCGCCATTGACCAAAAAGATGTTTTCGCCCGAGCCCTCAGAAACATACCCGCGGTCGTCGAGGGCGATGCCCTCTGAAAATCCGCCTAGAATTGCCTCCATCTTGATAAGTTGCGAATTCATATAATTCGCTCCCGCTTTTGCCATTGCAGGCATTGAGTTCGAGGTGATTCGCGTCCAACTCGATACGCAGACATCGATGCCTGCTTCGAGTGCTTCCTCGCCAAGATATTTGCCCCACTGCCAAGCGGCAATGTAGGATTCGATCGGATTATTGAGCGGAAATACACCAAAAGCAGGCTTTTCAGGATCAAGTCCGCGAAAGATCAGCGGACGCAGATAGCATGATTCAAGGCCGCTATCGCTGACCAGCTTGACGGCTGCATCACAAAAATCATTACGAGAAAATTGCGAATCCATTCGATAGATCTTTGCCGAATTTACCAGCCGCTGCATGTGTTCGGTAAGCCTAAAGATCGCCGGGCCTTCGACTGTCTCGTAGCATCGGATGCCTTCGAATACGCTCGAGCCGTAATTGACGACGTGGGCCATCACATGGATATTGGCATCGTCCCAATTGATAAACTCCCCGTTCTTCCACACCTTAGGTGCGATCTTCATTGTGTTAACGTCTTTTCCTGACATAATTGTGCAGAACTCCCAGACTCAAAACGTCTTTGATCGAGTCACTATCCTTTAATAAATAAAGCGCTAAAAATCCAATTTCTCTAAAATGATCAATACAGAAAGGATAATATAAGGGAAGTGGGTTAGCAACACTAAGCCATCGTTATACATTCATAACCAAAATGCAACAAAAACAAGAGAGGCGGGCCACCCCGCCTCTTTTCATTGAATTTCTTTGTCCATTTTCGTCAAAATATAAAGACCTTGGAAGCCGTGTCATCAAGTCGTGATGAGAAACTCGTAGTTCCTGACGAAACCGTTATTACCAATGGCTGGTCGCCCGCTCCTTCAAGCGTAGATGGCAACTCAAAATCAATAACATAAACCCCCGGCTCGACAAGTGTATTAGACAAGATCGCATTACCGAAAATGATCGCGTCGCGAATCCGAATTGTAATTGAACCCGTGTTAACAAAATTCACCCCTGTTAGATACACACGTAAAATGCTGGGCCGTAATATATCCCCACGCCGCCGGATAGTCCGGATGACGTAAGGCTCTTTTGTATAAACCCGATTCGATACATTCAGCAGACGGGCTCTGCCACCCGGACCGATGAACATCGCCTCGTTGAATACATCCGGTCGGGCGGGTACGATAACCATCTTAGTCTTAAGCACCCTTCCATTAGCATTGATGACCACTGGGTATGACGTGCCTTCTAAAGCGCTGCCAAGCGCCATCGGGGCAACAAAACTGATCTTGTCGCCATCAACCGATTTAAGTCCACATGCAACCCCGTTTATCGTCATCGTGACACCGCTTAACTCGATAGGCAGACTTGGCGACCGAGTAATGTCACCAACCGCTGTTTTTGGCGTTATTACCTGAGGGCGAGGGAAACTAAATGTTGCCAACATGCCTGGAGAGATGCCAAAAACCGCTGGTGGCGTAACTGGCGTAGGTGAGGGGGTCGGCGTTGGCGTCGGTGTTGGTGATCCAACAGGCGTTGGCGTCGGTGTTGGAGTAGGCGTCGGCGTGGGTGTCGGTGTTGGCGTTGGAACTACCGTTTGCGAAACAGGCATCGCCGTAGCACCGGTGTTTAAGCCAAATCCTCTCAGTCTAGTGGTTACGCTAACCGTTGGTTGTACAAAATAATATACCTCTGATTGTCCATCAAAATTACCCGTACCTAACTCCGTTGCACCTAAATTGAAGGCCATCCTTTGAATTGAGTCGCTCGGAAGCAACTGCGTCGAGGCGAGGAAGCCAGTCGGGGTTGGAAACGTGGCTAGCCGGGTAAAGGTTGCTGTTGCAGCCGGTACGGTGAGCGGGTACGAATATACCTGAGCGGGCCGCACTTCATTTGGATTGAGACCGTCAGCTGCGGTGGCAGGTATAGTGCCATCCGGTTTGATATTCATTCTTGTCTCAAGCACAAGCGTTGACGGCGTGCCTGAGGCATTGTTGTCGGTAAATCCAGGGTATCGGGCAAGATCGCCCCCCGCAGCAGCCGAATCTGCATCGCTGCGTGCACAGATTCGTCTAAATGTACTGGTAGTGGTGTCGTATAAATAAAGGGCAAACGAAGTGTAGTTGGCTCCGCTATTTTCATTTGCGAGGTCAGCGTACGAATCAAAAGCAATGTACCTTCCGTCGCGGCTCATTCGCCGGCCCAGATCGAGGATGTTAACAGGGTCACCAAGGTTCGTAGATCTAGTAACCGTAACTTGTTTCTTAGTGCCGGTCGGAGCACCTGCGGAAAGGTCGCTGTAGAATATCTCTTCGTTCCGATCTGCGAGCGGGTTATTTCCGCCTGTCATGCCGACGATCGGGTTGTCACCCGTGCTTGTAAATACTACACGCTGACCATTCCCTGATATAGTTGGATTCTTATTGTAAATGGGGTTTGAGATCGGCCCACGAGGTGTCTTAGTCACCTGCAACAGCGTCGCGGATGTTCTAACGTAGGTGAAAATCTCATCATTGTCATCTGTTGGATAAGCGTTGCCAACACCGGGAACCAGATTTCGCGTTGAAGCGAAAGCTATAACATTGCCATCGTCGCTAATACTAGCATCGTGGTTATCGTCGGCAACAAACGCCCCTGACGAAAGCGAAGCCGGACGCGGAAGTTGGCTAGGGATCGAATTTGTAACTTGCGTGAACATTCCGCCGGCCAGATTTACGACTGCAAGGTTGTCGCCCGCCGAAAGATCTGCCACCGGTGCATAAGCCGGGATCTGATAAAGCCACAACTCTAAATTTCCATCACTGGCCAACGGATTAGTTGGTGGAGTCGGAGTCGGTGTCGGCGTTCCTGATGGCGTCGGTGTTGCGGTTGGCGCCGGAGTTGGAGTCGCGTTTGGCGTAGGCGTCACTGTCGGTGTGGGTGTAGGTGTAGGCGACGTGAAAGCGTTACCATTAAAAGAGCCGGGATTTGTGGTGTTTGGGACGGCAACGGTTGACGTGGTCGCGTTCGAACTAAAAACGATCCATCGGCCGTCATTGCTAATGACCGGGCGAGTATTGACGATCTCGACCCTTACATTGTAGTACGCCGGCGTAGTTAGGCTTGTATCGTAAAGGACGCTCTTTGTATCGGTTATCTGAAAAATGCGCCGTTGAGCATAGTCAAACAAAAATATTTCACGATTGCCATCTTCATTTCGAGGGTTTTCGGTGGCGATGTTACCCGTCGATTCAAATACTATAAAACGGCCGTTACCGCTTATGCCGCCGGCAAAAGCCTCCGACGCGGAATTTGTTACTTGGCCGATGACTGAGTCGGTTTGGCCAAAAGTAGCCGTGGCAAATACAAAAATAATGACAGAAATAATGATCAGGCGAAGCGTCACAAAGATCCTCCAAGAATGCCGATTATAAAATAATAAACTTGATTCAAAAATCAGCCCAAACACTGAATTCTATGCGTTACGAGAGCTTACTGCAAGCATCAGGGCTATGAAAAATACGATCCTATCTTAAAACTATCGGCTTTGATGCCATAACACTCTGATTGGGTTGTCATTTTTGATTTGAGATATATCATAAGTCTTGAGCAGGTGGCAGCATAAAGAATGAAAACACTTAGGGTTATGATCGTAGCGGGTGAGGCGTCGGGCGACGGCCACGCCGCCAAACTCGTCAATGCGATCCGCGATAGTTCGCCTCATGGTGATATCGAGTTCTTTGGCTCTGCGGGGCCGCATATGCGCGAAGCCGGAGTCGAAGCAACTGTCGAGGCTGATTCGCTTTCGATCGTTGGTATTGCTGAGATCGGTCGTGCCCTGCCTATGTTTCTGCGGACGATGAAAACGCTCAAAGCGGCAGCTCTGGCAAAGCGGCCCGATGCTGCGATTCTCGTCGATTTTCCCGAATTCAACCTCAAACTAGCTAAACATCTGAAAAAACAGGGTATCAGGGTTGTCTATTACATTTCTCCGCAACTATGGGCTTGGCGGAAATACCGGATCTCGTCGATCAAAAAATACGTGGATCTAATGCTGACGATCCTACCGTTTGAAAAAGACTGGTACGCTGAGCACGGCGTGGCTCACGTCGAATATGTCGGCAGCCCGCTCGCGGGTGAGGTGCACCCTAAACTAAACAAACAGCAATTCTGCACAGCTCAGGCTCTCGACCCGATAAAACCGATCATCGCACTTTTGCCCGGCAGCCGTCACAAGGAAATATCTCGAATAATGCCCGTAATGGTCGCAGCTGCCGAAATACTTAAATCCCATATTGTCGATGCCCAATTTATCATTGCCATCGGGTCATCAAAACAGCGAAACCAGATCGATGAGATCGTTGCTGATACGACGATCAGCTTTGCAGTCGTCGAAGATCAGACTTTTGATGCTCTTAATGCAGCCGATTCGGCTGCTGTTACAAGCGGAACGGCAACGCTCGAGACTGCCATTATTGGCACTCCGCTGGCGATTGTGTACAAGACATCTTTACTTAACTATAAGCTCTTAAAGCCAATCATTGACGTTCCGCATTATGGGCTGGTAAACCTTATTGCCGGTGAGAGGCTCGCGAAAGAATTGATACAAAACGAGTTTACTGGTGAGACGTTATCTGACGAGATCATCCGATTGATGCGGCCGGATGTGAATACGGAAATGCGGGTTCGCCTAAAAGAGACAGCCGACAAACTCGGGCAAGGTGGAGCGTCTGATCGAGCAGCCAAGGCGATCCTCAAATTAGTAAGTTGATCAAGTTTTCTTTTTGAGCTCTTTTACATCGGCCTTTAATCTCTCGAGGCTCCTTAGGTGTGAGTGCTGACGTTTATAGTCCGCGATGGGTTGCACAGGTGTGCCAACCCAAACCCCCGGCCCAACGATCTTGCCCGGAAATACGGCTGATTTTGCCCCAATAGTGGCACCCTTCCGCACCGTTACATGGTCGGCGATCCCCACTTGACCTGCGATCACGACATCGTCCTCGATGACAGTGCTTCCCGAGATGCCGGTTTGGGCAGCAATGACAACCCTTTTGCCGATCCGGACATTGTGAGCGATCTGGACTAGGTTGTCGATCTTTGTGCCCTCACCGATACGTGTTTCGTCCAAAGAGCCACGGTCGATGCACGAATTTGCACCGATCTCGACGTTGTCTTCTATTACTACGCGGCCGATCTGCGGGAACTGATGATAGTCCCCATTTTCATCACGAACATAGCCAAAACCCTCGGCTCCGACCACAGTGCCCGAGTGGATCACACAATGGCTACCGATCTGTACATTGTCACAAATGACAGAATTTGGATGCAAAACCGTAAATTTTTTAATTAAAACGTTTTTCCCGATCCGCACACCATCACCGATCTCGCAGCCTTCTCCTATAAAAGAACCGTCACCGATCGTGACGAATGAACCGATCTCAGATGTTCTTATATCTGCTGTAGCGGCCACAGCCACATTCTCTTTTCCAAAGTAGCGTTGTTCGTATTTTTTGAGCTTTTTGGCGATCAGAGCAAACGCGACTTTTGGGTTGCTGACACGTATTTGAGGGGCCGCGGTCTTCCCGTTAAAGTGTTCCGGAACAATAAAACATGATGCTGTCGGTGACATTTGCGATCCGGCTCTTTCTATAAAAGCGATCTCGCCTGCTACGGCGTTAGCAACGGCACCAACACGCTCTATTTCGGCATCGCCATTGCCAATTAGCTCGCCAGACAGAAACTCAGCTATTTCTCGGGTTTTCATTCCCTTTAATTTAAATGGTTTTCGGCAAAAAGTCAGGTGCGGTGGCTATACACCCTGACGTTCGGCCTGGTCGATGGTCGATTGCAGAAAGATCTCGACGCCCTCGATCGCAAATTCGTTGCTTTCCGTGAGGCGTTTTAAGATAGGTGCCGCTTCGCTGTCGAGGAAATCAATATCTGCGAGGTCGATGATCACGGGTCTTGCATTATTCTCGTGTGCAGCCAGTGCGATCCGTTCGATCAAAACGGCATCTTCATACAGCAATTCGCCGGATATCCTTAGGATAGTGCGGTTGCCGATCTCATCGTCGATCTGTTCTATCTGAGTTGCCATATTGCGTGATTAGATGCCGAATTTACGCAAAATGCAAGGTCAGGTTTCACTGGGAATGAATTTTCTTGTTACCAAAAATACGCCCGCAAATATCAACGCGGCCGATATGATGAATATGAGATTGATCTTTTCGCCCAAAAACAGCACCGCCAGGCCAAATCCGATCAGCGGCTGTAGATATACAAATACGGCGACGGTCGAGGGATTGACCTTTGACAAAGCCCATGCGTTCAACAAATACGGAGCTGCGGTCGCCCCAACGGCGATGTAGATACTTATCAGCCAGATGTTGAGATCGACCGCCGTGAGATCTATCGTCGAAAGCGAAAATGCCCCGAGCGGGATGCAGATAATGCTCGCAAAGATAAATACCCACATCATCGAGCGAAACGTACCGTTTCGCGTAATCGCTCCTTTTGATGTCGCAACATAGATGCCGTAGGCGAGGCAGTTGATAATGATAAAAATGTCGCCGATCGTCGTCTGCGACGAGAACGAAGCCTTTCTCGGATCGATGAGAATTATCACGCCCGCCGCCGCCAAGATAATACCGAAGATCTTTGTTGCGGTCAGCTTTTCAAAGCCCGCGATAGATCCCACAGCGAGAGCAAAGACCGGAATCATCACCGCCAAAAGGGAAGTGTTCGACGCGGTCGTCAGTGAAAGCCCGCCGATAAAAAACAGCTGGTTAAAAACAACGCCGAATAAACTCAGTGCGGCAAACCGCCAATAATCACCTTTTTCTTTGAGCCATATCCGGCGACGGAAAGCTTGAATAATAAACAGTATGATTGCTGTTATCGCGACACGAATCCCGACAAGAGCCATCGGCGGCAGCACCGCGAGCACGATCTTGCCGATAACCGGGAGCGAACCGAACAGAAGCTGCGCTGGGATCAGCGCTAGAAATGGAGCGGTAGATTTTTCCTGATCTTCCAAGATGCGTCCTTATGCCAGCATCATCGCGGGTTGTTCGAGATTTTGCTTAAAGGTTTGCAGGAACTTGGCACCAGTTGCGCCGTCGATGACGCGGTGGTCGCATGACATCGTGACGTTCATAATGCTGCGGACGGCGATCTCGCCGTTGCGCACGACCGGCGTCTGAGCAGCTCCGCCAACCGCCAGAATGCCTGCTTCGGGCGGATTGATGATCGCGGTAAACTCTTTAATGCCAAACATTCCGAGATTTGAGATCGAGAAAGTCGCACCCGTGTATTCTTCGGGCTGAAGCTTTTTGGCTTTGGCTTTTGCCGCAAGGTCTTTGATCTCTGCAGAGATCTCAAGAAAGCCCTTCAGATTGGCTCCTCGAATAACCGGCGTGATCAAGCCTTCGTCAATAGCGACGGCTACCCCTATATCTGCCTGTTGGTAAAATCGAATGTTCTTGTCCTGATACGACGAGTTTGCAAATGGATGTTTGACGAGCGCCATAGCAGCGGCTTTGACGACGATGTCGTTGACGCTGATCTTTTGATCTTCGCTGACGGACGCATTGACCGATTTGCGCAGCTCCATACAAGCATCCATCTCGATCTCGATCGTCAGATAAAACGTCGGGATCGGGCCGATAGATTCTGCCAAACGGCTGGCGATGATCTGACGCATTTTTGACGTAGTCTCCTCGCGATAAGCCGACGCACCGACATTTGTCGATGGAACAAAGCTGCTTTGGGCTTGGGGCTTGGGACTTGAGCCTTGGGACAACGCCTCTTCGATATCCCGTTTGATAATGCGTCCGTTCGGGCCGCTTCCGGCAATGGTTTTGAGATCGATCGCGTTCTCAGCCGCCATACGGGCCGCTATCGGCGAAACGATCAAGCGGCCATTCGACTGCGGCTGAGGGCTGGCAACATCGACAACCGGGGTTGGTGTCGTCGCCTTAGCAACCGGCGGCTCTACGGTCGGAGTCGAAGCTGCCGGTTCGGGCTTCGCCTCTTCTGCCTTTGCCCCGTTACTGGCCGCCGGCGTTTCGGATAACAACGCCGAAATATCTTCGCCGGCATTTCCTGTAATAGCAATGGCTTCGCCAAGCAGGGCAGTGTCGCCCGCGGCTTTTAATATCTTTAACAGAGTGCCGGCTTTTAACGCGGTCATCTCCATCGTCGCTTTGTCGGTATCTACCTCGGCAAGCGTTTCGCCCGCATCGTAGCTATCGCCTTCGTTGACGACCCAACGCGAGATCTGGCCCTCTTCCATAGTGGGCGAAAGTTTCGGCATTAAAAATTTATCAGCCATATTTTTTGTCTATAAATAACAAACTTCCTTAACGGCAGCGACGATTCTTTCGACGCTCGGTAAAGCCAACGCCTCGAGATTTTTGGCATACGGCATCGGAGCCTCGGCACACGAAAGACGTTTTACCGGAGCGTCAAGATAATCGAACCCCTGATCCATCACTTGATATGTGATCTCTGCTCCGACCGATGCAAATTCGTGCGATTCCTCAGCGATGACGAGCCGGTTCGTTTTCTTGATCGAGTTGACGATGGTGTCAATATCGAGCGGTTTGATCGTTCGCGGGTCGATGACCTCGACCGATACGTCAAACTGTTCTTGAATTTTCTCCGCGGCTTGCAACGCAAGCGGCACGGTCATCGAACGAGCAACTATGGTGCAATCCTTGCCCTCGCGCTTAACGTCAGCAACACCAAGCGGGATAGTAAAATCTGGGTCTTCTGGCACTTCGCCTTTAACGCCGTACATCCTTTCCTGTTCGAGAAAGACGATCGGATTATCGTCGCGGATCGCCGATTTGAGCAGCCCCTTTGCGTCAGCAGCCGTAGATGGCATCACAACTTTCAACCCCGGAAAGTTGGCATAAAACGCCTCAAGAGCTTGTGAGTGCTGTGAAGAGACCTGATACGCAGATCCGTTTGGCCCGCGAAAAACGATCGGCACCTTGAACTGTCCGCCGGACATATAAAGCATTTTTGCAGCGTGATTGATGATCTGATCGGCGGCGAGGATCGAAAAATTCCACGTCATAAATTCGATCACCGGCCGCAGACCGGCCATCGCGGCACCGACGCCGACAGCCGCAAATCCAAGCTCGGTAATCGGCGTGTCGATGACGCGTTTGTCGCCAAACTCTTTCCACAGCCCGCGGGTGACCTTATACGCTCCGTCATATTCAGCGACCTCTTCGCCCATGACAAAGACATTTTCGTCCCGCAAAATTTCTTCGCGCAATGCTTCGTTTAGAGCATCGCGTATCGTTAGTAACGCCATAAATTTATGCTAATACGTCTGTGAAAAGCTCGCTCTCCGCCGGATACGGACTCTCGTCCGCAAATGCAACGGCACGGTCAACAGCTTCGATCGCTTCCTGATTGATCTTTTCAAAATCCTTGTCGGTCAATACTTTTGCCGCTTTAAGGCTGTCTTTGAACAGCACGATCGGGTCGCGTTCCTGATATTTTAGGATCTCGTCACGCGTGCGGTAATTTCCAGGGTCCGACATCGAGTGGCCCATGTAACGATAAGCCCTGATCTCAAGCAGCGTCGGCGAACCGTCTTTGCGGGCACGCGCGATAGCACGCAACGTCGCATCGCGAACCGCCATAACATCCATGCCGTCAACAAACTCGTTCGCCATCTCAAAAGCCTCGGCTTTTTTGGCGATGCTTCTCGATGACATCGCCCGTTTTTGCGATGTGCCCATCCCGTATTGATTGTTTTCGCAGATGTAGATGCACGGCAGTTTCCAGAGCTGGGCCATATTGAGCGATTCGTGAAAGATGCCCTGATTGACTGCGGCTTCGCCAAAAAAGCAAAGCGTCACCTGGCCGGTATTTTTGTATTTTGCGGCGTAGGCCATGCCGGTTCCGACGCCTATCTGGCCGCCGACGATGCCGTGTCCGCCGTAAAACTCAAGATCCTTAGAAAACATGTGCATCGAACCGCCTTTGCCGCCGACGCATCCGCCTTCTTTACCGTAAAGCTCGGCCATCACGCTCTCCGGCGTCATGCCTTTGATCATTGCCTGCACGTGATCGCGATAGGCGGTGATGACCATATCGGTTTTCTCAAGAGCCATCATCGTGCCGACGCCGATGGCCTCTTGACCAATATAAAGGTGACAAAAACCGCCGATCTTGCCCATTCGATAGACCTCGGCACATTTTTCTTCGAAAATACGCCCGAGCACCATCTGATAGAGCATTTCACGCAAAAGCTTTTTATCAGTTTTCTTGATGGCCGCGAGCTGCGAAGTCCGGCGTTTGACGTATTCGGCCTTGGCCTGTTCGACCTCGACAAAATCTGTAAAACCTTGAGCCTTGCCTGTCCCGTTAGTCGAGACTTTGGCGGTCTTGGCCGCGGGCTTTTGGCGAGTTGCTGCTTTGGACAAAATCAAATCCTCCGTGCCTAATGTTCTGGCAATAATCGAATAAAGCGAAGCGAAACGAGTATTATAAGGGAGCGAGTTGGTTTGTGCAAAATATTGGCTCCACTCTACAGCCGGATTTGCGAAAATGATATAGTCTCTTTGTGTTGCCTAGCCTATGAAGCGAGCCTTTGTATTTACCTTTATCGTGGTTGTGCTGAGTGCTTTGGGTGCCGTTGCCCAAAACCCGGTTTCGTGGACGCTTGAGTCTGAATCAAAGGGAAAGCCTGCCCCCGTCGGCAAAACATTCAAGGCACGGCTGAAAGCGAAGATCGAAGCACCTTGGCACCTCTATGCAGTCGAACAACCCGAAGGCGGGCCGTTGCCGACGACTATCACATCAGCCGCAGCCGATACATTTGCAATCGACGGCAAGGTTACCTCGCCAAAGCCGATCACCAAATTCGACGAAAATTTTAAGATCGACACAAAGTTTTTTGACGGTGAAGCAACGTTTGATTTAGCTATCAAACCGCTCAAAGCAGTAAACGTAGATGATCTCGCACTTAATATTAGGTATCAGGTCTGTACCGATTCGACCTGTCTGCCTCCAAAAACGGTAAAGGTGACGTTTGCCGGAACCGAAGATGTAAAACGCGTCTTTGACCTGCCTGCCAACACGGATCAGCCAACCACAAACAATGCCCAAACCAACGATCAACCTCCAATTGATCTCTGGGCGTTTATCTGGCTTGCGGTTACTTTTGGTGCGATCTCACTGCTCACGCCGTGCGTTTTTCCGATGATCCCGATCACCGTTTCATATTTTATGAAACATTCTGACGGCGACCGCTCGAAAACGATCAAACTGGCAACCGTCTATTCCGCCGGTATAATCGCAACATTTTCTCTGTTGGGGATGCTGCTTGCTGTGGCTTTTGGAGCGGCTGGCATCAATCTGTTTGCGGCAAATCCGTGGGTCAATCTCGTTATAGGAGCGATCTTTCTGTTTTTTGCATTTAATCTTTTCGGCTTTTACGAGATCTCGATACCCGCGTCGGTTTTGACCAAGCTCGACAAGATCACCCGTACCGAAGAGGGCAAGGGCAGCGCGTATCTCGGGGCTTTGCTGATGGGGCTGACATTCACGCTCACATCATTTACCTGCACATCGCCATTTATCGGAACCTTGCTCGTTTCGACTGCACAAGGCGACTGGAAAATGCCTCTGCTCGGAATGCTCGTATTCTCGACCGTGTTCGCCCTGCCGTTTTTCCTGCTCGCGACGGTCCCAAAGCTGCTCTCGTTGCTGCCGCGCTCGGGCGGCTGGCTCAATTCGGTCAAGGTCGTCATGGGCTTTCTCGAGGTCGCAGCCGCGATGAAATTTCTCTCAAACGTCGATCTCGTTTGGGGCGCGGGCCTCAGTTCAAGCGGTGCTCTAAACTACGGCAAGATCTTTACCCGCGAGGTCGTTCTGATAATCTGGGTCGTGCTCGGCCTCGGCATTGTCACTTATATTCTCGGACTATTTAAATTCAGACACGATTCGCCGATCAAAAAGATCACGCCGCTGCGTATCTTTTTTGCGGTTGTATTTTTGGCGCTTTGCGTCTATCTGACGACGGGCGTGCTCGGCCGCAAACTTGGCGAGCTCGAATCATTTCTGCCGCCGAAAAATAAAGATTCCATTTTCAACGTCCTCGGCAACCGCCACGAAGAATTGCAATGGCTGAGTAACAATTACGAAGCGGCATTGCAGCGGGCAAAGGCGGAAAACAAGCGCGTCTTTATTGATTTTACGGGCTACACCTGCACAAATTGCCGCTGGATGGAGGCGAATATGTTCGTTCAGCCGGCGGTAAAGGCTGAGATGGAGAGATTTGTGCTCGTCAGCCTCTACACCGACGGGGACGGCGAGATCTACGCGCGTCAGCAACAGATGGAGCAGGATATGTTTGGCACCGTTGCACTACCGTTTTATGCTATTGTGGATGCAAACGGAAAAACAATTGCGAGCTTTCCGGGACTGACCCGGAGCGAGGACGAATTTATCGGCTTTCTCAAACAAGGCTTGCAATAATCAACGGTCACGATGATGCGGTTTCTGATCACAACTCTACTCTGCTTTGTTGTCCTTGCCTCGACGGCGACCGCGCAGCTTAGTATTCAGGCGATCGATGTCGCGGGCGACAGTATTTCCAAAGGGTTTAACGCGAGCAGCGGCTTTCCGTGCTCGAACGGCGATCAGGAAAATTACAATTGGATCACCAGCGACACGCACGGGGCGAATCTCTGCGGGGCGGGCAGCGAGGGCGTCTTTAGCCTGCTCGAACGGCTCGAATGCCAGACGTCGTCGAGCGTTTTGGCGCCCACACCAAATCATGCGGCCTCCGGTGCGACGCTTGTTGGCAATTTTGCGTCACAGGCCGGTAGTATACGCACGTATCTGTCGGCACAAACGGGAAATCGGCTTGCCGTTGTGTTTCTCGGCCATAACGACAATTGTTCGGGCACGATCGCCAAGGCAAATGCTTCCTGCTCGAGCACCGACCTCGACCCGACAAATTATTGCAAAACACGCCCCGAATCGTTCGAACGTGAGCTTCGCAAAGGCCTCGATACATTGATGCTGATCGGCAACACACGCATCGGAGTCGTGTCGCCCGTGCGTGTGTCGCAGCTGTGCAATTTTGGCAGTAAATCTAACTGCCAGCTTGTCGGTTCGTGCAGCTTTTTGTGGGGCGTCGTCAATATTTGTGGTTCGCTGACGCGGGATTGTTCAAACACGCGGATCATTGATTCCTACACGACATTAAAGGCATATCGCGACATTCTTATCAGAGTAACGGCGGAGTATGCCGCTATTCCAGATTTTGGTTCTTCACCGATAGTGATCGTGGGCGGCCAGACGGTCGGTGGTGGCGTCAAAGCCGCCGGAACAACGTTTGTTCAAAGCGACGCCCCCTGGAATTATCGTTTCAACTCGTCCGAGATCTCATGTTGCGACTGTTTTCATCCGTCGGGGATCGGTCAGAATGTGCTCGGCCGAATGTTAAAAGACGGCTTTGTCTGCTCACGAAATACGCCGTGTTGTACTGATACGGGAAACGCTCTTAATGACGGTAAATGCACATTTTCGCCTCGTCAGCGTATCCAATATAACGGAGTGTTATAAGACTGTAGTTTTTGCTACAATTACTCCGAAATACTCAATATCGATGGTGCATATAAACAAACTTATTGACGGGCTGCGGGGAATATCGGACGACGATTTTTCATGCCAAAATGTGTACGATTTTCTCGGCGAAAACCCAGTCGATGTCGATTCGATCACGCGGTACTTTCACTGGAGCCCTCGTTATTACACACGCAATCTGATCTACAAGGACCCGCGATTCGAGGTGATGGCGATCTGTTGGGAAAAGGGCCAAGTCTCGCAGGTGCACAATCATTGGGACCAAAAATGCTGGATGATGGTGCCGGTCGGACGTCTGCAAGGCCAAAACTTTGCCGTTGTCGAATCTGACGAATCCAGCTCGTTTTGCCGACTGATCGAAACCGATTCGTTTGAGCTGTCGGATTGTCTCGCCGCAAAGGTCGAACTCGAAGAACCGATCCACCAAGTGCGCAATCTACCCGAATACAACGAACGTGCCGTCAGCATCCACATCTATTCAAAACCCTACGACCGCTGTCTCGCGTACTGCCGAGAAACGCATACGTCTAGAGAAGTCGAGCTGTTTTACACCAGCATAGGCGGTCAACTCTGCCCGGGCATAACGCTATAACATGACAAAAAAGCGCCCGTTAGAAATGATAGCGTTGGTGGCTGTCATCGCGCTTTATGTCGCCGTCCGGCTTTGGCGTTTAACGGATCATTGCCTCTGGTTTGACGAGATCTTTAGCATTCACGCGGCAAAACACTCGTGGGACGGGCTGCTCCAATTTGTCGCCCTCGATCTGATACACCCGCCGCTGTTTTATGTACCCCTAAAGCTCTGGATCGCCATCGGCGGCGAGAGTATATTGTGGGTCAGATCGTTTCCCCTAGTCTTTGCTGTTTTTTCAATTTTCCCCCTTGTTTTGTTTCTGCGTGAGCTGAAACAAAACAAACGTGTGCTGCTTATCTGCCTTTGTCTGCTTACATTTAACGGCATTTTGTTAAAGTATTCTCAAGAGGTGAGAATGTACACGATGATGGAGTGCCTTGCTCTGTTTTCGATGTGGCTTTTTGCCAGATATTTTTTTAAGGGCAAGAGTTTTGTCCCGCTTGTTATCATCAACGTACTACTTGTCTATACCCACTATTTCGGCTGGCTGGTCGTCGGCAGCGAGGTCACCGCGATACTAATTTTTCAGCGTATTAAGTGGCGGCGAGCGGTCGTGATGACCGCTGTTACTTTGTTGAGTTTTCTGCCGTGGATGTACGCGGTCTGGGTTGCCGCCAAAACCGGCACCGGACTTACACAGAATATTGGCCGCACACCGCGTCCGGGTGCTTATGATCTGACAAAACTGGCGTTCAACCTTGTCGAACCTTTCTATTCGCCGCCGACAACGACCGACTCGATGTCGCTGTATAGCATTTCTGTTCCGCTTTTGCTGATCTCAGGAATCGCAATTGGCATTTATCTGTCGCAAAGAGGACGCTTTGACGCGATGGAAAAGCAGGTAGCCGATCTGTTAGTGCTGTTTATCGCGTTTCCTGTCGTCGCTGCATTTGCCGGAAGCTGGATCTTCCCTCACTCCGTGTGGGGAACGAGGCATCTCATCGCTATCTTTACACCGTTCGCGATCCTTGTCGCCATTTCTTTGACAAAGATCTCGTCCCAACGTCTAAGGATCGGTTTCTCGACCGGCATCGTTGTTTTAACGGCGTATGCCTTCGTGCTGGCGTGGCAGCGGCCTGCCCCGCAGGTTTCGTGGTGTGCGTGGGAGCCGTTTGCGGTTCAGGCGGCGAATGAAAAACCGGCAAAGATCTACGTTTTCGAAGACCTCATCGCCTATCATTTTTGGTTTGCCCTGGAAAATAGAGATTCACCGCCCGAAGTTGCGAAGATACGCAACGATGGAGTCGAAGACCTCGGATTTTTTCTTCCGCGGGGTTTTGACGGTGTAAAGACTATCGACGTCAACGAGGTAACCGACCAAAGTATTTGGATAGCCTATCGCGGCAGCCGCATTGACGTGCAGCAACAGCCGTTAAAGGCATTTATCGATCGCGGCTATCGTATGTCTAAAAGCGAGGTATTTGTAGCCTACGGCGAAAATGCTTTTCTAATTCTGCTGGAAAAATAGATCTACCTATTTTCGTTTCCACCTAACGCCATCTTTTGTATCCTCTAAAACGATACCTTGCTCAGCCAGCAGATCGCGGATCTCATCCGAGCGGGCAAAGTCGCGGTTCGCACGTGCCGTTTGCCGTTCCTCGATAAGTTTTTCTATATCATCATCGAGGATCTCCGAGGTCTCTGCACCAAAGATACCGAGGACGGCGTCAAATTTAGTAACAGCATCCAAAACCGCATCCTTTTCATCCGCTGATAATGACCGCTCTGCCATAGTCGTGTTCACTTCACGGACCATGTCATGAACTGCGGCCAGAGCGGCGGCAGTATTCAGATCGTCGTCCATCGCGGCCTCAAACTTCTTCAAAGCGACCATTACCAGCTCGACCGCGTTTTTTTCATCGCCAGTGCCGCTGCTTTCCTTTACAAGCGAGCGGAAATTGCGCAAACGCTCTGTTGTAGATTCGGCACCTTGCAGCCCCTCAAATGTAAAATTGAGTTGTTTGCGATAAGGAACCGACAGCAGCAAATATCTGATCGCAAGCGGCGAATAACCTTGTGCCGTCAGATCGCGAAACGTAAAGAAATTGCCCTTTGATTTGGACATCGTAACGTCGTCGATCTTGAGGAACTCGCTATGGATCCAGTACTTGGCAAACTGTTTTCCGGTAGCACCTTCGGATTGAGCGATCTCATTCTCGTGATGCGGAAACTGCAGGTCCTGACCGCCCGCATGCAGGTCAAAGGTCTCGCCGAGATACTTCATCGCCATCGCGGAGCACTCGATATGCCAACCCGGACGGCCTCGGCCAAACGGAGCGTCCCAGCCCGGCTGCTCGTCCTCGCCTACGATTTTCCACAAAGCAAAATCGCGGGCATCTTCTTTGTCATATTTATCGGTGTCGATACGTTCCGACCCGCCGTCGCGGTTACCTGAAAAATTGATCTTTGAAAGCTTGCCGTATTCTGGAAACGCCGTGATGCGATAATAGATCGAGCCGTCAGATTTGTATGCGTGGCCGTTTTCAAGCAGCGTCGAGATAATATCGATCATCTCCGCGATATGATGCGTCGCCCGCGGTATGATCTCGGGCCGCTCATTCCCAAGAGCATCAAAATCCTCAAGAAAATACTGAGCGTATGGTTCGGTAAATTCGTCGATCGAGATATTTCTGGCAGCAGCCTCGTTTATGATGCGGTCGTCGATGTCGGTCAGATTCATCACATGCGTCAGCTCGTAACCCCTAAATTTCAGATAACGCCGCAAAATATCGCCAAAGATAAACGTCCGAAAATTGCCGATATGAGCAAAATTCCAAACCGTCGGCCCGCAGATATACATCCGCACCTTGCCCGATTCGATGGGCTGAAATTCCTCGACCTGACGCGACAAAGTGTTAAAAAATCTGAGCATATAATTGCAGAAGCCCGCAAAGTAATAAGGGCGTAATAAGTATCTTAGCCTAATTCACTCGATTGGCCACTTTTGAGATCGCCCTCGACAAACGCGGCCCTCGCCTTATCAGAAAACAAAAATTCCCGACTGTAAAAGTTTAGCGGATAGTCTTTGTCGTATGTCGAGACCAATTCATTGGCCATGTCTAAAAGCGAAGACTCGTTTTTCGACGCGCTAAAATCCGCTACGGTCCGCATCCAGAATATGGTCAGCGTTTCGTGATAGGGCATTTCCTTATTCAGATCAACGTCAAAGCCTTTCGTTAACAGCTTAAATATTCCGTCGCGCATTTTCGCCGTCGCCGTTTCCGTATCGTGGAGCAACAGGTAATGAAGCGCAACGGTCAGATGTTCGGCGTGTTTCCACGCGTCGCGGCTGATCGTTGCATCTTCAAACGTGCGGACCACCTCGGCGATCTCTTTTTCATCTTTGTATCTCATATTATTCACCAAAAACTGAATAGCCGTAAGAATTTTGCACATAGATCACGCAGAATATTGAGACGAAAATTTATTCTATCTCAATGCTCTCTGTGATCTCGGTGGCTAAACTACTAATTTGGTTGCGGAGACAGGATTTGAACCTGTAGTCTTCGGCTTATGAGGCCGGGATTTTATCCATTTAAACTACTCCGCCAAAAGCTTGGTCCACCCTGGTCCACCTTGATCCACTTGGTCCGGACCGGACCAAAAAAATAAATGCGGCCTGATTATTCATCAAGCCGCAATCCATGGTTCGAAAACTCCTACAACTACGCTGCCATTATCTTGGCCTCGTCGTCAATGTCGTCCATAAACAGATACTTACGCCATTCGGGACGGTTTTCTGCGTAATGGCAAAGCAGCACGTGATCGAGCCCCAATCGCAGCAACTTTTGCGACGTTAGCAACGGCATGCGAGCCTGTTCCGGCGTGCGGTTCCCTTTACGCTGGTTGCATTTGACACATGCCGTGACCAAATTTTGCGGTGTGCTTTCACCGCCCTGTGCACGCGGGAAGATATGATCCAAGGTCAGATCTTTTGCGTGCCGATGCTCACCGCAATACTGACAGCGATAGCGGTCGCGAATATAGATCCGCGCACGTTTCATCGTCGTTTCACGGTTATTTCGACGCAGATGTATGTAATTACGCAGCCGGATAACCGACGGCACCGGAAACTCTGTCGAAGGCGAGTGAAGCACATTATCGCCGTCATTTTCTTCGACAAAGATCGCGCCGCGAAACCATAAACATACGGCACGAGCAACACCGACGGTGCCCAGCGGCTCGTAAGAAAAGTTCAAAAGTAAAACTCGTCCTGCTAGCAATTCTCTCTCCTCCTATTTTTCTGTATGTAATTTAATATCAAAAATCGCCAAACGCAAGCACTATATTTAGTTGCGTATGGTTTATGTAAAACAATATGTTGCCTAGATCAGCCAAAAAGGGGCTGGATCAGACGGTTTGTCGTGCCGCACCGTTCGCATGTCGTGGGTTGCGAAGGATCGTCCGGAACGTTATTTTGCCCGCCACATCCGGAACAGAAAAACGACGATCTAACGGCGGTCGTCGTATGACATTTTTCGCAATAAACTCGATACGATCCGTCCGGCGCGAAAACCTGTGCTTTGCACGATCCGCAACCCAGATAATGCCCCGGCGGCTGTTCGATCTCCACGTATTCGTTTGAAAACCCAAGCAGTTTTAGCAACCGATCCACATCTTCATCAGTCAGATAGGGAAGCCACGCCTGAGCGAACATGGATGTCCGCATTTTCATATGCACCGTCTGCGGCAGCACGGTATGCATGATCTCGTAGCGCGGATTTTCATAAAACGCACGCATTCCTTCTTTGGTAATGCCAACAAAAAATTCCGCTAATTTGAAAAAGGCCTCCGGGTCAGCCTTTTGCTGGCCGTTGACGAGCCGCAGTTGCACTTTTGCCTGCAAAGCTTGTTGTTCCGCACCATATGTTTGCCATTTTGTCTCAAAAGCGGTCACGGTGCTGGATTCGGCACAGACTTGGATATATGTTTTGTAAACTTTTGGATCGGCAGCCGTTGGGGGCAGATACACGGGGAAAGTTTTATAGTAAAAATCCCAATATTCGAGCTGGCCGAGATAGTATGCGTCCTTATCGCCTCTCGCAAGAGCGTTTTGGGCGTTATTGACGTACATCATCTTTTTGACCGTGTACCAGACCTGGTTGAACGTTGATTCGTTCCATTTCTCCATCCCAACTGTAAAATCAATATCCGTTAGCGATCCGCAAAAGTCACACATAATGTACGGCATAAAATACGGATTAACCTTTGGCCCGCCGCACCTGATACAACTAAATTTTTTGATTCGCACGGTCATAAGTATAACTAAATGTTCGGAGATCGCGAGGATCCGCGACCTCCGAAGCTTAGCCTTTAACACAGATCACCTGTTTGATCTCAGCGACCACTTTGACCAGGTCGTCTTGTGCCCGCATGACTTCCTCGATGTCTTTGTAGGCACCGGGGATCTCGTCAATGACGGCTTTGTCTTTGCGGCACTCGACGCCTTTGGTTTGGGCTTCGAGATCGTCACGGGTAAACCGTGCTTTTGCTTTGGTACGTGACATTTTACGGCCCGCACCATGTGAGCATGAATTGAACGCATTCGGATTTCCAAGGCCCTCAATGATGAAAGATTTTGCTCCCATCGAGCCCGGGATAATACCGTAGCGTCCCGCTTCGGCGTTGATCGCACCCTTTCGGGTAACGTACACCTCATCGCCAAAATGCTCCTCGACCGCGACGTAATTGTGGTGACAATTGACCGTGATCTCCGGATCCCACTCTTCCTGATCGTTGAACATTCGGTTGAATGAGCGAACAAGTCGGGTCATCATGATCTCGCGGTTTTTCATCGCATACTCCTGCGCCCAAGCCAGATCGTGCCAGTACGCCTTAAATTCAGGCGTTTCCTTGACGAAATAAGCTAGGTCGGGCGAAGGCAGCGTATTAAGGTCGTGCAGCGATCTCGCCGTGGCGATGTGACGCGTCGCGACCTCGTTACCGATGTTTCGCGAACCCGAATGCAGCATCAGCCAGACGTTGTCATCGGTATCGAGGCAGACCTCGATAAAGTGATTGCCGCCGCCGAGTGTTCCGAGCTGCTTCATCGCCTTGCGTTTGCGGTCCTGCACGCCCGGGTGAAGCTGATCAAATTCTGACCAACGGTTCCAGGCGAGCGATTCATCAACCGGTTCTTTGTGGTCGTTGAATCCAACAGGGATCGCTCGCTCGATCTCGTGGCGAAATTCTTTGAGCTTTCGATCGAGAATCCCGCTCTTGAACGGCGTCTTGACCGCCATCATACCGCAGCCGATATCCACACCGACTGTAGCGGGAATAACGGCATCTTTGGTCGCAATGACCGAGCCGACCATCGAACCGCGTCCGAGATGAGCATCAGGCATGAGTGCGACGTGTTTGAAAAGACACGGCAGACGCGAAACGTCGCGAAGCATATCCGTCTCATCCGATGAGAGCGAATGTGTCACCCATGAGAGGACGTCAGCCGTCCCCCCGCTTATGTTTAGTTTGTTATGTGGCATAAAATCCTCCTATTTTGATCTAAATGTTATTCGAAAATTTGGCTGACAGGGCGGGACTCGAACCCGCGACGTTCGGCTTAACAGACCGACACTCTACCAACTGAGTTACCTGCCAACGAAAAAATGGTCGATCGGGCGGGGATCGAACCCGCGCATCCCTCGCTTAAAAGGCGAGTGCCTTAACCAGCTTGGCCACCGATCGGTACTGTTTGAGATCCCAGATTTCAAATTTGAAATTCGGGATCAAAACAATATGTGAGGCAAACGCGAGTCCCGGACGGCATCGACAGGCATCGAGGCGAGCGAGTTTGTTAAAACGAAGAGACAGAAATTGTCTACCCGCCGCCATGCCCTCGCCGGTCCGGAAACCGCGTTTGTATTGGTAAGACTTTGTAAAGTTGACCGTAGCCGGCCGCCCTCACGGTAGAGCGGCCGGTTGCGCCGTGGGAACATTAGTGAACCGCGGCTGCGGCCCGTGTGTGCTGTTGTACAGTCTGACGTTCGTTGATGATAGCGATCTCTTCTACGATCGCGTCACGAAACGCATTGACGACCTCAGCGAGTTTAGTCGCTTTGTGAAGACTATTTTCGCGTTCGGACGCCGATGACATATCAAAATGCAGGTAGATCTCGTCATAGCACGACGCTAATTCAAAAACGATCTCGCCGCCTTGCTATGCTCGTCGCAGCAGTGCGTCGAGTCGCGAGTGTCCTCAACGACAGCGATGACGTAAGCCCGCATTTCGGGTTTCAAGTTCAGGAATATTCGTTCCCGAACGTGGTATTTCTTGCTCATTTTCTTTTCCTCATAAATAATTTGCTGAAAAATACTGATTAGACGAACGCGTTTTTTCAGCAATTATGAAAAGCTGAAAATTCACGTCGCCTGCGATGTAAAGTCCGTTGGACTATTTAGTGCAAACATAGTTTTGTCTCCTTTTGATATTTGAAAGTGGTGGACGCTCTTGGTACCGGACCAAGCTCTTCGGCTCTTCAGACCGACGCTGATCTGTCTCAGCTAAACGTCCATTGTTGAAATTGGCGGGACCGAACGGATTCGAACCGTCATCGTCTTCGTCGACAGCGAAGTGCATACGCCTTTCTGCCACGGCCCCGGTGGGTGGATCGATCGGATTTGAACCGACAACCGCCTCGTCCACAGCGAGGTGCTCTGCCGATTGAGCTACGAACCACGTGGAGGCTTGGAGCGGGCATCCGGATTTGAACCGGAGATTAGCGGTTCTGCAAACCGCCGCCTTAGGCCGCTTGGCGATACCCGCAGGAATTGGTAAACGCGGAGAGATTTGAACTCTCACTTTTCTGTTTCTAAGACATACGCCTTTGCCGATTTGGCCACGAGTGTGTGAAATGTGTTGGTCAGGGCGGCAGGATTTGAACCTGCGAATACTTGTTCCCAAGACAAGCCCGTCTAGCCTCTGCGGAACGCCCTGTTGTGATATCTATTGTTTTTTGGCTTCGGGGACAGGGCTCGAACCTGTATTTCCTAGTCCAAAGCCAGACGTCCTGCCAATTGGACGACCCCGAAAAAATATTGGTGAAAACGGTAGGACTCGAACCTACAACCTGCTCGTTCGTAGCGAGCTGCTCTAATTCCATTGAGCTACGTCTCCATGTGTAGTTGTCAGTGGCCAGTCGTCAGTTGTCAGAGAAGAATTTTCTTCAAACTGACCACTGACAACCAGCCACCGACCACTGTTTTACGGCTATTCAGTTGTCAAACATCAAAAGTAAAAGGAGCGGCTACTCTGAGATCTTCCAATGATCCCGGCGTAACCGCTCCTAAAAATCTTGTCAGGCACCGTTTTTGTGCCGTCCGTTTGATGTTTCGGGAGCGGGAACGCCGCTCCCGCAGTATCAATCTAGTTGTTCCAGACGGTTCGTCCCCGCCGATTTGGGCTGATAATTCATGCTGTCCATACACAGACATATTGCTGCATTTCGATCCGAGGCCTGCCGCGTATCGATACGGCCGCCGAGGACTGCAAATGTTGCAAATCTATGTTCTAAATTTCGTAGCATCAAAATTATCTCCAAAAATATTCCCTCGCATTTCGAGGAAGTCGCAATATTGGCACAGGTCAAAAATGCTTGTCAAGCATTTTTTTGAGAATTTTTTGTTTTGAAGGGGAAAAACCTAAAAATGTCGATAGCCTTTTGGCATTAATATCGTCGTCTTGCCGTCAGATATAAGCTCAATGGCCCCAACATTTGCGGTTATCTCACCGATGTGCGTGACGGGCAGGGAATCTAGCAGTGAAATATTTTTTTTATCCACAGTAAAAAGCAGCCCCAGATCCTCACCGCCATTGATAGCCATGTGGAGACATTCGTCAGCAGGGAAATTTGCCGCAAGAAGCGGCTCAACAGGCAGACGCGACTGTTCGATCTTGGCTCCAACGCCACTTCCTGAGCATATGTGAGCGAGGTCCGAAGACAGGCCATCACTCACATCTACCATCGAAGTTGCTATGCCCAATAAATGCAATGAGTTAGACATTGTTAGTTGAGGCCGGGGTTGAAGCTGTTTTAATGCCAGATCGAGCTGTTCCTTTGGTAGCGAATCATCAATTCGTACACCATTTTCAAGCAATTTGAGCCCGCCAGCCGCACCGCCAAGTGTTCCCGTCACGAACACAGCGTCACCGGGTTTTGCTGTTGAGCGCAAAACGGCATTCCCTTTTGCACATTCACCACCGACGATCGAGTCGATAGCCAACTTATCCGGCACTTTTGATACATCACCACCGACGAGTTCCACGCCAAATTCTGATGCCAGAGCAAACCAGCCATCATAAAATCTGTCGGTAAAATCAGTGTTCCAGAGATCTTTAGGGATACCAATGGTCAGCATTGCCCATTTCGGAGTTCCGCCCATTGCCGCAATATCTGATAGGGAAACGGCGAGGGCTTTGTGGCCTATGAACTCGGGGGTGGTCCAATCGAGGCGGAAATCTATGTCCTCGACCAACATATCGGCGGTTACAAGCAGATCGTTTTCGGCGTCCTTTGGCAGGACGGCACAGTCATCGCCGATGCGATGCAGAGTGTATTTGGACTTAATGCGGTCGATAAACTCAAATTCGCTCACCATACTAATTGCTGTTGACACAAGTGCCCTAAATGCATAGAATAACCGCTACTGACTTACAAGAAACTTTAACACACCCGGACGCATGATGGCACAAGAACCTGTTGTAATACCTGAGAAAATCTACTTCAAAATAGGCGAGGTCTGCGACCTCGTCGGCGTACAGGCACACGTCCTGAGATATTGGGAAACTGAGTTCTCGGTACTGTCGCCGCAAAAGAATAAATCAGGCCAACGCAGCTACCGGCGTCGTGATGTCGAGGTGGCCTTGCGGATCAAACAACTGCTCTATAACGAGATGTTCACCATCGCGGGAGCCCGCAAAAAGCTCCAAAGCGAAGCTCGTGAGGGCAATAAGCCCAAACCGGCCTCCGAGACAACATCCGTTTCGGAAACCCGTGCAGACGATCCGCAAGCTCCAACTTTATTTGATTTTGAGCCAACACCAAGACAGGTCGCGACCGCAGCAGAATTTTCAGGCGATCAACGCGACGCTCTCAAATTACTTGCCGCACATTTGCTTGAGCTGCGTGAGATGCTGAACAAGCCTCGAGCGTCGCAATAAACCGTCAGGTTTGACAATCTTCCGCCGTAAAATTACTCTTAAAATTTGGTTTTTCGGGACGTAGCGCAGTCTGGTAGCGCGTTCGCTTGGGGTGCGAGAGGTCGCAAGTTCAAATCTTGTCGTCCCGACCAATAAACATGGGGCTTTCAGCGATTGCTGGAAGCCCCATTTTTTTGACTTGGTTGCAGGTTGGTTGCAGTATTCTTTTTGTCATCCTTTTTCCGCTCAAAACTCTCAAAGATCATCACTCCTGATCAGGCTGGTTTATAAACATCCTTTGTGTGGTGCAAAACTGCGCCGAATGGCGCGTTTTCGCGACTTTTATGGCCGATGCTGTCTATTTTCATGGCTTTTTGGCGAGGCACATTTTTTGCCAACTGGTGATCGGAGGTTCAGGAAATGGTTGAAATTATCACGATAGAAAAAGAAGAGCTGATTCGCTTGATCGACACCTCCGTCGCGGGGGCCATCGAAAAAGCTATACATTCATCTCAGCCGCCGCAGATCATGACGAAGTCCGAAGTTGCGAAGTATTTGAAGAAATCGGGAGCAACGATCAATCGATGGATGAGGAAAAATGGCCTTCCATTTCACGGAGTGGGCCGGCCAACTTTCAACAGAACTGAAGTGGATGCCTGGTTAGCGAATTACTAAGCGTATGTCAGTTTTTAAGAAATATAACGGTAAGCGGATAAACGCTAAGCATCCGGCGTATGCGGCAGCTCGTTGGTGGGTATACAGACGGGTTAAAGGGCATAAGACCATTCATCAGGTTATTCCGACAGCCCGTACTAAGGAAGAAGCGGAACTCGCCGAGCGACAACTGGTCAAGCAACTCTTCGACAGATCATTCGGACAAGCAGATACAACTGTAACCTTTGGAGACTTTGTAGAAACAACCTATCGAAAATATGTAGAGCAAAACAACGTCAATAAGGGAGCGAAGAATCTTTACATAAGACTTCTTTTGAAACACCTAAAGGATCAACCTCTGCACACCATTACGCCACAGGATTGTCGCGATTGCAGGAATAAACTTCAGTACGGAAAAAACCAGCGAAAAAAGAAAAGTTCGATATCTTCTTCCTCAATTAATAGGATTATGTCGACTTTGTCGAAAATCTTCAGTCTCGCTTGCGAAGAGGACGTTCTTGATCGCAATCCAATGCAATATGTGAAGGCCTTACCAGAACCACCGCCAAGGAAGCGCCTACTTACGACCGAGCAGAAGAATGCCCTGTGGAAGGAACTTGAATCCGATCAGCTACTTTACAGGCTTGTTCAGTTGGCGGTCAACATGCCGTTGCGCCGGGGCCAGTTATTGGCTTTGAATGAGGAGGTGATCGATTTTGAGAATCAAAGGGTGTGGGTGATTGGTTCGAAGGGACGCCCTCCACGATCAGTGCCGATCAATGCAACCGCAACATCGGTGTTACGGGATCTAATCGCGGATAAACAACTACCATTTCCAATTGTCGATTTCCGCAAGCGCTGGCATCCTGTTCTCATCAGGGCAAAGATCAACAAGCCGAATGGAACTCGTGAGGAAAACTATCATTTTCACGATTTGAGGACATACTTCGCCAGTGAACTGATAAAGAAGAATACCAATCCTCTAATAGTTCAAAATCTGTTCGCTCATTCAGACATGAGTATAACCAATATATATGCAGAAACCGACGCCGAGCTTTTGCTCGAGGCCGTGAAAAGGCTTGATGAATTCACTGGAATCGCTGGTTGAGATGCCTCTGTATGACCGTAACCCAACCATCCAATTAATTTACCGATTGCGATAGGGCAATTCGATGCAGGCTCGATCGAGAGAAAACACAAAGGATGCGAATCTTCCAAGTATTCGCGGCTACTTTGACTCACACGTCTATATCGTCAAAAATGCTCCGAGTGTCCACTCGGCTTTTGACTTCAGAATCAACTTTACCCGAGAAGCGCGGGTCACGTTTTTGTTCGTCGATCTGGTTGTCCGAGATCCAAGTATTCACTGACTCTCTCTCTTTGGCGATTTTCAACTCAAGGTCTGGATCGTCACCAAAATGTTCACTCAATATCTTTAGGGTATCGAGAAATTTCTCCATATGATCCTCAGGTGCCTGATCGCTTGAGAAATTGTTCTGCGTGTCGTAACGCACGTCATCCAGATGCGAGAAGAGTTCCTCTTTCACTCGGTTGCGCATCAGGTCGAACTCGGAATCGGTAAAAAGCTCCCGAAGCGAAAGGTCGCTCAAACCATCAAGATCGTCGCCTTCGATCGCGTAATTGCTGACCTTTTCGACGATCTCGATTCTCGTGGCTTCCGGCAGCAAACCGAGCTCATGAAGTTTTTTTGCTACCTGGATTTCGGAAGAGGCGTGAAGATATAGCCCCGGATTGGCGATTCGCTTAAGAATACCCGGATTCGATTCGATATACATCGAAAGAAAATCCTTCGAACATCGCCGCGCTAAGAAATAGTCTAGATCCGATGCTGCAAGCCAGCTAGAGCGCCAGGCTTCCTTCCGTTCACTGCTCGATCTATAGTTTCCAAGCTTTTCGAGAACATCGGGAAAAAGATTTTGTGGAACAACTATCGCTTTTTCGAGACCGACGTTTCCGCAGGTTATCTGAGTTAATAATCTTTCATCCGAGGTTCCTCGCAGGTAGATGCCTAAAAGCTCCAGACTCCCAAGCAACAGCCTCCCGAAACTATCGCTGATAGTGGGGTGTTTAAAGCGCCAGTAGGACGCGACTTCGGTAAGGGTGTTCAACACTAGGCTTCCATTCATTGCCGTGAGGCCGCTACTGCACTCCCCGAGATTGCTCGCGAGACGTTCGAGACTTTCACGCTCTACATTGCTCAGAAAAATCGGACTGTCGAGCCTATCATTTCTCATGAAGATTAGAGCGAGAGCCGCCTTATTGTGAACATCAAGATTCTTCAGGATATCGAAAAGGAACTGCTCACGCTTCTCGACGAAGATCCTTAGATAATACGGAGAGATTGATAAGTCCTTCGTAAAAAGCTTGTCGCCGAGTCGTCGAGCGATCTCTGGAATAAATTCCTGGTTCGCGGCCACATCCTCTAAATAAGGCTTGATCTTTGAGAGAAACTCTGTGGACTGGTTTCCCAACTTCAGGTGATTGTAAAGAATTTGTTTCTTTTCTTCCTGGGTCAGCTTATGTACGTCTATGACCACTTGGCTTTCGCTGAGAAGCGGGAACGCACTGTCCTTGAGATCGTTTCGGGCACGGTTGTAAATGTAGTCGCGCGATGTCATCACGACTTTCGCTCCCTTACCCAGCATCGCCCGTACCTGCGGAAAAACACGGTTCCAGCCATAAACGAGGCCTTGTTCGTATTGAGAGACTCCGAAGGCGTCATCAATCCAGAAGAACTGCGACGGTTCGTCCGGATTCCAATGAGAGGCTACCTGCTCGGGTGTAGACAGTTTCATCAGCGAAGCTTTCCACTGATCTACTGCAGTGATCGATAGCATCGAAGCAATAGTTGTTTTCCCGGCAGCGGGCTCGCCGATTAGGAGCACAAATCCATGTTCATTCAAAGCATCTGCCGACTTTCGATACGCGTCGGTGATAACTACCTTCGCCAGATCTTCTCGGAGCGAATTCAAAACAGCTTGCGCCTGTCGGTAAGCCCTTTCGTCGAGGATCTGGGTTAAGTCCCCCAGCCCATACACGCGCGGTACGAGCATCCTCAAACGCTTTGACAAAATGATCTGCTGCGTGATCCATGTAGCGCCGAAAAGACGAACGTGTTTGACCCCCAGATTCTCAAAAGTCGCCATAATCTTTGACGCGTTCTCTCCGGAGATTTTCGCGTTGGTCAAGATTACGTACGAGTCACAAAGCCCTTGGCGAAGGAGCTTCTTTATCTTTTCCAACTCGTCCGTCAGGTCCGAAAGCGTTAACGATCCCGTCTCACTCGTCGTGTGCTTGCATTGAATAACAAAGCTTCCGGAGAGATCTTCGTTTCCAGCTTGGTTCCACGTCCCACAGAATGCTCCATCCCGACCGCCATCGTTGGTATCCAAGAACGATTCAACCGTTTGACCGAGTATCTCTCGAACAATTGTTAAGCAGAGATCTTGAAATCCTTTCCAGCCTAAGGAATGAATACGATACATGGGTACTTGATTAGCGTTACTCTACGTTCCTGCAAGGTGCGAAATGCGACTCGACGCCCAGTGAAGATCAGTACTAGGCAAGATCAATTCCCGTCGTAATCGGCCGCCACTCGTCTAAGGCGAGAATCAAGCGAAGTATATGAATTTCAGTCGTGTCAAAGAGCTTTCAGCGCTCTTGGAGAAAAGGGCCGACTATATAATCGCCAACTTTACCCCGTTGCCGTCGCGTTGAAATAGCTCTTGGCTGTTTAGATCCCCGTGCTTCCAAATCCGCCTGCATTTCGCGCAGTCGTGTCGAGGTGATCTGACCATTCCGGTTCGAGCCGGGCGAACTTCTCAATTATCAACTGTGCGATGCGATCGCCAGGCGATATTTCGAACGGCGTTTCGCCAAAATTTATAAGAATGCACACTAATTCGCCCCGATAGTCAGAATCTACGACACCAGCCAAGGTGTCGATCCCGTGTCTAATAGCAAGTCCCGAGCGCGGTGCGATTCGACCATAACATCCATCCGGAATTGCCACCGAGCAGCCCGTCCGAACACCTTTTCGTTCACCGCTACCGATTAGTATTGCCTCAGCCGAATGGATGTCCAAGCCGCATGCCCCTTGGCTGCCTCGTGATGGGAGAATCGCCCCATCGGTTAATTTCTCAAACTTTAGCGTGCTCATTGATTTTTTCTTCTAGCTTATCCTAGGCGATCGATAAGGGATTGCACCGCCTTGTGCTGCTTACCCATAAGGGCTTTTTGAATTGTCATGCTTTCCTGGATAAATCCGACAGCAAGTTTTTCCTTCTCGATCATTTCGCGAATGAGCGATTCGGAGTCCTTGGATAGCGATTGCAAGGACAGGACAGTTTGGAGCTCATCGATCTCAACCAAGAGATCGATGCCCTTCTTTGTCGATTCGGCTGCCTCAGCAGCCAGAGCTTTGAATGTTTTTTCTGACATAAGATCTTCCATTGAATATATAGTTCCTAATCGCGGATTTGAGACGTGCGGCTTAAACGCCCCGATCGGTTTCCAAGATGACCTGGGCCACCGCATATTCCTCCGAGTGAGCGATCGACAACCAGATATTGGTTGCTCCGAGTTGATCAAGCTTTCCTTTCGCATTTCCGTTGATAAAAATTTCCGGTTTTCCCGATCCGGCGTTTATCACTTCAAAGTCGAGCCAATCAACGTTATCAGTAGTAAGCACCTCAAGGGCCTTTATCGCGGCTTCCTTCGCGGCCAGCCGACCGGCCACACTCTCGATCCCTTTTGATTGCGCTTTCAAATGCTCGATCTCGCGTTCGGTGAGTATCACAGATAGCCAAGCATCGCCTCGCTCGGCGAGGCTTTGTCCGACGCCGCTTACTGCTTGGATGTCTATCCCAATTCCTACAATCATATGAACACACAAACTAGTGCATCTTTCGAACAACCAATGTTCTTTTGTTAAGGTCCGCGATCACAAGCGCTCGCCTATGCTCTCGGAGGAACCTGAACGCCTTAAATCCTTCGAGTATGGCCTTTTCCCACATCCAGAGTGGGCAGTCGGCGACCTCGTAACCTTCAACGAGCTCCCTTATCGCTTTTAAAAGGGCGAAGTCCAGCGCCGTGATATCGGCAAAATAGTCGAGACGCAGGGAGTGATTGAATACCCATGTTGCCACACCTTCCTCGATCAGTGCTGCTCGCGCTCCGTCTTGATTTTCGTCGATCTCCGGGATGCTTTTGCGTTTTACCCGGAACTGTCCGCGGATAACGGGTGACCAGCCGAGAACCGCGGCATAGCCGAGGTGGAAGACATCGTGAAATCGGTAGTCATCCTGCTCGGTCTTGTTATCCGTTAGACGGTCGCCTATCTTTATTCCTTTGCACTTCTGAATAACGAATGTCTTGCCGCTGACCGTCTGTTCCTCAATAAGCATCTCGATCCGACGCGGCAGCTGTTCATCAGGTTTCATCTTCACATCAAAGAGCGGTGTATAAATCCGATCGATCGGCCATCGGCCCGTGACCTTAGCGATGTTCGCCCGGACGATATCGTCAATAAGGATGTTTGCGTCCTCGGCGGATCGGATGATCGATCTGAATATCTCCACCAAATGTCCCTTCAAAAGCTCTCGGTTACGGACATACGAGTCGACATCGCCTAGTAAGCTTCCGACCCTTGCGGCAAGCCGCAGGGCCTCGGTCTCGAATGGAGCGTCGCTTGTCGGCCCGGTTTGTGAGGTCTTTCCTTGAAGATCCGTGAAGGTGCGCACCCGGTATGGTCTTGTCTTTCCGCCGATCGCCAGTTCGTCCAAAGCTAGGCCGGCAAGTTCCTCGAGAGTCAGGTCAGCACGACCGGCAATGTTTGTGAAGTACCAGAGAACATCCCCGAACTCCTCAACCAAGGCCGTGTCATACGCATAATACGATTCCTTATCGCGCTGCTTCTTTTTAAGCTCGCTAAGAAGCGATCCGACCTCGCCGAAAAGACCGAGGAGAGGAAAACGCAGTCCGCCCAGACCCTCGCGTTTGTTCCGATCGGTCTGCTTTGCGATCTTCTGATAATCGGCCAGCGTTATTGGGCGGATTTTGTTCGTTATAGCCATAATGCAAGATATTTTGAGAATCGGCTTCTAGTCCTCCTCCAGCATCGCTCGGCATTTCGATACAAGGGCCTTGATCTCGGTCAGCCCCATTCCGGTGTGCGTATCGACACGTGCGTGTGTCGAATGACACACAAGCGGTCCGACACCCAGACCGGTTTCGGTCGCGACAAAGTACTGTAGCTGCCCAAGTCCCAACAGATTTCCGAGGGCTCTTTCGGTGTAGTAGTGCGACCTATACATTACGGCAAGCCCGAGCTTGTTCTCTGGAAACAGCTTGAATGAGAGGTGGCTGAGACACGGCTGAGGCATTCGTCGTTTGTAATCCAGGGCTGTTCGGTAGATTGGCAGATCGAAATCGTTCAGTTCGCTGACATTCATCTCGTAAAAAAGGCGCTCGTTACTGGGGCGTTTCTTGATCTTTTTGACAAGCTCCTCGAGCGGGTTTATCGTTGTGCCTTCTCTTCCCACCATTCTTAACATCCGCATCGCATACGTGCCCCACGGGGGCGTGTCCGCAAATGCGAAGTCGTTCGGGAAATCCTCGTATACACCATCCGATCCAGAACGAAGATAGTGATTTGCCGGGAAGATCGTTCCCGCGACTGTCGCGAGCGGGCTTAGTTTAGCCTTAAGCAAAGCGACATCGATCACATCGAGGACATTCTTTTCAGTCGGTGTAATAACGGTAGGTTCTGCAATCGCGAGCGTCAGATTGTACCGCTCTTCATCCTTTTGAGTGAACAGATAGTCCATCGCCGCAAGCCAAACGGCAGTTGCGGTAGAGGCCTCAATCGTTTTCACAATATCTTCCATAATCATAAAGTCTGTGCCTCTTGCGAGAATACTCCTGCGACTCGTAGCCTCGGTTCCAGGTAATCTTCATGCAACCACGCGTAACCGTTCATGCCCCATTTTTCGCCCCAACTATTCCGGACAAGATAAGAGGCAGCTTTATCGAGATTCCCATACCCCACGGCGATGACTGCGTGAATTCCTTCTGCCCTTTCCGTCGAGGCTGCGTTGATGATCTTCCCGGTTGCCGGTCGAAAAAAACTCTTGCTTACATCCATGATCAACAGGACGGGAATACGCTTGTCGAGTGCGTCGCGAACCGAACCGAGGTCGACCGACATCCGACCCAGTTTTCCGTGGAAGATATCTCCCGGGGCTACGGGCGGTGACCAGGCGTCATCCGGGCCGAGATCTGGGATGTAGGGCCACCCTTCTTCCTTGGGCTGACCATCGACGCCAAGTGCTGTGGAGATCGCTCCAAAATTTACTCCGGTCGAACGGTCCTTAGCCACCATGCGTTCTACCGCGTGATAAAAGGCAAACTCGACCGACAACTCGCCACATCCATTACCAACCGCATAGGTATGACAGTCACTTGCCGCAAAGGCGAGGCAAGTAGGACGCTGGCCCTGTGATCTGGCCGCACCAAAATCGGAGCTAAGATCCGCCGTGATCGCTAGGGAGGAAATCGACATTAGACGCCAGCGGCGATAGCCCTCCGTTGATTTTGCGACTGCCCCTTTTCCCTAAACAGGTCAAAATCAAGGCTTAGCGTTTCCGAAACCGAATCCGGGTCCCACGGCTGAGACTCGATGAGCGTCACGTTCTGTGTGGTCTCATGGGTCACCATCGCAGCTGTGAATCTATCGATGGGGCTTCCGACAATAACATCGGCATCGGCATCGGGTAGGTTCACCGTGTCGAACATAACCGAGAATCCTAGATCCTCAAGATCGTCCAAACTCCATAGATAACCGGCGCCACTATTTTGTTTTAACCGAAAAATGAAAATATCTTCCGGGCCCCCTTGGATCACCGTGCCTTGATCTCGCTCGGTCAATAACCAAACATCACGACGCCAGTGTTCCAGCTCGCGGCCTCCGAGAAATGCCTGCTTGAGAGATTTCGGCGATACCTTCAGCAAGCTAGTCAGCGTCGCTCGGTCTATGATGTCATTCGTTAAGAGCTGCCGCGTCGTTGTTTCAAAACTCGCGCCGACACGCAGACTCAACTGATAGACGACGAGTGGATCGATAAAACTATCAGCCTTCCATCCCTGGCGTTCCGCATGGCTCTCAAAGACCCAGAAGGGCAACAGAAAGTCACCCGCAAATGCATTTGCTGCCGTTTCGTTTAGATCGTGACGAGCGAAACTTTTTGGATCGTTCGAAAGGATGTCGCTGGAGTCGAGGCTTGCCGGGTGTTTGAGCACATAGTGTCCAAACTCATGCGCCCCGGTGAATCTTTGGATTGCAAGACTTCGCTCCGACGTAACGAGAATGCCGGGTACGGGCTCCGGAAGATACCCTCCAAGGAGTTTTTGAAGCGGTTGAAAGAGAAGTTCGATCTTTTGCGAACGGATCGCGCCGAACACGTCGACACCTCCCCCCTTGGCTCGCACCAAGTCCTCGCTCCCAAGGCTCTTATGGACCCTCTTAGCCTCGGTAACCGCTTCCAGAATCGCTTCGCGATGGTTCACGACTCGGCATCCTCCATTTGCTTTCTAGTTCGCAGAAAATCCGCAAACCGTGCGACCTCTTGTAGGTCATTCTTCGATAATCCCTGGATCGCCCTTGCGGCAAATGCTACTTCGGCAGGGAGCTCGCCCTCCTCAACCTTTTCGCTCGTAAAATAGTTGACCGGTCGCTGGTAGACACGAGCAAACTTAGATAACTCCAACGCATCAACCCGTCGCTGCCCCGATTCGATCAGCGAAATAGCGGCGCGAGCGATCCCTACTCGTTTTGCGACCTCCTCCTGAGAGAGGTTCAGATACTCGCGAGCTTCGCGCAGTCGCCGAGATAACAGTTCGCGCTCAGCCGCGGATTCGTCCTTATGTTCGGTTTCATTAACGGACATTTACGCTTATCCCTCCTCGACGTGTATTCGTTCTGGCGCTGCTTCCATAGCGGGTACTGTGCAGCCTTTCCAAGCGGGGCAATGTGTAGGAGACGAACTCATCAATGTTGCGATATCCTCCAGGTTTTATGATGTCCCGAGTCTTAACCTTAAATCCCATCAACGGCTCGACCTCGACTACGATCTGGGTTGTCTCCTGAGACGACACCTCGGGCTGAATATCGAAAACCGAGCCCGGGATCTTGGTCCTTTTTCGCTTTAGGGGCGAACTGGTCTTACGTATGTAAAAATCACGTAAAATCTTGTCAAGTTCTTTACTCGGAAACTTTCTCATGGATTTATTATCGAACATCTGTTGTTCGATTATCTAACAACATAACCCATGATTCGTTGCATTGCAAGCGCTTTTTTTGATTTTTTTCTAGCGGGATCCCCTAATCAGTTTCCATTTCGGCGGGTAGAGGTAATCGATGGGGGTGGGGTTGGCGTGAAATCGGTGTTTGATCCTGGTGCGATTATGCTTGCCGGAAATATCCGGGAACTGGACGCGGGCATATTTGTCGATCTCGCAAAAGATGTTTTGAATGTCTATCTGCTGGAGCGGTCTTCCGCCTATATAAGAAAAATCGATCCCTCTTTTTTGGAATTCGATTTCCTGTTGTTCAGTCACAATTCGGATGATGTCGGATTCATTAAATGAGCCAAATGTTGAAAAGCACTTTCTGATACCGCTTCGTGCACCAGGTCCCGGCATCACAAACTCCGACTCGGAAAATCCCGTAACGTCGCTATAGTTAATATCGATGGCGTATTGGTAAGCGAGAAAGTCTCCTAAGAGCGGGTAGGATCGAAGGAGAACATATAGATCGGCTAAACTCTTCGCATCGGCTACTTTCTTCGGGAGTTCCGTCTCGATCATCATCTGCAATATCGCCAAGTGAGTTTGATGTTTTCGCGCAAGGCGTAAGGAGCGAAGTCCCGTCGGCATGATATACGCTCCGGAATAAATCGATTCGCCGCGTTGCATTGCGGCCTCGAGAACACTCCCAAAATGTTCTTGAGAAAAATTGGAGATCGTGATCACACCACATGCCTGTTCCAAAAGTTTCCAAGTCTCAATCTTGTTAAAGATCTTAAAAAGCAATATTCGAAAAACGGTATCGTCGGCATTAAACCGCGTCGGCGTATAGATAACGTTCCGTATCAAGTACTGGCTTATGCGATCGGACGCACGATAGACATTGGTAAATTTATTGGTTAGAAGTACCGGATCGTCTGTCCACGGCGGAGCCAAACGCCTACGGCGTCGCTCGAAGATCTCCTGACGTTCGGCAGCAAAGTGCCAATATGCGTCATAGACCTCTGTAGGCACTAGGGCCGCGATGTCGGGTATTCGTTTTTTCACTATTGTTGTCATGACTAAAGTTCTAGGAAATTTGAAAATCAAAGTCCTGTATTATTCGTAAAGGTGCGTGGCCTTGCCGTAACGACTAATTTTCTGCCGATTGCATTCCTTTCCTCACATCCCCTAAGGAGCAGTGCAAGTGGTATGCCGAGATCGTTGATCTTTTGGACCTTAATGTAGGCAAAAACCCAGTAATACGTCAGACTGGAAGCCTTGCCCCGTCACAAACCTGTTATTTAAGAACCGCTTGGAGTTTCTCCAAGATCGTATCGAGCGTTGGCGGTTCGGTAAAGAATAAATCGCGATTCGAGCGATAATCCGCGTTCATGGCCGCCCGACTATTTTCGTTTGGATATAGGGCGGGCCATTCTGAATACGAACTGTTCGACGGACAGACTTGACCCGGGAAGGAGATCTCGCTGAATCCCCTTACGTCCTCAAAAATCTCTTGGAAATCGTCTGATCCAATAAACTCTACGACATCCTCCCGTTCGGTTAGCATATAGAGATCGTAGTAGTGGCGCATCTTGCCTTTCGCAAGGTCTTTTTCAAATGCGGCGTAGATTGTAAATAACTTTTCGACGAATGTTCGCCTGAAATCGAGGCAGTCTACGGATATGGGTTCAAGGTCTTCGGCGATCCCGCTCCCGGCGATGTCGAACATATAGGAAGTGATCTCTCGCTTTTCTTGCGGAAACAACCCGCCTCGAGTTCCCATCTCAACCAATATTTTCGCTGGGATCGAAGCGACCGGCTCGAAGTCGCTCGAATAGTTCAGCTGGATCGTTCGGTGAACTCCTTTACTACTTGTTACGAATTCTCCTTCAAATCTTGGGTCCGCAGTGAGGATCTCTTCCGCCTTCTTCATTCTCCGGTCAAGCTCGCCCTTTGAAAGACGGGTGCCGTTCTCTTCGTTAACAAAAAGTATGTCGATATCTTCCGAGAATCTCTTGATGAGATCCCAGCCTTTGGAAAGGCTTGTCCCGCCCTTAAATATGAACTGCTCGGGCATGTCGCCGGTTAGGATTCGTAGTGCTCTGACGACGTAGTAATCCTTTTCCACGGCGGCGGCCGGAAGTCCAGTACGATCCGCTGTAATGCGGACAAGATCTCGGAAGTCATCTAGCTCGTCAGCGAATTCCTTCATGTAATATTCCAGCGTTTTGCCTCCGGCAGCATCTCGGAAATTTCAAGCTTATAAGTCGTGGACGGATTGAGAGTGCCCCGTAGAGCAGCGAGTTCTTCGGTTGACCTGCCCAACATTGTCCCGATCATGCCGACCAACGCCCTTACACGGGGAGGTTCGTACTTCGCGAATTTCGTTAGACGGCCATAATCCAGACGATCACTTTTGAATATGTCAACGATCTTTGAAATTGATCTCGTCGGCGTCGTATCCGGTATCGATTTGATGCGTCGCAGAGCATCGAGAACCGCTCTTTCTTCTGAAGACATGTCTTCCACGCGGCGTCCACCAGCCACTCTAATTCGGTGTTTATCCCCAATACGCACTGAACGAGTATCCTTATCAATATCGAAGCTGAGAACGCCCGATATCTGAGTCGTCAATCCCAGCTTATTGAACATGGGTAGCCCACTCAATCTCCATTTGATCCCCCTATTTTCAAACACTGCTTTTGCGATCTCAACCGGGTCGGCAGACGTGGTGCCGAATCGTGTATGCTTGGGCACATAGTAGATTCCCTTACGCACACGTTCTATCATGCCGCCCTTTGCCAGACGGCTGAGGGTTGCGGCAACTGCATTAACCGGCATCGAAGAAAAATCGGAGTAGGTCCAGAGTTTGTCGACTCCGGCTCTCTTTATCTTTCTTCTTATCTTATGTGCAAAAGACGCACTTCTCATACCACAAGTTTATATCAGAATCCTTTACTGAGTGTCAAGTTTTCTACGTAAAAAACCTGACGAATCTGAATAAAGTCAGATAGAGCATCGGCATGAGTGATTCGAGTGTTGCTTTACCGCAACAAATGGCGGCGATCTCTGGAGACCTGCTTCTTTTGCGTCATTCAGCGACTCATCGAGAACTTTCCGCAGCGTCGCTGTGAGCGCCAAACGCACCCAAGCTGGGATAGTTCGACAGCGCGACGGAGTCAAATAATCCTGAAATCCTTGTTGAGACATGAGATCGAGTGAATATTGCCTTCGGTGGTGAGGGATAGAAGATTCGATGCGAGTGCCACGCGATTCTTTGCTGAGCTTGGGGCATCACCCGTCGTCATGTCGACGCAATACTTTTGATTGCGATCGTATGATGGCACAGGTAAACTCCAGGGACTAGCGGAAGTCACCCAGAAGCGTAAAGGCCGCCCAGTAATAGGGTTCATGAAAGCCTGCTGATTTATCCCGAATAATAGAAACTGCTGCATTCTGAAGTGCATCAGCGGTCGAGCGCCCATCCAGATATTCCCGATAAAAGGCGATGCTGAATGCTTGTGCGGCTTGATCACTCGCTTCCCACTGTGAAGACACTACTGATGAACTTCCAGAACCCAGCAGTGCCCAAGGAATACTAATCAGTCCTTCACCGTTGTGAACTTTACTCGTGTCGCAGGATGCGAGAAACGCTAAGTTGTATGGTTTAAGGCGAACCGACAAGAGATCGCTGACGGTCAATCTGCCGGAGTCCACCGCATTCTGCTGAAAGGCAAGAAATGAAGCTAAAGGATCTTCGCTATCGAGCTGGCCATGCATGGAGAAATGGAGGATGTCAGCATTCCCCGAAGATTTGAGGAAATCCGATTTGGCGGCATTCAGCCGAGGTGCAATTCCGAATAACTTTCCGATACTTATGGACTCGTTGTTCACGTGCGCTAATTTCTGACGGTTGAAAGTATCATTCGCAAAAATCTGAATAGTTTGTCTGCGGGGCGGTTTATATGAGAGTTGTTGCTTCAGCAAATATACAGACGGCGAATACGAAACCGTATTCGTCTCGATCAAGTATTTATTACCGTCTGGGCTTAGGGCATGGAATGGTATTCTCCACAATTGTTTGT
>CAZIZR010000015.1:0-89822 GCA_964543865.1 uncultured Chloracidobacterium sp.
CGATCGAATCACCCGAAACAGGCTGTGCCATTTTGTGGACCTCTTCGGTCACAGCAGCGACAGCTTTTTCGATGCCGCGTTTGAGCGCCATCGGGTTAGCACCGGCAGCGACCGTGCGGACGCCTTCTTTGAAAATAGCCTGTGCGAGAACCGTTGCGGTCGTCGTGCCGTCACCGGCTACGTCGCTGGTTTTGCTAGCGACTTCGCGGACCATCTGCGCGCCCATGTTTTCGAGCGTGTCTTTTAATTCGATCTCTTTCGCGACCGTGACACCGTCTTTGGTGATGGTCGGCGAGCCGAATTTTTTGTCGATAACTACGTTGCGGCCTTTTGGGCCAAGCGTTACTTTAACTGCGTCTGCGAGCTGATTAACACCGCGCAGGATAGCCGCGCGTGATTCTTCGCCATGTATAACTTGTTTTGCCATGATGTGTATTTCTCCTTCGTCGAAATGTTTAGTCTAGGAAGTCTAGGAAGTGTTGGAAGTCTGGGAAGGTCAGAAGCTATGTGCTTCCTAGACTTCCTAGACCGTCCAGACTTTCCAGACTAAGCGGCCGCACCGGCCCGCGATATGATGCCGAGGATCTCGTCTTCGCGCATGATGATCAGCTCTTCGCCGTCGATCTTGATCTCAGAGCCGCTGTATTTGCCAAAAAGCACACGATCGCCTGCTTTGACGTCCAAAGCCTGACGCGTGCCGTCTTCTTTATACTTGCCCGCACCGGCAGCGATGACCTCGCCCTCTTGCGGCTTTTCCTTTGCCGTGTCGGGGATATAAAGCCCGCCGGCGGTCTGATTAACGTTGTCTTCGAGCCGCTTGATGATAACGCGGTCGTGAAGTGGTGTAATGTTTGTAGCCATAGTGATTTACTCCTAAATAATTAGTAAAATAACCGTAGATCGCTCGTGTTCGATAAAGTTTTAGCACTCACGATCTATGAGTGCTAGTATATGGAATCCTGACTTTAGAGTCAAGAATTACTCAGACAGAAAAGGGAGATTTAACCACATAGAAACATAGACCACATAGGGTTGAATGTTTCTGCCTATGTGCCCTATGTTTCTATGTGGTAAAAATCCAATATGCATATTTCTGAGATTAATATTTACCCGATCAAATCGCTGAAGGGAATTTCGCTCAAATCGGCCCTCGTTGAGGAACGCGGGCTGCAGTACGACCGGCGTTGGATGCTGACCACGCGTGACGGAATGTTCTTTACACAACGCGAATTTCCCAAGATGGCGACGATCACGACGGAAGTGACGAGTGACGGGTTACAGGTAACAAGCGACGGGATCGATCCGATGACGATACCGTTCGAACCCGATAGGGGCGAGCGTGGACGCGTGACGGTTTGGCAGAGCGTGTGCGACGCGGAAATTTACCATGGCGAGATCAGCGAATGGTTTTCGGATGTCTTGGGCACGAATTGCCAGCTTGTTTTTATGCCGGACAACTCGCGGCGAGCGGTGAATCCGAGGTTTGATAAAGGGGACGATGTTGTGAGCTTTGCGGACGGTTATCCGCTGCTCGCTATTGGCGAAGCATCGCTTGCGGATCTTAATGAGAGGCTCGAAGAAAAGAGGCAAGCAGGGATGCTTGCCGCTCCAGTTCCAATGAACCGTTTTCGGCCAAATCTGGTCGTGGCCGATTCTGACGCATTCGCCGAGGACGGTTGGAAACGTGTGCGGGTCGGCGAAGCGGTGTTTCGTTCAACAAAACCTTGCGCAAGATGTGTGATGACTACGGTCGAGCAATCGAGCGGGGAATTTGCGGGCAAGGAGCCTCTAAAAACGCTCGCATCCTACCGAATGGCGAAAGATATTATGCCGGACCGCTACGAATCGCTCGGAGTCAATCCAAATGACGTCCTTTTTGGGCAAAATCTCATTCCCGAAAATCCCGGTGCGGTGGTCAACGTCGGGGATGAGATCGAAGTGATCGAATAACGGGAAATAGGAGATGTTAGTGTTTCACCACCCGCTACCGCAGGTGGTTCTGACGAGCCTGGCCGCCCGCTCACGCAGGCGACGGTGACAGGTCTTTACCCGACAGCAACTGGTACGCTTTTATGTAGCGTTCGGATGTTGCTTTGGCGATCTCGTCGGGCAGCGGCGGTGCGGGCGGAGTTTTATCCCAGTCGAGCGTTTCGAGGTATTCCCGGACAAACTGTTTGTCGAACGACGGCTGTTTGTGGCCGGGTTCGTAAGTCGCTGCATCCCAAAATCTTGAAGAATCCGGTGTCAGTGCCTCGTCGATCAACAGGATATTTCCTTTCGTATCCAGTCCAAACTCGAACTTGGTATCGGCGATGATGATGCCTTTGGTCGCGGCGTATTCGCGGGCGTTGCTGTAGATCGCGAGCGTTAGTGCTTTTAGCCGCGACGCCGTCTCTTTGCCGAGGATCTTTACAAATTCGAGCTGCGTGATGTTTTCATCGTGGCCGGTCGCGGCCTTCGTCGCTGGCGTAAATATCGGTTCGAGCAGACGGTCGCACTGCTGCAAACCTTTTGGCAGATCGTGGCCGCAGACGGTTCCCGTCGCTTGGTAATCTTTCCAGCCTGATCCCTCAAGATAACCTCGCACGACGCACTCAACCGGAAAAACCTCCGTGCGATGGACGAGCATCGACCGTCCTCGCAGCTCTTCGTGGCCGCGTATCGGTTCCGGCATCTCGTCGATGCTTGGCGTGATCAGATGATTTGGCGTGATCGAGGCAATGCGTTCGAACCAGAACGCGGACAATTGTGTCAGCACCTCGCCTTTCTTTTCGATCGGTGTCGGCAGCACACAATCAAACGCTGAGAGGCGGTCGGTCGCGACGAGCAACAGACGCTCGCTATCGACTTCGTAAACGTCGCGGACCTTGCCGCGATGTAATAGGTTTAGGCCGGGAATTTGTGATTCGGAAATGGTCTGAACGGCAGTCATATAAATTGCTGATAAGAAACCACTTTATTACGAAATCCTTCCATCAGCAAAGTCCAAAAATACTCACACATTTTCTGGAACATAGATAATGTTGAAACTCTATAAACAATGTTGAAATTTGTGGTGACAAATAGCGACGAATTGTGCATAATTGTAGTTGGCGGTTAGATCAGATCAATCGGCCAACCCGCGTCGCTCCAGTTTCTCGCCCATTTTATCGCTATAATTAGAGATTTTTAGCGATTCCCATCCATGAAAGGTAATCATATTAAAAAGCAATATTTTTTAGGGCTATTATTCGCTTTCGGCACTTTTGCGGCCAATATCGGGGCTCAGGCCTCGCTTGCCGAAAAGGAAAAGCAGTTTGTCGATGGCTCAGGTGACCGTATGTGGTACACGATGGGCTTTATCATCGTCGCGTCGTTTGCGGCAGCGGTGTTTCTGTGGCGTCGAAGCAAAAAAGGCAAGGATCAGCCGCAGTATAATTACGGTAGCCGATACCAGGATTATTACAACAATAATAGCTACGACACGGACGGCGTCGATGCTGACAAAGAACTCGAGTGGCTGCGAAAGGCTAAAAAATCAGGTTCGAACGGTTCAAAGCTGACCTTTGACATGAAAAAAGGCGGCATTGCTCGCAAAAAACGAGGAATCACGGCGACAAACTCCGCCGGCATCGACGAAGCCAATCTCGACACCAAGTTGTTTCAGGAAAAGATGCGGAAGCTGCAGTATGCTCAACTGCCGATCAATTCGTTTAGTGCTCTGACCCCGTCGAAAAAGTTTGAGATCCTGCCGGTTTCTGATGACGAATCGTTGTTAAACGCTATCGAACAGGCAAACGAGGAGTACGAAGAGGACGAGGGCGTACGCGAATTGGCAGTCAAGATATTGTCGGCATTTCGCACGCAAAACTCGGTTGACGCTCTCTCACAAATTGCTCTGTACGATCTGGCGGCTAGTCTGCGTTCAAAAGCCGTTGCCATCCTCACCGATTTTGATCACGAATCCGTTTTTGAGCCGATCTTGCTTGCTTGCGCCGACCCGACACGTGAGGTAAGGGCTGCTGCTGCTAGAGGGCTATTCAGGCTAAATTTTGATCGTGCGGATGCGTGGAAACGAATCCTCGAGACCGAAGACGAATTTCGCATGCGTCACGCGGCGAGAGCCGCTGTCGAGGCCGGCATCGTGCAAAAAGCCTTTGAAAGGCTGGTGCATGACGATCTAAAGATCGCATATGAGGCTTTTGTACTGGTCGCGATGCTTATCAAAGCAGGCGAGACCGAAGAGATCTTTGCTGCGATCCACGAGCATCGCGACGAACGCGTGAAATATGCGCTTTTGCACGTGCTGAAATCGGTCAAGGACGAGAAATCGCTCGATCAGTTGAACGAGCTTCGTGCGGGCGACCAGTTTCCAACGGATGTTATGGATCGTATTACAGACACGATCAAGAGTTTTGAACAGGTTCCGGCCTGATAGGCCACCTATTTTCTTTAAAAGGTTACGTGCGGTATTTTTAGCATGGATCCGAACATTACAGCAGAAACAAGCGGGATAATTTTATCTACCGAGGTCGGCGGGCGTGCACCCGAATTTGAGTTACGTACCGACCAAGGCAAAGAATGGCGGCTTTCCCAGCACCTCGGAAATGTCGTCGTTTTGCTGTTTTATCCGCAAAATGAGACGCTTGTTTGTACAAAACAGCTTTGTTCGGTGAGAGATAATTGGGGCAAATATCTAGAAACCAAAGCCGAGATCGTCGGCATTTCGCCCTCAACGCCTGAACAGCACCGCGCATTTGCCGACAGCAAACAGTTGCCGATACCGCTGCTTGCTGACCCTGAGCGTGAAATAACGGGTATTTACGCAAAGCATTGGCTGTTTCCGATCAATTTTACCCGGGCTGTCGTGGTTATCGATGCCCAGGGTGTGATCCGTAACCGCGACGTTATGCTGCGTGCGTTTCGCCCGTCGGACGCCCAAGTGATCACCGATATCTACGCTGCTCGCGGCGACGCTCTGAGCGACAGATACGCTAAGCTCAAACGCAGCTTGCAAAAAGCCAGTTAAGTAGTGCCTCCGCCCTCGATTTTTGCGTTTCCTTTAGTTATGATTAAGGGATGCAATTCCGTCTCATTTCTGAAAACACGCCAAAGGGCGACCAGCCCGAAGCGATCCGACAGATCGTCGATGGGCTGAACGACGGCACAAAGGATCAGGTGTTACTCGGCATTACAGGCAGCGGCAAAACCTTTACGATCGCGAATGTGATCGAAAAAGTTCAGCGACCGACGCTCGTGCTTGCGCATAACAAGACGCTCGCAGCACAGCTTTATCAAGAATTTAAGTCATTTTTCCCCGACAATGCGGTCGAGTATTTTGTCTCGTATTACGACTATTACCAACCCGAGGCATACGTTCCTGCCGCCGATCTTTACATAGAAAAAGAGGCAACGATCAACGAAGAGATCGACCGTCTTCGGTTGTCGGCGACCCGTGCGCTTTTTGAGCGCAGCGATGTGATAGTTGTGGCGTCGGTGTCGTGTATCTACGGGCTTGGCGACCCGGATGCGTATTTTGGGATGCTCATATTTATCGAGCAGGGAATGAAGCTCAACCGCGAAGAGTTTTTGCAAAAACTGGTCGAATTACAGTATGAGCGAATTAACGTCGACTTTGAACGCGGGTCATTTCGCGTTCGCGGCGACGTGGTCGAGCTGTATCCGAGTTATCAGGATCAAGCTTATAGAATTGAGTTTTGGGGCGACGAGATCGACGCGATCTATACGATAGACCCGCTGCTTGGCGAGGTGATCGCAAAACACGAAACGCGCGTACCGATCTATCCAAAAACGCACTATGTGATGACGCGGCCGGTCGTAAAACGTGCCGTGCAGACGATCCGCAAGGAGCTGGACGAGCACGAAAAATATCTCGTCGGCGAGGGCAAGGTCGTTGAGGCTCAGCGGCTGCATCAGCGGACGATGTATGACCTCGAAATGATGAAAGAGATGGGTTTTTGCCGGGGAATTGAAAACTATTCGCGGCACCTGACCGGCAAATTGCCGGGCGAGCCGCCGCCTACGCTGCTAGATTATCTTCCGTCAAACGCTTTAATGGTGATCGACGAATCGCACCAGACGGTGCCGCAATTGGGAGCGATGTTTAAGGGCGACCAGTCTCGCAAAGGTACGCTGGTTGAATACGGTTTTCGTCTGCCGTCTGCAAAAGACAACCGTCCGCTGAATTTTCAGGAGTTTGAGGAACGAGTCGGACAGACGATCTACGTCTCTGCAACGCCGGGCAATTACGAGCTTGAAAAGACCGAGGGCGAAGTGATCGAGCAGATCATTCGCCCGACCGGATTGCTCGATCCGGTTGTCGAAGTCCGGCCCGTAAAAGGCCAGATCGACGACCTGCTCGAAGAGTGCCGTCAGCGTGCCGAACGTAACGAACGAGTGTTGGTCACAACGCTCACCAAGCGAATGTCTGAGAGTCTGAGCGAGTATTTTGCGGAGGTCGGCGTCAAGGTGCGGTATCTACACAGCGATATTCACACGCTCGAACGTATCAAGATCCTCCGCGATCTTAGGCGCGGCGAATACGACGTCCTTGTCGGAATCAATCTGCTACGTGAGGGCCTCGACCTGCCCGAGGTTTCACTCGTTGCCATTCTCGACGCTGACAAAGAAGGTTTCTTGCGTTCGCAAAGCTCGCTGATCCAGACGATGGGCCGTGCGGCTCGTAACGCAGACGGCAAGGCAATTCTCTACGCCGACAAGATCACAAAGTCTATGGAATATGCCATCGGCGAGACCGAGCGTCGACGTAAGATTCAAGAAGAATACAACACTGAACACGGAATTACGCCGACCACCATTATCAAATCGATCGATGCGACGCTCGTTACGGCTTATGAGGCAGATTATTTCAAAGTACCGCTTGAGATCGAATCGTATGAGGAATATTCGCCCAAACAGCTAAAAGAAACTATCGCCCAACTCGAAGCAGATATGCGGCAAGCCGCCAAAGATATGAAATTTGAACAGGCCGCCGAGATCCGCGACAAGATGAAATATCTGCGCGAGCGTGAACTGCAATATATCTAGCATCTAGGCAGAAACGCGAGTATGAACGAGCGTGCGTTCGTGAGCACGCTCCTTAACAGTCGCGTTTCTGCCCAATTTTCGATAAAGTTTTTATGTGCAGGTAAAAACCCAACTCGAAGACATCCAAAACTACTTGGCCGACACCAGCAATTTGCAGGGCGGCAATGCGGAGCAACTTTTCTTTCCGGAAAGTGCAGCAGAGATCGCTGACATTTTGCGCGAGGCAAATTTGAGCGGCACGTCGGTGACCGTTTCGGGGGCGAGGACAGGAACGGTCGGCGGAGCGATACCGTTTGGCGGGCACGTCATTTCGCTTGAGCGGTTAAATAAGGTCAAAAACATTGATAGAGACACGATGACAGCAGTTGTCGAGCCGGGCGTGATACTTGGCGATCTGCAAAAGGCGGTCGATGCCGAGGGGCTGTTCTATCCGCCTGACCCGACGGAGTGGAGTTGTCAGATCGGCGGCACGGTTGCGACAAATGCTTCGGGTGCGAGGAGCTTTAAATACGGAGCGACGCGTCAGTATGTCGAGTGTCTGACGGTGGTGCTCGCGTCGGGCGAAACGCTTGATATACGCCGGGGCGCATATGTTGCCAGCGACAACGGCGTGTTGAATATAGGAGATATCTCGGTCAAATGTCCGACGTATGAACGGCCGGACGTGCGTAAAAATGTAAGCGGATATTTTAACTCAGCACCGCTCGATGCGATCGATCTATTTATCGGTAGCGAAGGCACGCTTGGCGTAATTACCGAGATCGAGCTACGGCTGCTCAAAAAGCGTGAAGGTTCGTTTAGCGGGATAGTGTTTTTTGAGAAGCAGGTTGATTTGCTGGAGTTTGTGGATGCGGTGCGAGAGCATTCTCTCGCTTCGCGGGAGTGTCGGCAGGTTGTCGACACTCCGGCTATTGACGCTGCGCTTATCGAGTATTTTGATCCGAATTCGTTGAGGTTTATTTCGGAAAAGTTTCCCGAAACGCCCACGGGCATGGCCGGGGCGATATTTTTTGAACAGGAAACGAGCGAGAGCAACGAGGATGCGCTGCTTGAGGCTTGGAACGGCCTGTTAGAAAAGCACAACGCTGATCTTGAGCGATCGTGGTTCACGACCACAGACCAGGACCGTGAAAAAATGCGGGCGTTCAGACATGCACTGCCGCTGGCGGCAAACGAGCGATATTCGCGCAGCGGTTTTCGTAAGGTCTCGACCGATATGGCCGTTCCGGTGGATAAGTTTGCGTCGTTGCTTAGGTTTTATGAGGATACGTGCGGCCTGAGCGGCATCGACCACGTCATCTTTGGCCACATCGGGGATTGTCACTTGCACCTCAACCTGTTTCCAAAAACTGACGACGAAGCGACGCGTTCGCGTTACATTTACGGACGGTGCATCGCTCAGGCGATCATGCTCGGCGGCTGCGTTTCGGCCGAGCATGGCATTGGTAAATTAAAGCGAAAATACCTCGCCGCAATGATGGGCGAGCGGTATTTGAATGAGATGGCCGAGGTAAAACGGGCATTTGACCCAAAAGGCATCTTGGGACGCGGTAATATTTTTGACGAGAGTTATTTATGATAAAGGCGATACTTTTTGATTTTAATGGAGTCATCATTGACGATGAGCCGATACAGATGCGGGCTTATCAAGAGCTGCTTTCGGCGGAGGGTGTCGAACTGACTGATGCCGACTATGCCGCTTCGCACGGTATGGATGATAGGACGTTTGTAAAAGCGGCGTATGAACGATGTGGCCAGACCGTGACCGACGACAAGGTCAATGAGATCATCGATGCAAAGTTTGCCAAATGGCGTGAGATCGTCGGCGACAAACTGCCTTTGTTCGAAGGCATCGGGGATTTTGTCGAAAAGATGTCGCACGAATTTGCACTGGGCGTTGTCAGTATGGAACGCGGTACGCAGATCGAGCATGTTTTGGAACGGTCAGGGCTAGCCAAGCATTTTTCGGTCATCGTAAGTGCGACCGATGTCGATGCGTGTAAACCCGATCCGCAATGCTATCGTGCCGGGTTTAACAAGATCGATCTGCATCGCATCAAGCAGGGACATCTGCCGATGACACACGGCGAATGTCTGGTCATCGAGGATACGGTTCCCGGTATCCAGGCGGCAAGGTCGGCCGATCTGCCCGCAATGGGCGTTACAAATACCGTCTCGGCGGACGAACTGCGAGCGGCCGGTGCTGCTGCAATTGCAAAAGACTTGCGCGACTGGATGCCGGAATCGATCCGGCGTGTGTTTGTTTAAGTTGTTTTTTTTCACCACATAGGAACGTAGAACCAATAGAACCTTTTCATCCGTCTATGTGGCCTATGTTCCTATGTGGTAAGTGATCTTATGGCTGAACATTTTATTTCAATCGAACAGGCCGAGGGCCATCTGTTATCGGCGGCGGCGTTCCTCGCTGAGAACATCAAAAGCTCCGACGGCCATGCCGAGGCGATGAAGGCTATCATTCCGCTTTATCTCGACAAGGGCAATGTCGATCTCGCGGCCGAGCTTGCAAATGAGATCGCCGAGCCGTTTTCGCGTGACCAATTGCTCATCGCAATCGCGGCAAAATGTGCCGACACGGACGATGACGAATACGCGATGCAGCTTGCCGAGGCGGTCGAGGATCAGGCGATGCAGGCTCAGGCGCTTGAGCAGATCGCCACGCTCAAAGCCGCTAAAGGGCAATTGGACAAAGCCCACGAGATAGCCTCGATGATGGCTCACCCTGATTTTGTTGTCGGCAGCATCGCCGTCAGTCAGGCGGCAAAAGACGATGGCGAGGCTCTCAAGACTATCGAAAGCATCAGCTTTCCGACCGCTCGCGTGAGTGCTCTGCATCAGATCGCCGCGATGAAAATTGAGAAAAGCGATACCGCAAAGGCGACGCAAATCCTGGATATGGCGGTCGCGTCAGCCGGTGATATTGATCAGGACGAGGAAAAAATAAGGGCGTTTTGCGATATCGGCAATCTGTTTATCGAGGCAAAGCGGAGCGACAAGGCTATCGAGACCTTTGACAGAGCAAAAGTTTTCGCCGAGGTTCTTGACAATACCCATCAGGATTTTTTTCTCGTCAATTGTGCTCTCGGATTTTTGTACGCAGGCAGTACGGAGCTTGCCGACCGGACGCTTGATCTTGTGACAGACAAAACGCAAATGGCGTCGGCTTTGCTTGGGTTTGCGCGTGATTATTGGAAAAAGGACCAAAAGGGCGATGCCCTTGAGGCTCTGGATGAAGCTCACGAGATCATCGCCTCGCAGCGCGAATTTGAGACCCGCGACAGCCGTGCCCGAAACTCAATGATCTCGTCGATAGCGATACAATTTGCCGGTTTTGGTAAGGCCGAAAAGGGTGTAGAGATCGCGCGAGGGATACTCGATCCGGACGAGGAAATGTCCGCCCTGACGCAGATCGCTCAGATACTGACGATCCAAAATGACGATGCAGTTGCGGCGAGCACACTTGAGATGATCACTGAGCCAATCAACCGAGTCTTTGCTCTGATATCGGTCGCCGATGCTAAAGAAAAACGCGGTGACAAGGACGCGGCAATGGCGGATCTTGAATCTGCGGCGGCTCTCGCTGAAACCGCTCCGCAGCTCGCGTCACGGTCAACCGCTTTGAATGAGATCGCGACGCGGTTTGCCGCAAATGGAAATAATGAACGTGCCCGCGAATTGGCAGGCGAGAGCCTTGAAGTGATCGCCGGTATTCGCGATGAGAGCAGTCAGGCTGTCGCACTCGCAGGGCTTTCGAGTGTTTATGAGGAAGCGGGATTTGAACCCAGCGATGCCGAACGTGATCGTGTAAGGACGCTAGTATTGAAGGCTCAGTAGATATCGTTTGCGACGAGATCCTCAAAACTGTCTCGTTTTCTGATCTGTTTCACCTCACCGCTGGAACAAACAAGCACGACTGGTGGCAAGAAGCGTCCGTTATATTGCGACGCCTGCGCGAGCGAATACGCACCGCAATTGAGCAACACCAGGATCTCGCCCGGTTCGACATTTTCCGGCAACAGCCGATGTTCCGGCAGCCTGTCGATTCCCTCAATATCAAAATAAACATCACCGCCATCGCAAAGCGGGCCAGCGAGTTTATACGGAGTTTCGTGCGGTTCGCCTGACCGAGTTGCTGATATCAGATGGTAGTACCATTTATACGTTTCCATCGAGAGCAGGATGTTAAAACCCGCATCGGTGAGGAGCCAGTTGTCCGAGGAAATTGCGGATTGCGGATTGCGGATTGCGGATTCTTTGATCGGACGTGCTTTCGCATTTCGGACGGTCGTCAGACAGATGCCCGCGTCGGCGATGATGCTACGGCCGGGTTCGAGGAGTAAAGTGATGTCATTGAGTAAGTGTCTTGCGTTCGCCGCATCTGCGGCTTTGCTTACGATCTCCCAGGCGTTACCGACTGCCGTTGCGGGTTCAAAATCTGCTGCGAACATTTCGCTTTGTTCCACAGGGAAGGTGGGGCTACTTTCACTCAGATAATTGACCGGAAAGCCGCCGCCGAGGTTGATGTGTTTTAGACGTTTGCCGGTTTCTGTGAATATTCTTAGCATGCTCTCAAAGAGCATTGCGAGTGCCTCGGAATACACATTTGGATCAGGATTTTGCGAGCCGACGTGCAGATGTATGCCGCAGAGGTCGAGGTGCGGTGAATCCTTGTAGGTGTGAAACGCCGAAAACGCTTCGTCTGGCATCATGCCAAATTTTGACGTGAGCAGGGCGGTTTGCAGGCCCGAATGTGTGCCGCTCTCGATCTCGGGTACGAGCCGTAAGGAAACGTTTGCACGTTTACCGAGGCGCTTAGCAGTTTCCTCTATTAGGGACAACTCGTAGAACGAATCGACCTGTATCGCGTATATACCAGCATTTATCGCGTTTTCGATCTCCCAGACCTCTTTGCTCGTGCCGTTAAATATTATCTGTTCGCCGTCAAATCCGGCCTTCAGAGCTTTCCACAGCTCACCGCCCGAATTGACCTCGATGTCAATGCCCGCATCTTTGACCGCTTGCAAAATGCTCATTGTGGACATCGCTTTGGCGGCATAGCAGATCTTGAGCGGACAGGGAATTGCGTCGCCTGCACGTTGAAGGCGAGCGATGTTGTGACGGATCCGCGATTCGCTAAAAACGAAAAGCGGCGTGCCGTGTTCGGCAGCCAGAGCGGTCGCAGATACACCGTCGATGTGCAGCACGCCATCGCGAACGTCGAGAAAATTTTCTATCTCCCAAGTCATAGTTTGATATTAACCGCATAGACGCGGAGACGCAGAGGCAATTTTAACAGGATTCACAGGATGAACAAGATGTAAGAAATGAATAGCGATTGTGTAGAGAAAAATCCTGAATATCCTGTTAATCCTGTTCGAATTATCTTTTCGTCAACTGTAATCCCGTACCTCTTAGATACAACCCCGGCAGTGAGATCGGCAAACGGCCGGTGATGTCTTGGCCACCTACTACGGCGGTTGCGGCAGCGCGTTGAAGACTGGACATATCACCGTAGGCGACGAGGTATGTTTTCATTTCGGGAAACGCTCCGAGAATGTATGGATTGCCAAAGCTTACGCCGATGACATCGCGTTTTGCGGCGATCAGCTCGCGTAGTATCGCGGTGCCGTTCTCGGGTAGCCCGACGCTGTTTTTTGCGCCAGTTCTAACACGTCCATAGAGCCCAACGATCACAATATCGGCTGTCTCAACTGCCTTTTTCGCGGCGGCGATCTGTTCGGCGGTCGAATTTTCTTGTAAGTATGCAGAATCGAATTTAATACCGTTCGCCCGCAAAGTGTTAACGAGGCTGAACATCGTCGCAGTGCCGTCAAATCCATTTGAAATGCCTAGGACGGCGATCTTTTTTGTGCGGTCGAGCGGCAGGAGGTTGCTATCATTTCGGACAAGAGTAATTGATCTTGCGGCGATCTCATTAGCAAGTGCCTCGACATCTTTTGTTGAAACGATGCGATCGATCTGGTCGAGCGGCGCGATCTTTTGTTTGGCGAGGCCGAGCTGATATTTCCACGCTAGGATCTTGCGGACGGATTCGTTTAGGCGAGCCTCGATGATGCGGCCATTTTTGACTGCTTCGATAAGTCCGGCGATCATCGCCTCGGTATCGGCTGGTTTTTCGAGAATGTCAGCACCGGCGAGAAAGGCTCTCACACCTGCTTCTTTTTGATCAAAATAGAGTGTCAGGCCGCTCATGCCCATCGCGTCGGTGACTATCAGGCCGTTGAAACCCATTTCTTTACGAAGGATCTGTGTTTGAACGACCGGCGATAACGTCGCGGGCAATGTTGTCTTGAGATCGACGATCTCGGCACCATCTTCGGCTTCGACACGTAGAGCTTGTTTTAGCGGTTTGATCTCGGTCGGGTCGATCTGCGGCAGGCCGATGTGGGCGATCATAATTGAGCCGACACCGGCAGCGATCGCACGGCGAAAGGGCACAAGCTCGGTCTTTTCGAGACTCGCGCGGGAATGGTCGATGATCGGCAGGCCGCGATGCGAATCGACATTTGTATCGCCGTGGCCGGGGAAATGTTTGGCGGTCGCAAGTACATTTTGGCTTTGCAGCCCTTCGATAAAAGCGACGCCGAAACGTCCGACGGTTTCGGGATCTTCGCCATATGAGCGGACATTGATCACGGGATTATCGGCATTATTATTGACATCAAGCACAGGAGCGAAAACGTGCTGGATGCCCATCGCGCGGGATTCGCGGCCAGTGATGACGCCGATTTTACGTGCGTATTCGGGATCGCCGGTAGCCGCGACGGCCATGTTCCAGGGGAAATTTGTCGCGTCACCAAACCGCATTCCAATGCCAGTTTCAGCATCTATCGAAATAAGCAGCGGCACCTTGGCGTTTTCCTGCATGCGGTTGACGAGATGGACGGTCTCGTACACTGGGGCTCCGAAAATGATGATGCCGCCGACCTTGTTATTGGCAACATCCCGTTTGATCGACTGAAAATATTCGCTGTCCTGATTGGCAAATTTTGCATTGATGCCAATGTGGATGAGCTGGCCGACCTTTTCCTCTACGGTCATTTTTTTTAGGAGACGGTCGGCGTACGCCCAAGCGGGTTTGCCGGGTTCGAGACTGGAGCGGCGAGCATCCTTGCTCGTCGATGATTGAGCCTTCTCGGAAGAGCGAGCAGGGATGCTCGCCGCCCCAGTCAAGAGCGTGAAAACCAAAATTGAATTAAGCAGAAATTTCATCATCTTTAACAGGGATAATAAGCGTAGCAAGATAAGCAACGGCCAGTGTGACTAGGCTGCCGATGAGAGCGTACCACGTCCAGGCGATCTTGGTGCCGAGCAAAATATAGATCATCAGCGAGATGCTTACGGTCATTCCGATCAGGGCGTGGATCTCTCTTGATCGTTTCAAAAGTGTGCCGACCAGAAACACGCCGAGCACCGGGCCGTTTATCAGTGAGGCGACCGACAGGGCGAGGCCGAGTGCGGACGAGTTTGCGTCCTTAACCGCAATTGCAACAGCGATCTGGACAAACCCGACGATCAGCGTCAGCCAGCCTGATACCTTTAGAAAGTGTTTGTCGGCTTTATCTTTTGCAAACGGTTTATAAATGTCATTGACGGCAGTCGCTGCGATCGAGTTCAGCGAAGACGACAGAGCCGCTGCGAAAATTGCCGCGATCACCAACCCCGAGAGGCCTGTCGGCATGTGCCGCGTAATAAAATCAGGGAAAACTTTGTCGCCGCCAGTGAATGGCAGAGTCGCGGGAACGCCTGAATTGGCAGCGCCGGCCTGTGCGTAATCGACCAAGTTATAAGGTGCGTAGAACGCAAACAGCAGCACGCCGATAAACAAAAAGCCAATAAATTGCCCTAATACGACGGCACCGGATGACAGCAAAGCGGTCGCGGCGGACGACGGTTTGTTTGTGCAGAGATAACGCTGGACGAGATATTGATCGGTGCCGTGCGTTGACATCGTCAGAAAACAGCCGCCGAGCACGCCCGACCAGAACGTAAAGGTTTTGGTCATGTCCCAGCCAAAATCGAACAGGCTAAATTTGCCATATTGTTTGCCGAGCGACATTACGGTTGAGACGCCGCCGTCGATGCTGTTTATCAGCACGACCGCCGCCGCAACAGCTCCGCCGATATAAATTACCAGTTGGACGACCTCGACCCAGATGATCGCTTCGATGCCGCCGTAAAATGTAAAAATGATCATTACTAGACCGAGCAGAATGATCGAGCCGACGACGATGGTGTTTGAATCGGCAGTTGGTACAAACGCCGTATAAACTGCCGCGAGCACGATCGCCGTCAGCAGCAAACGGATACCGTCGGCGATGTTTCGCATTATGACAAACAGGCTCGACGCGATCATTTTTACTTTTACGCCAAAACGGTCGCCAAGCAGCTGATACACCGTCTGCAGCTCGCCCTTAAAATACATCGGGATAAAAAACAGCGAGATGACCACGCGGCCGAGCATGTAGCCGAAAACAAGTTGCAGAAACTGGAAGTTGCCGTTTTTAGCAAAGGCGATACCAGGAACCGAAACAAAGGTTATCGTACTCGTTTCCGTCGCGACGATCGACATCGCGATGGCCCACCATGGCACCGACCGGTCACCGACAAAATAGTCGTCGGTCGTTTCTTGTTTGCCCGAAAACAGTATGCCGAACAGCGTGATACCGACCAGATAGCCGACGATGATGATGAGGTCGAGTGTTTGCATCCGTTGCGACATAATAACCGAAATTTGCCGAATTTATTAGCACGAAATCAAATTCCTTATCCTTGGCACTTGACTTGTAACCGGCTTTAATGGAATTTATACATTCAATAAGAATATCTGATCGACCCTACGGGTTTTACCGCTATGGAAATACGACAGTTAAAAGCCTTTTTGGCGATTGCTGAGGCTAAGACCTTTACAGCCGGGGCAAAGCGTGTAAATGTGACGCAGGCGGCGATCTCCATGCAGATACGCCAGCTTGAGGACGAGGTCGGCTTGCCGTTATTTACGCGGACGCCGCGCCGCGTGATATTGACCGAAGCCGGCGAGCATCTGCTCGAACGTGCCCGTCGTATGCTGCGCGAACATGACGCGGCTGTCGCGGAGATAGCCGAGCTTGGCGGTGTAGAGCACGGGCGGCTGAGGATCGGTTCGGCGTCGGCGGAATTTGCCGCGGTGCAGTTGCCGCATATCCTGCACGCGTTAAAAGAGATCTATCCGAACTCTGAACTTAGCGTCAGTGCGGGCACTAGCCAGACGCTCGTCGATAAGATCATGCACGGCGAAACGGATATTGCGTTTGTTAGCTTGCCGGTCGATAACTCGAGCATCACGACCGATCTGCTGTTTAGCGACGAGATCGTGGCGATCGCGCATCCGACACATCCGCTGGCAAAGAAACGCAGTATCACCGCATCCGAATTGGCAGAAGAAAAGCTCATACTTGGCGAACGCGGCGGTAATACGCGGCGTATGATCGACGATTTTTTTAACGATGCTAACGTCCGGCCAAATATCGTGATGGAACTGTCGCGGCAAGAAGCGATCAATCAGATGGTCGAAAACGACCTAGGTGTCGGAACGGCCGGGGCCAAAACCATCAACGACGAGATCCGCGAAGGCCGGCTGATCGCGTGGGAGATCGAGGGTTCGGATATCAAATGGGAACAGGGCCTTGCACGCCTGCGCGGCGGCTATGTCTCGCCGATCGAAAAGGAATTTATTCGGTTGTGCAAAGAGAGCTTTGTCGAACGGAAGAAAGAACTCAAAGCGAGGAAATAAATTAACCGCAGATAGACGCAGATGGACACGGATAAGAATTGGGTAGTGTTTTGGCCAGTCTTTGAACGGCCACAGATCCAGGTGAGAAAGGTATTTGTTATTGCTTTTCTTATCTGTGTTTATCTGTGTTCATTTGCGGTTAATTCCTCTTCTCAGGGGTTGCCGGTTGCAAAGCCCGAGACAGTAGGGGTGAATGCCGCGAAGCTTGCTCAGATCGACCAGCTGGTATTAGCCGACATTGCCGCTAAGAAACTGCCCGGTGCGGTCGTGCTGGTCGGGCACAAAGGCAAGATCGTTTTTCGCAAGGCTTACGGCAACCGCTCGCTTGTGCCGACGGTCGAAAAGATGACGGTCGATACGATCTTTGACGTCGCTTCGCTTACCAAACCCGTCGCCACCGCGACGTCGATAATGATCCTCGTCGAGCAAGGCAAGCTGCGGCTTAACGATACTATCGGCAAATTTATCCCCGATATTGACGATGAAAACGCAAAACGCGTCACGATACAACAACTACTAACACACACATCAGGCTACGCTCCTGATTTTGACCTACGCGAAAAGTGGGCCGGCCGCGGCGGTATGCTCGCGGCATTGAAGAAAGAAAAGTTAAAGACCCCGCCGGGGACGAAGTTTGTTTACTCGGATATTGGGTTTATTGTATTGGCGGAGATAGTCACGAGAGTATTGTCAGTATCAGTGGGTAGGGAGCCAACGCCGTATTTCACAATGTTTCGTAACCTCTCGATGTTAGATTCCGGTTTTTTTGAGGAACTGCCTCTCTCGGGTGGAAAAATGACCTTCTTGTTTTCTGGCTCGTGGTACCGAACATCAGACTACAAGCTTGATACACAGCGCGTAGCACCAACGGAGGACGTAAAGGGGCAACAGAGCTATCTCGGCAGTAGTTTTGCGGGAGCAAACGGTGATGAGATATTGCGGATGAGGGTTCACGATCCAACGGCTTATCGAATGAACGGTGTTGCCGGCCACGCCGGACTTTTCTCTACGGCGGATGATCTTGCTCGGTTTTGTCAGATGCTGTTGAATGGCGGGATCGCGCCCGACTGGAGCGGCCAGCATCCTGCTGGCCCGAAAAACGTCAGCAAGATGCTGGCGGCTCCAGTCCGCATCATGTCTGCCCAGACTATCGCGAAGATGACAACTCCTTATGTCGTCAGCGAGGACGGAGCGACGCGCGGGCTTGGGTGGGATATGAATACTTCGTTCTCGTCGAATCGCGGTGAGTTATTTCCGCTTGGGTCGTTTGGGCATACGGGTTTTACGGGTACGAGCATCTGGATCGACCGGGTGTCGCAGACGTTTGTTGTGTTTCTATCGAACCGAGTTCACCCCGACGGCAAGGGCGATGTGACACCGCTGCGTGCAAAGGTCGCGACGGTCGTTGCGTCTGCTGTTGAGGATACTCCGATAGAAATGTATCGTCTCGCCGAGAGTACTTACAATTCGGCGGTGGCGGCGCAAATTCCAAAATTTAAGGAGCAGGTAGAAGCCGCAAAACGGACTGGAGGGCAAGCATCCCTGCTTGCCACTCCGACGAGCGGCGTTCCGCCGCTGGCAAGCAAGATGCTTGCCGCTCCAGTCTTAAACGGTATCGATATCCTCGAACGCGATAAATTCAAACAGATCGAGGGCTTGAAGATCGGCCTTGTTACTAATCACACCGGACGCAATCTTGTGGGTAAGCAGACTATTGATATTTTGAAAGAGGCCCCGAATGTAAAGTTTGTTGCCTTGTTCGCACCGGAACATGGCATTCGCGGGCTGGTTGATGACAAGGTGAGCGATTCGGTGGACGAGAAAACAGGGCTGCCGATCTATTCGCTGTACGGCGAGATGAGGCGGCCAAAGCCGGAACAGTTGAAAGACCTTGATGCGATCGTTTACGACATACAAGATGTCGGGACGCGGTTTTATACTTACACAGCAACGCTCAAAAACGTGATGGAAGAGGCGGCAAAGGCCGGAAAGCCTGTGTTTGTGCTCGACCGTCCAAACCCGCTTGGCGGAGTGGATGTTGAGGGTGCGTTGGCTGATGAAGACAGGTTGTCGTTCATCGCCGCCCACACGATACCGGTGCGTTACGGGCTGACTATTGGCGAGTTGGCGTTGATGATGAACACGGAGCGAAAGATTGGGGCCGACGTACGGGTCATCAAAATGGAGGGCTGGTCGCGTGGAGCGTGGTTCGACGAGACAGGTCAAACTTGGATCAACCCAAGCCCAAATATGCGCTCGCTGACTGAGGCAACGCTGTACCCCGGCATCGGTTTGCTTGAGGCAAGCAATCTCAGCGTCGGACGCGGCACGGATACGCCGTTTGAGGTTGTCGGTGCACCGTGGCTTGACGGGCAAAAGCTGGCAAAGTACTTGAACGAACGCAATATCAAAGGCGTGCGTTTTGTTCCCGTTCGGTTCAAACCCAACGCTTCAGTTTTCAAAGACGAGCAGCTTGGCGGTGTGAATATCATCATCACAAACCGCGATGAATTTAACTCCGTGCGGACCGGCATTGAGATCGCGGCGGCCTTGAGAAAGCTTTATCCGCCCGAGTGGAACGTCGATAAATATCAAAATCTGCTTCTCAACAAAGAAATCTTTGAGCGTGTAAAACGCGGCGATTCGCCTGAGGATATTGAGCGTGCGATGAAAGCAGGCGTCGATGATTACTTAAAACGTCGAACGCCGTTTCTGCTTTATAAATAACCTGCCTTTTCGACAAATGTAGTCCTTTGTAATTCAGTGTAAAGAATTGTAAAACCTCACTTATCGCCTCAAATTTCGCGTAGAATCGTTTTGTATGGATAAGATCCTCATCATCGACGATGACGAAGAATTATGCGAGCTGGTGTCAGAGTATCTCGGCGTCGAGGGCTTCGATGTCGAGGCTGTCAATGACGGCGAGACTGGCTTGACGCGGGCCCTGTCCGGCGAATACGACATGGCGATACTTGATGTGATGCTGCCAAAGATGAACGGCTTTGACGTGCTGCGAAATTTGCGCGAAGAGTCGCAACTGCCCGTTATAATGCTCACCGCACGCGGCGATGATATGGAGCGGATCGTGGGCCTTGAGATCGGGGCGGACGATTATCTGCCAAAACCATTCAATCCGCGTGAGCTTGCCGCACGGCTACGGGCGATACTTCGCAGGGCAACGGCTGACGAGACTGAGGCCCCGGACGACGATAAGCTTAGCGTTGACGGCGTCGAAGTTGTGGCGTCAGCCAGGACCGCGACTTGTGACGGCCAAGACCTGAACCTTACATCGGTCGAATTTGAATTGCTCGCCGATCTGCTTCGCGAGGCCGGTAAGATCGTTAAGAAAGAAGATCTGAGCGAACGTGTGCTTGGGCGGAGCCTCTCGCCTTTTGACCGCAGTCTGGATATGCACATCAGCAACGTGCGAAAAAAACTGGGCCAGCGTGCTGACGGCAGCGAAAGAATTAAGACCATACGGTCGGTCGGATACATCTACACTGTTGTATGAAGCTTTTCGGCAAGATATTTTTGTGGTTTCTAGCGGCTATCGCGCTGATGGTCGGCGTCATCGTGTTTGTCACGCGGACGTTTCAGACCGAGCCGCTGGTGAACCGTTGGGAGCGATCGACGCGAAATCAGATGATGGTGTATAGCGGTACGGCGAATCAGATCGTTGCCGCCGAGGGCGAAGCCGGACTAAAGACTTTTCTCGCACGGCTGCGGGATCTCGAACCGCCGCGTGAAGTCGATCTCGTCGCGCCGGATAACACAGTGTGGTTTGGCCAGAACGAAGATATTGCCGATTCGCTTGAGGTGATCGCAAAAACGAGAGTTTCTGGTAACGCCGAGACGGACTTTTCGGTAGAGGACCGTTCGATCGGAGCGGCCCCGGTAGTTTTCCCGGATGGCAGGCGGTTTGTGCTCGTGCTGCAGTGGGACAGGACGATGCCGCCGGGGTTGTTTTTTGGTTCGTGGCTTGGGTATTTGCGGCTCGGCGGGTTGCTGATCACCGCTTTGTTGTTTTGCTATCTATTGGCACTCTATCTGACATCGCCGATACGAAAACTGCGGCTGGCGACCAAAGAATTTGCCGATGGCCAACTGCAGACGCGTGTTGCGTCGAGCGTCGTCAAACGTCGCGATGAGCTTGCCGATCTTGCACGCGATTTTGACGTTATGGCGGAGCGGATCGAGACGCTGGTTGTTTCGCAACGCCGCTTGAACAGCGACATCTCGCACGAGCTGCGCTCGCCGCTGGCTCGAATGAATGTCGCTCTCGAACTCGCCAAACAAAAATCTAACAAAGACACCGAACCAATTCTTGCCCGCATCGAAACCGAATCTCACCGTCTGAACGAGATGATCTCACGGCTATTGATCCTTGCAAAGCTTGAAACGAACAGCGAACTTGTCGAGCCTGTGAGAGTCGATCTGGCTGAGATCGTAAATGAGGTTGCCGAGGATGCTGACTTTGAAGCTCAGGCAAAAGGACGCTCCGTTACGGTTTCTGCACAGGAGCATTGCACCGTAATGGGAAGCGAAAATCTGCTGCGGAGCGCGATCGAAAATGTCTTGCGTAATGCCGTCCGCTACACTGCTGAGGGCACGGCGGTCGATGTGTCATTAACGTCGCAAAACGGCCACGCTGTCGTGCAGATATCCGATCACGGCGGCGGCGTTCCTGATGACGAGCTTGCAAATCTGTTTCGCCCGTTTTATCGCGTCGGCGAGGACCGCACGCGAAAGACCGGCGGCATCGGGCTCGGGCTTGCCATCGCCGAGCGCGCAATACTCGCACACAAAGGCACGATATCCGCAAAGAACACCGATCACGGATTGTTGGTTGAAATTCGTTTGGAGAAAGACGCTTTGTCGAGTAACTAGCCGTTATTCCTGCGGGCGGCCGCAAATGATCTGATCGCTAGTATCGTGAAGATCAAACAGACCACTGCCATCGCGATCTGAGACACGACTGCTGCGGACATTGTCAATTCGGACATTTTTGAGACGAGGCGTCCGGCGGGCATGATAAAGCCCAGCAGCGATACGATGACCGCTCCGTGCATCAGGTGTTTACGCAAGCTCTCTTTGGCATTCGCCAATACTCCCAACAACAAAAGAACAATACCGAAAAATGCCGGTATCAAGGCGGTGACGCTTGCCTTGTCCGACATCATTCCGTGGACGTATCCGATAACACCGATAATTGTTAATAAAACGCCGCAGGCGATGGCTGTAATAGGCATACCATTATCTTATCTTTTTCACGGCCGTTTAGGCGAGACGGCGGTGATCTTTGCGAGCAATTTGTCCGCTAGGTCTTTGTTTAGCTCCTGTAAATAAGCGTGCTGTTTTTTGGCACGGACGAGATCTTTCAGTTCGACATACGCTTCGCCCAAGCCCTTGATCGCATAAACGTTTTTGGGGTCGATAGCGAGGGCGTTGTTGTACGAAACGACGGCGAGGTTTAGCTGGCCTGTTTTTGCGTAGGAATACGCAAGGTAAAGGTGATTTGAGTGATTCTTTGGCTCTGCCTCGATAGCACGCCGATACGCAGGGATCGACTCGGCGAACATCCCGGCGTTGTAATAGCAGCGGGCGAGTGAGCGGTTGCCGGTAAATTTGGCCGGATCGATGTCGTACGAACGCTGATAAGCGTCCGCCGCGGCCTTGTATTCTTTTTGCTTCTCGTTGGCGACACCGATCTCGAAATATGCTTCGGCGTTTCGCGGGTCGATGGCGACGGCTTTTGAGTATGCGGCGAGTGCCTGGTCAAAATATTTTAGATTATCGAGCGAATTGCCAAGATAAACGTAGGCGTCGGCCATGTCGGGCTTGCTCTTGATTGCATTGCGCAGGGCGGGAACCGCACGGTCGTATTGCCCAAGAGCATAATAGCTGACCCCGAGGTTGTAATTCGCCACGGCATCGTTTGGCGACAGCACCAAAATTTTACGAAAGGTATCGATTGCGGCATCAACCTCGCCGTTTTTTAGCTGTTCGGCGGCAAGCTCGTTTAGGGCACGTGTGTCCTGGGCGTGAGCAGCGGTTGAACAAAAAAGAAATAGCGTTATTACGACTACGGCTGAATAAATGACTCTCATACCCTTGTAAATAGGTGTAATCGAGGTATTTCTTCAGAAATCAAGCGCGTGTTTTACCGCCTTGGCACAGTTAATATTGTCCAAGTTTATCTTTCCAAAGGTTCGGACACTTAGATGAGAGCTTTGGCAATGTTTCTGAACGCTTTGGACAGATAAATAACTCCTTCGGCGGTGTGAATATTTCATTCGGAAACGTTTCCGAGCGGTTCAGACACATTTCCGAACCGTTCAGATACGTTTACGAATCATTCAGACACGTTTCCAAATGACTCAGACACGTATCCGAATGATCCAGACAGGTGTCTGAATCATCCGGATACGTAGCTAAATGAGCCGGAAAGGTTGTGAATTACTATTTTTTGAGCGATGCCGCTTTTGTCTCGTCCTCGGTGGCTAGAGCGGTCTTGCCCATTTTGCGGTACGCATCGGCGCGGGCGGTGTAAAGAGAAGCGTCTTCCGGGAATAGCTTAATAGCGACGGTGAGGTCGGCGACTGCTCCGGCGTAGTCTTTGATAGAGGTCTTTGCGATGCCGCGATTTTGATATCCGTCAGCCAGATAGCGTGTGTTATTGGTATTCAGCGAGATGTATTTATCGTAATCAGCTATTGCTTCTTTGACCTTGCCCAATGCCTTTAACGCAATGGCACGGTTGTAATACGATTCCATTTCGCTAGGATTGTAGAGGATCGCGTTGGTGAAATCAGAAACGGCCCCCGTGTAATTTTTAGTGTTGTTATTTAGGCTGCCGCGGTCAAAATAGGTTAAGCCGTCTTTTGGATTTGTTGCGAGCACCGCGTTAAAGTCCGCCATCGCTCCGACATTGTCACCCTGCTCTTTTCTGAGGTTTCCACGTCCTCTCAGGGCATACGAATAGTCCGCCTTGAGGCTGATCGAATAGTTGTAATCAGCCATCGCACCGGCTTTGTCGCCAGATTTCTTTTTGGCGAGAGCACGGTTTGAGTACGCGGCATAGTCGCCCGGCCTAAGCTCGATGACCTTAGTATAATCGGCGATCGCACCGACCTGATCACCGGCCTCGGCTCGTTTATACGCCCGGTTAAAGTATTCAGAAGCAGTAGCTAGATTTTGAGCCGATGCAATAGAACTCGCAAGCAGTAAGAAAAGGGTTACAAATAGAAAACGATTTCGCACGTGAGCCTCCATAGTTACTTAGTATTGTTTAGAACGGCGCAGGCAACGATTCCTGCAAATATATACTAATTTCGCATATTTTCGATCATATCGGCAATCGTCTTTTTGAGATGAGCGGTAACGATGGCGTAATTGTCGCCGTCCGGTTCGCTGGTCGCCGGGCTATTCGCGATAATGTCGCGTGCGTAAAAAGCATCGCCGACAACGATCTTGACCTTGGCGGGGCGAATTTTCCACGAATTGCGGGGCCAGACCTTGTAAAGGCCGTCGATGGCAATAGGGATTATGGGTACGTCGAGTTCGCTGGCGAGGATCGCCGCGCCTTTTTTGAAGCCGTGGAGATCGCCGTCAAAGGCACGCTCGCCCTCGGGGTAGATGTTCAAAACTTTGCCGTGTTTCAGCCCGATGGCACCGGCCTTCATAGCCCGCATAAGTTCCGTGTCGGGATTGACCGGCACGACATTGAGCATTTTTGCGACAAACCGCATTAGGGCGTTAGAGAAAAATTCGCTCGCACCAACGTGAAAGATGTTTTTGAAGAGGCGGAACGGATAGTTTGAGCAAATGACAAAAGGATCAAGAAAGCTCTGATGATTTGGGCAGATGATGAACGGTTTTTCGAGTTTATTGTCTTTATTGAGCTTTGTGAGTTCTTTAAGATTTTCGACGCCGGAGACCTCAAGCCGCATAAATATCTTAAAGACGACCCAAAAACACTTGTACATCACGAACGCGAACGCCGCGAAAACCGGACGGTCTTTTAGAACGCCGCGAACCTCAGGGAAATCGTCGTCGGCTCCGCGAATGATCTCGCCCCAATTTAGTTCTACCGATACGTTTTCGACCGTCTCGCCACCGTGTTTATTTACGAGCTCGATGACGTTTGCGACGGTCAGGGCGGTCGCGGCTTCGTCCCCGTCAAATTCGGTCGAGAAAGCCTGCTCAAGCGCTGCGAAAGTTTCGGCGCGGGCGAGGCTGTCGAGGCCGAGATCAAGTTCGAGACTCATCGACGGATGCACGACATCGCCGTCCTTAGCATTTTGGCGGATCGTGGCGACGACAGCTTTCCCTGTCGATGATTCGACCAGAGCAGTGTCAGCGGCGGTAAATTCCCACGTCTTTGTTTCCTTAACATCCGTGGAAATAACGCCCGTCTCGATCTCTTTTTTGAGCTGAAAACGCTTGATCTTGCGTGTCGCGGTTCGCGGCAGTATCTCGGCACGGATGATATAATCGCGGACACGTTGATACTCAGGCAGCTCGCGGCCGAGGCTATCGAGCGCGTGGCGGATAGCTTCTTTTGAGTTGGCGATCTTTGCCTGTTTCAAATAATCAAAATCGGGCACGACGACGGCGGCGAGTTTTTCAGCACCGGCACGAGACTCAGACTCGTCCTGGATGCCGATGATGGCAAGCTCTGCGACAAGCGGGCATTTGAGATAATGGACTTCGAGATCCTCAGGATGGACGTTTTTGCCGGACGGCAGAACTATGACATCTTTGCCGCGTCCTACGATATAGAGATGCCCATCAACCAGCTTGCCAAGGTCGCCGGAGCGGAAAAAGCCGTCTTCGGTAAAGGCCTCGGCGTTTGCGGTCGGATTTTTGTAATAGCCGTCAAAGACCATCGGGCCTTTTATAAGCACTTCGCCGACCCCGTCTTTGTCGGGCTCATTGATCTTGATCTCGATCCCGTGCATCGCCTTGCCGACGCTGCCGACTCGGTTGTCATCTTCGTAGGTAGCTGTCGCTGCACCGCTCGTTTCGGTCAGGCCGTAACCCTGCAAAATGGTGAAACCCAGCCGATGAAAGTCGATGGCGACATCCTCATCAAAGCGCGAACCGGCCGAGATAGCAATGCGCAGGTCTCCGCCAAATCCTGCATGAACCTCGCCAAACATCTTTCGCCCTAGGTTAATTCCAACTGTGTCGCGAAGCGTTCCGTTGAGGGCGAGCATCGTTTTGAAAAGCGTCTGTACGACGCCGGATTTTGCTTTGACGGCGTCAAAGATCTTTTTGTGAAACAGATACCATAGACGCGGAACGGTCGTGAGGATCGTCGGTTTGAACGATTTCATCGCCTTGCTCAATTCATCAGGCGTTAGTTCTTTAAGGTAGCCGACCTCGCAACCGTAGGTCGTTGCGATCCAAAGATTGACGATCTGTAAATAGGCGTGGAAAAGCGGCAACAGCGACAGGATACGTTCTTTGTCGGAAAGCTTTAGAACAAGGTTTACGCCCTCAAGCTCGGCGCTGATATTGCCGTGCGTCAGCGGAACACCCTTTGGCGTACCCGTCGTTCCGCTGGTGTACATCAGCACGGCCATGTCGGTTTCCTTGGCGGGCGGCGGCTTAGCAATAAAGCTTTCGGGAACGTCGGTCTTTGCCCATTCGTCAAAATGCTGAAAGCCGTTTGATGATCGCTCCATATTCCACACAACGGCGGGAATGTGGCGGCCGAGCTTTTCTTCGATCTGCGAAAACCGTTCGGTCTGATCCGGTGATAGGAATGCGACCTTTGCCTCGGAATTCTCGAGAAAGTTTGTGATGGTTTCGATCTCGCCGTGCGGGTCGAGCGGGACGATGACGGCACCGATAAAGAGCGTTCCCAAATACGCAGACGCCCAATGCGGATGATTTTCGCCGATCAGGGCAACGCGGTCGCCAAATTGCACGCCCTCTTGGGTCAGGCGGTATGAGATTGATCGGACTTGCCGCAGCAGGTCGCCGTAGGTGTATGTATCGGCATAGCTGCCGACGATACGCATCGCCGTTTTGTCGGGACGCGACTCAAATGATTCGATCAGGCGCTCGCAAAATGAAGTTGGCATAACATTCAGAGGGTTTGTTTAGCTTAGTCTGCAAGCAATTTGAGTGCAAGCGTGCGTGCCTGTGTACGGATCTCGGGAATCGCGGTGGATTCCCACAAAATGCCTTTTAGAGCGGTGCCGAGCGTATAGACAACCTTCGACGGAGCGTTAGTTTTGCCAATAACGTGGCCGTCAGGTGTTGCATCGATGCCCAGATTGAGAGCGTCGTTGCGGATGTGTTTGCGGGCGATGAGATTGCGGACGAACTGGGAATCGATCTTTGAAAACGCACTTTCCGAGCCGATGCAATTAACGAGGGCATCAGTCTCGACGCTGTGGGAAACGTCGGATGCGGAATATTTAACGGTAAATTTTGCACCGTCGTGCGTGATGTCGGTGAGGCGTCCTTTGAGTATTTCGAGACGGCCATTTGCCTGCATTTCATCGAGGATCGCGGCAACCTCGGCGGGCATACGGTGACGGGCGACGTTCCAGTACCGGCTCAGATGTTGTTTGAAATAGCGTTTTTCCGCGAGAGGCAGATTTAGCCACAACTCCTGAGTTGCGGGACGCAAACTGTCGATGACCGCCCGCCAATTGCTGCCGTCAGCTTCAGCGACTTTTATGTGACGGCGGACGGCTTTGAGCATGTCGGTGATACGCGTCAATGGTTTTAGCTCGTCGGCAAACGCGGGATAAGTGTGTCCAAGCTCGTGCGGGGCGGGCAACAGACCGCGTGTCGAGATCGCGTATATTTTGCCCAGATGACCGTGGCGGTGAAAATGCAGTGCGACATCGACCATCGACAGCCCCGTGCCGACGATGAATAGGGAATTATCGTCCTTGATCGTTTCATAAAGGCGAGAATTCCATGGATCTTGAAAATACATATCCGATCCCGTGAAAGACAGATCGGTAACGCTAGGGTGAGGCGGCGCAAAATTGCCAAACGCCAGTACGACGCGATCCGTCTGTATGATCTCGCCGGAGCGGAGAATAACCTCGCCCGAATCGTCATTGACCGACATATCGACAGCCTCGTCGTCGATCAGATTGAGCGTAACGTTTGCGGAGCGATTTTCGGCGGCGTCAGTAAGTACCGCACGCAGGTATTCCCCAAAGATCTTTCGCGGGACAAAATCGTGCGAGTCGAAAGTGTGGCCTTTTTTGATCAGCCATTTATGAAAATGTTCGATGTCGTCCGGGAAAGCACCCATGCGTCCGGCGGGAACGTTTAGCAAATGCGAATCTTTTGACGTGCCAAAAGCCACGCCTCTGCCGATCTTTGCCCCGCGTTCGACCAGATTGATCTCAAGCTCGGCATCGCCGGCATTTTTCAGCAGATTCATCGCCGTCAAAGTGCCGCTCGCTCCGCCGCCGATTATCGTGATCTTTTTCATATCAACAAATACAAAAAGAGGCCGTGAAGCACAATTTCACAACCTCTTAAGCGAAATGTCCCTCTTCGTTACGCCTGCGAGGTTAGCTGTCGGGCTGGAAGCGAAGAAGTCTTCCTCTGTAGTTCAGATAAGCCCCGTCCTGAAAATGTCAGGTGTTGGTTCCCCCGCTCCCGATAACTCGGGATTTGGCAATAGATTTTAAGTAATTTTACAGGATTGGACGAGTGCAAGGCAAGATTTTTGTTTCAGACGGCTACAAATGAAATTTCCAACTTGTTCCGAGTACATTCACGTCGCGCGGGTGCGAAAATCTATCATTTTGCCAAAGATAATAGACATCGAGCGTCAGGTTTTTGTTGATGACCTTGCTGACACCGACGCTAAGGCGGTTGCGGGAAAATTTGCGCGTCGTTGAGACATAAAACGGTTCCTCGGTAATGAAAAACTTTGCCTTTTTAAGAAACTTTTCGGGTAGGTCTTTTTCAAACGTCAGCGACGGGCGATAGCGCCAGGTGTTACCCGATGCCCGGACGCGATACTCGTAAATGCTGCGGTGCGACAAGCCAAACTTTTTTGTCGGGAATTTATACGTGCCGCGAAGGCTGTAGCGATGCTCGTTATGAAACACGCCCGCAGTGTTTCGTGCCTCGATGTATGTATAGCTTGGCGAAAATGAGACAGACTTACCTATTTTGAAAACTGCTCCTGCTCCGACGCGGCCCTCTGATACGCTAGTGATATTTTGCCCCAATCGCAGAGTAGTCTGTAGAAAAACATCGATCTTTTTACTAACGGGAATAGTTAGTTGAACGTCGTTCCAGGATTGGAGATCTTCGTCGTCCGTGGATTGCGCGGTTATGGTGTTGGCGAATATTACACCAATGGCGATGAACAGTAAGATGTTCAAGATAAAACGCATTTTGCGCGACGCGGGATGTGAAAGAATTGTAACACACCGTTAACATATGTTAACGGCTATTTGCGCGGAACACGGATCCGAAGCGCGTCTGGGACGATCTCATAGACAGCGGGGAGCTTGCCGGGGAGCTCGCCGTCCGTTTCGAGAAAGATCTGTTTCGCGGGATCGACTGATGATATTTCGATACGGCGGGCGAGAGTATTCTTAACCTCTTTGAGGCTGTCGTGGGTACCGCGATAGATCGACGGCACGTTGAGAAAGATCTTTGCGGTGCCGATATCACCAATGTTTACTACGTTTAGCAGGCCGTCATTAATGCGGGCACGCGGGGCGATCATCATACCGCCCCCAAAGTAACGAGAATTTGCCACGCAAAACGCGATGGTCTGGAGCGTCCTCTCTTCGCCATCGTCAAACCGCACGCGGACGCGGTCGGGTTCGAGCCTGATAACCTCTTGTAGCGTCGAAACGGCAAAATTTGCACGGCCGCGCATAGATTCGACCGGCAACCAGTCAAAGACTTTGGCGGATTTGACTCGTTTGACGATGTCAGCGGCGAGGCCGACGGATGAAACATTTAGGAAATAGCGGCTGATCTCTTTGCCGGAATGGTCTTGAAAGGTCACCTTTCCGGCGTCCATCCGTTTGGTCTCGCCGTCGCGTAGAGCTTTTGCGGCTTCGCGGTTGGTTAGGGGAAGTCCCAGCGTTCGCCGCAGATCGCCGCCCGTACCGGATGGGAGAACACCAAGCTCGACATCTTTGCCGGAAAGCAAGATGCCGTTCGCGACCTCATTGATCGTACCGTCACCGCCGCACGCGATGATAAACTTTCGTCCCGCTTTTGCCGCACGGGTCGCGATAGCGATGCCGTCGCCCTGACATTTTGTGAATGCCACAGCAAACGGCCCAAAATGAGCCCGCACGTCGCTGGCCGTCTGCGACCACTTATCGCGGGTCGATCCGGACGCCGATTTCGGATTGACGATGATCAGCGGGAGAGAAGTGTCGCCCGATGTGCTTTTGGTATTTGCCACAATATTGCCTGTGCTAGATTTTGAATCCTTTAAGCTGAAATAGTCAAAGCCAAAAAAAGATAGCGGCTCGAAAAGCCGCTATCACAAATGCAGTTCGTTAACCAAAAACTACCGGATCGCCATTGTCTGACCAAAGATATCAAGCTTTTTACTGCGTTGGCTAAGCGGCACAGATTTTGGTGCAACAGCCATAAACGCTTCGATATCGGCGATCGAACGCGGCAGTTTCCCGCTCATCCATTCGACGCCGGTCGCGGTTACGAGCATATCGTCCTCGATGCGGACACCGATGTTTTTGTATTTTTCAAAAACGGGACGGACTTTTGCGATAAAAGCTTTGTTTTCAGGCGTGTCGGGCAAATTGTCGAGGGCGTCCTCGCGGATGTAGATGCCCGGTTCATTGGTATAGACCATACCGGGGCTGAGCGGAGCGGCGTAATCGCCAACATCGTGGACGTTCATCCCGATCCAGTGGCCAAGCCCGTGAAAGAACCAGACGCCGACCTGACGTGAATTCTTGTCGGTGACAAGGCCGAGTTTGAAAAGGCCTTCGTTGACGGTATTTCGGGCGATGGTGCTGAGCTGGCCAAAAGTGACGCCGGGCTTGGTGGCTTTGGCGACGGCCTCTTGGGCATCATAGACGATCTGATAAATCTCGGCCTGTTCTTTTGTAAATTTGCCGTTGACCGGGAACGTACGGGTGATGTCAGCGGTGTAATGCTCGTATTCAGCGGCGGCGTCCATCAGCAAAACCTCGCCTTTGTTCACCGCACGCTGCGATTCGACGTAGTGGAGCGTCGTAGCGTTTGGCCCGCAGGCGACGATCGACGGATAGCCCCAGTTGTCGGCGTTGCGGCGGCGGTAGGTGTATTCGACCTCAGCGTGAACCTCGTATTCCCAATTGGCACGGCCGACGGTCGCCATTGCACGCATATGTGCCTCGACCGAGATATCGACGGCGTGTTGGAGCAGCTTCAGCTCGTAAGGCGATTTGATGTGGCGGAGAGCGGCAAAGATCGGCTGTGCATTTTCGATCTTGTATCCTGGCAGGCCTTTGGAAAATGTGTGCTCGACGCCAAACTCACGCATCCCGTCGCGGTCGCGGTCGCCGTCGGGCAACAGCAGATAAACATTTTCCGCTCCCGCGGAGATCGACACGTTTTCCTTTGACGTAAAGACTTTCTTTTCTTTCAAAGCGGCGAAGAACGCCTCACGCTCAGCAGAATCAACGATGGTTTTGACTCCGGAAATGGCCGTAGCTTGCTCGCGCGTGTACATCTTGCCTTCCCACGCTTCGCGTAGGGCGACACGTTTTGGCAAAAAGACGGTCTCGGTCACGGTGCCGCCGTTTTTTGTCATGACAAAAGTCGCACCGTCTTGTTTGAGGGCGGTCAGGTAATAGAGGTTGTTTTCTTGGCGATAAACGTAATCGACGTCGTTGGTATAGAGCTTTGGCTCAGCGGAAAAGAGGATCAGTACGCTTTTGTCTGCCATCTTTGCGGCGACCGCGGCTCGGCGTTTGGCTAGCTCAGCCTGGCGTTCGGCGTCGCTAAATTTTGGTGCGGGCGGCGTGACCAACACCTTAGTCGGGCCAAACGCTAACGTCGGTATTGCCGTCGTTAAAAAAGCACAAAGAGATATAAGCACTATAGTTTTCTTCATTTTATTACCTCAAAACCTCGATCTCCACATCTTTAGACGATATGTTTCCAAAATAATCTGCGGCAAAGACGCGTAATGTATAGATGCCGCCCGCGAGTGCGGCGGTGTCAAAAAATCCTTCGTGAAACTCGTCGCCGCTTACCGAATTTGTGACGATATAGTTAAATATCGTCTCGCCCGTCGCACCGGATTTGCTGCCGTTGGCATAGACGAGCGGCAGCGAAGCTGACGACGGCAGACGGTCAAACATGATCGTCCAATTTGCATCGGCGACAGCCGAGCCGTCCTGTTTGAGCACCTGATAGCCAAGCCTGAAAACGCCCAGACGCCGCTTTTCAGAGTTGCCGTCGGCCTGATCGTACCCTCTGACCACAATTCTGGTCTGGTCACGCAGAGTAATACGCGCGTTTTGCTTCGCGGTTTCGATTTCGCCCCAATTTTTATCAAACAGCGTGACATTTTCTATTGTCGGCGGCCGCGAATCGGTCATGCCGGGCAATATGAGAGCGTCGAGGGCGTTCATCTCGCTGCCGCTGCGTCCGGCAATGAGGTGAACGTGATTCATTGCATTGAGCGTGCCGATGGGGTCACCGGCTTTGAATTTTGTGCCGCGCGGAACGCGGATACCGGTGAGCTTGCCGCTCGGTTCTTTTTCAAACTGAAAGCGTTCGTCGCCAAACGGTGCGGATTCAACATTGCGGCCAAGCCGAATGTGAATGTAGCCGAGCGTCGGCATACGGATCAGCTCGCGAAGCGTGCCAAAATTTTCCGCCGCGATCGGCCGCAGCACCTTTTCGTCTCGAACAAAGCGGGCAGTTTCGCCGTACGCCCCCGCGATGTCGAGGCCATTGTGATACCAGACTTGGTCGCTGCCGGGTTTCATCTCGCCGCGTATCTCACCGAGCGTTCCGGCGATGTCGCGTTTGGCAGTCGGCGGATCGTAAGGCCAGCGGGCGGGTTGCAATTGTCTAAATTCCTCAGGTTTGTCTCGAAGCGCGGCGATCTGTGCTTTGGTAATTGCCGAACCGGTATTTTGTGAGGAAATGCTGCGGACAAGCCTGTTCTCGCTGTCGGCGACAAGTAAGTTGCCGTCCGAGTCAAAGCCAAGTCCCGACGGTCGGTTGAACCGCGAACGGTGGAGACTGCCGTCGGCGAGGCCGCGTTCGTCGGCAGAGATGGTGTGGATCGTTGGGAGTATTTCGCCGGAGATCATACGGATCGCGTTGCCGTCGGCGATGTAGATCTGGCCGCCTTTGCTGACGGTGATGGCTGTCGGCTGGACAAACGACGCATTCGATAACAGACCGTCTTTTAGATCTTGTTCGCCACTACCTGCGAGTGTCCAGACAACGCCGGTCGGTTCAACGACGCGGATGCGGCGGTTGCCCGCGTCGGCGACGAGCAGCTTGTCTTGCCAGACAGCGATGCCCGTCGGCGTGTCAAATTTGGCCTTATCGCCTACGCCGTCGGCGTAGCCTTTGCCGCTACCCGCAAGCGTTGTGACCTTACCATTCTCGATCACGCGGATACGGTCATTATATGTGTCGGCGACAAATACACGGCCGTCCGCGCCGATAGCGATGCCTATTGGAGCGTTAAAAAGTGCGGTGGCCGCATCACTGTCGGCGAAACCTTGCTTACCGTTCACGCCCGCAATGATCATCACCTCGCCCTTAGCATTTATACTCTTGATCGTATGCGAGCCAGTATCCGCGACGATCAGCTCGCCGTTTTTGGTAAATGCGATGCCGGACGGTGTGTCAAGCCCGGCGGCGAAAACAGTCGCCTTACCCGCCGAGACACGCCATATCTGATCGTTCTGCCCATCGGAGACAAATACGTCATTGCCCCTGACCGCTATACCAAACGGTTCGCCGAACTCACCGCTCGTTCCGGCAACGGTCGATACAAATCTATACGGCTTGACGCCCGTCCCCGTTCCCCACCAAAACCACACAACCACAGCGAGCAGAGCGAGCAATATCACGCCCGCGGCGGCTGCGGCGATCGAGTTCTTGACGGTGAATGGTTTTCGCGTTCGGGGCAGATTCATTTATTGGAAAGCGAGGCCTATTCTGCTACTATATCGGCACAGCAATTTTTTCGAAACTTAGGAGATATAAATTATGTTTTCATTACAGGATCTGCTTGGACAAGAGCAGGGAACTCAGGCGGTCGATCAGATCAGCCAAAACGTCGGTGCTGATTCATCGCTCGTCAATTCGGCGATACAGATGGCTCTGCCCGCGTTGATCAACGGCCTCGCAAACAACGCTTCGACGCCCGAGGGAGCCGAAAGTCTAAATAACGCGCTCGACAACGACCACAGCGACGGCGGTGTGCTGGGTAATCTGGGCGGCTTAGCCGGTATGATCTTTGGCGGTGGACAGGAGGCAGCTCCTCCGCCGCGTCAAGCGGATGCGGGCGGCATACTCGGCCACATCCTCGGTGCTAACCAAGGTGCGGTTGCCCAAGATGTGAGTAACAGATCGGGCCTCGGGATCGGCCAGGTCGCACAGATCCTGATGTTTCTCGCCCCGATCGTTATGAGCTATCTCGGGCAAAAAAAGCAGCAGGAAAACGTTGGTGCAGACGGCCTCGGCGGTCTGCTGGGCGGCCTTTTGGGCGGCGGACAGCAAGCCGCTCCGCAATCGTCCGGTAACGCAATGATCGATATGGCGTCGAACATGCTCGACAGCGACCGCGACGGCAGTGCGATCGACGACATCGCATCAATGGCGTTCAAATATATGACGAATAAGTAGTCAACCGCTTGGAGTCCCGCCTTTAAGCGGCTATTTGGGCGCGGGGCCCGCACGAATTAAGGGCGTTACATCCACTTGGGAGTAACGCCCTTTAATGGCGGCTTGCCGCGTTGCAGTGCGGCGAGGCTCGCCTCGACGTAACACACACCAAAAAATATCAGGAGGCTGTGCCTCCAAAGATCGGCGGCATAGCCGCGAGATTTTTTTACAAAGCTAACGGCGAGGCTAGCCTCGCCGCAGTGCGTTTACGGCAAAGCCGTCAGATATCTCGTCACTCAGCATCTGTTTCCTCTGACTCAGCACCCGTTTACTCTGACTCAACGACCGTCGAGCGTCAGGAAAATACATTTCCCTGTGACTCAGCAACCGTTGAGTCACGCTCAACAACATTTCCCTCTGACTCAACGACCGTTGAGCCACGCTCAACGACATTTCCCTCTGACTCAGCAACCGTTTCCTCATGTCCGGCAACTGTTTCCTCACGTCCGGCAACTGTTTCCTCACGTCCGGCAACTGTTTCCTCACGTCCAGCAACCGTTTCCTCAGGCGACGCAACTGTTTCCTCAGGCGACGCAACTGTTTCCTCTGACGACGCAACTGTGTCGCGTGAAGAAAATTGATTTTCCTGTGAAGAAGATGTGCGTTTGAGACAGTGTTTATAGGCTAATTGGCGTTTTCGACCAGTTTTATCTCGTCTTGAGCTAGGTTATTTAGCCCGTTTGAATTGCCACTAGCTTTAGCTAGTGGAAAAAGTGCCGATATGACCTAGGGCTTTAGCCCACTGTTCGGCTAAAGCCGGTAAATCTGTTGATCACTGACCCACTAGCTAAAGCTAGTGGTAATTTACAAGAGTTTCGGGTAGTTATGGTGAAACAAAACACCATATCTTCGCGTAAGGATTGGCATTGGACCGGCACGAGATACGTCGTCGGGACACATGCTTAAAATAAGAGGGATTATATGACCAACCAGAGTATGGCTCGCCGGATGTTTGCGGGCACGATGATCGTTATTTTTGCTTTGTCTGCGATGGTGCAGGCACGGCCCATGCCGCGTAATGTTTTTGTTCAGCAAGACGAAAAGCGTAAGCTGCCGCCGGTTAATTGGATCCGCAGCCGCAAGATCGACGTCAAGCACCTCGACATCGATCTGAGGTTTGACTGGGACAAAGAACAGGCGATGGGAACGACGGTGGTGACGTTCGCGCCGTTTGCGGATACGGATACGTTTGCATTGGACGCCGCTCTGATGACGATCGAATCGGTCACGCTGGTTGGCGGCGGTTCGTTGAAATACACCTACGACGGCAAAGCCGATGGCGACAATCTTAACGTCACGCTCGACCGCGTGTATCGCGGCGGCGAGGACGTCAAGGTTGAGGTCACGTATAAGACGAATTATGTGAACAATGCGGGCGACGCGGGTATCCTCGGCGGCTTTGGCCAAGGTTTGAGGTTTATCAAACCGACCGCTGACAATCCAAACAAGCCTCGCCAGATCTGGTCGCAGGGCGAATCGGAGTTTAACCGCTACTGGTTTCCTTCGTATGACTCACCCAACGATTTTCGCACGACTGACATTCGCGTCACGGTCGCAAAGCCCTTTTTCGTCGTCTCTAACGGCAAGCTGATGGAGACAAAAGAGAACGCCGACAATACCCGCACGTTCTATTGGAAGATGGAACAGCCGTACACAAACTATCTGACCTCGATCGTTGTCGCCGAGACGACGCCTGTGGTGCAGGATTTTGACGGCATTCCGGTCTATAACTACGGCTACGTCAACGAGACAAAAGAGGTTGCCGCCACGACAAAAAATCTGCCTGCGACTATGCGGTTCTTTTCGGAGCTGACCGGCGTTAAGTATCCTTATGCCAAGTATTCACAGGCGTTTGTCGAGGATTTTGGCGGCGGTATGGAGAATATTTCCGCTACGACGCAGATCGAAGAGATGATCCACGACGAGCGTGAGCTGCTCGACACCGACAGCGAAGGCCTGCAGTCGCACGAGCTTGCACACCAATGGTTTGGCGACTATGTCACCTGCCGCGATTGGGGCCAGATATGGCTGAATGAGAGCTTTGCGACGTATATGCAGCACATGTGGACCGAGAAACTAAAGGGCCACGAAGAATTTCTATACGCTGATCTGCGTCAAAGCCATAACTCTGTATTGGGATCATGGGCACAGGGACAGCGTCGGCCGATCGTGACGAAATACTACGACAATAAAGACGGACTGTTTGACAACTACGCCTATCCGGGCGGCGGCAGCGTGCTGCATATGCTCCGCAAGCACCTCGGCGACAAGCTGTTTGCGGCATCGCTCAGCCATTATCTAAAGTCAAACGCCCATCAGCCGGTCTCGACCGAGGACCTGCGTATCGCCGTCGAGGAAACGAGCGGCCAATCGATGGATTGGTTCTTTGATCAGTGGCTTTACAAAATGGGGCATCCGGTGTTTGAGGTTACCCAAGCCTACGACGAGACGGCAAAGAAACTGACGCTCAACGTCAAACAGATGCAGAAGATCGATGTCAACAACGAATATCCGCAAACCGAATTTTTCCAGAGCTTTGTCGATGTAAACATAGACAACAAGGTGACCCGCGTCTGGATGAAGCCGCAGGCCGAGAATGTATTTACCTTTGATGCGGCAACAAAGCCAAAGCTTGTCAATTGGGATTACGAAGACACGCTGCTCAAGGAGATGAAGTTTGAGAAATCGACCGACGATCTGCTTTATCAAATGGCGAATGATAAAGACGTGCTTGGACGGCGATGGGCGATGAACGAGCTTGAGAAAAAGGCTGCAAGTGCCGGTGAAAAAGAACGCATTGTCGCCGCCCTTATCACGTCGGCTGAGAAAGATCCGTTTTGGCGCATCCGCCGTGCTGCGTTGTCAGTGATCGCGAATATTTATTCGCCCGATCCGCCGCCCGGGAAAGAGCGTCCGGCGGCCAAGCTCGACGCCGCTGTCGAAGCCGCCCTGCTCCGGCTTGCCAAAGACACGCAGACGCAGATCAAGGGTGACGCTCTCGAATTGCTGGGTGAGACGCAGGACAAAAAGTATGGCGATCTTTTCTTGGCGGGGTTGACCGACCGCAGCTACGAGGTGATCGACCAGTCGGCACTCGCCATCGCACGGGTCAAAGATCCGCGCGCGTTCGATGCTTTGTCAAAGCTGACGACGACGCCTTCGTGGAAAGGCCGGATACAGATCGCAGGCTTGACCGGGCTGAGTGAACTCGCGGATAAGCGTGCATTCGAGGTCGGTTATAAAACGGCAACGGATAAAACTTCACCTTCCGCTGCCAGGTCCGCCGCTCTTGTCATAGTCGGTTCAACGGGCAAGGGCGACCCGCGTGCGTATCCATTGATATTTGAAAAGTTCAAACCGGCGGTCGAGAGTAATAATTTCCAGCCGATCTTTAATGGTATTCAGGCGATAATCAAGCTGGCCGACCCTCGAGGCCAAGAGGCTTTTGATCTATTAAAGGAGCATTTCAAAGGACAAGCCGGCCCGCTGCAAACTATCGCTGCATGGGAGGCGGAGTTCAAAGCGGCTATTAAGCCACAGTAAAGCAGCTACTCTCTGAAAAAAGACCACCTCCATTTCGGGGTGGTCTTTTCCATTGTCGCTGTGTTGTCTTAACAAATACTATAACCGGCATACGCGGTAAGCCGAGTTATACACCGTAGTGCTTGCGAATGTGGTAATGCCCTCAAAGCACATGCTGCTGACCGCAAACCCGTTGAAGTCGATCTCAGACGGGATGTTGATGTGTAGCGATTTATTGATCATCGTGTTCTGGTCCCAAATGCCCGAGTACAGCGGATAGCCGGTGACGAAAAGTGTGCCGCCTGAATCTACGTCAAACGTCATCACGCTCTGGATCGAGCTTGGTGATATCTCGCACTCATAGAATGACGTCAGGCCACGCCCGGTGCATGAAGAGACAGCGTACTGGCCGGTCGTAACGATATTGTCGGGGTATGTGAGCGTCGGCGTCATCGACGCATAGTTGTTGTTCGGGTTTTGCTCGTTGCCTGAACCGACCGACGCGGTCGCGGTGATCGTTTGCACGATAGTAGCAACCTGAAATTGAAAGTTGAAAGTGATAGGGCGGACGGCTCCGCCGGTCATATTACCAAGCTGGCACGTGACCGTTGTGCGGTTTGGCAGCGGTGCTAGCGTACAGCCTGTCGGCAGAGCCCCGACGAATTTGCCGAGAATGTACTTGTTCGGGCTGGTCGCGGTGACCGGGAAGGTTAATATCACACGGACGGCCTGTGCAGTCTGAGTGCCAATGTTACGAACTGTGACGGTGTACTGATTAGTTGTCTCTACCTGTGGCGACATATTGCCTACCCACGGCTGAACATCGAGATTTGGCTGACTTGCCATTACGCCAAAGGCCGACGCGATAGTGATAAACGACAAAGCGATAATGTTTTTTAACATCTGAAAATTCTCCTGATTGTTTTTATTTACCGACCCTAGGTCGTGTAACAGGAGAACGACAGGTTGTAAATTTTCTTGCAAAAAGATTTTTTGAGCGGAGCTTTGGGGCAAAAGCCCGCATGGAGTAAGGGCGTAACTCTGAAGTTGGATGTAACGCCATTACAACGTGCGGGCCTGCTCCTAAGAACGTTAGGAACCCTGCGTCAGGGTTGACTCAAGACTCACAACTCACTAGACTCTATTAGTTACTAGTGGTGAGTTATTGCAACTTGCGGCCACGTAAAATAAACGGCTAAACAGCAAAGAGTCGAACGGATCTTGCTTTAACTCTGTGCTTGTTTGGCACAGGGTTTTTTTGATTTCAAACGATTTGCCACAGAGACCACGGAGAGATTTGAGAAAGAATGGAAAATGACATTTTGACTCAACAGATAATTGGTGCTGCTATCGAGGTTCATCGAACGCTTGGGCCGGGGTTGCTTGAGACGATCTATGAACAGGCACTTTGTCATGAATTCGAATTACGTGGAATTCGATACGCGAGACAGGTTGAGATAGATGTGGTTTACAAAGATAAGGCTGTAAAGGGGCAGCGAATCGATATCATTGTCGAAGATGAAGTTATCGTAGAGGTTAAGTCGCTCAGTAATCTCCCCGACGCCTCAATGGCACAAGTGCTGTCTTATCTAAAGGCAACCGGATTTAAGCGTGCATTGCTTATGAACTTTGGTGCAAAAATGCTACGTGACGGTATAAAAAGAATTTCTCTATGATCTCTGTGTCCTCTGTGGCAAATTTTCTCGGGTTTAATAATGAGTAATTTTCTCGATCTATTAAAAGAAAAAGTCATCGTTTTTGACGGTGCGATGGGGACGTATTTGCAGTCGTTGAGTCTGCCTATTGAGGAATGGGGCGGGCCGAATTTTGAGAACTGCTCAGAGAATCTGCTCTACACACGCCCCGACGCGATCGAGGCGGTGCATACGGCGTTTTTGGATGTCGGTTGTGACGTGATCGAGACCAACAGCTTTGGCGGCAGCGAGGTCGTGCTGACCGAATTTGGGATTGCCGAAAAGACATACGACGTAAATCTTAAGGCCGCGCAGCTTGCAAAACGCATCGCGGCGGACTATTCGACGCACGACAAACCGCGTTTTGTTGCCGGTTCTATCGGGCCGGGAACGAAATTGCCGACGCTGGGACACATTTCATACAATGATCTGAAAGACGCATATCGCGAGCAGGTCCGCGGGCTGGTCGATGGCGGTGCCGACCTGATGATGGTCGAGACGTGTCAGGATCTGCTGCAGACAAAAGCGGCTCTTGCGGCAATTTTTGAGCATTTTGAAAAGCAAAAGATCAAGCTGCCGGTGATCGCTTCGGTGACGATCGAGATCTTTGGGACGATGCTCAACGGCACTGAGATCGGTGCGGCTCTCACTGCGCTTGAGCCTTTTCCGATCGACGTTATCGGTATGAACTGCGGCACCGGGCCAAAGCACATGGCTGACAGTTTTCGTTATCTTTGTGAAAATTCGCCTATTGCTGTGTCCGTGCTGCCAAACGCCGGTTTGCCTGAGGTCAAGGACGGTAAGCAGCATTATGATGAGACGCCGGAGAGTTTTGCGGCGCAGGTCGAACATTTTGCAAATGATTTTGGGGCGAATATCGTTGGTGGCTGTTGCGGAACTTCGCCGGAACATTTGCGGCAGGTCGTCGAGCGTCTGAGCGGCGTTTCGCCAAAACAACGTGGGGCAAAACTCGCTCCGTCGGCTTCGTCGATCTATTTTCAACAGCCATATAATCAGGATGCTTCGTTTTTGATCGTCGGTGAGCGGGTCAATGCTTCCGGCTCGAAGAAGATGCGTGATCTGCTCGACGCTGAGGATTGGGACGGGCTTATTTCACTTGCGAAATCGCAGGAGAAAGAAGGTGCCCACATCCTCGACGTCAACGTCGATTTTGTCGGGCGTGATGGCGTTGCGGATATGCACGAGCTTGCATCTAGACTCGCGACGTCGGTCAAAATACCGTTGATGTTCGACTCGACAGAGTGGGAGAAAATGGAAGCCGGGCTAGAGCACGCGGGCGGCAAATCTCTATTAAATTCAACAAATTACGAGGACGGCGAAGAGCGTTTCCTGAAAGTGCTCGATCTCGCGAAACGCTTCGGAGCCGGCGTTGTCGTCGGGCTGATCGACGAAGACGGCATGGCCCGCACGTTTGACGACAAGGTCAAGATCGCCCGTCGTGCCTACAAACAGGCGGTCGAATACGGCATCGAATCGCACGATATTTTCTTTGACCCGCTCGCTCTGCCGATCTCGACGGGTATCGAAGAAGACCGCAAAAATGCCGTTGAGACAATCAATGCGATCAAACAAATTCACCATGAAATGCCGGATGCGAACATCATCCTCGGCGTTTCGAACATCTCGTTTGGCCTCAATCCGGCTGCACGCGTTGTACTAAATTCGGTGTTTCTGCACGATTGCGTCGAAGCGGGAATGAACTCGGCCATTGTAAATGCGTCAAAGATCTTGCCGCTGATGCGGTTTTCAGAGCACGAGATCGATACTGCCCGCGATCTGATCTACGATAGGCGAAAATTTGATGGTGACATTTGCACATACGATCCGCTTGGTGAATTTTCGAATATGTTTCAGGGCAAGACGGCACAGTCGATCAAGCCGGATATTTCGAATCTACCGATCGAAGAAAAGCTTAAGCACCACATCATCGACGGCGAACGCATCGGCTTGGAGGACTCGCTCACAGCCGCGCTCGAAAAATACCCGCCGCTTGAGATCATCAACGATATCCTGCTCGACGGTATGAAAACGGTCGGCGATCTGTTTGGCTCGGGCCAGATGCAATTGCCCTTCGTGCTACAATCTGCCGAGTCGATGAAAGCCGCTGTTAAATTCCTCGAACCCTTTATGGAAAAGGTCGAGGGCTCGAACAAGGGCGTGCTCGTGCTCGCGACCGTAAAGGGTGATGTGCATGACATCGGTAAGAATCTGGTCGATATTATCCTCACCAACAACGGCTATAAGGTAATAAATCTGGGCATCAAACAGCCGATAGACGATATTCTTCGTGCGGCTGAGAAATCTAACTGCGACGCCATTGGAATGAGCGGTCTGCTCGTCAAATCGACGCTCATCATGCGTGACAATCTCGAACTGATGAACGAACGCGGCCTTAAGGTTCCTGTGATCCTAGGCGGAGCAGCACTTAATCGGCGTTATGTTGATTCGGATCTGATCCCGCTGTTTGAGGGCAAGCTCTTTTATGCGCGCGATGCTTTTGACGGTTTGCACGCGATGGATGAACTGACACAGGGGGATTCACCGCAGAGACGCAGGGACGCTGAGATACCGGAGGCGGAAACACGACCGACAGGGAGTGTGCCCAAGGCGGGAATAGAGACAGTGACAGATTCTGAGGACCTCGTCGGCGAAGACGCAAAGCTCGGGGTTGAGGCGGCGAGAGTTTCGACGCGTTCGACGGGCGATACGACACATACGACGCGGTCGGAGGTCGCGGTGGTCGATCAACTGCCAACTGCACCGTTTTACGGGTCAAAGGTCGTTGAGATCGGAGATCTGACGAAGGTTTTTGATTTTATTAACGAGACGGCCTTGTTCAAAGGCCAGTGGCAGTATAAGCAAGGGAAGTCTTCGAAAGAAGATTATGCTGAGCTGCTACAAAAGACGGTTTATCCAAAGTTTGCCGAGATCAAGGCTCAGGCGATACGCGAAAAGCTACTTGAGGCAAAGCTTGTTTATGGCTATTTTCCATGCAACAGCGATGGCAATGATCTCGTCATTTATCAGGACGATGAAAGAACCGAGCGGATGCGGTTCACATTTCCCCGTCAGCCGCAAGAGCAGCGTGGCGGTAAGAATTTGTGCCTCGCGGATTATTTCGCGTCGGTTGGATCGGGTCGCGTAGATGTAGTTGCTTTTGATCTCGTGACAATGGGACGCAAGGCGAGTGAGCATTCGGCAAAACTGTTCAAATCGGATAATTACACAAATTATCTGTTATTCCACGGCCTGTCGGTCGAATCGGCTGAGGCTTTGGCGGAGATGTGGCACAAACGTATTCGTGAGGAATTAGGCATTGCCGGGGCGGACGCACCCGAAATGACAAAGCTCTTTCATCAGGGCTATCAAGGCTCGCGATATAGTTTTGGCTATCCCGCATGTCCGAATCTTGAGGACCAGACAAAGCTGTTTGAGCTGCTTCAGCCGGAGCGCATAGATGTCGATCTTACAGACGAATTTATGCTCGAACCCGAGCAGTCAACCTCAGCGATCATAGTTCATCATCCTGACGCGAAATATTTTAATATCGACTAATTCGGCCTAAAGTCGATACCGACAAGGTTGGTGTTGATGTTCGTCGATTGCGGCGCATAATTGAAACGTCTGCCCGTAACGGTGATCGTGTAGTTTCCGCCTGGAACATTTGGCACGCTAAATTGGCCGAAAGTGTTAGTAAACACTACGATCGGCGATCCCGTCTGAGGCGTTAGTGTAACCCTCGCCCCGCGCACTCCGCGATCTCCTAAGCCAAATACACGCCCCGAGACGGCAAAGCTTGATGCCGTGATCGTAAAATTAGAATCCGTGATATCAAAGAATATATTCCCCGTGGCTTGTACTTTGATCCTTGCGGTGGACGTTGCGATGTTTGGTATCGTCACCGAATGCGAGCCGTCGTTTGGCGTTGCTGCGGCCAGCACCGTTGGAAATGTCTGACCACCGTCGGTCGACAGCAAAATATCAGCATTTGCAGCATTTACCGGCGTGAGATTGCTGTTGGCGACGTTCCATGTAACCGTCTGAGCTGAGCCGCCCGTAAAGCTGACAGCGGTATTCGGTGCAGTAACGCTAAAAGGCCCTGCAAGTGCACTGACCGAAACCTGTGATGTCGCCGTGTTGATGCCGCCGCCGTTTGCACGATTGTCGCGAACCACGACCTGAAATGTCATCGTCCGGGTCATATTCGACATTAGCTCGCCTGTCAGACATGGTGTCGCTCGCAGGCAATCAAATGTTGACGGCGGGACGTTGGCATTATTGAGAATATACGTCAGCGACGGGAAATAACGTGTGCCGCTTGTGGACGGTAAATATGGCCTAAATATCGGGCGGGCCGTACCGTCTCCATCAGAGTTTGGAACCGCAGATGTTCCGGTCGTTCCACCGGTGTTATATTGCTGCCAATCGTAGGTAAGCGTATCGCCATTTGGATCTGTTGCACTGGCTGTGAGAGCAAACGGTGTTTGGATCGGTATCGTAAAGTTGCCCGGGCCAGTAACTGTTGGCGGAGTGTTACCGGTAGCGGTCGTAACCGCACAATTGTTTCCCGTGCTGGTCTGACTGTACGCAACTATTTCCTCTAAGCTCCTTACATGAAATGTATCGATACTGTTTCGGGCCAGGTCTTGGGTGGTGCATATTCCGGCATAAGCCATGATCGAGATCCCGCTACCCGGTTCATAAGAGTTTGCAGCGCTGCGATTTCCTCCGCTACAGCTTCCCGTTGCACCATTAAAAGTGTGATTTCCACCCCACTGATGGCCCATCTCATGGGCGACATAATCAATATCAAAAGGGTCGCCAACCGGATTGCCCTGGCCTGTGACGCCGTTAGCTTTGCTCGATGTGCAGGGAACGCGGAGGCTAGCTACGCCGCCACCGCCGGTCGAAAAGACATGCCCGATGTCATAATTTGCAGTACCTATGACCGCATTAAGTTTTGTTTGATTTTCGCCGAGCATCGTGCCGCCATTGCCATTTGTGTAACCGTCATTATTGGTCGTACACGCTACGCCACCACAGGCGGCGGTATTGTCAGTCGCAAAAACGATAAGATTATTGTTTGCGACGATGTTCATATGGATGGCCACATCGCGTTCATATACGCCGTTGACGCGATTCATTGTGACGACCTGAGCCGCTAGACAGCCTGCGGTCGTGCCGCCGCCGACGGCGTTACAATATTCCCAGTTTCCTGCGACGGCCAAGCGGTATGTGCGAAGCTGCGTGCCCGACGAGACCTCAGGAGCGGCTTGAGGCAGGTAGCTTTTTTCGCGGCGGGCGGATTTGACCTCTGAAATGGAGCTAAAATCATTGCCATCGACTTCGCACGAAAATTCTTCGGTTCGCCTGACGTCGGATTTGAAATAGCTCATATAGACGTCCGGCGAAGCCGCTGAATATGGATCGAGCATGACCGTTCCGGTCGATGAGAGGATGATCGCATGAAAGCCGCTGGGCATCAGGTCAAAGCGGACCGTCGCGGTGGGATCATCGATGCCTTGGCCGCGGTATGTGGCCCCAAGCTCAGGAAATTTCTTTAACAAGCCGGGCTCGACAACGAGCGAATGTTCGACGCTAAACCGCGCCAGTTTTCCATCCGGCATCGGCAGAGACAGTACTAAACCGTCTCGATTTGTGAACTCAGCAGGAGCTTTTTCAAGCAGCTCGCGAAGCCGCGCTTTGTCGAGCGAAAACGCGGCAAATCTATCCGGCGCTTGCGTTCGCTCGACGGCACTTTTGCGGAGAGCCGAGGCGTCGACAGGGTTCCAGATACCGTCATTATTGGCAAACGCATTACTGACAGCGAACGTGAAAACGGTTAGGACGATCATCGTGAGAGAGTTCAATTTCCTAAAGTACATTTAGTGCTCCTGCTTGATAAAAAGATGTGCTTTTCAATATTACGCGCACCTGAATAGTCTTGTCGAACCTAAAATTTCTACGCTTTGCGGTAGTAGCCGGAGCGCGGCCAAAGCCGAAATCCGGCAAAAATGTTAATATCTATTTTTTGCAAAATGACCGAAGAGCTGAGTACTACATCCGAGAACAAACCTGCCGTCATCGACGAGACATCGATAGTCCCCGCACCCGAAGAGATCGGTGTGCTGGGGCTGACCGAACGCGTCGGGTTTTGGGTAACGCACTGGATGAATCTTGGGGTGGCGAAACGGCTGATGACGTTTGGCCAGAGGCATATCGGATCACTTTGGATATATCTTGCGACATACAATCTGATGAACGTTTTTGGCATCGAAAATGTCGAAAATACTGACGTCGATACGCCGCTCGTGCTGGTCGCAAATCACCGCTCGTTCTTTGATATGTACACGGTTTCGAGCGTGCTGTTTCGCCGGACAAAGCGGCCGATGGAGCTGTATTTCCCGGTGCGGGGCAAGTTTTTTTACGATAACCCGCTGGGGTGGTTCGTTAATCTGGTGATGGGTTGGTTTTCGATGTTCCCGCCGTTTTTTCGCGAGGCTCGTGAGGCACGCAAGAGGGAATTTGACAAATTTTCGATGCGGCGGCTGGTGCAATTGTGTGCCGAGGGGCGTGGACATATCATCGGCTTTCATCCTGAGGGAAAACGTAATTTTTCCGATGACCCGTACTCGATCCTGCCCGCACAGCCGGGCATTGGCAAAGTGATTTATGCAGCACACCCGCAAGTTATTCCTGTCTTTATCGCGGGGCTAGGCAACGACCTGCCAAAACAGATACTTGGTAATTGGACAGGCGGGCCAAAGATCCGCATCTGGTTTGGTGAACCGCTCGACCTGAGCGAATTTTACGAAAAAGGTGACCGTTTGCGAACGCACAAAGAGTTGTCCGATCACCTGATGGAAAGGATCGCCGAACTTGGCGAAAGGGACCGGGCAAAATTTGCTACTGATTTGGAACTGCCGAATTAGAGTTTGTGTCCGTCGACGCAACCTGTGTTTCCGCTTGTTTTTGTTTTTCTTCGGGCGATTGCCAGCCGGCTTTCTTTAACAGTTCGAGAGCAAACCTGACCGGAACGGCCATATTCGCGGCTGTATTCTCGGTAAATACACCGAAATTTATACCGATAACTTTACCGGCTTGGCCAAACAAAGGTGCACCTGAGCCGCCCTCGGCGGTCTTGGCGTCGTGGACGATGCGTTTGGCGTCGAGGTCGGTGATCGCTCCCTGGGTGGTGAGCGGGACGATCTTTTGCGACTGGGCGAGAAAGTTGATCAGGTTTTGGCGTGAGTTGCCAAAACGCTGATTGATAGATTTCGCCTCGTCGTCTTCGACCATTGCCAGCAGACGGTCGGGCCCGCTTGGGTAGCCCATTGTGACGACGGTTTTGCCGACAGCGGCAGATTCGCCATCGAGGTCAAGCGGCACGGTCGGTATCTCGGTAGGCAGCATCGCCGGGTCGATCACGCCGACCGCGAGGTCTTCGCGTGCGCCAAGTTGTCTGGCTCGCAAAGGAAACGGCTGAGCAAAATTGGGAAAATATATCACCAGACGTTTTAGCCGCGCTCGGCCGTTGGCGACACGCATCATTTGCTTGACCTGATCGTCCTCTTCCCACGGCTGGACGACGTGGCGGTTGGTCACGATGTAGCCGCCGCCAACGTGAAAGCCCGTGCCGATAAAATCGTATTCGACCGTTGCACCGTTGCCCTCAGTCGTCAGGCCGATCTGCGGCGGCATCGCCGGGCGGCTCGGGTCCTCAGACTCGGTGGGCTCGTACGGATTGGGGCGGAAGCTCTGCGGGTCGGCGTAACGGAGCACCTTGCCACTGCGTTTATCGACGAGGTCGTATACTCCGACGATCAGACAGATCGCACCGCCGTATTCGACACGCAGGTTTGAAGCGAGCGAGACCGTTTTGATGAGATCTTTGTTGGTCTTATCGAGTTCGCCAAGCTGATCGCTCGTCTGCCCGAGCTTGTCCTCAAGCCGCTTGATTATGTTTGCTTGCTCCTCGGACTGTTTGCGGCTTTGACGCAGCTCGGAGTTTACCGCAAAGCCGATGTACAAAATTCCCGTAATAAACGCCGCGATCAGCACGAGCGTGATGAGCTTGGTCGTCCAGGATATCTCGCGGGAAAGTTCGCGGACGAATTCGCGTAAAAATGCCTTAGCGTCGTCGCGTTTCGCGGACGAGGCTGATTCGAGCGCCGCGTCCTCGATAAACCGCGAAATATGCGGCTGTTCGCGGTTGGTCGTTATCAGCGAAGATTTGGTCTCAAGCGAAAAGAACGCGAATGAGATATCCGTGCCCTCGACCGCTATCACATCGCCGTCGGTGATCGCGATAAAGCGGCGGATCGGTTTGTCGTTGATCAGCAACCCAAGTTCGGCGTTAAAATCGACGATGCGATAAACGCCGTCAGCGTTTTCGAGGTCAAACCAGCCGCCCGAATCGTCTTTACCGGGCGTATGAATCTGCAGGTCGGAGTTTTCGTCCGAGCCGATACGAATACGTTCCTGTGAAAAGAATTCGGTTCGTTTTTCAGTGCCGACCGAGATGTGGATAATAATGCCGACTGCCATGGATAGTGAATAGTGAATAGCGAATAGTTTCCGTGATTAGCATACCAAAAAGGTGGAGTATTAAACTATATTTTTCGCTCTTAGTTCTTAACTATTCACTGTTCACTATTCATTGTTCACTATATATGGCAAAGCCAAAATTCATCACTGACCGCGATAGACTCGAAAAACTTGCACCGATGCTAAAGGCACCGATCAAGAGGCAAGTCTTTGTCTGTACGGGAAAATCTTGCTCGGAGGTTGGCGGACAAGAGGTAATGGCCGAGTTTTCCCGCATCCTCACCGAAAAAGGACTGCGTAACGGCAAGGAAACCAAAGGCCGCAACCCCATGGGCGAGTGCGTCCTGACCGAGTGCGGCTCCATCGGCTTCTGCTCCATCGGCACCGCCGTAATGGTCTATCCCGACGGTACAATGTACGGCCAGGTCCAGCCCACGGATGTGGCCGAGATCGTCGAAGAGCATTTGGAGAAGGGGAAGGTCGTAGAGAGATTGGCATTGATGGAGTTAGATTCAACTCGGTAGTTCGAAAGTTGCGGAGGTTGCCGCCAATCCGGTGTCAATATTGACGACCTTTACCTTAAATGGATATACGCCTTTCGTCGTGGTTACTTTGTAGATGATTTCGTATGTCGGTTTCGTCTGTCCTACTTGTGGACCCGCAGTGAGTGTTCTAACCCCCACGCCGTGACCCGCCAATTCAAACGCGGTCGGTCTACCAACCTCATCATAAAGACGTCGCCAGCTCTTATTAAATTGACTCTCTGAAACGAAGTCATAAAACTCCGGTTCCATTTTCCGATAAATGTCATCGGGACGGTCATTAATGACATCATTCATGAAGAAATCGCCGAAAGCGAGAGCCTTTTCGGAATCGACGACTCCACTGCTACAACTTGTCGTGAGCATTACGACGAAAATTAGGAAAGATACTAAATATCGAGTCATAAACTTACCGACAACGGCTGGACAGTCAACGTCGTTGATAATACACCAACTTCGGTATTATCAACGACGGTAGATGTCGAAAACTATGGTGTTTTCTTTTTCTTGGTGAGGCCGGATTTGCGTTCGGATTTGCGGACGAAGCCCATTGCACCGTAGAGCGGGCTATCGTCGGCGTAGTCGGCGTTGCCGGCGACGCCCGACGAGGACGTGCACATTTTGATCCTGAATCGCCGCAAAATCATCGCCGATGCAAGGGCATGAGACAAAAGCTCCCCTCCTTACGAAGGAGGGGTGTCGCCCGCTTCGGGTGACGGGGTGGTTCTCTCGCCGGGGAGGAAGTGACTTCGGATAACGTCGAGGACCCACTCCGTGTCTTCAAATACTCTCTTATTCTCGAATCTGATCACTCTGATGCCGTGCGACTCTACATATTCCCGTTTTGATCGATCGTTTAGCCCTGGATGATCGACAAAATGGCCTTGACCATCAAGCTCGATCGCGAGTTTCTCTGACGGGCAGTAAAAATCGAAGATGTAGTTTCCGATGCTGTGCTGACGGCGGAATTTGCGTCCGTCGAGCCTTGAGTTCTTTACAAGATTCCAGAAAGCTGCCTCTGCAGGTGTTAGGGTTTTGCGAAGGTTGGTTCGAAACTTAGCTGCTCGCGGTAGGGAATGGAGGTCGGTTTTGCTTCTTTTGTACAGCATGTCCTTAGTCCTCTAGAGAACCACCCCGTCCGCCCAAGGCGGCGGCCACCCCTCCTTCGTAAGGAGGGGAGTTGGAAGCTATGCCCGCATCGCCGTCAATATCTCATCCACGACCTTCTTAGCATCGCCGAAGAGCATCAGCGTGTTGTCTTTGTAAAACAGCGGGTTGTCGACGCCGGCGTAGCCGCTGGCCATGCCGCGTTTCATGACGATGCAGGTGCGCGATTCCCAGACGTGGAGGACGGGCATGCCGGCGATGGGTGAGCCGGGGTCGTCCATGGCGGAGGGGTTGACGATGTCGTTGGCACCGATCACCCAGGCGACGTCGGTGGTGGCGAATTCGTCGTTGACCTCGTCCATTTCGAAGACGATGTCGTAGGGGATGTTGGCTTCGGCGAGCAGGACGTTCATGTGGCCGGGCAGGCGTCCGGCGACCGGATGGATCGCAAATTTGACCTCGACACCGCGTTCTTTGAGGATCTTGCAGACCTCCGCAAGCGAATGCTGCGCCTGCGCGACCGCGAGGCCGTAACCCGGCACGATGATGATCTTTTTGGCTTCGAGCAGCAGATCGGACGCACCTGCTGCCTCGACCGAGTGGACCTCGCCCTGGGGTTCGCCGCTTGCTGTTGACGCAGTGCCGCCCTCCGTGCCAAAACCGCCGAGCATGACCGAAATGAAAGAGCGGTTCATGCCCTTGCACATGATCTGGCTGAGGATCGCTCCGCTTGAGCCGACGAGAGCACCGGTGATGATGAGCAGGTCGTTACCGAGCATAAAGCCCGCCGCCGCCGCCGCCCAGCCCGAATAGCTGTTGAGCATCGAAACAACCACCGGCATATCCGCTCCGCCGATCGCCATGATGAAATGGATGCCCAAAATGCCTGTCAAGACGGTTGCGATAAGCAGCGGCCATTGTCCGGTTGCGGTATCGGGCGAGATGAAAAATGCAACGCCAAGAGCGATGGTCGCGATCAGCATTATCAGATTTATCAAATGCCGCCCCGGCAGCAGCATCGGTTTGCCGCCTATCGAGCCCCGTAATTTTAGAAACGCAATAACCGAACCTGTAAACGTGATCGAACCGATTGCAACACCGACAAATATCTCAACCGAATGCAGCCCGTGTTCCGCAGGCGTCATCTGTTTGTGCGGCCCAAGATATGTCGCAAACCCGACCAGCACCGCCGCAAGTCCGACAAAACTATGCAGTATCGCCACCAGCTCCGGCATCGACGTCATCTGCACACGCGATGCTAGGATCGCTCCGATAACCAACCCCGGAACAAGCGCGGCCCCAAGTGCGGGCAAGCCGCCGGTGTTCATCGCGGCCGCAGTTGCGACAAGCGCGATAAGCATTCCCAAAATGCCGTAAAGATTCCCGCGACGCGCGGTTTCCTGCCGCGACAATCCGCCGAGGCTCAAAATAAACAACGCACTCGCGGCGATGTAGGCGATTGTGATCAGTGATTGCTGCATTACAAAAAGCTAGTCTTCTAATAAATCTACGATTCGGCCATTATCAAGTCGATATGGGCCGCTGAGACTTGAGTTTCCCTCTTTCTCTGCTTCGAATACTTCAAAAAAGCGATCAAACGCTTGCCGCAACGAGACTTCGTCGCTTGTCTCCCAAAAATCGCTCTCATCTACGACGTCTAGGGATTCAAAGTAGGGTTTAATCTTGCCCAAAAGATTTACTACCGCAATATGGGTTTCGATTGGAGCGAATTGAGTCTTTATATACTCCTGAATGTATCCGTCAGAATCAAACTCAAGTCTTAGAGCTTCTGCGTTATCATGTGGATAAATCTCAATGCCAGAAGTAAGCCCCTCATAATTCCAGTCTGCCTCGTCGCGCACCCGTTCTAATAAACGCATCTCTTTAGTAATCTCGACGAAGTGCCAATTTTGCTCGTTGGCTATAACTCGCGCTTCCTGTAAAAGCGTTGATAAAGAATCAATATTTTTAAGCCCGCCCTCAAAATGAATCGTAATACCCATCTCTAGCCTATTTTCTAAACATCCCCAACATACGATTTGTTACCAAGAAACCACCCGCGATATTTATTGCGGCGATAAGGACCGCGATGGCTCCGAGGATGACCGTCAGGTTCAGGCTCGACGAAGTTAACTGGAGCATTCCGCCGACGAGGATGATGCCGCTGATGGCGTTGGTGACGGACATGAGCGGCGTGTGGAGCGCCGGTTTGACGTTCCAGACGACCTGATAGCCGACAAAGCACGCGAGCATAAACACCGTAAAATGCGACAGCACCGACGATGGTGCGATGGCTCCGACGCCGAACATAACAAGGCCGACGACCGCAAGTACCCAAGGGTTAATGCCTGTTCCTTCGCCGTGGCCGTGACCGCCGGATGGTTTTGGTGTTGCGGCGGCCACAGCAGCACTGCTTTTGGCCGGAACGCCGGGTTCGGGTGGTGCTGTCACAGCAACGACAGGCGGCGGCCACATCAACTTACCTTCGTGAAGGACGATAGCTCCGCGAACGACTTCGTCTTCGAGATCTATATGGATCTTAGCTGGTTCGGCCTCAGTATCGGATGTTACGCCCTTACTAACGTGCGGGCCTCCGCATAGATCCGCGAGAAGAGCGACGATGCAGGCTCCGTACAATTGTGATGACATCGATGCCATGCGGGACGGCAGGTCGGTGTAGCCGACGATGGTAACGCCTTTGTGATGAACGACTTTACCGGGTTCGGTAAATTCGCAATTGCCGCCCTGTTCGGCGGCGAGATCGACGATGACGCTGCCGGGTTTCATCGATTCGACCATGCCGGTCGTGATAAGTTTTGGTGCGGGTTTGCCGGGAATGAGAGCGGTGGTGACGATGATATCGACCTGCATCGCTTGTTGGGCAAAAAGTGCCATCTCGGCCTTGAGAAAGGCGTCGGACATCTCTTTGGCATAGCCGCCCTTGCCCTCGCCCTCTTCTTTGATGTCGAGGTCGAGAAACTCGGCTCCCATGCTGGCAACCTGGTCTTTAGTCGCCGAACGCGGGTCAAATGCCCGCACGATCGCCCCCAAGCCTTTTGCTGCTCCGATCGCAGATAGCCCCGCGACGCCCGCTCCGATAACAAGCACCTTTGCCGGATCGATCTTTCCGGCGGCAGTGATCTGGCCGGTGAAAAATCGCGGAAAATTATTTGCGGCCTCGATGATCGCTCGATATCCGGCGATATTTGCCATCGCCGAGAGCGTGTCCATTTTTTGCGCACGCGTGATACGCGGGACGCAGTCCATGCCGAAAACGGTCGCTTTGCGTGTTGCAAGTTTATCAAGCAGGTCTTTGTGCTGAGCCGGCCAGATAAACCCGACAAGCGTCGCTCCCTCGTTCAGCAGGTCAGCTTCGTGCACGCCAAGATCTTTGTTTTCCTCAGGCGGGCGGACCTTCATTATCACGTCGCTCGCTGCCCAAAGCTCTTTTGTGCCTTCAATTACGGTCGCACCGGCTTCGCGGTATTCGCTGTCGATGGCGTTGATGCCGTGGCCGGCGTGCGATTCGACGACAACGTCAAAGCCGAGCTTTTTGAGTTTTAAAATGGTTTGCGGCGTCGCGGCAACGCGCTTTTCGCCCGGATGGATCTCTTTGGGGATGCCAATGGTTGTCATTCTTATTGATTAATTTACCGTTTAGTCGCCTGTCAAATTCTAATAAAACTATTGGAATCAGACAAATATAGAGCCTAGTATTATGCCGATGCAGCCGCTGTGACTGAGGTCACCGGCCGTTTTTTCGGATATGTTTCAGGAACGATCAACTAACGGTAATGGTCACCGACGATGCTGTTCCATTTGCCGGAAATGACGCCAGTTTCGTATCAGCAGGCCCGTCTGTGACATTGCCGTTTGCGGCGTCAAATTTAGAGCCGTGTTTTGGGCAGACAAACTGTTTACTGGCCGCGTCAAACTCGACCAGGCCGCCCTTGTGCGTGCATTTGGCGGAATACGCGATAAAGGTAGCGTCGCCCGTCCGGGCGATGATGATCTTCCCAGCGGATGAATCAACGACGACCGAGCCGCCGACCTTGTTTAGCGGGCTTGCGCTGTCGATCGTTACAGTCACGTCAGCAAAAGTGTTGCCGAAAGCAGAGCCGAAGCCCGAAAGCGTGAGTACCAATCCACCAGCAAGACCCGCAGTTTTTACCAAAAACTCGCGACGGCCCCTGCAATCCGACGTTCTATTACAATCTTTCACTATGATTCCCCTGATGATAATTGATGCAAATAACTTTTTGTTATATGCGAGAATACTATAATTAGTGCCTAGCGCATATAGTGTACGAGCGTACCGCCGAAAAAGATATAAAAGCTGCACAGGATGATCTCGCCAATGCCGACGGCAGTGATAAATTTTGCAAAATTCATCCGCGCCGTGCCCGCGACATAACAGACGAGATCGGTCGGCACAAACGGGAAAAATGCCCATCCGGCGACAAAGAGAAAGCCAAGCGGATGTTCGAGCTTTGCTTTGATCTTGTGCATCAGCTCCGGCTTTTTGCTCTCAAAATATTCGTCAAAACCCAAAAACTCCGAAAAATAATAGATCATCGTTGACGACAGCAAAATGCCGGTCATCGAAATGCCTAGCACGGCCCAAGGCTGTTCAGGAAACAGCATCGTTCCTGCCAAAACAAGTGGCGTGCTCGGCAGTAGCGTGATCCCGCGAAGTATGGAAAACGCGAGATAAACGAGCCAGATCGTCCCTTGAAAACGTTCGAGAAATACGGCGATATTCTCCGCCGTGAACGCCGCAGGGTTTGCCAGATAATATCCGACGCACACGAGTATCACCGCCAGCCACAGGCCGATCATCAGTTTGCGGATCAGTTTTGTTGTTGCGGGGATCGTTGTACCCATTAGATCAAACGTGCCGTCAGAAATCTTCTCACGCCACCTTTGATAAATCCAATAGTAAATGTTGAGCTTTTTATCGTTCTTTCCAGTGGTGCATAAAGCCTGTTTCGACAGTCGATTCGGGTAGATACCGGTCTTTCATTAACGCATATATCTCAGGCGATGCGGGTTTTCCGTTTATGATGAATTCCAAAGTGCTGAGCTTGAATGTAGTATTCGCCCTTTGTTTGATGGCCCCGAGCGACTTTAGGTCTTGCAGGATCTGGTTCAGGACCTTGTCCGTTTCATCCATCATCCTGAGCGTTTCTTGTTCTTTTGCCAGCAATTCCTGACGTTTTGCATATCCCTCGATCTCTTTGTCCAGTCGGCGTTCGATCTGAGCAAGACGTTCGCGGTCAGCGTCGAAAGACTTGTTCTCAGCCGAACTGCCGCCTTGGCGGACAAGCTTTTCCAGCGCCTGATCGATCTTTTCCATCTGTTTGGCGACGTTCTCGATCTCGCTGTTGAGCGGCCTCATTTCGTTTTCAAGAGCAGCAGACTGGGTCTCAATATCGCGGTCACGCCAGTATTTGTCGTAATAAGCTCTAAATTCCGCCGTATGTTTCCAGATCAGGCTGTCATCGACCCGTTTGCCGTCGATGTATAAATAACTAATGTCGCGGTCGATAAATGCCATTTTATAGACTTGGCCATTTGCACCGACAAAAACGCACCAATTGTTATTTCTCGCGGTGTTACTTCGACGCCCGAAAACACCGGTCATGACGCCGTTGTTTTCGATCGTTCCCATAAAATTGATGCCGCCATCTGTCTTGGCTACACCTGCAACTTGAGGCAGTTTGCCGTTTGAGAAAAGCACCGAACAAGAAATAATCAATAACGCGACGATCCGGATCAAGCCTTTGGTCATATTTTTACTCCTGCGTGAAAAAAGGTTCTTAATTACAAAACCCCGCAAACGCCGAAAATATGACAACAAAAAAGCCGTGAAAGGTTCACGGCTTCGATGAAATAATTTGTGGGGCCTCTATTTTATCGTCACGGTGAGTTTGTACGACGCATTTCCACGTGTGCCGCCAACTACGATCTTGTAATCGCCTTTGGCCGGTAGCACGCCGCTAAAATTCATTGCGTCGTCCATCTCACCTGCTCCGTCGAGATATTCGCCGTCCGGCCCCTCGATCTGAAACACCGCGTTGTTTTCGAGCGAGGTGATCTTGACTGTCATCGTCTGTCCCGCTCCGGCCCCCGCAATATAAGTGTCACGGTCGCCGCGAACAACGCTGTTGGACACGCTCGCCGAATGCTTACCCTTAGCAAAACGAATGCGTTTTGTAACGCCATCGGCAGACGTGACCGCCGCGAGGCTCAATAAGGTAAATGTTAGTAAAACTGATAGTAATATTCTGATCTTCATATTTCTCCTATGCGGCTGTCGCCGTCGAACCCATATTTTCTCGCCAGCGTAGCACGGGCTTTCTAGCGGCGGTTGCCTCGTCTAGGCGGCCGATGCGTGTCGAATGCGGGGCATTGATGACGAGTTCGGGGTCCTCGTTAGCTTCGCGGTCGATGTCGATCATTGCTTCGATAAAAGCGTCGAGATCGGCACGGCCGACTGATTCGGTCGGTTCGATAAGCATCGCTCCCTCAACAACGAGAGGGAAATAGACAGTCATCGGGTGAAAACCGTAATCAATCAGCCGCTTTGCGATATCGAGCGTAACGACACCCTTTTTCGACTGGTTCTTGTGCGAAAAGATCGCCTCGTGCATACAGTCTGATTCGAAAGGTCGGTCGTACGTTGCCGCAAGTGCGTTCGAGACGTAGCGGGCGTTGAGAACCGCCGCCTCGGTCGCCTCTTTGAGACCGTCGTTGCCGTGCGTGTAAATATACGACAACGCACGCACCATCATGCCAAAGTTGCCGTAAAACGCTTTGACGCGGCCAATGCTGGTTGGAATGTTGTAGTTCAAACGATACGTTTCCCCCGATCTTTCGACTCGAGGTGTCGGCAAAAACGGTGTAAGCTCAGCCGAGCATACGCAAGGGCCGCATCCAGGGCCGCCGCCGCCATGCGGAGTTGAGAATGTTTTGTGCAGATTTAGATGGATGACATCGACGCCCATATCGCCGGGACGTGCAATGCCGACGAGGGCGTTCATATTCGCGCCGTCCATATACACTAGGCCGCCTGCCTCATGGATGACCTCGCAGATCTCTTTGATATTCCGCTCAAAGATGCCGACGGTGTTCGGATTAGTAAACATCACGCCCGCGACGCCGCCCTCGGCACAGAGTTCGCGAAGGTGATCCATATCCGTAATGCCCTCGGACGTCGAGCGGATCGTCTTGACGGTAAAGCCCGACATCGCGGCCGACGCCGGATTTGTGCCGTGAGCCGAATCGGGAATGAGCATCACGCGGCGGTCTTTCGAAGCCTCGCCGTCGCGTTGGTCAAGAAACGCACGGATCAACATTACGCCCGTCATCTCGCCTTGAGCTCCTGCTGCGGGTTGCAGCGAAACTCCAGGCAATCCGGTGATCTCAGCGAGATCCTCTTGCAGCTTATAGATCAGCTCAAGTGCACCTTGCGACTCAGCCTCAGGTGCGAGAGGATGCAGTCCGGCAAATCCGCCGATTCGAGCGACCTTTTCGTTTAGCCGCGAATTATATTTCATAGTGCACGACCCAAGCGGATACATGCCGAGGTCGATCGAATAGTTCCATGTCGAGATCCGCGTAAAATGGCGAATGACATCGACCTCGGATACCTCAGGCACGCCCGCGAGATCGTCATGCCGGCGAAGTTCTGCCGGAATGACCTCTGCCGTTTCAGGCACATCCAGCTTTGGCAAACGATAACCGATCCGTCCGATCTGCGACCGTTCAAAGATCAACGACTCATTTTGTGTCGGATGCTGTGTAACTTTTGTAATGCTCATAAAAACCTATGCTTTTGGTAGACCTTTCCTCGCGATCTGCTCTACGACATCGCAAAAACGGTCGAGTTCCCACAGTGTAGTATAGACGTTTGGCGTGATGCGTATGCCGGTAAATTCGTCGTGTACTATGGGCGTCGTGAAAATGTAATGCTTGCTCATCAAATGGTTGCCGATCTCGACCGGGTCGATGCCGTCGATCTTAAAATTGGCGATCGCACACGATTGTTTTAGGTCAAACGAAGTGTTAAATCCGACCTTTGGCACGTCTTTGAGCTTGTTCATCCAGTAACGTGACAGATATCGCAGACGCTCTTCTTTGCGCTTGCCGCCGATGGCGTTGTGAAACAACACCGCCTCACCGATGGCGAGCCGCATCGCCGCAGAGTGTGTGCCGATCTCCTCAAATTTACGGATGTCGTTGCGATTTTTGTCCTCACTCGCCATCAAAGCCCAGATCTTGCCGATCTTGTCTTTCTTGACGTAGAGCATTCCCGTGCCTTTTGGCGCGTAGATCCATTTGTGCAGCGAAGTACCGTAATAATCGCAGCCGAGATCGTCGCGTTTGAAATCAAACTGCGCGAAGGCGTGTGCTCCGTCAACGATGGTCTCGATGCCTCTAGCACGTGCCATATCGCAGATCTTTTTGACCGGCAATATCTGTCCTGTCAGATTGATCTGGTGCGAAACGAGTATAAGCTTTGTCTTTGGCGTGACGGCACGTTCGAAAGCCGCTGCAATGTCATCGACATTTTTGGGTGCAAGCGGGATCTTGATGAGGTTGAGTTTGAGCCCCTCGCGCATTTCACGCTGTTTGAGTGTGGTGATCATTCGCGGATAATCCTGCGTCGTGGTCAAGATCTCATCGCCGGACTTAAAGTCCATGCCCATCAGCAAGATCTCGAGCGATTCCGACGCGTTTCGCGTGATCGCGATCTCCTCGGCCGAGCAGCCAAAAACCTCCGCGAGCCCTGTGCGAACGGTTTCAGATTGGGGCTCGAGTATCCGCCACATCGTATATGCGGTCGCATCCTCTTGCTGCCAGGTGTAGCGGACAAACGCCTCGGTCACGATACGCGGGCTGGGCGAAACGCCCCCATTATTTAGATTGACAATTCCGCGTGTGACAGAGAAAGACTGCTGGATCGCCGCCCAATAATCCTCGTCCATCGCTGCTTCTATAGGCGAGAGATGCTCGATGTGTTTGCCGGCCGCGACCACTTGGTTAAAAAGCGAGCCGACAGTAGCCGACGTTAGTGCTGCAAGGCCGAGTCCTTTGCCGGCAAAGGAGAGAAAACCGCGACGGTCGATGTCATTTCGAAATGTCATTCATCTTCTCCTTTCTTTCGATTTCTCAAAACAAGCGTTACGCCGATCACGCCAATTACCAAAAATACCGACACAATACATATCAAGATTTCCGTCGCGCCGAAGATCATTTATTCGCTCTTTTGGTCAGGCTTGTCTCCGATCTCATTCGCCTTTTTATCCCGCCAGCTATTCCAAATCAATGCCGCTGCCAATAGGCTGATAATAAAAAACACAGGAACGAAACAGATTAGCCCTTCGCTCAAGTTGTAGACCGGATTTTCCATTATCCAGCCAGAGCAGCGATTAGCGAATCGATCTGTTCGCGAGTATTCGTTTCGGTCACGCAGACGAGGAGGTCATTATCGTGCCCTTCGTAATATTTCGACAGAGCAAGCCCGCCTACGATGTCTTTTTCGCGAACGGATTCGAGTATCTCAGTTGCCGGACGCGATCCGCGAACGACAAATTCGTTAAATGTCGGCGATGAAAAGGGTATCGAGAAACCATCGACCGCACGGATTTGCTGCTTTGCGTATGCTGCTTTTTGTGCGTTTTGCATCGCCACTTCTTGCAAGCCTTTTTTGCCCATCGTTTCCATATAAATGGTCGCGGCGAGGGCGATCAATCCTTGATTTGTACAGATGTTCGAGGTCGCTTTTTCGCGGCGGATATGCTGCTCGCGGGTCGAAAGCGTAAGTACAAAACCGCGATTGCCGTTCTTGTCATACGCGACACCGCACAAGCGGCCGGGCATCTGACGGACAAACTTATCTTGCGTTGCAAATAGACCTAGGTGCGGCCCGCCAAACGACATCGGCACGCCCCAAGACTGGCCTTCGCCAACGACGATGTCGGCACCGCATTCGCCCGGAGATTTGAGCACGCCGAATGAGATCGCCTCAGTCACGACTACCACTAACAAAGCTCCGACGGCATGAGCAGCGTCAGCCAGAGTCGTTAGATCCTCGACGCAGCCAAAGAAATTGGGCGACTGTACGACTAGAGCCGCAGTCTTGTCATCGAGGGCCGACAGATCGCTGATCCGGCCAGTGCCCTCGTCAAAATTTATGGTTACGATATCGGCGTCGCCGTGCTGCGTATATGTCCGTGCGACTTCGCGGTATTCCGGATGGACGCTCGATGCGACGACGATCTTGTTTCGCCGAGTCACACGCTGCGCCATCAGATACGCCTCGGCCATAGCAGTCGAACCGTCGTACATCGACGCGTTCGCGACCTCCATGCCGGTCAGTTGGCATACTAAGGTCTGAAATTCGAAAATGTACTGCAAAGTGCCCTGCGAGATCTCAGGCTGATAGGGCGTGTAGCTCGTGAAAAACTCACTCCGCTGGATGAGGTGGTCGACGACGGTCGGGGAAAAGTGCGAATACACTCCGGCACCGAGAAACGAAGGTTTCGCGGCGGCAGTATTTTTCGCGGCCATCATCTCCATAGCGGCGATCACCTCACTTTCGGCAAGCGGTTCTGTAACGTTTAAGGCCCGTCCAAGCTGGACTTCTTTTGGTATTGAGCGAAAAAGTTCGTCGGCGTTATTGAGGCCGACCACGGCCAGCATTTCTTCGCGTTCTTCGGGTGAGTTAGGTATATATCTCATTAAAAAAGGTATCTGAAATAAAATGATATCAAACCATCAATCATAAAGTGAAAAGGCCACGAATCAGATGACTCGCGGCACAAACTGATCAAATGAAGCTGCGACTACCGCCGGACCAGCTTAAAACTGCCGCTTACATTAAATTCTTCGATGGTCCCCGATTCCATAACAGCCTGACATTTAGCATAGAATTTCCCAACTACGAATCCGCCAACTACCGGGGATGAGGTTATCTCCACAGTGCCACCTTCTTGAGGCAGCAACATCGTCGCTCCCTTGATCGCAGTAGCGGTCAGGTTCCAAGTCGCTTTGCTGTCCTCACCACCCATCGGGTATATGCCGGACGAAGTGCCGCTGACATTGCCCGAAAAGCTAAAGCTTTCTTCGTCCATCGAATTGCTCGCACCGTAGAACAACATCAGCTTGCCGTCGGGCTGCTTCATTGCATAACCGTCATGACTCTTGAATACACTGGACTTGATCTCTGTCTTGGTGCCGTTGTGTTCAACAATGATCTCCATTGTCGATCCGGATGACGTGTCTGGTTTTTTTGGCCCAGGCTTTTGCGCTGAGACTGCGGCGGCCCCTAAAACTAAGAAGCAAATCACTAATAAAGCTTGTCTTCTCATGCTGATGCCTCCAAATATTCTTCGTACTCGGCGGCGGACAGCATGCCGTCGGCTTCGCCGGGATTGTCCATTCTGACCTTGACCATCCAGCCGTCGGTGTATGGGTCATTATTGACAGCTTCGGGCGTGTCGTTGAGGCCGTCATTGACCTCAGTGATCTCGCCGGCAACGGGCAAAAAGATCTCGCTCACGGCTTTGACCGATTCGACCGAACCAAAAGCCTCATGAGCGCCAAATTTATCGCCGACACGCGGCATATCGATATAGACGACATCGCCAAGCGAATGCTGTGCGTAGTCCGTAATGCCGATCGTGGCGATATCACCGTCAACACCGACCCACTCGTGATCTTTGCTGTAACGTAAATTTTCAGGAATGTTTGACATAGGTTTTTATTAGTTTTAGGAACATGCCACAGAGACCACAAAGTTCTCAGCGGCTAAATTTTTACTTCGCCCGTTTATAAAACGGTGTGGGCACGACCTTTGCCCCGACATGCTTTCCTCTGATATCAATTTTAATTTCTTGCCCGACCTTTGCCAAGTCAGGCGGCAAGAATGCGAGCCCGATGTTCTTTTTCAAAAACGGAGCGGGCGAACCGCTGGTGACAACACCCACTTTGTCGCCGTCGACGTAGATGTCAAAACCATCGCGGGCAATGCCGGGCTCGGTCATTTCAAAACCCGCGATCTTGCGCGTGGGGCCCGCTTCTTTTTGGGCAACAAGCCGTTCGCGGCCAACAAAACCGCCTTCCTTATCAAGTTTTGTTATCCAGCCGAGACTTGCTTCGTATGTCGAGATATCGTCATCAAGCTCATGGCCGTAGAGCGACATTGCTGCTTCAAGCCGCAGCGTATTGCGTGCCGCAAGCCCGCAGGGAAGTATGCCGTCGGGTTCACCGTAATTGCCGGTTTCGAGCATTTTGTTCCACAATTGTTCAGCATATTCCGGTGCCGCATAAACCTCAAAACCGTCCTCGCCGGTATAGCCTGTCCGCGAAATGATCGCATCCACGCCATCAACTCTGCCCGTAGTAAAGTTGTAATAGCCGATAAGCGAAAGTTTAGTTTCCGTCAGCTTTTGGAGGATGCCAACAGCGTTCGGCCCCTGGATCGCGATCTGGCAATAATCGCTGCTTGCGTTCCTAAATGCGAGATCGTCGTGTTCCGAATGGTGCGATCTTATCCACTCCCAATCCTTATCAGTCGTGCCCGCATTGACCACAAGCAGCAGTTTTTCCGGGCCAAAACGATAGACGAGTAGATCGTCAATAACACCGCCCTCATCATTTGGAAGTGCCGAGTAATGCGCCTGTCCGTCGATCAGCTTGGTCACGTCGTTGGTCGTAATGCGGTTCACAAATGCGATGGCATCCGGCCCCTCGACCCAGATCTCGCCCATGTGCGACACGTCAAAAAGCCCCGACCGCGTGCGGCAGCGCATGTGTTCCTCGATCACGCCCGCCGGATATTGCACCGGCATATCCCAGCCGCCAAAATCGACCATCCGGCCGCCGAGCGCACGATGAACGCTATTCAACGGCGTCCGTTTCAGTTCTGTTTCAGACATATAGGAGAAGTGTAATTTAGCAGTATGAGACGGGCAAGTTTGGGCGAACGAAATGACGGGAGAAAGAGCTACTTAAGCTTAGCCACCGAAGCGATGATGTCGGCACAAAGATCGAGCGTAGATCCGATCAAGCCTTTTTCCATATTGTCGTTCGTTTTGTCGAACTCGGCCTTTAGAGCGGGTTGATAGCGTGTCGCGGCGGCGGCGAGTGCGCGGACCGCTTTGGGAAACAGGTTCTCAAAGGTTTTCGGGTTTTTCTTGTCGGGCTTTTCGTCTTCATTGACGACCATCGACGTTGGCCGTTCGGCCAGATTGTCGATGTCATCGACCGCCTTTTGCATGATGCTCTTGATATCACGCAGCAGTTCGCCGCGTGTGCCTGTCGGTGCCGGGCCCCAAACTCGGTCGTCCTTTTTTTTATCCCTAACGACCGGCGTTGAAACGTCTGTATTTAGTACGGCAAAGCGGCGGTCCATCGCCTTGATAAGCACTTCCATCCGGTCGTCGATCTGCTGAGCATCGCGGATGATCTCGACCTCTTCGACGGTTAGGAAATCGCGGGTTTGGGCGGATGCCGCAAACGGCAAAAGTAAAAAGGCAAAAGTAAAAAGGCAAAAGTAGAGAACGATCGATTTAGGTTTCATGGTTTCTGATTTGGTACGACCGTGTCTTTGAAAAACGGCTCGGCGGCCTTTGTCTGCAGATCTCTGAGATGGATCAGCAGTTTTCGGACATAGTCTTCGTACCGAAGAGGCATATCGCGGCGGATGCCTTCGAGCCGTGTTGAAAACCCGCGTATCCCGAGCGAAAACCTTTTGTAGTTGTCCAGCACCTTGCGGTCGTTGCCACTTTGACGCTCCAGCCGTTCCATTGCGTTGTCCAGCAGCCCCTGAAATCCGCCAAGCTCGCGAAACATAGATTCGAAATCCTGAGCGGTGCTAAATTTTTCGGCGACCGTAAGCCGTGCGTTCATCAGATCGAGCGACAGTTTGGTGCGTTCTTTTACATCCGTCTGAGCGTCGAGCTTTTGCCGCTCTTCTTTAGTAACAATGATCGGCGGCGGCGGGATCGGTTCGTCGTCCTGTGCCAGGACAGTGAATAGTGAACAGTGAACAGTGAAGAGTAAAGCGAATCCAGCGATCGTTATGATCCTCGCGGAAATCGCTAACGAAACCAGTCTTTTCACTGTTAGTTGTTCACTGTTCACTATTAGTTTTTCTTCCCTTTTCCTTCCTTTATCAGCTTTTGCAATTGCGGCAGACGCAGGTTGATCTTTTCGATATCAAGCTTGTTCGCGGCAGGGTCGGCAAGCCGCAGATACGACTGATAATTTGCCATCGCGTCCATATATTCCCCAAGATGATCGTGAATGATCGCCAAAAAATAATACGGTGCGGCAAGTGTCGGTTCCTTTGCCGACAGCCACTCATATTCGGGCTTTGCCTCACTGTACCGGTCCAGTTGAAAAAGTGCTGTTGCCAGATTAGCACGGGCGGTGCGATTATCGGGAACCTTTTGGAGAATGTTTCTCAACAAATTTACGGCTGCGTCATACTGCTTTGCCTGCACAAGTGCTGCTGCATAGCCGATGGCGTGGCCAGCGTTCATCGGTTCGATGGCGTTCGCTCGTTTGCAGTACGCGAGAGCTTTTTGGGGATCGTCCTTTCGGTAGAGATTGCACAGCCGCCCGAGTATCTGAACGTTGTTGCCGTCAGCCTCAAGCTGTTTTTCGAGATCAACGGGACTCGCCGATCGCGATGCGTTGATTATGTTACGGAGATCGGTCGCCTCGGTGCCTGGCGTTTTGATCGCGTCGAGATACTTGATGGCACCGTCAAAATTGCCTTCGTTAGCTGCAATATTTGCTTTGAGATAATTTACTGCGTCAGAACTTTTTTCTAATGTTTCGAGACGAGCGGCGATCTGTTTTGCCCGGTCGATGTCACCGTCGCCAAGAGCAAGGTTTGCTGCCTGTAAGAGTGCAATGCGATATTTCGGATCGAGTTCGAGTGAGCGGGCGACACTCGTTCTGGCTGCGGCGGTATCACCGAGTGCGATCTCAAGATCGGCCCTTGCCGACCAGAGCGACGCCGACGGATTCATCTTAGATGTAAGCGATGTCATCGAAGCCAACATTTGCCGTAGGGCTGCCGGAGATGCTTTTGTCCGGCGACGCAGATCGGCAAGTGCTATGAGAGCGGACGAATTTTGCGGCTCCATTTCGACGACCTTTTTTAATAGCTGCTCGGCCTCCGTCGTCTCGCCTTTTTTAACAAGCAGGGAGCCAAGGCTCGTCATCGCAAGTGTCCAGTCGGGCTTTAGCTCGACGGCACGTCGAAAACCTTTTTCGGCCAGATCATTTTTGCCAAGCGATTGTAGGGCTGATGCCCGCTGATATTCCGCTTCGGGAAACTCGGGCAGGAAGCTGATCGCTTTGTCATAGAGCACGATCGCCTCGGTAAGTTTTCCTTTTTCGTGCAGCGACTGTGCCTCGTTAAATATCGCGACCGCGTCATCAGAGGGGTCTTTATCGATATCTCCATCTTGTGCGGAAATGGCGGACAGCATCAATGCCATCATCGCTACCACCGTCACGAACCGGACAATGCGCCCGCCGACGGTGAACAACGATAATACTGTGCAACGGCTCATCTGCATCAAAGGATAGTCAAATACTAGCATTTGCCAAAAAGTGCGTCTATATTAATTTGCCATGCCTCAAACACGACTTTTGGACGGCATCATTTGCACTCACTATTAATGGTAAGATAAGATTTTTCAATTGAAAGCGTCTCAATGTTCTTATTTTCCAACCAAATAAAGTGTGTCTTGCACGTCGCGGATCACTGCCAAACGGCAGCGGTCTGATAGGCGAATTTGTAAGATGCGTTTGAACGGCAACGCGGTTGTCGGGTTTTGACGGGGAGTAAATACGAGACACTATTATTAATATACATCTGGAGATTTATTAACAATGGCAAATCCGATGGCCGACGAAAACCGGCGGTTTCACGGCAGCGATGAAAAGAATCCGTTCGAGGCTATGAGCGAGCGATTTGACCGAGCGGCAAGACTGCTCGGGTTGGACGAGGACTTGTACGCGGTCATGCGTGTGCCGAGCCGCGAGATCAAGGTTTATATTCCTGTCCGCATGGACACGGGACATATACAGATCTTCGAAGGGTTTCGTGTTCAGCACAACTTTGCCCGTGGCCCCGCAAAGGGCGGCATCCGTTATGCTCCCGACGTCAGTCTCGACGAGGTCAAGGCTTTGTCGGCGTGGATGACTTGGAAATGCGCGGTCGTTAACGTCCCGTTTGGCGGCGGTAAGGGCGGCATCATTTGCAACCCGCAACAGATGTCGCAAGGCGAGCTCGAGCGGCTAACGCGCCGATACACCGCAGAGCTGATCGATTTTATCGGCCCTGACAAAGACGTGCCGGCTCCGGATATGAACACCAACGAGCAGACGATGGCCTGGATCATGGACACATATTCCATGCATGCCCGCCACACCGTCACGGCGGTCGTGACCGGAAAGCCTGTCGCTCTCGGCGGCAGTCTCGGCAGACGCGAAGCAACGGGACGCGGAGTATTGTTTTGCGTCAACGAAGCGATCAAACGTTTTGACCTGACGCCCGAAAAGACTTCGGTCGTTGTACAAGGTTCCGGCAACGTCGGCGGCATCGGTGCCGAGTTGATGCACCAGCAAGGCTACAAGGTCATCGCGATCTCGGATGTCGGCGGTGGCATCCACAATCCTGACGGACTCGATATTCCTAACGTGCTCGACTTCCTTCAAAAGAATCGCACGCTTGAGGGATACCCGGGGGCGGAACAGGTTTCGAATAAAGACTTGCTAGAGATCGAGTGTGATGTTCTCGCACCTTGCGCGACGGAGAATCAGATCACATCTGAAAATGCCAACCGCATCCGCTGCAAGATCCTCGCTGAGGGGGCCAACGGCCCGACGACACCTAAGGCCGATCAGATCCTGCATGACAATGGAGTCTTTGTTATCCCTGACATCCTTGCAAACGCGGGCGGCGTTACCGTTTCGTACTTTGAGTGGGTGCAGGATCGAATGGGATATTTCTGGTCAGAGGCCGAGGTCAACGCCCGTCTCGAGGACAAGATGGTCGCGAGCTTTAACGAGCTCGTGCATTATGCAGACAAGCATAATGTCGATTCGCGCACCGCGGCCTATATGCTGGCGATCGACCGTGTCGCTTATGACACCAGAATGCGTGGTATTTATGCGTAGAAAAAATGCTGATAATGTGCCGACAACGCTTGATTTTCAAAAAAATGTAAGTTAGGGTGTAGGCAAGGAGAGTTAAAGTTTTTTGATGTGATCATTGACTTTGTCGCTTTACTCCTTTATAAACATTACGTTAGTATAGTTTTTCTTTTTGTGGCCACATGAGGTACAGCATTTAGCAAATATCTTGTGTGTGCGATTTTGAGCAGTTTAGGGCTGCAACTATTTTGACTAAAATTTTTAATTTTGGCGGAGGAATGTGATGAAACTCGCTATCAAGGCGTACGCTGTTACGCTCGTACTATTAATGCTCGCGTTTGCGGTTCCGGCACAAAATTTGTCGGAGAAAGATGACCGTAACACGGCTCCAACCATTGGCGGCCCAACTGGCCTATTTACCGTTTATGACGGCAAGACTCTGAGAAAGGGTGAGTACACCTTTAGCGGAGCTCTTAGCAATACAGACCGTGATCCGGGCAATGCTGACGTAACATCAATGCCGGTCAATTTTCAGATCGGTTTGACGAATAACCTAGAACTTTTCTTTAATACCGAAGCTTACAAGGGTATCAAGGTCAACTCGCCTCGACATTTGTCAGGATTCTATCTGCCAAATACAATTGGTGCCAGCTGGGGAGCTATCGTCCTTGCTCCTCAGGGGCCAGGCGTCAGCCTATATCCGGGCGTTGCAGTATATCGCCCCACAGGTATGCCGTCTGCACCGTTTCCTTTTACAGGCTCATCGGCTGGTAACTATCAGTTGCCATTTTCGGGGCCGACATTTGGATTTCCGGCAGCGACAAATGCGACCTTGGGGCCGCCGACCGCAGGAACTAACGGTGCCTCGAATTTTAGGGGCGTAGGTTCAGTGTTTGGCAGCATCCTGCCGGGCATCGTGCTCCGGTCTGCAGTGGTAAGCGGTAGCGAAAGACCTACCTCGTTCACAGTAGCTCCTTCGTACCTTCCTGATGCACCATTTATCAGAAGTGGTTATGCGGGTTCGTCGTTCAATTACATGGACTTTGGTTTCAAATGGCGTGTTAATAATGCTATGAAAGCGGTTGGCTATGGTGTGACGGCGTTTTATCGCTGGTATCCTGATTCAGCTACAAATGGCGGCGGTTTCAATATGCTGCAACGCGGAGCCAGCCCTGGTGCTCGCCGTGGCGATATCGGAGCCACTTTCTTTGTTGATGCACGTCTAGCAAGCTGGGCCAATCTTTCGGGAAATGTTGGTTACACATTTGTTTCCAATCCGAAATTTGCCGGATTTACTTTGCTTGACCGTCCCAATGAATTCACATGGGCAGTTGGTGTTGATTTGCCTGTGAACAAGTATTTCCAGCCGATGTTCGAGTTTTCATCGAAGAAGTACGTGGGCAGCAGGACACCAAATTCCTTGGAACAGGATCCGCTTGATGGGGTTGCTGGGGCACGTATTTTTGTGCGTCGATGGGTGGGGGTTTCGCTTGCCTATAGATACAACTTTAATCAGCAGGACGCGGCGTCATTTAACGGAGCTTCAAATTCGACCACAGTGCTTATCCCATGCCCGGCTGGTACCACTGGTTGTGTTGCACAGTCCATTGTAACAACTTCGAGAGATGTGCCTGCTGGATTTACGCCTTCGACAGACCCGCATGGCTATATCGCACAGGTCTTTGTTGGCCGCCGCGATAAGCGTGACGGTGATGTAGAGAACAAGGCAGCTAATGTTAACTCGGTCAATCTGAGCGACACTGTCATCTCGCTTCCTTGCCGCCCTGGTTTTAGATCAAAATCAGGTGGTTGCAACGACAGCAAGACCATCAGTGTTCAGACATCGGCAAGCGATCCTGAAAATGACCCGCTTGTTTACAACTACACCGTCTCCGGCGGACGTATCGTTGGAACAGGTGCTAATGTTCAGTGGGATCTGAGCGGAGCTCAGCCGGGAACATACACGATCACGACGGGTGTCGATGACGGCTGCGGAATCTGCGGCAAGACCGACACACGTACCGTCAAGGTCGAAGAGTGTCCAGACTGTGTTCAGGTTTGCGAGTGTGCTTCGTTGTCGGTAAGTGATGGCGGCGTTGTCGCACCGGGATCGGCTATGAACTTTACCGCTAACTACGGTGGATCGGGCGTTACCTACAACTGGAGCGTTTCGGCTGGTACCATCTCAAGCGGACAGGGTACATCGAGCATCTCGGTTGATACGACCGGACTCGCTGGCCAGAACGTAACTGCGACTGTTACTCTTGGTGGATTGGATGCGTCATGCAACTGTCCAAATGAGGCAAGCGGCAGCGGCAGTGTTTCTGCGAAACCTGAGAAGACGCTGGTAGATACATTCGGTAAGCAAGTGGACGATGAAGTGAAGGCTCGTGTTGATGCGTTCTATATCACGCTCAACAACAACCCGAACGCACAAGGCTACATCATCAACTACGGAACAGCCGCTGAGATCAAGAAGCGTAGAGCTCAGATCATGAAGGCGATCAACTTCCGTAAATATGACGCAGGCCGTGTGACATTCGTCGACAGCCCGGGTGCTGCTGGTATCAACACCAAGTTCTACCTCGTTCCTGCTGGAGCTGAGGCTAGCAATTGGTAAATAGCTTTGCATCTCTTTAGAGATGCAGACATCTAATAGAGCAGTTGGGGCGGTCATCACCAAGCCCCAACTGCTTTTTTTGTTTGATTTGCCCTGCGGTTACTGTAAAATAGGTGATGTTTGAAAGCAGTTGCTGCAAGAGGTCCTTAACGAAGGGATTTCTCCCGTTTTATTCCACCAGTTTTTATTCAGAGGGTTTATCAGCTATGTTCAAGATCTTTAGAAACCGAGCCGCGATCACAGCTTTTGCTTTGCTTGCTGTATTTAATGCGAGCTTTTCCGCTGTTGGGCTTATGGCCGCCACACCGGAAACAGAGGCTCCAAAGTTTGATAACTGGCAGGTTGTGGGGCCAAGTGGCGGGGATGTTCGCGTTGTCGCGATCGACCCCAAGGACAAAGACCGGCTATATGCGAGCACACTAGACGGCCAGATCCACACATCGGCCGACGGCGGCAGAACGTGGCAGCTTTTGGCAAATCTCAATGCTCCGGAGTTGGTGATAGACAACATGTTTGTCGATTCGCGTGACTCATCAAAAATTTACGCCTCTGGCCACAGGCATAAGGGGCCGGGCGGATTTTTTCGCAGCACCGACGGGGGCGTAACGTGGAAAGAGGCTAAGGAGTTGCACAAAGAATCGATCCATGCGCTTACTCAGTCAACTGTTGACCCGAATATTTTGCTTGCCGGAACGATCAACGGCGTTTGGCGGTCAAAGAATTCGGGCGGTGATTGGGAAAAGATCTCATCGGCAACTATGCCTGTGAACATAGATTCATTGGCAGTTGATCCGCGTACTCCCGATACTATGTACGCCGGCACGTGGTGGCGTGCTTATAAGACGACCGACTCAGGCAAAAACTGGCGTCTTATTAAAAACGGTATGATCGATGACTCTGACGTTTTCGCCATCAATATTAATACTAAAAATCCTGAATATATCGTGGCGTCCGCCTGCAGCGGGATTTACGAATCACAAAATGCGGGCGAGAAATGGACCAAAATTCAGGGTATCCCATCGCAGTCACGCCGCACGCGTGACATCTTACAACATCCGTCAATACCGGGTACGATCTTTGCGGCAACAACTGAGGGTTTCTGGATGAGCAGTACCGGCGGCAAGAGCTGGGCGCTCACCACCCAACGTGATCTCGAGATCAACTCGATCGCAGTTCACCCGGATGCACCTAATCGTGTTTTTATCGGTACGAATAATTACGGTGTGATGGTGTCGAATGACGGCGGTCGAAGTTTTGCTCAGACCAATACTAATTTCTCAAGCCGTTTCACATATTTCGTAACGCCTGACGCCAGCCAGCCAAACCGCTTTTATGCCGCAACGCATAACACAGCAACCGGCGGCGGCTTCTTTTTTGTAAGTGCCGACGGTGGCCGCACGTGGCAGCAGTCGCGTGGGTTTGATGTTGCCCGCGTTCGTCCTTTTGTAATGCGTCAAGACACGACTAACCCTAGCCTGATGTACATGGGCACCAATGTCGGCATCTATCGGTCATTAGATCGTGGTGCGTCGTGGTCACAATTGACCGCTGCAAAGGCACCGGCAAAGCCGGTCAAAAAACCGGTTGCGAAAAGTCCCGTTAAAAAGACAGGGTCGGCAGTTCCGACGACGGTGGCCGCGGCGGGTGCGAAAGTGGTGCCGGCCCTCACAGAAAAAGTAAAAGTTATTGAAAATCTACCGGACGGCAAAGGACTACTTGTCGGTACCGACAAGGGGCTTTACCGCTCCTATGACGTCACTAAGGGATGGGAAAAATTAGCTCTCGGTGTTGGGATCAGCGAAAGTATTTTTGCTGTTCATGTTTCGCCCAAACGGCCTGAGACGATCTGGGCGGGCACGGCGACTTCGGGTGTGATCGTTTCGCATGACAGCGGTAAAACATGGGCAAAAACTACCGGGGGAGCCCCTGATGCGGTTCCAGTCAGCTCAATAATGTCCGACCCGACCCGGCCAGATAATATATACGTAGGTACGATCCAAACATTTTATGTGTCGCGTGACGGCGGCAAAACTTGGAACAGACGCGGTGGAGGGCTTCCGCTTGGTAATTTTACGAGCATTCTTATTAACCCCCGGAATCCGGATGAGATCATCGTTTCAAGCGCTCTCGATACCGACGGGGGTATGTTTATCTCAAGCGATGCCGGAAATAAATGGAAACGAGTCGATGGTAAGGACATGAAACTTGGCAGCCGTCGGCTGTGGTCGATCGCGTTTGACCCTCAAGACTCAAACCGCATTTATGCGGGGACTCACTCATCGGGCGTTTATCGTATCGAAAGGCCCGCAGAGTAATATTTTGATCGGGATTTTTTTGTCTAATGGGGCGGCTCAGACGAGTCGCCTCTTTTTGTTTCTGGGTTTGGAACAAACTATAATTTTAGTTACAAGGAGCCAATATTTTGAAGCAGGAATCAGCCCGCGAGACCTTACACGGAAAAACTCAATTCCGAATATCGGATCTGCCGTTTAAGCAGATTCCGCATCAATCGCGGCTGTTTCTCGAATATCAGCGTGACCCGCTTTCACTCAATCAGTTTTATCCCAACACCGTCGCATCGCCGTCCGACATCGCCAAATTTGCTCATGAAGTATTGGCAAACTATAAGACCGACCGCAAAGCGGTTTGCGATGCACTCGTCGAGATAAATATTAAAGCCAGGGCAAGCGAAAAAACGCTGGCAAACATTGAGTTATTGCGGCAAAACTCAACGGTTGCGGTCCTGACCGGCCAACAAGCAGGCCTCTTTACAGGACCGCTTTACACGATTTACAAAGCATTATCAGCGATCAAATTGGCAGATGAGCTGCGGCAACAGGGCACTCCTGCCGTGCCGATATTTTGGGCGGCGACCGAGGATCATGATCTTGATGAAGTCTCCAAAACATATTCGTTATCTAATGACGGCGGGTTGACCGAGTCCGTCTATGTTGCCGATGACAAATTTGATGGGCTGTCGGTTGGTGATGTAACGCTCAATGGTTCGATCTCCACCTTGATCGACGATCTATTTGCTCAGATGAGCGAAACCGCGTTTTCGGCGGATCTGAAAGCTCAATTGACTGTAGCATGGAAAGAAAGCGCAGGTTTTGGCGAGGCTTTTATCAAGTCACTCACGTCGATCTTTGCAGATCTCGGCTTGATCTTCATCGATCCAATGCATCCCGGTATCAAATGCCTTGCATCGCCGATCTATGTTAGTGCGATCGAGAGAGCAGTCGAGATAGTGTCGGCGATTCGCGAACGTAGCCGTGGGCTTGAGGCGGACGGCTATCATTCTCAGGTGCTTGTTGAGGAAGATTATTTCCCGCTGTTTTGGCATGATGACGAGAGAAAACGGCTTTCGCTAAGAAAGATCGGTGACGGCGTCTATCGTGCAAAAGGAACTAAGATGGAGTTGACCCGCGACGAATTGATCGATTTTGCTGTTAACGAACCGCAACGTTTGAGCCCCGGCGTGATGCTTCGTCCTGCGGTACAGGACTATTTGCTGCCGACTGTGTGTTACTTTGGCGGAGCGGCAGAGATCGCTTATTTTGCACAGAACAGCGAGGCGTATCGTGTTTTGGAACGGCAGGTAACGCCGATACTGCATCGACAGAGTTTTACTATTGTCGAGCACAAGCAGCGGCGGGTGTCGGATAAATTTGATCTTGAGTTGAGCGATCTGTTTGCGGGGATCGAGCAGATATCGGTAGACCTTGCTGAGCGTGGTGGGTCCGATATCGGACAATTGTTTGCTGAGGCCGAGGACAAGATCAACGCGGAGCTAGACCGTATCGAGTCACGGGTCGCTGAGATAGATGCGACTGTCGCCGCAAATTTTGCCAAACGCCGACGCAAAATGATCTATCATATCGGAGCTACGCGAAAGAAAGCTTTGCTTGCACAGATGCGTAATGACGAGGTCGCAAGCCGACAGCTTGCTGATCTTTTTACTTCGCTACTGCCCAATGACGGATTGCAGGAGCGTAGTCTGAACGTGTATACGTATCTCAACAAATTTGGCCCCAATTTTATCGAATGGCTTTACGAGGCCATCAGCCTTGAGGATAAAGATCACAGGATCATCGACCTCTAAGATGAATAAGATCAAGGTTTTACCGGACAATTTGGCAACTCACATCGCGGCCGGCGAGGTCGTTGAGAGGCCGGCGTCCGTTGTCAAAGAACTTGTCGAAAATGCCATTGACGCGGGTGGTACGCGCATCCAGATCGACATTGAGCTTGGCGGGCGGCGCCTCATGCGTATCAGCGACGACGGCGAAGGCATGACCCGCGACGATGCGATCCTCGCATTCGAGAGGCACGCTACGTCAAAGATCCGCACACTCGAAGACCTCGGGGCGATAGCGACCCTTGGCTTTCGCGGCGAGGCTCTGGCATCGATAGCATCGGTCGCAAAGGTTGAACTAATTACAAAAACTGCAGATGATGAGATCGCGACACGCGTCAGTGTCGAGGGCGGCAAGCTCATCGACGTCAAAGATGCGGCTCGCGATACCGGTACGACCATCTCGGTCAGTGATCTGTTCTTTAACACGCCCGCAAGGCGTAAATTCATGCGGTCTGAAGCGACTGAAAACTATCATCTGACGAGTATCGCGACGCATTATGCTCTCGCTCATCCTGAGATCGCTTTTACGATGACAAATAACGGACGTGAGGTGCTGAGGGTTTCTCCGGCGAGAGATCTGCGTGAACGGGCGTTTCAGATATTTGGCGGTGGCTTGCTTGAGAGTTTGCTCCCGGTCGAGAGCGGGCGTGAATATGTTGCACGTGTTTCGGGATTTGTCTCGGCACCGCGTGAACGGCGGACGACACGAGATGGTCAGTATTTCTTTGTAAATAATCGATTTGTGCGCGACAAAACTATCGCCGGCGGACTGCTCGAAGGATATCGTAGCGTTTTGCCGCATGGCGTTTATCCGGTCGCGTTCCTGTTTCTCGAACTGCCGCTCGAAGAGATCGACGTCAATGTCCACCCTGCCAAGACGGAGATCCGCTTTCGACGCGGTGAAGCAGTAAAAGATGTGATCGCTGAGGCTATTCGTAACGCTCTCGCAAAAGCGGGGATAACTGGTGATGCTCGGCCGCAATACGATAGATATGAACAAGAAACTCGTTCGGTAGAACCTGTACGGGTTCAAGAGCCGCAGCCGGAACAAGTTAATATTGTGTTCGAACAAACGGACACGACATCTGAGCCTGAAAGATCATTTTCGGCAACTGCATTGACTGAAACCTCGCCGCCATTATCATTTGAAAGGGAAGCGGCGACGTCAATTGATGATATTCCGAAAGAGGTTCCTTTTAATTTTGAAACTCTTGCCTCTGGGCCATCGACAACGGGGATCGCCGGCTATGCGGAATTGCCGCCCGTGAATTCGGCTGACAAACTCACCAGATCAGTCGAAGTTGAGCAGATATCATCGGCGAAGATACAGCCGTTGGGACAACTACACGAGAGTTTTATCATCGCAGTTGATGATGAGGGGCTTTTGCTGATCGATCAACACGTCGCCCACGAGCGCATCTTGTTTGATAAGTATCGCAAGAGCGAAACCGATCGGCCTATCGAATCGCAAAATCTGTTGCTGCCTGAGACGATCGATCTTAGCCCGGCACAGTCTGAAGCATTTCAATTGATCGAGAATGATCTTGAATCGCTCGGCTTTGGCGTGATGAAACTGTCGGGAAGAACCATCGCGATCAAAAGTATTCCGACGGATCTGCCTGCATCCGAATCTCGGAATCTTTTTGCCGAGATCCTCGATACTATAGAAAGCGAGAAAAAGGGCTCGCCAAAATCGGCGTTGCGCGACGATATCGCGGCAAGCCTCGCGTGCAAGGCTGCAGTAAAGATCAATATGAAATTGACGCCTGAAAAGATGCACTGGCTCATCGACCGCTTGCTCGTGACAAGCTCACCGACGACTTGCCCGCACGGACGGCCTGTCATTCTTAGGCTGTCTATGAAGGATATCGAACGCGGTTTTCATCGTACTTAGAACGAAATGGTTGAAAATAAAGACCCAAATCCAGAGCTGCCGGACCAATTTTGGAGAAAAGTGTTCATCGCGGTCGTGATAACAACGGTCGTTGTAATATCTGCGCTTTGGGTGTTTGGGCGCTATTTCAGATAACAAATGAGATCACTCGATTGGGCAATTGTGGCTGCGTATTTGATCTATGTCGTCTGGGACGGCATAAGGATGACCAAGCACACCGGCACTAAAGAAGGCTATTTTCTAGCCGATCGCGGGCTGCCGTGGTGGGCAGTCGGCCTGTCGGTGATGGCAACGCAATTGTCCGCTATAACGCTAGTCGGTACGACAGGACAGGCGTATAGCGACGGAATGCGCTTCATACAATTTTATTACGGATTGCCGCTCGCGATGATCATATTGTGTGTAACTGTCGTGCCATTTTTTCACCGGGCCAATGTCTTTACAGCTTACGAATATCTCGAACAGCGATTTGATGTCCGTGTGCGCACGCTCACAAGCTTCTTTTTTCTGATCTCACGCGGACTCGGTGTCGGAACGATCATCTCGGCTCCATCGATCGTTTTGTCTATCGTGTTTGGATGGAATCTGACCGCGACGATATTTGCAATAGGGCTTTCGACCACTATTTACACGGTATTTGGCGGCGTCCAGGCTGTAACGTGGACGGACGTTAAGCAGATGATCGTTATATTTTTTGGCTTGGGCGTATGTTTTTTGGTCATATTGTGGAGCTTTCCGCCGGGTGTGTCGCTCGGCGACGGACTGCATCTAGCAGGCAGTCTCGGTAAGCTCAACATGGTCGATACAACGATTGATCTTAAAGAAAAATACACATTATGGTCCGGCTTGATCGGCGGCTTGTTTCTGATGCTCGGATATTTTGGCTGTGATCAGAGTCAGGTGCAGCGTTTTCTGACCGCCAAATCCGTTGCCGAAGGCCGCACATCACTCTTGATGAGCGCGTTTCTCAAGATCCCGATGCAGTTTGGCATATTGCTGATAGGGATCATGGTGTTCATTTTCTACCAATTTTCCGCACCGCCGATCGTATTTAACCGGGCTGAGATCGCCAAGGCTGAGCAAACGCAAGAATTTAGGGACATCCAAAGCAAATATGATGCGGCCCATGCCGCCCGGCGAGATGCGGCGATCAGCTTTTCCGGCGGAGATGATGGCACCCGTCAGAATTATATTGACGCCGACAAAAGTTTTAATGACAGCCGCAAAGAGGCCGTTGCGTTTGTGCGTAAGACCAGCAATCCGACATTTAACGACGTCAATTATGTTTTCCCGACATTTGTGCTCGAAAATATGCCCATTGGCGTCATCGGACTGCTGATCGCCGCGATCTTTGCTGCGGCAATGTCGTCGATCTCTGCCGAGTTAAATTCACTCGCAACTGCGACGACCATCGATTTTTACAGGCGTCTGTACAAGCCCGAAGCAACCGATGCTCATTACGTAATGATCGGGCGTCTAACGACATTTGTGTGGGGAATTTTCGCCTGCATCGTAGCGTTGTTTGCGACCAATCTCGGCTCACTTATTGAGGTCGTGAATAAATTTGGGTCGTTCTTTTACGGCTCGCTGCTTGGGGTTTTCGTGCTTGCGTTTGTCGTAAAACGTGCAAGGGCTCGCGGGGCATTTTTCGGACTGCAATTTGGCATTGCCTCAGTGTGGGTCGCGAGTTTGTACACAAACATCGAGTTTCTCTGGTTCAACGTCATTGGCTGTGTCGTAACGGTGATAGCGGGTTACCTAATCAGCCTTACAGTTAGGAAGGATGAGGGCCCCTTAGCGGCCGAGACGCCTAGTTAGTTAGCAATTTTTTTATGTGCCCAAACCGAAACCATCGCCCTGTCGTTTGTCTGCTGTTTCTTCTTAGCGCCTTTGTGACGTTGCGGGTAAACTCTTCCGCGCAGGTGAGGCCCGTCAATGACTACGGTGCGCTCGGGATCGGCAGACTGCTAAAACAGATCAACACCACCGCGAGCGTAATGATGATCGGTGCTCATCCCGATGACGAAGACTCCGCATTGATCGCGTATCTTGCTCGCGGCGAAAACGCCCGTACGGCGTATTTGTCCCTGACACGCGGTGACGGTGGTCAGAACATTATCGGCCCTGAGCTTTTTGAATCGCTCGGCGTTATACGGACGGAAGAATTGCTGCAAGCCAGACGGCTCGATGGGGCGGAACAGTACTTTACACGGGCGTTTGATTACGGATTTTCGAAAACGCTTGCTGAGGCAAAGTCGAAATGGGACGAGAAAGTCGTGCTGTGTGACGCGGTCAAGGTTATTCGGATGTTTCGGCCGCTTGTCGTTATTTCCCGGTTCACGGGAACGTCCGCAGACGGCCATGGTCAGCATCAGTTTGCGGGTTACATCTCGCCGCTAGCGGTCAAAGCGGCTGCCGATGCCAGTCAGTGCCTAGGCGATGGCGGTGTTTGGCAGGTAAAGAAATTTTACATCGAGACCGGCTTTAACAGTACCGCAGAACCGACCTTGCGGGTCAACACAGGAACTTACGACCCGCTACTCGGGCGGTCGTATTTTGAGATCGCAATGGAAGGCCGCAGTATGCACCGCTCACAGGGCGAGGGACGGATCGAATTTCGCGGTGAGCAGTACTCGGGGCTAAATCTCGCTGACGCCGCAAAGGATAAGCGTGAAACGAATATTTTTGAAGGGATAGAAACCTCGGTCAAAGGAATCGACAAACTTTCCGGAGAATCAAATCCCGCTTTGACCGAAAAGCTTTCCATTCTTGCGGCAAAGATCGACAGCGCGACGCGTTCGCAACTGCTGCTTGGCGGCGATGCGGCCGGTGCGTTTGCCGAGATCCACCGCCTGGCGAACGACGCTTTGCAGATCTCAAAAAGCGGGGACACGTATCAATATCTCTCGCGTATAAAAGATAAAGCTGCGGCAGCTATACAGATCGCCGCGGGCATTCAGATCGATGCTCTAGCGGATCGCGAAACCGTTGCCTTGGGAGAAACTGTCCCGATTTCGGTTAGATCTTATTTTCCTGCCGGAGTTAATGCCAAGGTTAAAAACGTGTGGGTTCGGGAAACTTGCCACGGTGTGGATTGGGGCGGGTGCGGAGCTGTGCATATTGAGAATGCCGAGCCGCCGCCGCAGCAAACTGGCGGCAGGCGTGATACATCGAGAGATACCAGATATTTTAAAGCCACACCCACCAAGATGTTCGCATATCTGACGCAGCCGTTTTGGCTGCGGACCCGACGCAGCGGCGATATGTTTCACTGGGGCAAGGGGATGGTATATCAGTACGAGGACGCACTGCCGTTTTCTCCGCCGCCGGTCGTCGCGCAGGTAACGATCGAATATGGCGGTATTGAATTTACCGTCGAAAAAGGCATTGAATATCGGTATGCGGATCCATCGCGGGGCGAGATACGGCGTGAACTGAACATCGTGCCGCCGGTCACGATAAAGCTCGACCGCGATGTTATTATCGTGCCGTACAGCGAAAAACCGCAGGTGCGGAGGGTTGTTTTGACCGTTACGAACAATTCAAACGGCCCGGCTTCCGGCAAAGTTGCGATAGGTTCGAGTGACTGGAAAACGTCGCCAACGGATGCCGCGTTCGACCTTAAGAACCGTGACGAGAGCGTTAGTGTGCCATTTGATCTGACCATCCCGGCAAAAACATCCGCAGACCGGGCATTTCCATACAACATCCACGCCCGTGTGTTGAAGGATGCGACGAGCATTTCGCCGGACCATACGATGCACGTTGTAGCGTACCCGCACACGCAGACACATCGTTATTACACATCGCCCCAAGCCGATCTGCGTGTCATCGATCTAAAGGCAGCACCGTCAAAGGTCGGCTACATCATGGGCAGCGGTGATGAGGTGCCGGAAGCGATCCGTCAAATGGGAATGACGGTGACGATGCTCGAGGAAAAAGATCTGGCGTCTGGTGATCTGTCAAAATTTGACACGATCGTCGTTGGTGTAAGGGCGAGCGAAACACGGCCTGATATGATGTCGAACAAGGCGCGGTTACTCGAATACGTCACTGCGGGCGGCAATCTGCTCGTGCAGTATCAGCGGGGCGGTTTTGCAAATTCGGGTTTGCCACCATACCCCGTGACGACGGCGGACACTCAGCGTACGGCTGCCGGTTCGATCGCCCGTGTTGTTGACGAAAATGCGCCGGTTAAAATACTGGTACCATCGCATCCTGTTTTCACGACACCAAATAAGATAGCGGACGAAGATTTCAAAGGTTGGGTGCAGGAACGCAACGCATATAATCTCGTCACTTTTGATGCAAAATATACGGGCCTGCTCGAATCGCACGACGCCGGCGAACAGCCTAACAACGGAGGCCTCGTTACAACAACCGTCGGCAAGGGAACGTGGACGTATTGCAGCTATTCGTTCTTTCGACAACTGCCTGCCGGCGTTCCGGGAGCGTATCGATTGTTTGCAAATCTGCTAAGTAGGCCGCGAGGGAAATAGTTATTCGATTACGACGAGCACATCACCGGCGGCAACGGTGTCGCCTTCGGCGGCGTTGATCTTGGCGACGTTTCCGTCCTTGGGTGACTTCATTTCGTTTTGCATTTTCATCGCTTCGACAACAATGACGCCCTCGCCTTTTTCGACCGCGTCTCCGGCGGCTTTTAATATGCGAACGACCTTGCCGGGCATTGCGGTCTTGATCTCAGCGGCCCCGTCGTGAGCGTCACCGCCGCTGCCCGAACCACGCAGCCGCTTCGGGTCAGCGATCTCGACCTCAAACTCATGCTCGCCGAGACTGACAGCTTTGCCGTCGGGCGAAACATAGGCCTCAAGCATCTTGTTGCCGTTTCGCAAAGCAAACACGTCCGGCTCCGGCTGCGCCAGCTCCAGCTCATATTCGCGCCCGTCAACGCTCGCCGTCACCTTGCCGTCAGCATCGCTAAACTCGACCTCGTGGCTTTCGCCGTTAATTTTGGCTTGAAGTTTCATACGAATTTTATTTGCCCACGAAAAACACGAAATAAAGACGCTCTATTTTTCGTGTCTTTAGTGTATTTCGTGGGCAATATCTTATTTATTCGGCTGCGGCGTTACGCGCAGGTATGGTTTGATCTCATTCCAGCCTTTCGGAAACTTGGACTTAGCGTCCTCGTTCGAAACTGCGGGAACGATGATGCAATCGTCGCCGTCCCGCCAGTTTGCAGGCGTTGCAACGCTATACTGCGCTGTCAGCTGGAGCGAATCGATCACCCGCAGTACCTCGTCAAAGTTACGTCCCGTGCTCATCGGGTAAACGATAACGAGCTTGACTTTCTTATCCGGCCCAATAACAAACACGTTCCTGACGGTCATATTGTCCATCGCGGTTCGTCCGTCGCTTGATTCGCCTGCACCCGCGGGGAGCATCCCGTAGAGTTTTGAAACTGCAAGATCTGTATCGCCGATCATTGGGTAATTTGGGGCGTGGCCGGTCACCTCGCCAATGTCCTCGGACCAACGTTTGTGGCCATCGACCGGGTCAACGCTCAGGCCAATGACCTTAACGTTGCGCTTATCAAACTCAGGCTTGAGGCTGGCCATATAGCCGAGCTCGGTCGTGCAAACAGGTGTGAAATCCTTGGGGTGAGAAAACAGGACGCCCCAGCTGTCGCCAAGCCATTCGTGAAAATTGATCGTCCCTACCGTCGTTTCCGCCGCAAAATCCGGTGCTTCGTCGCCTAATCGTAATGTCATAATATTGCCTCCGCTTGTAACAAAAGATTATATCAAAGTGTACTGTCTGATCTTGTATGCTAACCGGTCGCCCGGTTACGCAGGCGGTTCTGCCAATTCGTCATTGGCGATCTCTGCCTTCCTTAGACGTAAGAGGGTGATGCGTTTTTCGTCGGCGGCTAGGATCTCGATGTCGAGGCCTTTGAGTTCGAGTTTGTCGCCCACTTTGGGCACATAGCCTGATTCGGTTACAACCAGCCCGGCGATGGTCGTGTATTCTTCGTCCTCGAGTTCGAGGTCGAAAATGCGTTCGACCTTGTCGATCTCGGTCGAGCCGAGCACGTCCCAGTAACCGTCAGTGCCTTCGATAATTTCGATCACCTCTTCGCGGCCGGTGTCCTCGTCTTCGATCTCGCCGACGATCTCTTCGATAATGTCTTCGACGGTGACGAGGCCTGCGACGCCGCCGTATTCGTCAATGACAACGGCGATCTGCACGTGATTTTGCTGCATCGCTTTGAGCAGTTCGGCGGCGGTTTTGGTTTCGGGGACAAAGAAAGCGTCGCGTTTGATGCTCTCGACGGGTTCCTCTTTGCGGCCCGTTGCGAGAGCCGCGAGCAGATCGCGGACATAGACGAGGCCGACGATATTATCTATGCTTTCGTCGTAGATCGGCAGCCGCGAATATTTTTCTTCGATCATCACATCGCGGGCGTCTTTGATGAGCGTGCCCGCAGGAACGCCGATAATTCCGGTCCGCGGCGTCATTATCTCGCCCGCGAGCGTGTCGCCAAATTCGACTAGCGTCTCGATCATCTCGCGTTCGCTTTCCTCGATTATTCCCTCGGCCTCGCCGACCTCCATCAGCGCCTGAAAGTCTTCGGCGTTGTCATCAGCTTTGTCGTCGGGAGCGTCGGGGGCCAGGGTCGATTCGAGCTTTTGCGTGGCCTTATTACGAGCGACAGGCTCGACGAGAAAGGCGACAAACGCATACACCGGACGGATCACCGGCAGCAGAAAGAGCAGCTTGCGTTCGGTGTTGTTTCGCACCAGCAGACGCGGCACGATCTGGCGGATCAGCACCGTCGCGGTTATGCCGACGGCCAGCGTGACAACCAGAGTCTTTGTCCGAGTGGGCGTAAATTGCGAGACGATAACGGTCAGCAGCACCGTAAAGCCGATCAAAAATACCTGAATGACAGACGACAAAGCAAAGCGGAAACGCGGCCGGTTTTCGAGAATCTCGCGTAGGAAACTCGCCGAGTCTTTCTTATTGGCAAGCTCTTCGTCCGACGCGAGCCGCCGCAATCCGACATCCGACAGATGCGAAAACGCCATGTCGATCGTCGCCAGAAATACCAAAACGAGAAGAATAGCCGCCGCTATGATGATCTCAATTTCCATAAACTATTCGATATTTTTCCAAGCACGGCCATCCGCCGCGAGCAGGTCGTCGGATTCTTTTGGCCCCCAACTGCCGGCGGCGTAATTTGGAAAGCTCCTCGCCGGCAACGCCCCCCACACATCGAGCACAGGATCGACGATCCGCCAGCTCGCCTCGACCATATCGGCCCGCTGAAAGAGCGTCGCGTCGCCGATCATGCAGTCAAAGAGCAGGCGTTCGTAACCGGTCGAAACCTGTTCGCCAAAATGCTCGACGTAGTTAAAATCCATATCGACAGGGCCGATCTGCACGATTGGGCCGGGAATTTTGGCGCCAAAATGCAGCGTGATGCCTTCGTCGGGCTGGATGTGGATGACGATGCGGTTCGTTCGCAGCCGCTCGACCGACGTGCCGCGAAAGAGCGTGAACGGCGCTTGTTTGAATTGGATGACGATGCTCGAATGGCGTTTTGGCATGCGCTTGCCCGTGCGAATGTAAAACGGCACGTCGGCCCAACGCCAGTTGTCGAGCGAAAGTTTTAGGGCGGCAAAGGTTTCGGTGTTTGAATGCGCGGCGATCAGCTCTTCGTCGCGATATGCGGGAACTTTTTCACCGTTGATCTCACCCTCACCGTACTGGCCGCGACAGGTTTTTTGCAAAACGGTTTCGGGTGAAAAAGGCTGGATCGACTGCAATATCTTTGCCTGTTCGTCCCGCACCGGATCGGCGTCAAAGGAAACGGGCGGCTCCATCGCCGTGAGCGTGACGAGCTGTAAGATGTGATTTGGGATCATGTCACGCAACGCTCCGGCCGAGTCGTAATAACCGCCGCGACGCTCAACGCCGAGAGATTCGGCCACGGTGATCTGGACGTGGTCGATAAAATTGCGGTTCCAGATCGGCTCAAATATAGAGTTGCTAAAGCGAAAGACGAGGATATTTTGCACCGTCTCTTTGCCGAGATAGTGATCAATGCGATAGATCTGCCGCTCTTTGATCGTGTTGAGCAACTCGGCGTTCAGAGCCTGAGCCGACGCGAGATCGCGGCCAAACGGTTTCTCGTAAATGAACCGCCGCCAGTTGCTACCCTCTTCTTTTCCAAGCCCGTTCTTGACTATCTTGTGCGTGACATTCGCAAACAGATCGGGCGGCGTCGCGAGATAGTGAAAATAATTGTCCGGTATCTGATGCGTCGTCGTGACATCGCCGATGAGGGCTTTGAGGTCGCCAAAGAGCTTTTTGTCGTCGTCAAAATCACCGCCGGTATAATAGATACGCTCCTCAAACCATTTGAGCAGCTTTGCCTCAGGCCCGCCGGGAATAAACTCTTTTAGATTCGCGATCATCTGCTCGCGAAACTCATCAGACGTCATCTCCTGACGCCCGACGCCGATGATCGCGAATTTATGCGGCAGAAAATCGTCCTTTGCCAGATTGTAAAGCGCAAGGAACAGCTTGCGTTTGGTCAGATCACCCGTCGCGCCAAATATCACCATCACGCACGGGTCGGCAATTTTTTTGGAGTCGGTCATTTAGGATATTTTGCCACAGAAAAAGCATTTGCCACAGAGTTCACAGAGAAAGGTGAGAAATGTTCTCCGTGGCTAGATCTTCAGTTGCTCTCTCAGTTTTATTTCGCGGCGGTTCATCTCGCCGTTGTCGGTTTCGTGGTCGTAGCCGCAGAGGTGCAAGAGTCCGTGGAGGATGAGTTGTTTGATCTCAGTTTCGAGGTCGAGGCCGTTCTCAGCGGCCTGTTTCTGCGCCTGTTCGGCGGAGATGACGATGTCGCCTAGGAAGGTGGCGGTGGAGAGAACCACCCCGTCCGCCGAAGCGGCGTCCACCCCTCCTTCGTAAGGAGGGGAACTGCCGAAGTTGAACTCATCCGGTTCGTGGGGAAATGAGAGGACGTCGGTGGTGGTGTTTTTGCCGCGAAACATTTCGTTGAGCTGTCTCATACGGCCGTCGCCGACGAACGCGACGGTGAATGTGGCGTTGGCGGATTCTTCGACGCTTTCTGAAAGAGTCGCCACGAAAGCACGGATCGAGGTGAGATCGAGTTTTATTTTGCGTTGTAGATTGATGACGTCAATCATTTCTTAAACAAGTGGGAGACCGCCTTGCCCGTAAAAATCACGCCGAATGAGATCACAAAACCTATACCATGCGAAAGAGCTAGGACTTTCCAAAAAGAAAGTAATTCGAAAGGCTTTATAAGAAATACAGCTTTGAGCTGAATAAACACAATGCACAGTAAATTGGCAAACACCGTTCCTAATATTGGCGTCAAAACTAATCTATAGGAAAACCGTGCCAAAAGCTTGTAAGCGATAAGAAAGCACGCAGTACAGATAAAAAAGTTGAATCGTTTCATCCAAATTAGCTCATTGAAAGCTAATTCGTTGGGCTCACTGCTAATATGTATCCAAAAGAATCCAACGATAGGAGCAGTAATGAGTCCCGCGATTGCGACCGACAGCCACAAGAGCCTGCGAGCTGGTCTACCTAAATCGTTAGTGTTGAGGTCCATTTTTGTCTAACGTTTCTGCTCGCGCTTGTGTCCGACGACGTCCATAAAGGAACCCAGTCGCTATCGCTCCCGGTTCTGGCCCTCTTCGTCATCGTGAGCAGAATGCTCTTCGTACGCTTTGACGATCATCTGGACGAGTTTGTGACGAACGACATCTTTTTCGTTGAAATAGACAAAATCGATGCCTTCGAGACCAGCGAGGACTTGCTCCGCCTCTTTGATACCGCTTTTTTGCCCGCGAGGCAGGTCGATCTGGGTCTTGTCGCCAGTGACGACGGCCTTAGAGCCAAAGCCGATACGCGTGAGAAACATCTTCATCTGCTCGCTCGTGGTGTTTTGCGCCTCGTCGAGGATGATGAACGCGTCCGAGAGCGTGCGGCCGCGCATAAATGCGAGCGGGGCGATCTCGATGATGCGTTTTTCGAGCATCTTTGTAACTCTCTCATCATCGACGAGGTCAAAGAGAGCGTCGTACAGCGGCCGCAAATACGGATCGACCTTTTCCTGAAGATCACCGGGAAGAAAGCCGAGGCGTTCGCCGGCCTCGACCGCCGGACGCGTGAGGATGATGCGGCTGACCTGTTTTTTCATCAGGGCATCGACCGCCATCGCAACTGCGAGAAAGCTTTTGCCCGTCCCCGCCACGCCTATGCCGAATACGAGATCGTTTGAGGCGATGGCATCGAGGTATTTGCGCTGGTTAGCCGTTTTTGGGGCAATAGACTTTTTGCCGGAGGGATTGAATCGCGCCTTTAGAAAATAGTCCTTGAGGCTGTAGGCACGGTCTTCGGCGATCTGTTTGAATGCGTCGCGTAGCTCTTTGTCGCTGAATGTATTGCCTTCGTCAAAAAGGTCGCTGAAATCACGCAGGATCTGTTCGACCGTCTTGATATCGCGTTCGTCGCCGTCGATGAGCAATTCGTTGCCGCGTGCACCGATGCTGACATCGAGCAGAGATTCGAGATATTTTATGTTCTGATCCTGAACGCCGAACAGCGTATTGAGGCCCTGGGTTGGTAATTCTAGTTTTTGCAGTGTGCTCAAATTTGGCTGGGAGAAAGCTTTGCTCCTTTAACCGAAGACTACTAAACCCCGAATAGAGTGTCAATCGTGTTTGTCTGCGGAGATAATAAAATCATTGTAGAAAAGAGAGGAAAGGTGTAAATTGGTTAGCAAAGAAAATTTCATACGAAACCATACAGCGGCGTAACAACCGGACCACTGTCCGATGAGGGAGAACGAATTTATGTCACTAAAGAGATTGCCGGGATTTTGTTTGTTCGTGCTGGGCATAACGATAGCAGCCTTTGCAGGTCTTGGACTCAACGTCCGAGCCAGCGAGGGGGTGGTATTTGAATACTCGCCTTTCGATACGTGTAGAAACGTTTCATTCAGGGTATCGAATGCGCGGTCACGCCCGATATTGATCGTTAAGGTCAAGTATTTTAACGCCGACAAGAATAAGTGGCAGACCGAGGATGTGCCAAATGTCACATGTCCGGTCAATCAAGTTTGTTATTTCGGCAGCGAAAATCTTGCCGGAGCTGAAAATGACCGGTTGACCAAGATCGTAGTCGTTTTTCAAGACCAGGGCAGCAATGCCGACCAAGCGAGCCCGCAATTTACCGTCGATTCACCTCAATGCCGTGCGAATAAACAGTATGGAGCCGGCCAAAACTGGGCCATAGTCGGTGGGGCTACGTCCGGGTTTGGTTTTGAAAACGAATCACAGGGTTCCTGCCGAAATGTCTCGTTCAAATTCAAAAACAGCCGTGCTCGTGAGATCGAAATACGAAGTGTTAAATATTACAACCGTAATGAAAATCGCTGGCAGACCGAGAATGTGCCGAATACAACCTGCCGTCCGGGACAGACATGTTCTTTTGGCCGCGAGGATCTGAGAGATTCGCGCGGGGATGACATTACCAAGCTGAGATTTCTCTTCCATGACAACTATACTCGCGAAGACCTCGAAAGTGCGGAGTTTAACCCGTCCTCGCCGACGTGTACCGACGAAAAAGTATTTGGCTACGGGCAAGCTTGGACGACCGCAGGTTCGACGGTTGTGACAAATAACAACAATTCGGGTAATGGAACTCCGGCGATTGTGGCCATTGCCCAAGCCCCCACAAATGCTGGACAGGCTATCAAGAACGCTAACCTCGCCGGAGATTGTAAACGTGTGACGTTTGAGATAAAAAACAACCTGAACAAAAGTGTTCGGTTCAAATCGGTCGAATACTATAATCGCAGCTCCGGTAAATGGAAAACTGAGACGATCGGCGGCAGTGCTAACAACAGTATTTGCCGGCCGGGCGAGGACTGCAGTATTTATGACAGCAATTTCGCCAGTCACGAATATTTAGGGATCGGCAACAACAATCCCGGATCGACCCTAGGCAGCGCGTTAGGCGACGATATTACCAAAATAAAGTTTAACTATCAGACCTCAAGTACCGGGACAGGGCCGTGGTCAAAACAGACGACCAGCAAAGTCTTTGAACCGCAATCCCCACGATGCGTCGAAGGGAAAATCTATGGACAAAGACAAAACTGGGCTCTTGGCCAGTCTGATGCGGCTAATGGGAATGCTAATAACGGGACGCCGACATTAACCCCGATGGAGAACGGCGGAACGATCCCGGCGGGCGCTAATGGCCGTCGCCGAAATGGTAACCTAACCCAAAATGGAACCGTCAACCCTGCGGTAACAGATTCGCCTGGAGGGAAGAGGGGCAAGGGCAAGAACAAAGGCAAGAATAATCAGGACACGCCGTCTGACCCGGCCATTACTACTGACCCGGCGGATCAGACAAAGCCAAAAGGCAAGGGCCAGCGTAAGAAAAGAGACGACAATTGATCATTTTGAACGGGCTGTTTCTCTTAGGGTCGCGGAGCACAAGTTTCGCGGCCCGTTTTGCGCCATTGTGCGGCGTATGATATCCTTACTCCTTTGTAAATCAGACGGGTATTTACCTGTTTTTCAGGAGCAATCTATTAATAATGGCTAATGAAGCAAGCGGACAGATCGGCAAAGTTGTACAGATCATTGGGCCGGTCGTTGACGTAGAATTTTCGGATAATTATTTGCCGCCTATCTATCAGGCGCTTCGCGTTACGAGCGAAGGCTTTGACGTCGAAACAAAAGTCGATGTCATTTGCGAAGTGCAGCAGCACCTTGGCGAAGGCCGCGTTCGTGCGGTTTCGATGTTGCCGACGGACGGTATGGTTCGCGGGATGAAAGTCGAGGATCAGGGCGGGCCGATCATGGTCCCGGTCGGTAATGCGACCTTGGGACGTGTGATGAACGTCATCGGCGATCCGGTTGACGAGCTTGGCCCGGTCAACGCGGAGCACAGATCATCGATCCACCGCCACGCTCCATCGTTTGACGAGCAATCGACCAGCCTCGAGATGTTTGAAACGGGTATCAAGGTCATCGACCTTGTCCAGCCGTTTCTTCGCGGTGGTAAGATCGGGCTGTTTGGCGGTGCCGGCGTTGGTAAAACGGTTCTCATTATGGAGCTGATCAACAACGTGGCGATCGGTTCGGACGGTTTCTCGGTGTTTGCCGGTGTCGGTGAACGTACCCGCGAAGGAAACGATCTGCTCCGCGAAATGGTCGAGTCGAAAGTTATCAAATACGGCGACGGCTTTAACGAAAACATGGAAAAGACAGGTGAATTTGACCTGTCAAAAGTAGATAAAGCTGAGATCGCCGGTTCGAAAGTGTCGCTTGTATACGGCCAGATGACCGAACCTCCTGGAGCACGCCTTCGTGTTGCTCTGTCGGGGCTGACGGTTGCTGAGCATTTCCGCGATCAGGGTAACGACGTGCTTTTCTTCGTAGATAACATTTTCCGCTTTACGCAGGCAGGTTCTGAGGTGTCCGCACTTTTGGGTCGTATGCCGTCTGCTGTGGGATATCAGCCGACGCTTGCAACCGAGATGGGCGAGATGCAGGAACGCATCACCTCGACCAAGACCGGTGCTATCACGTCGATCCAGGCCGTTTATGTGCCCGCCGATGACTATACCGATCCGGCACCGGCCACGACGTTTGCCCACCTCGACGCTGTTACGGCTCTGTCGCGTCAGATCGTTGAGCTTGGTATTTATCCGGCCGTTGATCCGCTCGCGTCAAACTCGCGTATCTTGGATCCGCAGGTCGTTGGAGACGA
>CAZIZR010000016.1:0-85415 GCA_964543865.1 uncultured Chloracidobacterium sp.
CCAAATATGAAACGGGCGAACGAATGGACACGTGACAAGATGAAAGAATGGGGAATGCAAAACGCTCATCTCGAATCTTGGGGGCCATTTGGCCGCGGCTGGTCGGTGAGGAAATTCTCGGCCGTCGTTACCGAGCCGCAGTTCCTCAACGTGATCGCTTACCCCAAGGCTTGGTCGCCCTCGACCAAGGGAGCGGTCAGCGGCGAGGTCGTTCATCTCGACGCCAAAACGCCCGAGGACTTTGCCAAATACAAAGGGCAGCTGCGGGGCAAGATAGTGCTCGTCTCAAATCTACGGCCGATCAAGCCTATCGACAAGGCGCTCATGAATCGAATGTCAGACGACGACCTTACAAAACTTGCCGCAGCTCCCGACCCTTCGGCCTCAGGCGACACGGGTAATCCGCCGCCCGCGATGATCAAGAACTTTGTTGACATGATGAACTCACAGGCAAAGAAGATGAAGTTCCTCATCGACGAAGGCGCGGCGGTGATGGTCGACAGCAGCAACCAGGGCAGCGGCGGCACGGTATTCGTTCAGGGTGCGGGCGTTGGCGTCGAGATGGGCGAGGTCAAGACGATCGAGGACATTTTTGGTGCTGCGGCGTTTCAGCCCTTTAACAAGAAATGGGAGGCGAATATGATGCCTCAGGCGACGATGGCGACCGAGGATTACAATCGCCTCGTCCGGATGATCGATCAGGGTGCAAAGCCGAAAATGACGGTCGAGATCGATTCACAGTTCTACGACGATGACCCGATGGGCTATAACACGGTTGCCGAAATTCCGGGCTCGGATCCGGCACTTAAGGACGAGGTCGTTATGCTCGGCGGACATCTTGATTCGTGGCACAGCTCGACCGGTGCGACAGATAACGGCGCCGGCTGCGCTGCGGTGATGGAGGCGGCAAGGATCATTCTCGCGTCCGGCCTCAAACCGCGACGTACGATCCGTGTCGCTCTCTGGTCGGGCGAGGAACAGGGGATCTTTGGCTCGACCGCATACGTCAAACAGCATTTTGGCGAGAAAAAGAACGGTACGCTTACAAAAGCGGTCGATTATGACAAGCTCTCTGCCTACTACAATCTCGACAACGGCACCGGCAAGATCCGCGGTGTGTATATGCAGGGCAATTCAGCCGTACGGCCGTTCTTTGAGGCATGGCTCGCCCCATTCGCCGATCTCGGGGCAAAGACACTGACACTCTCGAACACCGGCGGTACGGATCATCTACCGTTCGACGCGATCGGCTTGCCTGGCTTTCAGTTCATACAGGACCCGGTCGAGTACGACACGCGAACTCATCACTCGAACCAAGACAACTTTGACCGCATCCAGACTGACGATATGAAGCAGTCGGCGACGATCATCGCTGCGTTCGCTTATCAGACTGCAATGATGGATGGCAGACTGCCTCGAAAGGCTGTTAGGTAATACGTCGACTCGGTTTGAATATTGACAGCTGACCGGAAACCATTTTCGGTCAGCTTCCGTATTATAGGGTAATTATGAAAAGCATCATCATCTTAATTGCACTTTTAGCGTTTGTCGCTTGATAAGAGCGGCACCGTCCAAAAAGGCAAACAGGCTGATCTTGTTTTGCTAAACGCAAACCCGCTTGATGACATCTCGGCGACCAAAAACCGTGCGGGTGTGATGCTCAAGGGTAAATGGTACACACAGGCCGAGCTCGATAAGTGGCTCGATGAGATAGCACCAAAGATCGCGGCTTCTTATGCCGAACATAAATAACTATGAAAAAGATAATCATACTGTTAATAATATCTTCCGTGCTCACATTGCCGGTTTTTGCTCAAAAATATGACGACAAAACCGCTGTGTTGTCGGTTGTCCAAAAATTATTTGACGAAATGGCCGCGGCAAATGCCGCCGGCATACTCGCAACTGGGATACCGGAAAACCAGCTCATTACCATACGCAAACAGCGGGATGGTAAAGTGCGTGTCGATTCCGTAAACGGCGAAGCGTTCACGAAATTCTTCACCAAACCGGGAGCCATCAAAGAGGTGATGTATGCGCCAAAGGTCGATATCGATGGCGATTGGGCAATGGTTTGGGGACGATATGTATTTTTTGTCGGAGAAAAGATCTCGCATTGCGGCATCAACCAGTTCAACATGGTTCGTACTGAAGCAGGCTGGAAAATCGCGGGCGGTGCGTCGACCATTGACCCAGGTGCGTGTACCGAATCCGAAAAAGCGATGAAAGCGTCAGGTAAATAAGCGATGAATAAGATGAGATTACTAAAAACCGTGTTTCTATTGATGCTGATGGCGGTCAGCTCGAGCGCCGCAGAACTCAGAACAGGCGAAGATGTTATAGGTGCGATGTACAAAAAGTATGAAGGTAAATGGTACCGAACCCTCACGTTTGTTCAGAATACGATCACTCACAAACCAGACGGCACGACAAGCTCTGAGATCTGGTACGAGGCGATGAGTGTTCCCGGCAAGCTGCGTATTGATATCGAGCCGCTAGATAAGGGTAACGGTATTTTGTTTGCAGACGGTAAGCTCTTTTCTGTTCGCGACGGCAAAGCCGCCGCCGGGCGTCCGTTCGTGCATCCGCTGATGACGCTCGGGTTTGATGTTTATCACCAGCCGGTCGCGACGACCATTGAGCAGGTCAAAGGGTTTGGCATCGATCTTTCATCTGTCCATATCGAAAAATGGCAGGGCCGCGACGTTTATGTCGTCGGTGCCGCAAAGGGCGATCTGAATAAACCGCAGGTGTGGGTCGATAAAAAGAACCTATATTTTGTGCGGCTTATCCAGCTTGGCGGCCGCGATAAAAAGGTTGTTAACGAGACACAGTTCAACAAATATTTTAAGTCCGGCGGCGGGTGGGTCGCTCCTGAGGTTCTTTTCTTTGCGGATGGCAAACCGACGACAACCGAAGAATACACCGAGGTTCGAACCGGAATGACTCTAGATCTTGCGTTGTGGAACCCCGAAAAGTGGATGAGCGTTGATCGCACGTATTACAAACGGAAGTAGTCATTATTTTGTATTTCGCTTTTCGCCGGGGTCGCGACAACCGTTCGCGGCCCTTATTGCATCTGAAACTTAAATCTACAAAAGGAAGTATTGGTAATTATGAAGACACTATTAATTGTCGTAATTGCTTTGTCAGCATCTGTGACCGGATCTTCTCAAGGTGTTGCAGGTTCCGGCGTTACGCCCGAAATGCGGACTGAGGCGAATAAATATTACGCCGCTTCGGATTGGGCAAATGCCGCCGAGGCCTACGAAAAGATCGTTAAACTCGAACCGGCAAACCCAAACGCCAACTACCGTCTCGGGCTGTCGTTCCTTAACCTGAACAAGGCCACCGAAGCTCAAAGGCATCTGGAAAAAGCGATGACTGCTTCGCCAAATCCTGTTTTTGCGCTTGGGCTTGCGCGTGCCTATGCACGCGGCGGCGACAAAGCCAAGGTATTTGAGACCATTGAAAAGAGCACTAAAGTTGGCGGCATCGCACCCGAAACCCTTACCGCTGAAAAGGATTTTGCCCAATGGAAAGACGACGCGGGGTTTAAGGATCTGGTTGCCAAGTCGGATATGGCGGCGAACCCCTGTAAGGCCAGTCCGGAGTTTCGTCAGTTCGATTTTTGGATCGGCGAGTGGGATGTAAAAAATCCGCAAGGCGTGCCGTCTGGTTCAAGCAGCATCCAGTTGATATTGGGCCAATGCATTATTTTTGAGAATTGGTCCGGTGGTGGCGGGTCGAGCGGCAAAAGCTTTAACATCTACGACACCAATGATAAAAAGTGGCATCAGACCTACGTTGATGACAAGGGGACTTTTGCTCATTACATCGGCGGCTTTGTTAATGGCGCGATGGTTATCACGGCTGACACATTCGTTGGAGGTAAAAAGACATTGGCGAAAATGACATTTTCAAAGCTACCAAACGGCGACGTTCGTCAGCATGGTGAAAATTCGACGGACGAGGGCAAAACTTGGACGACTTCGTTTGACCTGACCTACTCGCGGAAAAAATCCTAGTTATCGGCTTAGACCGTCTTGAATTATTGATTTCTAAGGTTACAATTACGACATTCCATTTTCACCGGAGAGTAATGATGAAACGAATGTTTGCCGCAACCCTCGTCCTTTTTTCGCTGATCGCACCCGCATTAGCCGTCGATATGAGTGCTGAGATCAATGCCGCTGCCGCAAAGGTGATGCCGCAGGTGATCGAGTGGCGGCGACATTTTCACCAGAATCCCGAGCTGGGCAACCGCGAATTTAATACCTCAAAAATGATCGCCGAGCAGCTGCGAAAACTCGGCATCGAGACACGCACAGGTATTGCAAAGACGGGCGTCGTTGGCACATTAAAAGGTGGACAGCCCGGCCCCGTGATCGGACTGCGAGCCGATATTGACGGATTGCCCGTTACCGAACGCGTCGATGTGCCGTTCAAATCGGTTGCTAAGACCGAATATAACGGCCAGACCGTCGGTGTTATGCATGCTTGCGGACACGACACACACATTGCGATGCTGCTGGGCACAGCTCAGGTGCTCTCCGGCATGAAGGACAAGATCAAAGGCACGGTCGTTTTTATCTTTCAGCCCGCCGAAGAAGGTGCTCCAGCCGGTGAAGAGGGTGGTGCAGACCTGATGGTCAAAGAGGGCGTGATGGACAACCCAAAGATCGCCGCCATATTTGGCATCCACATCAATGCTCAGACGGAGGTTGGCAAGATCGGCTATAAACCGCTTGGGTTTATGGCGGCGAGCGATTGGTTCACCATCAAGGTCAAGGGCCGTCAGTCGCACGGAGCCTATCCGTGGCGCGGCGTCGATCCTATAGCGGTCGCTTCGCAGATCTATACGGGCCTGCAAATGATAGTAGCCCGCGAATCAGATCTAACAAAGTCGCCCGTGGTTATCACGGTCGGTAAGATCAATGGCGGTGTGCGCGAAAATATCATTCCGGAAGAAATGACCATGGCCGGAACAATACGCACGCTCGACAAAGATGTGCAGAAAGATGTACACAACAAGATACGCCTGACCGCAACAAAGATCGCCGAGAGCATGGGAGCGGTCGCAGAGGTGACGATCAATATGAAAACACCCGTCACGTTTAACGATCCGGAACTTGTGCGAAAGATGTTGCCTTCGCTCGAAAAAGCGGCGGGTAGCGAAAACACTCGCGAGGTTCAGTGGGTGACTGGCGCTGAGGATTTTGCTTATTACGGAGCCAAGGCTCCTGCGTTCTTTTTTAACGTCGGCGGAATGGTCAAAGGAAAGGATCCTAAGATGGTTGCCGATCACCATACGCCAGATTTCTTTATTGACGACAGCCGTCTCGATGTCGGCATCAAGGCGTTTTGCAATATCGTGTTTGATTACAAATAGACAGTTGCAGAGCTACTGTCGAGGCCTGCGGCCACCGCCTCTGCCGGGACGGCCCGGGACGAAGTTATTGCGTCCCTCGCCGCGAAAGAGCGGGGTAAAGACCCATTTCGAATGGTTTTCGATGCCGTAATAGGTGATGACCGATTTGCTGCGGTCTTGGCTGGCGACGCCGATGAATGGCGTGTTTTCGGTCAGGACCTCGGTATCGGAATCGTCAGGAGATTGCAGATCTTCTTCTGAGTCGGTGTTTAGTGAATTGACGATGACCAGGCTGTAACGGTCAAATGTTGCACTTGTGTTGGCCGGTAGGATCCCGCCGTTATAATCCTGCACACGCTTTGCAAATGGCCCTAGCGAGTTTACATCTGCTTTGATCAATCGCCAACGCCCGTCATCACTCAGCGGATCTATCGCGGCTGACGCGCGTAGTATCTGCCGTTTCTTTGTTCCTTGCGGCAGGCCGTCGAGCAGATCGTCCATCGAATTTGGCAGTTTTGCCCCGCGATAATACTCGACATACTGACGGATGGCTTCGGCAACCTCTTCGCCTCGGCGGATCGATTCGAGCTCTTTTTCACGCTGGACCTCTTGCTGTACGACCGGAGCGACCGCAAGCAGAACAACCGCAAAGACCGCCATGATCGCCATGACGGCGAGCAGCGTCATCCCTCGCTCGTTTTTAATAGCCGTCACCATCTCCGTCGTCATTATCGTCAACGTCGTCGTCCTTGCTGGGCGTTCGTTTTGGTTGCGGTTGGGGTGGAACATAACGCGGTACACCGCTCGGTATTCCCGGAATGCCGGCTGGCACGCCGCTACCCGGATTGCCAAATGGAGCACCCGTTCCGGCACCGCTTCCGAAACCTGTACCCGAACCGCCGGTAGTAGGAGCTTTCGTAAGTGGTATACGATGCCTGAAAGGCAGGCTTGTGTCCTCAAAGACCACCTCGGCACTCGAAATGTCGACCAGTCGAAAGCGACCGCCGAGAACGTCATTTAGCCTCGCTCCAAACGGGGTCGGACGTCCGCCCTCAATAAAATATGCTGTGTCGTTGTTATACCGTTTGCGGCCGATCATGCCGATGTATTGAAAGCCGGGACGCGGCGGTGCCTGCACGTTCAACATCATCTGGTTTGAGTAGAGCTTGCCGTCGGGCGTCTGGACGATGATCTGACGAGCACCTTCTTGTTGGATAAAGTTTGCAGGAATGTCAGCAACGAGCTTTTGTTCGTTGACAAATATCGTCGGCATCTCGCTTTGATTGAAATATATGCGGGCCTCAGGCGGAATGAATTGCCCGTTAACCTCAAGACGGAATGCCGGTGATCCTGCGTAGATCGCCTGTGGATTCACAGCCATCAAAATGATCGGCGGCGTCGGGGCCGGCGTAGGCGGCGGTCCCTGAGTCGGTGTCGGTATTGGCGTTGGGCTATACGGCGTTGGCGGCGGCGGCTCGTAAAAAGCAAAAATGTTGCGGCCCGGATCTGGTGCGTACGAGCTGCCGGGACGGTAATCGACCGGCGTCGTTTGATATACAAAATCCTGTTCACCTGCGGTCGGCAGCGGACGGTTAGTGTCAGTGTTTCGCGGGGTCACGCTCGCTCGCGGCGTCGGGGACGATCTAGCGGTCGGCGTGCTGCTACCAAAAAAGCTGCGTCCAAAGGCAAGATACAGAGCGACAAGCGCGACCAATCCGAGCACCGCAGCCGCGATGATCTTGTTTCTCTCGGTCGTTGATTTGCCTTCAAATACTGCCATTTACTGTACTGTCACGGGTGCCATCGGGGCGAAATCGGCCCGGCGAAAATACGCGGCCAGCTCGATGTGCAGACTGACTACCTCACCGTGCATCTTGCCTTTTGGTTTCTGCACCTGCGTCGCCGGCTGCACGCCCGGTTGATTAAATCCCGGTGGTATGCCGCCAGCGTTCGTCGGTGCGGTCTGATTGTTTTGCTGTTTTTGCCCCTCGGTATCAGACGGTGCGAGTTCGACCGCGCTGACGACGATAAATTCGCGTCCGGTCTCAACCTCACGGATAAACCGGCGAAGATTTTGATACGAACCCTCGACCGTAACAGTCACATAAACGCCGGGAAACAAACTGCGAAATCTCGCCCGCCCGCGTTCCTCGTCAGTTTCCTGACCGGCATTAGCGTCAGCGATCTCAAGCGGGGCGTAATCCGGGCCGGTCGTATTTATCAGGCCGTAACCGCGAATCAGTCCGTTAAGCCGCTGATAGAGAGCGGCTTGGCCGTTTGCCGTTGCGGGCAAAAATCTTGTCTGAAAATCATCGACGCTGGTCAAAAGTTTTGTGACCTGCTCCTCGGTGCTGGTGATCTGGCCGTATTTTGTGCGGGCAGAGACGAGTTCGGCTTCGAGCCGGTCGGCCTCTGACTTGTTTTTTGCAAGCTCCTGATTAGACGGCAGCACGAGCAGAAAATAGAGAAAACCGACGGCAGCGATCGATAAGGCACCGAGGGCAACAGCTCCGATCTCAAGTGGGCCCCACATGCCGCCGCGGACCTTACGCGGGCGGTTCGGAGGCACGGACGACGCGACAACCGACTCTGCAGGTTCCGGAGTCTCGATAGGTTCGGCATGGTGCGGATCCTGTTCGGCCATCATTGTCCACCTCCTTGCTGGTTTTGGGCAATATCGGTCTGAGGTGCGGCGGCGTAGATGTATGTCGGTGTATAGATAACGCGGAAAGTATATTCCGTATAAATGATCCGTTCGGTCTCCTGCCGGTCCTGCCCACGCAGTTCGGCCTGAAAGAGGCCGGAGTTATTCATATTGTCGATCATCGCCATCACCGCCGGGTAATCGCGTGACAGCACACCAAGCTCAAGCTCGGCCCTTATACGTTCGCCATCCTGAAATACATTATTGACCGCGACGCGCGACGCGCTGACGCTGCCGGGCAGCACGGCTTCGAGGTCGGAAAAGAGCCGCGACCAGCCAAAAGTTTTGTTTGCGACGAGCTTATGCGAGGCGGAAAGCAGCGCTTTTTGATCCGGCGTCAGTAGCTGCTGCACTTTTTCGCCCTCACCCTTTAGACGGGCGATCTCGGTCTGACGCTCCTGAATTGCTGTCGTGAGCAGCGCGTTTTGCTTTTTATTCTCGTTCAAACGCGCAAGCCAAAACACACCTGCCGCGATGCTGACGACAAACATCAGGCCGGCGATCAGATATGGTAAAACCCTATTTCTAAAGGGGTTAGTGGCGAGGTTAAGTTTAGTTATCACCTTAAAAACTGCAAATCATCAAAAGTCGACGCAAAAATAAATCTTAACACGAAAGATTTATGATGTCTTTCACGTTCTAAACGCCGTAAATGTTGCAATTTTTAGCTTCGGCGGGACGGAACAACTATCTCTGAGGCGTGTTCGGGGATCTGACTATAGACGGCGACGCTGTTGCGTCCGTCGTGTTTAGCACGATAGAGTGCAGAATCTGCCATTTCGACCAGCTCGATCGGGTCCGAAGAGTCGGTCGGAAAGGACGAAACGCCGATACTGACGGTGATGTGATGCGTTTCTTTTGTCTTGCCCTGGCGGATAACGCTGAATGGGTATTCTTCGATCGTCGAGCGGATCCGTTCGGCGGCAACGACCGCCTGAGCAAGATCAGCGTCGAGCAAAAACGCAGCAAATTCATCGCCGCCAAATCTTGCCGCCGCGTCGCCGCTACGGAGGTTTGTCATTATCGAAAAGCCGATCTCCTCGATAGTCTTGCTGCCAGTCAGATGGCCGTATGTATCGTTGACCGCCTTAAAATTGTCACCGTCCATCATCAGCACGCAAAACGGACGGTTTTCTGCTGTGGCTCGACCCGCCTCACGCCGCAACTCGGAAAAAAACGAGCGGCTCGAAAGTAATCCGGTTAGATCGTCGTGTGAGATGAGACGGTGTATTTGCCGCTGATATTCGCGGTCGATCTCGTCTAGCAAGTCAAACCGCAGGATCGTCTCGCCGATGGAGATCTTATCGCCGTTTTCTAGCACCTCTCGGCGGATGCGCCGTCCGTTTAAAAATGTGCCGTTTCGCGAATCGAGATCCGTCAAGATGTACTGGACCTTTTCAGTCGATGTGTCGGCAGTTACCATAGCGTGTTTGCGCGAGACCTGAGTGTCATTGACGCGGACGTCTGCCTCGAGAGCACGGCCCATGATGACCTCTTCACGCTCGAGCGGGATCGGCACAGCGATCAGCTCGCCGCTCAAGAAAACGAGCGAGGGCTTGATGTCGCGTCTGACTATTTTGGATTCGTTCATAGGGGAGCCGTGTGGCTGTAGGAGATGTAAATTATAGGATAACTTAATCTCTGCAGTAATTTCCAGACTTTTTTGCACGTGTCACTAGCCAGTTTGATACCCAAAAGGGCTATAATCTTTGCAAAACCAAAAGGCGGGCGGACAAATTTTATGTATTGCGAAAAATGCGGAGCGGATAACTCGGAAACAGCCAAATTTTGCCGGAAGTGTGGAGCGGATACCGAAACAGAAATGGAAACTCGCGTCGCAGTTCGCGACAGTGTTGGCGATGACGAGACTGAGATATTTTCGATCAGCCCGACCCTGATGTTCGTCAAAGCCGGATACGTACTGGCGGCCATCGGTGCGTTGTTTTTCGTCGCTTTGCTGAGCGTGTTTTTGTGGTCGATCGTCCCGGTGTGGCTTGCGATAATACTGTCATTTACGCTGTTCCTGATACCGGCTTTTTACCATTTCAAGCAAAAGCTCGTGCGTTACCGGTTGACCGATTCGACGCTCGAGATCGACTCAGGATTTATTTCACGCACTACGCAAAACGTACCGATCCGGCGGATACAGGACGTAACGGTGACGACATCCGTTGTGCAGAGATTACTGGGGTTTGGTGATCTGGTGGTAGATAACGCTAGCGAAGACGGCGGCAAGATCGTACTAAAAAATATCAATACTCCCAAAGAATACGCTGACGTGTTGCTCAAACAGATGCGAAAAAGTGAAAGGTGAGCTGTTAGACTCACCTTTCGTTAACTAAACCTCTGCGTTTTTATCCTTTGGAACATCTTCCAAAAGCGGCGTTTCGTCGCCGTCTGACTGCGAATAATACTGATAATATCCCGACCCGTAATAGTCATATTCCATCGAACCCGATTTGATGCCGTTTAGCACGACACCGTAAATGCGGGCACCGATTGCACTGACGCGCTGTTTGAACTGTCGCATCAAGTGGAGCGAGCTCTTATTTGCCATCGCAACCAGCACCACGCCGTCAACGAGAGTCGAGAGGATCGCAGCGTCGGTAAATGAGATCGCGGGCGGCGAATCGACGATGATGTGTTTGTAGCGTCCACCGAGAAACTCGAGCAGTTCGCGCATTTCGTTTGAACTTAGCAGCTCAGCCGGATTTGGCGGGATCGGGCCGCTCGTGATGATCTTTAGCCGTGGCAGATCTGCGTATGGGCGGATAATGTTGTCGGTGTTTTTGTCGCCCGACAGATAATTGGTCAACCCTTGGGAATTCTCCATGCCAAAGTGGCTGTGGAGCCGCGGACGGCGAAGATCGCAGTCGATGATGACAACATCAGCATCACCCTGCGCGAGCGTGATGGCTGTATTGATCGCGGTCGTTGTCTTGCCCTCAGACGGCTGCGAAGACGTAACCAAAATGGTCTTTGGCGGTTTGCCGGCCGACGAAAACAACAGCGAGGTACGCAGATGCCTGTAAGCCTCCGCCATTGGCGAATTGCGTTCTTCAAGACTAATCAGCGCAGCAGACGCCGGATTGCCATTTCCGTTCCCATTTCCATTGCCGTTCGTGATGCCGGTGGTGAGCAGCTTACGCTTTTCCGAATTGAGATAATGCGGAATAAGAGCAAGTGTCGGCAATCCGAGATGACGGCTGACATCGTCTGATGTGCGAACCGAATCGTCGAGGTAATCTAGCAAAAACGCGAGTCCGATACCGGCGGCGAGCGAGAGTATCATCGCGATAAAGATGTTACGCGTTCGCTGTGGCCCGATCGGCGACGTTGGGGTAACCGCTTTGTTCTGGATCTTGATATTGTCAGGGCGTCCGCTCGTCAATGCGAGCTCCAGCTCTTTCTGACGCTGCGAGTAAGTATTGATAAGTTCGCGGTTATTCTTAAGCTCGTCTCTGAGTGACGTGAGACGGGTTTCGGCCTGGCCCTCGACATTTGCCTTTGAGGCGGCCTGCTCGAATGCTTGACGCTGGCGGGCCTCGCGCTGCTGAGCGGCGGCTAGAGACGAACGCAGGCTGGCGAGCACTTCGCGTTCGGCGCTCTCAACAAGCTTGTCACCCTCAGATTTGATCTTTTCGGTTACGTCCTTTTTGATGCGGACCTTTTGAGCCTCGAGCTCTTTGATCTGAGCATCGATAGCGACCACTTCTCTGTAGTCAGGCTTGTACCGCACCAACAGGGCTTTTCGCTTTTCGTTTGCCTCGTCGATCTTTTTGTCTATGGCATCGATGCGATTATCGAGGTCCATCTGACGTTTAATATTCTGGCTACGGGCATCTTGAATTGCACGGTTATCAGGAACGACCGAGAGGATGTCGCCTGTGCCGCGAGCATTTATCGCCGCGTTGTATTGAGCCAGGATCTTACCGGTTTCCTCTTGAGCGGTACGATACTGGGTCAAAAGGGTTTGCAGATCAGCCGCGCGAACCTCACCACCTTTATCCTGCAGCGGCAAATTGCTCGACTGCATCACCGTGATCAGATCGTTTTCCTGCTTGGTGATCGTAGCGTGGAGCTCTTCGATAGATTTTTGCAGATCCTCGTATGCCTGTTGTGTTCCGGCAGTTTCGCGGTCGGCGTCTTCTTTAATAAACAGCTCAGCCACCTTATCCGAAACCCTCGCGGCAAGCGCGGGATTTGTGTTATCGACAGTGATATTTACCAGATTGGTTCGTTCTACCTGGTCAACGTTTAACCCGCCAATTAGCGATGCGGCGTACAGTTCGGCACGCTTGTTTTCCTCAGGAGTCAGTTGTGTTTCTTCGGCTTTACCCGTGATGACGGACGAATCTGTTATGACCGGGACGGCATTGTCAGTCTCCGCTTTCTTTTCTCCGCCGGAAAATAAAGAGCGGATCGTGGCAAATAGCCCACGGCTCTGATCACCTAAAAGATTTTCGTCACGCTGCAGGCCGAGGGCGACGACCACGTGCTTCATGAGGCCCTGATTTCGGAGCAGTTGGAGCTGCGTATTGTAATATTTTTGATCGTCGCCAAAGTTGATATTGATGGCTTCTTTTTGCGTTTGCGGCGGCCTGCGCGGCTCAATGATGATAGATGTTTTTGCTTGGTATACGGACGCTTGGCGGTATGAATAAAACGCAACGGCGGCGGTCATCAAAATGGTGATCGCCAAAATGATCGGCAGCCGTTTATAGACGATATTAAAATACTGTTTGATCGACCGCCTGCCATCTACAGCATCGTCATAAACGGACGAATATCCCGTGCCAAAATCGATTTGGCTAACACTCAGATCATTTGTAACCGGAAGAGGTGTGAGCCTCTGATCGTTTTCCATACTGCTAAATACTTCCTAACCGTCAAAAAGACGCAAAATGCGGCGCAATCTTGCTTTATACCACATTAAAGGCGCTATTTCACCAAATATTATACAGTCTATCATTTTGAATTGGGAAAGTTTAGCCCTTTTTGGAGCGCGCTGGCCGTGAGTGTTATATTTTAAGATTACTCAATGACTCGGATTCCGGGTAAGTGGGATGTAATATGACCGAAGTTTCTAATAATAGCAGTGAATTTGGACGGCACGATTTCGAGCTTGGTATCGAAGGTTTTTGTTTCGCGGATCTTTTTGATGCGGGACGGCTAAAAGACCTGGCTGATAAGTTTTACTCAGAAGTCGAAAAACACGAGCCGCTCCTGCACGATGCTCTAACGAAATATATTGCCGCTCGCGGTGAGGGATTTGAGCGCCGTGTCGAATCAAAGATACTGACTGATGCGGCTCCGTTTCTTTCGGATTTTATTGCCCGGCTTTTTAAGATCACGAGTGAAAGCAAAGAGCTTGAGCACGACATCACCGTTCAAAATCCCGTTTGGAAATACAAATTTTTTGTCCAGCGTCGTGCGATCAAGAAATTTAAAGCCGAAGATGCCCCGAATCTAAACGAGGCCGAACTCTGGCGGGCTGTAACCGAGTTGCGCAACACGGGCTTTGACGAGACTCTCGTCAGGGACGAAGAGTTATCGATCGCGGAGATGACTTGTCGTCTGCTCGACGCGGAGGAGGCCCTTGGGAAAGATGAAATTGATAGTGCGATGGCCTCAGACGCGGCGTCCCGCGTGGAAAAAACATACGAAAAACATCGCGACAGTTTTTTTGGCAAGGTATATGCCCCTTATATTTTGGCCGAGCAAGAGATCGAAGGCGACCTCCTGCTAGTAAAGGCGGCTCTGCATATTATCGAGGCCTGGTCGGCGGCGGCTTTTCATAATCGGTCGAAAAAATGGCACAGCTTTAAGGTTCCGCACGGACTCGATTACCAAAATCTCGTCCACCTTATCCATCCTGAACCAAAGCTGCATAATATTATGCGCGGCAGTGAGGAGATCCTCAGAAAACGTGACGGTTTTAAGCTGACCGATGATCGCGGTACGATGCGAGATGCTCTGTACGAGATCGATTACTGCATGATCTGTCACGAGCGGGAAAAAGATGCGTGTTCGACGGGGCTTCGCGAGCCTGACGGAACGCCAAAGCGCAATCCGCTTGGTATCAAGACCGAGGGTTGCCCGCTCGACGAGCGTATCTCTGAGATGCACATGCTCAAGGCTCAGGGTGACGCTATCGGTTCGCTCGCTCTGATCACCATCGACAATCCGATGTGCGCCGGCACCGGCCACCGTATCTGTAACGACTGCATGAAGGGCTGTATCTTTCAGAAGCAGGAGCCGGTCAATATCCCGCTTGCCGAAACGGCCTCGCTGACGGATGTGCTCAATCTGCCATACGGATTTGAGATCTACAGTCTCCTAACGCGTTGGAATCCACTCAACGCAAAACGCCCGTATTCATTGCCGTACAACGGCAAAAACGTGATGGTCGTCGGCCTTGGCCCTGCCGGTTATACGCTCGCGCATTATTTACTCAACGAAGGTTTTGGCGTTGTTGGTATCGACGGACTAAAGATCGAACCGCTTCCTGAAAGCTGGACCGGTAAAAATGGGACGTTATGCCCGAAGCCGATCCACGATCTCAGCGAGATCACTGAGCAGCTGGACGAACGCATCCTGTCAGGTTTTGGCGGCGTTTCCGAGTACGGCATTACGGTTCGTTGGGACAAAAACTTTTTGACGATGGTGCAGCTTATGCTGACGCGGCGAGATCGTTTCCGCGCGTATGGCGGCATCCGTTTTGGCGGAACGGTAACCATCGAAGATGCGTGGGATTTTGGTTTTGACCATATCGCCATCGCGACCGGTGCCGGACGGCCGACCATCGTGCCGATGAAAAACAACCTCATTCGCGGCATTCGTCAAGCGTCTGATTTCCTGATGGCGTTGCAGCTAACTGGTGCATTCAAGAAAGATACGCTGTCGAATCTGCAGGTTCGTCTGCCTGCGGTCGTGATTGGTGGCGGCCTGACCGGCATTGACACAGCGACCGAAATATTTGCCTATTATCCGGTGCAGGTCGAAAAGATGTTGCACAAATATGAGCAAGTCGTCGAAGAATTTGGCGAAGAGCATGTGATGAAGGCGTTTGACCCTGAGGAACTGATGACGCTGCCGGAGTTTCTCGATCACGGCCGTCAGATCCGTGCGGAGCGTGAGCGTGCGGCTGCCGCCGGCGAGGAACCAAATTTTGTCCCGCTTGTTCAGAGCTGGGGCGGCGTTTCGCTGATCTACCGCAAGCGTTTGCAGGATTCGCCCGCATATCGCCTCAATCATGAAGAGGTCCAGAAAGCGCTCGAAGAGGGCATCGATTTTGTCGAGTGTATGTCACCCACCGAGGCTGTGCCGGATGAGTTTAACGCGGTCAAAGCAATTAAGTTTGAGCGGTTCGATTATGTAGCCGAAACAGGCAAGTTCGAGAAAACAAATGAGATACACGAGTTTCCGGCTCGAACCGTATGCGTTGCCGCGGGAACCTCGCCAAACGTCATTTACGAAAAGGAAAAGCCCGGCACCTTCAAAATGGATGAGTGGCAGCAGTTTTTCCAGCCGCATAAGGTTGTAGCGAACGGAGACGGCCAATTTCACGCAGTCGAAGCCGCAAAAGGTGAAACAGGCTTTTTCACGTCCTACCAGCACGACGGTAAATTTATTTCGTACTATGGCGATAACCACCCGCAATACGCCGGAAACGTCGTCAAGGCTATGGCATCGGCAAAGCACGGTTACAGGTACGTGGCAGATCTTTTTAGCGGCACGCAAGCTGTCGATCCGCAAGAGGCCGAAGGCCGCTTTGACGACCTTGTCGCAACGCTTGATGAACAACTCCGAGCGTACGTCGTCAAAGTCGAACGCCTTACGCCGACGATCGTAGATGTGATCGTCAAAGCTCCGCTGCAGGCACGCAAGTTTGAGCCGGGGCAATTTTACCGTCTGCAAAATTTCGAAACGACCGCTCCGATCGTAGACGGTAAACGTTTGATGATGGAGGGTTTAGCCTTGACAGGAGCCTGGGTCGATGAGGAAAAAGGCCTGTTATCGATGATCGTGCTCGAAATGGGTACCTCATCGCGGCTTTGCTCATTGCTAAAGGAAGGCGAAGAAGTTTTGGTGATGGGTCCGACGGGCACGCCGACCGAGATCACTGAAAATGAGACCGTTATGCTCGCTGGTGGCGGGCTTGGCAATGCGGTGCTTTTCTCGATCGCAAAGGCGCTTCGCGAAAAAAATAACAAAGTTGTCTATTTTGCCGGGTACAAAAACGGCGCGGACCTGTTCAAACGCGAAGAGATCGAGAATGCCACCGATGAGGTTGTCTGGGCGACAGATTTTGGCGACGAGATCATTCCCGCACGTCCGCAGGACGCGCATTTTCGCGGCAACATTGTCCAAGCGATGATCGCTTATGCGGAGGGCAAACTGGGCCAACAGGCCGTTGATCTAAAGCAAGTTGACCGCATCATCGCGATTGGCTCAGACCGTATGATGAACGGTGTTCGTGAGGCTCGTCACGCGACTCTCAAACCATATCTTAACGAAAAACACGTCGCTATTGGCTCGATCAACAGCCCAATGCAATGCATGATGAAAGAGGTCTGCGCTCAGTGTCTGCAACGACACGTTAACCCTCACACCGGCGAAGAGTTTTTTGTTTTCTCATGCTTTAATCAGGACCAGCATCTTGATTTCGTCGATTTCAAAAACCTCAACGACCGCCTGAAAGCGAACAGCATTCAGGAAAAACTGACAAATCTTTGGCTGGATAGGATATTTGGAAACGAAGAATTTAAGCATGCTCACAGCCTAAGTTAGGCGCCAAGAGCGAATGCAGGGACAACTTTTCCTACTACTTCACCTCGCCGGTTTTTGATCGGCGACGGTGACAGATCGGCAAGGTCATCCGTTCCTAAAATATCCAGTTGACGCAATATATCAATGGCGATAACCGGCCGGCCGCGATAATCGTCGCCGTCGGCAACCTTTAGAGCGATGCCGAGGCCGGTGGGCCATTTTTCGCAAGGCAAAACGCCGCAGAGCCAGACACCGTCGGCACCAACCTTTGATATTATCTTGCCCGGAGCGGCTTGCATGAGCATTGTGTCGAGACGTCCGCTGCCGCCGATGAGTTCGGGGTATTTCATCATTGCCTCGACAATGCGTGAGCAGGCTTTTTGCGTGGGTTCGGGAAATTTTTCGGGCGACATCAAATTAAGAAAACTTACAGCCATCGCCGTAAGCGGGACAGCGTAGTTTGGAGCACAGCAGCCGTCGATACCGACGGCGATCTCATCCTCAGAGAGCTCTGTAAAATCAGCGATACAGCGCAAGATGCGTTTTTGGATACGGTTGTCGGCTTGGTTGTAGGTGTTGAGGTTAGCACCGATGTGCTTGGCAAACGCGAGCATCGCGGCGTGTTTGCCGGAGCAATTGTTATGAAGCTGCGTCGGTTCCTCGCCCAGCCGCATCATAGTTTTTGACGCGGCATCGCTAAATGGCAGATGGACGCCGCAGCGGAGATCGCTTTCCGACAAGCCGATCTTTTCTAGCATGCGGCTTGTAAGCTCGACGTGCATATTCTCACCCGAATGCGACGCACACGCCATCGCGATCTTGTCTGCGGTAAAGCCAAAAGCATCTGCCGCCCCGCTCGTAATACACGGGATCACCTGAAACGCCTTACACGCTGAGCGAAAATATGTAACGGTCGCGGGGTCGCCGACAGAAGCAACCGTTTTACGTTTACCGTCGATGACAATAATATGACCGCAATGGGTCGACTCGATGGTTTCACCGCGAATGACATTTGCAAGAACTTCTTGATTCATTACTTAAGAATTAATTTTAACAGGATGGTCAGGATATACAGGATTGCAAGCAGTCAAATTTCTTACATCCTGCTTATCCTGTACATCCTGTTAAATTACTTAGCAGAGGCCAGCATGACCCGTGCATTTTCGCGGGCTTGGTCGGTTATCTGTTCGCCGGCGAGCATGCGGGCTATCTCTTCGACTTGTTCCATCTGGGTTAGAGCACGAGCTTTGACCAAGGTGCGTCCGCTTACAGTTTGTTTTTCAACGATAAAATGCCGGTCTGCAAGCGATGCGATCTGTGGTTGGTGCGTAACACACAATACCTGCTGCGTCCCGGCCAGCGACTTAAGCTTTCGCCCGACTGCCTCCGCCACGCGGCCACCGATGCCGACATCGACCTCGTCAAACACCGATGTTTTCTTGATATCGTCGGCGTGTGAAACGGTTTTGACTACGAGCATTAGACGAGACGCTTCGCCGCCGGATGCGACCCGCACGAGCGGCTTTGGCGATTCGCCCGGATTGGCAGAAAAATAAAACTCAACGGCGTCAAAACCCTTTGCGGTGAAAGAGTTTTCATTTTCACCAGCCTCGATCCGCACTTCGAACCGTGCATTTTCCATCGCGACAGCTTTCAGGCTTTCTTCGACTGTTTTTTCAAATTTAACCGCTGCGGTCTTACGTGCCTTGTGCAGTTCGGATGCCTGACGGACATATGCATCACGCAATTCAGCGAGCTTTTTATTAAGCTCCTCTTCGCGAAACTCAGCGGTCTCAATATTTTGAAGGCGTGATTCCGATACGGCAAGGTGCTCGAGGACCGCATCGATCGAATCGCCGTATTTTCGTTTTAGACGGGTGATCTCGGCCAAGCGGTTTTCGATCTCGTTTAGCCGTTCGGGCGAAAATTCCAGATGCGAGCGGAACCCTCGCACCTCATTTGCGAGATCATCGATCACGGCACGGGCGGCTTTTAGCCCTTCGGCGTATTCGCCAAATCGTGATTCAAATTCGGAAAGCTCGTTGATCTTTCGCTCGGCCTTTTCGAGCGTCGCCGCAGTCGAAAGCGGGTCGTCATACAGCAGGTCAAACGCCTCACCGCTGAGAGACGTGAGTTTTTCGACGTTGTTAAGCCGCAACTTCTCTTCTTCAAGCTCAGTATCCTCGCCCGGCTGCAACCCCGCCGCGTTTATCTCGTTTGTCTGAAAACGCAGGATGTCGAGAAGCTGTAATTTTTCAGCGGTGTCTTTTTCCAGCGATGCGATCTCGGATCGGACAGCTGCCCATTCGGCAAAAGCTGTGGCAACGCTTTCCTTTTGGGCGCCGACATCCGCAAAATCATCGAGTAGCTCAATGTGGTTTTCGACATCGTAAAGTGCAGCCTGTTCACCTTGGCCGTGAATGTCGACGAGAAACGCACCGATGCTTTTTAGAAAACCCTGTGTGACGAGCTGGCCGTTAATGAATACGCGGTTTTTCCCGGTTAGCGACAGTTCGCGGCGGATGATCATTTCGTCCGTGATCTCTATACCGCCATCGTCGAGCATCGCACTCAATTCGTCACTAATATTTACCGCAAAAAGCCCTTCGATCGATGCCGATTGCTCGCCTTCTTTGATCAGATCGCTTGAAACGCGATCGCCGGTCAGGGCACCGAGACTATCGACGATGATCGACTTGCCGGAACCTGTTTCGCCCGTTAATAGATTTAGCCCCTCGCCAAATTCGATGGCGAGTTCGTCTATCAGGGCTATATTTTTTATTTTGAGCAGCGACAGCATTCTCGTGCGATCACGGCCGGCGGCGCGGCACTACCTTTTCTCCTTTTGCCCATTTTCCGGCAGAGTAAATGGCGTCGGGCGGAAATTGTTTCTCGAGTTCGGGTGACGTCCAGTCGATGACACGATCCTTTTTAAAAAAGAACAGCTCGCACATCTCTCCGCTTTTTGTTCTGCCAAAACGCTGGATGACATAATAGCCGCTCGCGTCGTATTCCTCCAGACCCGTCAGTGCGCGCATATCGCCGACGCCACGGATCTTTGTCGAATTTAGAAAGCTCGCACGGCGGCGTTCGGTAACGGCCGTGATGTCACCCATGGAAATCTCGGTCATAGCTCCCGTATTTACGATGTTTGCTCCTCGAAAGATCAGATCGACGAGCCCGCCGGAGGTATTCTCGGGTAGGTTTACGTAGATGAACGGGTCTTGGGTTTTTTCGCTGCCGGTCGCGATCGAATTTAGCGCGGTCAAAAACGCGATGAAATTCATCTTGACCAGATACATCTCGTCTTTGCCGTAGAGCGCACCGGTCTCAATTAGGATCGTCGGCGTTCCCCATGCCGAAAAATTATCGCCAAACGCAGTCGGCGTCCACTCGTCGCCATACCGTCCGATGTGGCCCGGGATGAATTTTTGCAACGCCGTGACCATCGCCGAACTAACACGTTTGTTACGTTCATGGCCGTCGCTCGTTGTCTTTTCAGGGTCTCCATACACGACGAGAAAGGAGATAGATGCCTGCTTACGAGTAGGGCCGACTGTGGTCAAAGATTGTTGGTTATGCAGGTTGAATCCGATCGCGGGCGACCAATTATCACGAAGCTGTTTGAGCAAACGGGCCTCGGGCGTTTTGAGGTCGAGAGCATCGCGATTGATGTCGATGCCCTGTAGATTTCGCCGTTGGTACAGCTCTGACCCGTCCGGGTTTAGCATTGGCACTCCGCGGATCGTCATTGTCTCGCCCAGTTTCTTAACCCAATCTTTGTCTTTGTGCGTCTGCAAAAAAGCAAACATATCGATCAGCGATGAGGTCGCGGTCGGTTCGTCACCGTGCATCTGCGACCACATCATAACCTTGAGCGGGCCGGTGCCCCACTCGACCTGATAGATCTCGCGGCTTGCGTTTGAAAAGCCGACTTGCTCCACTTTGATCCCGAGACCTTTCAATTTTTCTAGATATTTTTTGAGGTCAGCGTGACGGACGTCGGACGGAAAGATAGTTGAGATATGATGTTTATCCCAGCTTTCTGCAAGGTTTTCGGCGGTTTGTGTATAGACACTCATTGATATGGCTAACGCCAGTAAAAGGGTCGAAAAAATTTGCCGCATACTCATAAGATAAACCGAATCTTAGATTTACGGCAAGGGTAGCGGGATGCCTAAAGATGCGGTTTTTACCGCTCAAGTATTTTTCGATACAAATTCTCGGTCGCATCGACCATTGCCGCGAGGCCAAATTTTTCGTGAGCCGTACTTTGTTGTTTTTCTCCGAGCAAACGCCGTTCATCGTGATCTGCGAGAAACCACGATATTTTGTTTGAGAGGGCCAGCGGGTCGCGGATCGGCACGAGGGCATTCTCCTCGGCAATTAGCTCTTTTGCACCATCTGTCGTCGTTGCAATAACCGGACAACCGGCTGCCATCGCATCGAGAATTGCCAGACCAAAGCTTTCCGAATGCGACGGCGAAATGAAGATGTCAGCAGCGGCAAGCAGCGGGCGAATATCATCAAGCCAATCTAGCCAAAGGAAATTTTCTTCCATTCCCAGCACACGCACGAGCCGTTTTAGCTCACGGCGAAAATTTTGATCGAGCGAGTTGTCTTTTCCGGCAACGACAAATCGCGCGTCCGGGTGCTGTTTGACGACCTCGTTTGCTGCCAGCACAAAATCACGCTGGCCTTTTAATACTTTTAACTCACCTAACGTAACTATCAACGGAGCGTCGGCCGGGATCGAGTGCAAAGTGCGAAAGTCGGCCGCGAGACCGGTCTTGTTACTATCGACTCCATTTTTTAGATCGATTCCATTTGGGATCAGATGTACTTTTTCAGCGGGAAATATTCGCGTGAGCGTGGAGATCACGGCCGTCGACACAGCTATTGCTGCATCGACATTTCGCAGGGCAAACCGGTGAAATGATTTCATCGGAAACATTACGTGTCTGGTGAGCACGAACCGCACATGATTTGCGGACCTGGCAGCTACGCCGGCGGCGAGATAGTCGCGAGCGACGTGCGCGTGGATCAGATCGATATTATGTTGATCGATAAAACGCCCGATCTTTTTCGCGCTAAACATCCCAAACGAATTGCGTATCGAAACATAAAAAATGTTTTCGGCTGGCAGGAAATCAAGCCGATCCTGCCATTCGTTCGACGGCCTGAGCGCCACAAATACATCATGCCCGCGATCGGTCAATTCACGACACAGATCCACCAGATGACGCTCACCGCCGCCAAATGTTTTTGCCGATGATATGTGCAGGATCTTCATCGCTAGATTTTAACTCAGATTTGCGTTTGAGCGACAACCAATAAAAAAAGAGGCTGTCTTGAAAAGACAGCCTCGTCAGATTTGTAGATCAGATAATCGTTAGAACGAGTACTTAAGTCCGATCTGCAGAGTGTAAACATCAGCCGAACTGGTGTTCCGACGACTAAATGTAGAGGTGATGAGCTGTCCGCCGATCGTGTTCAAACGATATGTCGGACGACCCGTTCCGGCTTCAGCCGCTACAAAAGCCAGCGGAGCAAAGTTATTGTTTGCTGCTGCGTAATTGGCTCCCCAATTTTGGTTGAGCAAGTTACCAAAATTCAGAATGTCTGCTCTGATTTGGAATCTGTGCTTTGCCTTAAAGAAATTGAGGTATAGATCCTGAGCGATGCTGAGGTCTAAGTTATGCACGATCGGATACAATGTGCCATTACGTTGGGCGTACATTCCACGTCTAGCCGAGAGATATTTATCTTGTGCGATAAACGCTTCCCAAGCAGCCGATTGTTGTGCAGGCGTAAACGCTCCGTTGGTCACAAAGACCGTCTCGGACGGATCTCTTTGGATGTAAAGCAGATCGTTTTGGATACCGTCTCCGTTCTGGTCATTAGAGTACCTGTAACTATCGTTTCGTTGGTTTCTCGATTCCCAGAAAGCTGAGATCGTAGTTCCACCAAACTTAAAGTACTCAATGTGGTACGAAGCAGATGCAAACACGCGATGCCCCATATATGCCGAGCTAAATCCGAGACCCGGGTTGTTTGGGTTGCTCGAATGATTGATGCTCGAGAACGAGGTGCCCGCTGTAGATGAAGCGTCGACGGTGTTCTTTGAAACACCGTAAGCGTAGCCACCCTTTGCATAGAACCCTTTTGAATTACGCTTTTCGAGCGTAAACGCAAGGTTCCATGCCTTGCCAAGGCTTGAATTTTTCAAGGTGATCGCTTGGATGACATCACAATTGACACGAACCTGATTGCCGCTCACGGTAGCACATGTATCAGCTACCCAACGCGGACGAGTATCAGCACCTACCCACGCACTATCAGGAGCGGATAGGTTGGCATTGATGTAAGCGGTTCCATTCACATCCTTTGTATAGATGTATTCAGCGCCAGCGACCATTCCAAAAGGGATCTTGTAATCTGCTGCAAAGCTTGTACGCCAAACCTGCGGGAACTTGTAGTTAGGCACTGTAAAATTAAGGTCCTGCTGGCCCGCTTGAGGAGCACCGGTAACCACAGCGGGAACATAGGCTGTAGGACTTGGGTTAAAGCGCCGAATTACCGTCGCGTCAAGAGATTGTATGCTCGTTAGCACGCCATTGTTGCCGATCTGGTTCGAGATCCACACATAAGGTGGACGTGCAGTGAACATACCGGTACCACCGCGGAGTTGGAGATTACCGCTCTTGAACGGATTCCAGTTAAATCCAGCTCGAGGTGACCAGAGAATGTTTGAATCAGGAAGTTTTTCGGATTTTAGCTTAAGAGCACTGCCATCTCCATCCCGGAAAGTCAGAGTGTCAACCAACGGGTTGTTAAAGCCGGTCGAGCCAAAGAAAGGCACTTCCATACGCAAGCCGTATGTAAATGTGAAATTATCCCTCACTTTCCACTGATCTTGCCCATAGAGCCCGAGATATTTTACATCGAGCGGTTGGACCGGCGACGTCATGCCCGGCTGATTGGCATATCTTACGTTAAATCTGGCTACCGTGACCGGTGACGCAACGTTGTTAAGGTACGCATTGGCATCAGTATAAAAATCCGTCAACGATCTATAAGAATAAACACTCTGTGATGAAGGGAAAAAGATGTTCATCGAGTGATATTTTTCAAAACTGAGTCCCACCTGGAAAGTATGTGCTCCGCGGTAAAACGACAGATTGTCCTGTACTTGGAAAGATTTATATTTAAGCGTGTTTAGTGGGGTGAAAGGCTCATAGCCAAATGACGTGTAAGCCGTACTCGCACTCAGGGTTCCGGCTGAGCCATCATGGATGTCCACGAGCGGGAACAGTTTTGTCGAATTTGGACGGCTTTCATCCTGGAATGTGTATCCGACGATCAGGCTGTTCGCTGCGCTGCCGCCGAATGATCTAGTCCATTCACCAACCATCGAACGTATATTTTCCTGGATCTTGTAATTCGAATTCTGGAAACTCAAATATGTTAGTCCTTGCGAACTTCGTCCAAAACCCGCCGTTCCACCGCTGTTCGAAGTGCTGATATTCTGATCGGTCAGCGAATTGAGATGCATGTACCGAAGAGTCAGTCTGTTCGAGTCATTGATATTATAGTCGGTTCTAAACAGCAGCTTCTCAGCCGGGATCTCAAAATTATAATTTTGATAGGCTCCCGTTTCGTATCCGAAATTTGTTCTCAGAAATGCACTGAGTGTGTCGAGGTCCGATTGGAGGACCCGGGATATACTGCCACCCTGTACCTGGCCTGCTTGGCGTGCAGTGAACGTGTGGGCAGGCCTCGCGGTCTTTTCGTTCTCGTAACTAAAGAAAAAGAACAGTTTGTTTTTGCCTGAAACAAATGCCGGGCCACCGTCATCGTTCTCGCCAATGTTAAGAAACGGAAGCGGGCCGCCAAAGGTAAATCCCCACAGCTTATAGTCGAGCTGTCCACGGTTGAACAACAGAGTCGGGCCGACCTTTGTTCCTAAAAATGTTTCATTTCGGAAGTTGTAATAGCCGGATCCGTGAAAGGTGTTATTACCGCTCTTGGTGACCGTGTTGATACCTGCTCCGACAAAGTTGCCCTGACGAACGTCAAATGGAGCGACATTAACTTGAAATTCCTCGATTGCATCAAGCGAGATCGGTGACACGCTTGTTCTTTCGCCTGGCTGGCCGCTGAGTCCGAAAGAGTTGTTGAAGTATGATCCATCGACCGTAATGTTGTTCATACGGTTATCCTGACCCGCAACGGAGCCGCCAAATGGACCACCGCTGTACGAAGGGGTGAGTTTCGCAAAATCATTCAGGCGGCGATTGATCGTGGGCAAAGTGGTCACCGTCTCGTTACCGATATTGGTCGAAGCGCCTGTTTTCACTTCGTTGAACAGATCGTCATTTGTAACCGTCACAACCTCGTTAATAGCTTGGCTTAAGTTAAAGTTGACCGTGGCTGCAGTGCCCAAGCTAAGCTGCAAATTTTCACGGGTCTGTTCCTTAAATCCAGCCTGAGTTACTTTGACCGTGTACGGACCGCCGACGCGCATACCCGGCAGGGCATAGCGGCCTGAGGCATTACTAACGGATGAGTAGGTCGTACCTGAGGGGACATGTGTCGCCTCAACGGTTGCTCCGGCAACGCCGTTTCCTTGGGCGTCGGTGACGGTTCCGATGATCTCGGACGTCGTAACCTGTGCCGATACGGTTACTGAAACGATGGCGGCAAACATTAGAGCCAGCATCGATCGCATAATATTATTTTTTGTCATTTTTGACCTCATTAAATTGGTTTTCAAAAAAGAATTAGTGCTGTTTTTTATTGAAAAAACACCGATCTATTTCGGTTTTTGGATTTTTGTCTTAATTTTCGGATTTTGTGGTTAAAAAGATATTACTTTTTGTCTAAAAACACAAGGCAACATCATCTGTAAAACCCTCTAAAATACAAGCGTCTAACAGCACCTCAGGCGATCAATAAAAGATAATTTGTTAGATCGCCCAAAACCCGTAAACACAAAATCAGATTTACTCTATTTATAAAGCAAATCGAGTTCCGCAATTGCAAATAGAGATGCTCTCATTGTGTGTGAAAAAGCGCATTAACGGAAGCTAAACTCTTTGTGAATTACGGTGGAGCGGGAACTTAAGAGGGTGGTTGTGCCCAGCAAGAAACATTGGTTTTGTAATCTTTTTTGTTACAAAACTGTAAAGAAATGTAAATTTTGTGAACGCAATCGCCTAACTTATTGGATTACAACACGTTAGCAATCCCAGTAAATACTTGACTTTTTTGTAATAATAGACTACATTTATCACGCATTTTACTTTGCGGGGATTATTTCGTGATTGAAATGTATTTATTTTGGTACTGATAAGGGGAATATAATGGCACAACAAGTAGAATTATCTACATCATCATACAAAACGCCATTGCATCATCGCATCATTGCGAGCATGCCTGTAAAGGCTAGCTGGATCGATTCAGAGACCGGCGAAACGGTAAATGTTGAGGGGCTGACCGAAAATCTGGGTGAAACCAGCACTTTGGTCAATCTCGATACGTTGCCGCCAGTTGGTTGCGAGGTTCGTCTAAAATTAATGGACGAAAGCAGATCTATCATCGACGTTACGACGCGGGTGATCAGGGTCCAACGCGATCCGGGTAAACCGATGGCCGCGCTTACCATTTTGGAGAATTTGAAGAAATGGAAAAATACGGCTATGACAGCTGCAGACGCTTGGGTGACGAGGCATTGGCAACTTAATTACGAAGAAGAATGGGTGAATTAATCGCTCTAAATTCGTTATAATACCGAAGCGGGGAATTTCATATTTTGAATTTCCCCGCTTTTCACTTTTATACCCTGTCTATCGTGGCTTTGCTACAACGTAAGTTGTGTGACAGGCATCTTTTATTACGATGAAGAAATTGGTCCTTGTCTTAACTATTTTTTGTTTGTTCCAAGCGACATCCGCGCAATCTACTCCGTTGACCCAGGCGGAGTACGTCAAGATGCTCTATGCCTTGCAACAGGCTCCCGAGACAAAAGCGGAGATCGTCGAAGCTCTCCGCAAGCGTGGCATTGGTTTCGTACTGACGGACGGCGTTCGCAGCCTGACCCGCTCTAAAGGGGCAAATGACGAAGAGCTAAAACGTGCTCTCGAAGAGGCCGGCCGCCGTCAGCAAAATCCCGAAGCGGCAAAACTGCCGTCAGCCAAAGAAGCCGCGGATCTGCTCGAAAACGCACGTAAAAACACGCTAGAGGCAGTCGAGCAAATGCCTGATTTTGTTGTAAAGCAGCAGGTTCAGCGGTCGTGGGCTTTTGCCGGAACGGGCAGCTATAAAAATCTGGATCGTCTCGTTGTGGCGGTCAGCTACCGCACGACGGGCGAAGAAGATTATCGCCTGTTATCAATGAACGGCGTTTTGCAAAACGACCCAAAATCGAAAAGTTCGTATGAAGAGGCCGGCGGTACGAGCTCGACAGGTGAATTTGTGACGATGCTCGCGATCATCTTCAAGCCTGAGAACGAAACAAAATTTACCGTCTCTGACAGCGATCTCATTCGCCAGCGCAGGGCTATCGTCTTTGATTTTGAAACGATCCGGGAAAAGGCACAGGAAAAGATAGCTTATAGCTCAGGCAGCGGCAGCCCCGCGACCACGGTGAGCGGCATCAAAGGCCGCGTGTGGATCGACCGCAAAGACGGCCGCGTGCTACGTATCGAAAGCGAAGCGACCGATATCCCTGAGACGTTTCCGGTCAGGTCGGCAAAACGGAATATCGATTATGAGTGGACGACAATTGCCGATGAAAAGGTTTTGCTGCCTTCGCTATCGGATGTCCGGCTTGTCGCACGTGAAAGCGGAAAACTGATCGAAACCCGTAACGTTATCAGGTTTAAGGAATATCAGAAATACGGTTCGGATGTGAAGATACTCGATGACGATCTGAAACCCGAGCCGGAAATAAAGCCGACTCCGAAGATGCCAAATTAGTTAAAGGTGTAGTATGCACCGGCTGCGGCAACACCGAGCCATACAAGGCCTTTGCCGAGGAAAAATAGAAAGGCGATAATGCCTGCACGTTTGGTCCACTTGCGGGCGGGACAGGTGAGTTTCTTTTCTTGGTCCTGCATACAATTCAAAAGTAACTTTTTCGTGACGGTATTTCAAACTTTGCAAAATATGTTTTCACTCAATCGGCAAAAGATCTTGAGTAGATTTACGTTTGCGGCGATCTACTTTATTCTTGTCACTTGTTCGTTTGCCCAGACATCTCCGCCAAAAGAAGCAAATAAATTAGAGGCCGATTTGATAGAACTCACGAAACTAGATAATTCGATAAAGCTTGATATTCGTTATGCCCGCGAGGATAACTTTGTGGGCAAAGCCGTATATCCAGAGGCAAGGGCGTTTCTTCAACGGCCAGCCGCCGAGGCTGTAGTACGTGTTCACAAATTGCTAAATAAAGAAGGGCTGGGCCTGGTGATATATGATGGGTACCGGCCTTGGGCGATCACGAAACTGTTTTGGGAGGTCGTGCGCGTTGATCAGCGGCAGTTTGTTGCCGACCCGGCAAAAGGGTCGCGGCATAATCGCGGCTGCGCCGTCGATCTAAGCATTATTGACCTTAAGACCGGCAAGCCTATACCGATGCCGTCGGATTATGACGAATTTAATGAGCGGGCGTCGCCTGACTATAAAGGCGGCACCGAGGAGGAACGTGCAAATCGCGACAAGCTGCGACGTCTGATGGAAGCCGAGGGCTTTACAGTCAACGCGAGCGAATGGTGGCATTTTGACTACAACGATTGGCAGCAATACGCGATATACGACATTGCATTTAGCAAGGTGGATAAGAAAAGAAAGTAAAAAAGCGGAGCCAGTCACAGCTCCGCTCTTGTAATTGAATGGCACCTGATTATCTTGATTGACGCGGAGCGATAGCCAGCATATTTAGATCGACATCGACAATGTTTCCGATAAAATCCGGATTGTCTTTGCGGCCGTATGAGATACCGTAATCTCGACGGTCGATCTTGAGTGTCGCATTAAAACCGCAGGGAAGTGTCGCCTTGGCCGCTTTTTTGTCATAGCAATTGCCAAACGTAGTGAACGGGAACGATATTTCCTTTGTGATACCATGCATCGTAAAATCGCCTGTCATCAAAAACGCTTTTCCTTTCTTTTCAATCTTCTTGCTTTTGAAAGTAATGTCAGGATATTTAGCAGCATCAAAAAAGTCTGCCGTTTTTAAATGATTGTCGCGACCAGCGATCCCAGTGCTAATACTGTCAGCTTTGATCGTAGCCTCGACCGTCGATTTCGTGATGTCAGCCTCATCATAATTGAGATTGACATTAAACTGGCTAAATTTACCGCTTACCTGGGCCATTCCGCCCATTATCGGTACGCGAAAACCAACATTGGAGTGAGCCGAATCCACAGACAAAGGAGTCGTGGCATAAGCGGAAATAAAGAAAATTGTTACCAAAAACAAAACCAAAGACTTCTTTAACATAGTCACCTCTCTACAAAATCATTTTACTGTATTGCCAGAGTGATAGAAAATCTGGCTTTTCTTGTCGTATTGTTCGCCCGCCGGACAAACAGCATATAGTCGCCCGTTTCTGGCACGACAAATTCCATCGTCGGCTCTGCCAGATCGGTGCTGTCATTGCTGACGTCGTCGTTAAACAGCTTGTAGGCGAACTTAACCGAGTCGGGATTGGTGATATAAACGGTCTGACCCTGTTTCGCGCCAAAAATAAATTCCTGCTCTTGATCGCCCGACAATGTGCCGGTAAGAACCGTGCTGGATTTACCCTTTGCAAACTTGACTCTACCAGGCTCAGCTTTCCCGCCGCCTTGAGCAAATGATGAAACTGCGAATGCAAAAAAAGTGATAACTAAAAGAAAAGAAACTCTTTTCATTGTGATGGATTCTCCTTAAATATTCGATTTAGATTTCTCAACCGCCATTCGATGCGGAATAAGCTCGCGGGGTTTGTCTATTTAATTGTAACGGTTAACGAAAAACGCGAGACCCGCGGCCCCGCAACTTTCTTTCTGACGGTCAGCAAATAATCGCCCGACTCGGGTATCTCAAACGAATAAGTCGGCGAACTGTCAAAATCTCCCTCGTCAAAAAACTCTGCGTCAAAAACACGAAAATCAAAGATCCGCGAGGTGGCATTTTTTATCGTCACGGTCTGCCCTTTGACAGCAGCCAGGACATACTCCATCTCCTGGCCGTTTCGTAATGTTCCTTTTAACGTCGAACTGCAACTATCACTACTAAAAACGATACGGTTTGGCTCCGCTTTGCCGCCGCGCTGCGCACATAGCGGCATAGCTGCAAGTATGAAAACGCCAAACAAGAGTAGAGTTTTTATCATGATCAGGCCGCCCAGGCATCTAATGATAATATATGTGCACTAACTAAACGAAGCCCAAGCAAATTTTGTAATGATAACCGTAACAATAGAAAGCCTTAAGATCTTAGTTTTTATCGTGCTATTTGCCATTTGTGCGGTGGCCCAAGATATCAGCAAACCGTCGGAGCTTAACGTTTTGTTTATCGGAAACAGCTTGACGTATGTCAATGACGTGCCGGAAATGGTCAAAGCTTTTGCCAAAAATAACGGCAAGAAACTCAAATACAAAATGGTGGCGTATCCGGATTTTTCGCTAGAGGACCACTGGAAAAAAGGCGATGCTCTAAAAGCTATTAAAGCAGGGAAATGGGATTATGTCGTTTTGCAACAGGGTTCATCTGCTCTGCCCGCAAGCCGCACGAACTTGATCGAGTATGTCGAACTTTTTGCCAAGGAGATCAAAGGCATGGGGGCAAAACCGGCTGTGTATATGGTTTGGCCCTTTGAAAACCGAAAGTTTGATTTTGACCGCGTACACGAATCGTACCAGCTCGCTGCGAAAGGAGTAGATGGCATATTTGTTCCCTCGGGCGAGGCTTGGCGAGCGGCTTGGAAACAAAAGCCTGATCTAAAGCTTTATTCGGACGGTTTGCACGCAACCCCTCTTGGCTCGTATCTTGCGGCAGGTGTTATCTATAAGGTTTTGTATAATGAAACTAGTTTGGAACTGCCGGCAAAATTAAAAACAGCATCGGCAAAGATCGAACTCTCAGCACAAGAATTGGCGCTAGCCCGGCAAGCGATCATCGATGCACGCTAAATAAGAATTAACTAAATAAATCTATGCAAAGACCTGACCCGAACGAATTCGCACCGTATTACAATACCTATATTTCCCTCATCGACGGTGATGGCGTAATACCCGTTTTGGATGCACAATCTGCCGAAATCCGATCTGTGCTTTCTAATGTGCCGGAGGAAAAAGGCACGTTTGCCTACGCCCAAGGTAAATGGACGATCAAAGAATTGCTAAGCCATCTGATCGACGGTGAGCGGATCTTTGCCTATCGTATCCTGCGAATATCGCGCGGTGACAAAACGCCGATCGAGGGATTTGAACAGGACGATTACATTGAGAACTCAAACGCCAATAATCGATCATTTGCTGAGCTGCTTGACGAATTTGACCACGAGCGACAAGCAAATCTACTGCTAGTAAAAAACCTTACTGACGAAGCCTCGATGCGGATCGGAACCGCTAGTAATAACCCCATTTCGGTGCGGGCTCTTGTCTATATAATGGCGGGTCACGTGAAACATCACGGCCGTATCCTGCAAGAACGATATCTCTCATAAATGAACTTTGACGCCATCGTTATCGGCGGCGGTGCCGCAGGTTTGTTTTCCGCTATTACGGCAGGCAAGCGCGGCAAAAGGGTGTTGGTGATCGAGCATAATCAAGAGGTTGGCCGCAAGATCGTCATATCCGGCGGCGGACGGTGCAATTTTACAAACCTCGACGTAACGGCCGAAAATTTTGTCTCTCAAAATCCACATTTTTGTAAATCTGCTTTGGCCGGATTTACGCCGCACGATTTTATCGAGCTCGTCCGTAAACACAAGATCGCATATTACGAGAAAACCCTCGGCCAGCTTTTTTGCCGGGAAAGCTCGCGTCAGATCGTCGATATGCTGATGACAGAATGTAGTAAAGCCAAGGTAGAAATTCGGACCGGTTGTACGGTCAAGAGCTTTGGTCACGGTGATGGATTTGAGATTGAGACGAGCCAAGGGAAATTTACATCTGCAAAACTGATCGTTGCTTGCGGCGGACTGTCGTTTCAAAAGATCGGTGCCACCGGTTTTGGCTACGACATCGCACGTCAGTTTGGGCTTAAGATCGTCGAGACAAGGCCGTCGCTGGTGGCGTTGGTCATGGCGGGTAAGGCATACACGCCGCTTGCCGGTGTTTCGATGGAGGTGATCGCCTCATGCGGTCATCAATCGTTCCGCGAAAATATCGTCTTTACCCATCGTGGCATGTCGGGGCCGGCAGTTTTGCAGATCTCAAATTACTGGCGGACGGGCGAGCCTGTTTCGTTTCATCTCACACCTCAAACAGATGTGCTGAAACACCTGACCACTAACCGCGCGAGCCGAAAGAATCTGAATAATATTCTCGGTGAGATATTACCGCAGCGTTTTGCAGACGCCTTTGCCGAGAAAGGATTTAATAACAAGCCGCTTTATCAGATGAACGAACGGGAATTGGATGCTTTGATCGAAAAGCTGAATAGCTGGCCTGTAAGATTCTCAACGACCGAGGGCTACGATCGTGCGGAGGTAACGCTTGGCGGCGTATCCACAAACGAACTTTCTTCAAAGACTATGGAATCGAAAAAGATGCCGGGACTTTACTTTATCGGTGAGGTCGTCGATGTGACCGGGTGGCTAGGAGGTTATAATTTTCAGTGGGCGTGGTCGTCGGGGTTTGCCGCCGGAAATGCTATTTAAAAAGGCGGAGGCAACGTCTCCCACACCGTTGCCCCCTATTTTCGCGTCGCATACAGGGTGCATGCGGCCGCGAAAAGTGATCTTTTTTTGTGAATACAAAGAATTGCTTTGTATATTTATTGATCGTTCGTTATACTCAACTATTGAACGAATGTGTAAAATTTTACACAATCATTGAATAGTGTCAAGCGCAAATTCAGAAATGGACAAAAATTCTGCATTTACAGCAAGATTCATCGAAGCCTGCGGAACGGCTGAGCCGGCCAAGGTTCGGCTATTGTTGAACATTTCCTATCAGGCGGCCAAAAATTACCTGCATGGCCGGCTGCCGCAAACCGAAGTCCTTATCACGATCGCTGAACGCACATCATGTTCGATCGACTGGTTATTGACTGGCCGCGGAAAAAAATTTCTTGACGGATCGTCGCCACAAGACACACCTATATCCACTGGCCAATTCGATGAATTGGTCAGGAGGGTCAAAGTGGAAGTAATCAACGAAATGAGCGGGAGCCAAAATGCGGGCGGGCCCAAGATCGTTAAATTACAGCCAAGCGAGTTAATGTCGGAAAAGGTCTTAGACGAAGTCGAGACCTTGACCGGGAGTCAACCTTAACGGTAGCTCGGATCTGTTGATCACTTAAAAAGCGATCCAAAAGATCTCTTCTGCAATTACCGTGATGATATCGACCGATGTGTCCTGATCCTCAGGCGCTGGTGTTGCAAAGTCGCCGCCACAATTTTCTGTGCAAGGCGGTGGGCATATTGGCTCTCCATTTTCGCACTTGTAACCACCGCTCCCCTGGTTGCCGTCGGCAAATGCGGTCGCGCAGAACATCGATACGATCAAGAACAGTTTAATAGTCGTTTTCATTTTTTGTTTCTCCAATAGTTTTAGTCTTGATGTGTAGGCACATCAGGCATATACTATCAGAGAATTTCGAAGCGGCTTATGGAGACTCTCAAGATACGAACCGGTTTGGAACCGGTCGTTTTATTCCGCAAACTCGACAAACTCGAACGCAGCGGTCGATATGCTGAAGCTCTAGACCTGATCATTGATGGTCGTGACGACCTGTCGCGCGAGCTTGACACGTCGGAAATGGGTGTCGAAGATTCAGCGGAATTGCAGCTTAGGTACGGCGGCCTGATCGGGTTTTACGGTCATAACGAAATGATCGCGGGCGCGCAGGAGCACTCAAAAAATGTTCTTACAGCTGTCCGCGAGGTATTTCAAGAGCTTGGAAATATTGAAAAGATAGCGGAGTGTGAGAACCTGATCGCACTTGCATATTGGCGTACGGGTGAATATCGCGAAACTGATCTATGGCTCGACGCCGCGCTCTCACATGACCTGCCTCAAACTTCGTTGGTACGGCTTCGATCTTATAAGGTCCGTAGCCTCAATTTCCTTTCACTCAAAAAGCACGAACAAAATATCGCCTATTGCCGTTCCGTCGAAGATGATTTTCGTAATTTTGGCGATGCTTTGCTTAATGCTTCGATATGCTCGAATATGGGCATTTCGCTCAAAGATACTGGCCGCAGTTCCGAGGCTCTAACCTATTTCACGCTAGCCAAAACGTATCACGAAACGTCGCGGCATCGTATATATCTAGCTACGGTCGAAAATAATCTCGCTCTCCTGCATATGAACGAGAGCAATTTCCGGCTAGCTCATGTATCTGTAGATGCCGCCATCAGTATTTACAAAAAGTTAAAAGACAAGACGCGTGAGGGTTCGTCGCTAGAGACAAAGGCTCAGATATGTTTGGCTGAAAAACAGCCCGAAGCTGCATTAAATTATGCTGATCGTTCAATCACGGTCCTGCGAAAGGGCGAAAATATGGCGTATCTCGCCGAGTCGCTGATGACGCGCGCAAAGATATTGCTCATACTCGATAATTTTCAGGATGCTGTGTTTTCGATGATGGAGGCCGTTGATATTACGAGGCGGCAAACCGGAGAGGCGGCGGCAAGGGAATTGATCGACGAATTTCAAACCACGCTCGATCCTGACAAAAAGGCAGTTAAGAGCAATTTTCCCTCCGACTCAAACGAACTAGAATTGGTCATCCCCGCATCTCTTTCAAAATACAACGAATACAACGGTGTCTGGATCAATAATTCGCATCTTGACGACCTGGGCATACCAAAAGGCTCGCTTGCGGTTACTGTCGATGAAAAGGTGGACCGGGGTGATCTCGTCGCTGCGGTTGAGCGTGACAGTGGAGCGGTCGTATGCGGATACTATGACAAAGATTTTGGTATGGTCTGTCTCGAAAGCGGTTCGGGTCAACCCTATCTATTTGATGAGAATGCGATCACGATCAAGGGCAAGATCGTCGGTGTTTGCCGCGACGGGCAAAACGCCGACGGCAAGATGATCGTCGAGCCTATTGGTCTGACTTCCTAAAGTCTTTGATATCCATCCCAAAAGTTTCTTTTACATACTCTTCCTGAGCCTGATTAACACTTCTGAGATTGGTTAGCCGCCGTTCTGACTTTTTGATATGGACTCGGGTGCGGTTCGCCATTTGTGCTAGCAGATCGCGGCCCTCGGCCATTTCTGCTTCGACCTTTCTTCTAAGGTCAAAAAGTTCTGAACCCTCGATCGCTGCACGCTCATTTATCAGCTCGCCAAGCCTCACTTTTATCTGAAAAATTTGGCGGATCGCCCGTACAAGTTCGTCGCCGACTGTATCGCCGCTTACCAGATCTGGGCTGTTGCGAAAATCTTCGACCAGTTTGTTGAGCTTTGCCTGATCGCCGGCGGAATAAGCTGCGTTCAACTCAGTCATCAGGCCATGACGCTTTTCTTTTTCACCAGCGTCGAGAGCGAGATCGGGATGGATGATGCGTGCAAGATTGTGATACGCCTTTTTTGCTTCGATCGTAGGGTCAAACTTTCTATTGGCGGCGTCGGCATCTTCGGCGGCACGGGCGGCTGACTCTTCGGCACGGCGGCGCATCTCCTCGGCCTTTTTCTTGATCTCTTCGTCGTCGGGCACGAGCTTTACTTCTTCTTCAGCGATCTGAGCTTCGATGTCGTCAAATTCGGCATAAAACCTCGCGACATTCATCGTATATTGCGCCTCAAACTGCTCCTGCAACGCCCGCAGATCGGCCATCTCTTCTTCTCGGTCGGCAAGTCGGTCCTTTAGCCGGTCGAGAACGCGGCGTTTTTTTTCGAGTTCGATCTCTTCGGGGGCTAAAGGGGTCATGAGTAGAGATTCATGGGCCGCGTGAGCAGTTCGAACGGATCATTGATATTTAACATCTCGCGGACAAAAAATGGTTCACCGGCTGCGGCCCCGATCAGCGAGCCGTAGTAGCGCGATCGATTTGCGATCTCGTCGAGATACGTTTTGCCTGTAAGCATCGTTTCCGGCTCGGTCGAATTTGGATCGTAAAACTGCGAACGGTGAGCTTTTAGAGCCTCCATCTTAGTTTCTAGAAAATCAGAAACATCAACGATGAACGACGGGATAACACGTCTGGAAAAAACACTATGAGCCACGATTGGCGGCGGTATCTTTTCTGTTCCGGTATCGGGGTCGTAATTTTGCATTGCCGCGAGGCGTGAAGATTCGCGCACAAGCGTAGCTATATGATCGTGATCCGCATGGCTGTCATTTTCCTGATGCGTGAGGATCACTCGAGGTTTCAGCCGCCGCAATGCTCTGACAAGCGCAACGCGAGCATCATCCGTTACAAAAACGTGCCCGTCCGCCAGACCGAGATTGCCCCGGACGTCGAGCTTTAATATCTTCGCGGCATTTTCAGCTTCGACCGCTCTGCCCTCGACCGTCCCGCGTGTACCCATCTCGCCGCGAGTTATATCCAAGGCACCGGTTCGATAGCCGAGATGTTTTAGCTTTAGCATCGTGCCGCCGACCGAAAGTTCAAGGTCGTCCGGGTGAGCAAAAATTGCGAGGATATCCACCGTACTCATTCACCTAATTTAACACACGGTTTGATACTATTCCTGTATGAAACTCACCGTCCTCGGTTCCGGTACGTCGATACCGCATCCAAAGCGAAGCAGCTCAGGCTATTGGCTAGAGACAAGTGGTGGGACGATCTTGCTGGATTGCTCGGCGTCAGCCATACATCGAATGACCGAAGAGGGGCTGGATTGGACCGAACTCAGAACGATCTGGATCTCGCATTTTCATCTCGATCACTGCGGCGGGTTGGCACCGTTCCTGGCCGGGACAAAACATTCGTCGGAGATGCAGCAGCGAAGCAGGCCGCTGCGGATATTCGGTCCCATTGGCCTTAGATCACTGCTCGAGAGGTTTGACGCCGTCAATAACTATCGTCTTCTCGAACAGCCGTTTCCCATTGAGATCATTGAGATCGAAGCTCTTGAGCCGTTTGAGATCTTGTCAGGCGTTACGGCAACCGCAATGAAAACTCCGCACACGGACGAAAGCCACGCGATCCATATCCGTGATACTGACGAAAAAACGCTTGTTTATTCTGCGGATACGGGGTTTGATGAGTCGATCGCAGCTTTTGCGAATCGAACCGATCTGTTTATTTTGGAATGCTCGTTTGTTCGAGACAAGCCCGTACAGAAACATCTTGAGCTAGCCGAGGCGATGTTCCTGATTCGGAAAGCTTACCCGAAACGGGCAATTCTGACACATTTTTATCCGGAATGGGACGATGTGGATCTTGAAAAGGAAACCTCAGTATTTGACCCGCAATGTGAGGTTTTAGAGGCGGTCGATGGCCTCACAATAAGAATTTGATCCGATATAAGTGAAAAGTAAAAAGTGATAAGTTATGCATTCTTAACTTATCACCTATCACTTCTCACTTATGTGGGAACGTCTATTTGACGTTTCGCTTTGCCATCGCCATAAGTTCCTCTGGCATCCATTTTTCGAGGTTCTTCTCTTCGGCACCGGCGATGCCTTTGTCACGGTTACGCCATTCTTTTGCAGGGTCGTCTTCGCGGCCGGATTGCTTAGGATAATTTTCGACCTGTTCGAGACTGATGACGATGCCGTGGGCGATGTCTTTCCAGTCTTCGTTTTGGATGCCGCGTAGAACGATCGGCAGGCCTGCGGTCCAGTCTTCCTCAGGAGCGATATTGTCGTATTCGGGAATCGTCAAAAACGCCGTTTCGGGAAACGGGTGGTGGCTGAATTCGCTGACGATGCGAGCGGCAAGGTCTTTGTACGAGCCGCTCGGGTCGGCTGCTCTGATCTCAAGTGCGCGTCGAAAAATGTCTGATACGGTTGCTGTGTCGCTCATATTTAATAGCCACAGATTATCACAAATGGCGGTAAATCTTAATCTCCGACATTAGTGTTTATCTGTGAGCATTGGTGGCAAAATTCCCTTTCGCTACCAACTTTTATCTTGATAATCAGCATCTGAAAAGATAGTCTTTAATTTTACGAGGTGTTAATGAGAAAAGTACTTTTCAGTTCAATGTTGATACTGCTGACGGCAATATTTGCCGCCGGGCAAAACGAGCAATCTCCGATCGTCGAGAAAGAGATCAACTATAAAAACTGGACGTACAAGAGCATTCGCACCGGCGAAGACACGACGCTGCGTGACCTCACAGCTGGTAAAAAGCTCGTGATCGTTGTGTATTTTGCGCCGTGGTGCGGCAACTGGAAATACGACGCTCCGATGCTTAACCGGCTGTATGAAAAGTACAAAGGCAACGGCCTCGAGATCGTCGGAGTTGGAGAATACGATCCGGTCGCGAATATGAAGATCAGTCTCGACACCCTAAAAGTAACGTTCCCGGCAGTTTACGAATCTGAAAGCCGTGCTGACAGACAGAAGACCAAGCATTTTGAATATCGCCGATCAACCGGCGATACGCGCACGTCAGGTTCGCCGTGGTATATTTTTCTGCAACCGGCAATGTTTGAAAAAGGCGACACACTCACCAAAAAGACATTTGTAATTAACGGAGAGATGATCGAGGTCGAGGGTGAAAAATTTATCCGCGAAAAGCTGGGATTGCCAGCCGTCGATGCTAAATCCGCTACTGCAAAGAACGGCGAGATCGAGATCTGCGACCCCGCAGACAAGAAAACGGTTGAGCTAAAAAAACCATAGTTCCTATTATCCGTAACGCAAAACTCGTTAATTCCTTGCCAGTCGTTGGTAATGCGAATTAAAATATCGCGTTATGGAAAAAGCAAAAAAGATCATCTATTGGATCGCGACCCTTTGGCTGGCGTTAGGCATGGGCTCGAGCGCGGTGGTTCAACTGATGCGGATCCCTGAGGGTGTCGAGAGCGTGACGCATCTGGGTTATCCCGCGTACCTGCTGACAATACTGGGCGTGTGGAAGCTGCTCGGTGTCGTGACGATACTTGTGCCAAAATTTCCGCTTGTAAAAGAATGGGCGTATGCCGGATTTTTCTTTGTCGCCACGGGAGCTTTCATATCACATGTCACGATGGGCGATGGTTTTGGTGATATCTTTCCGTCGGTGCTGCTTGGAACGCTGACCGTTGTATCCTGGTATTTACGGCCTGCGAGTAGAAAAGTGGGGCATCAAGCATAAATGAAAAACGAAATATTACCCGCAGACCGCGAGGAGCTTTTGAACGAGCTAAAGACTCGATTTGAAAAGAACACGATCCGTCACGAAGGGCTCGAATGGGCTAAGGTCTTGGCGAAATTAGAAGCCAACGCGGACAAGTTGTGGTCCGTCAGCGAAATGGAACGGACGGGCGGTGAGCCTGATGTCGTCGGGTTTGACAAAGCTACGGGCGAATATATCTTTTACGATTGCTCACCGGAAACGCCAAAAGGGCGACGCAGCCTCTGTTATGATCGTGCCGCTTGGGAATCGCGTAAAGAGAATAAACCTGCAAGTAGCGCGCAAGAGATCGCCGCCGAAATAGGCATCAAGATATTGACCGAATCGGAATATCAAGAGCTGCAAAAACTCGGGAATTTTGACGCAAAAACATCAAGTTGGCTCGAAACGCCCGCCGATATTCGCTTACTTGGCGGAGCAATATTTGGCGACTGGCGTTTCGGCCGCGTCTTTATCTACCACAACGGGGCAGAATCATACTACGCCGCACGCGGCTTTCGCGGATCGCTGCGGGTGTAGATCATTTTTGCAAAATTACTTAGCCGCTAAAATATCGCGAATCTCAGTAAGCAAAGCCTCTTGAGGCGGCGGCGGTGTAGCTGCAGCAAGCCGCGTAAAATATCCCATCGCCGCTTTTGCGATCAGGAACACGACAAAACCCACAATAAAGAAAGTGATGACGTCGCTGATCAACTGTCCGTATCTCAACAGCGGTGCGCCGCTTTTGACCGCAGCGTCGATCTGTTCCGGAGTCGCACCGGCGCCGAGCTTTCCACTGAGGTCGTAAAACTTTGTCTTAAAATCGGCGCCACCCGTCACGAGGCCAACGAATGGCATAATGATGCCCTCGGTAAATGTCGTGACGATCTTGCCAAATGCGGCTCCGAGGATCACGCCGATCGCGAGATCCAGAACATTGCCGCGTGCGATAAATGCTTTGAAATCATTTAACATACTTTTTCTCCAGTTGTTTAAGTTTGCTTTCAAAAGGCCTGTTTTCAATTATAAATCGGTGGTCAGGCTTAACAAAGAATAAAAAAAGGTCTGCAGTTTTCGCAGACCCTAGTAAAACTCAAAAAGTTTTTCTTGAACTATTTTGGCAAAACCGCGAGCGAGTCTGTTAGTTTCATAGCGATGTCGCGAAGCGGATCTTTAGCGGCGACGAATTTGCCCGCAATTGCCAGATCCTCGGACTGAATGGCGAGATCGGTGATCCCCTGAATATTCATTAGATACTTTTGTAGAATAGGCTTTGTGCGAAACTCCGATTCGAGTGAAGCCAATCCATCACGCAGATTTCGGATCGATTGTATGGTGAACTTTTTGTTCGAAGCGTGCTTTGTCAGGATCGCTTCGGACACTGTTTTCGTCGCAAATGCTTTATCCAAAAGCTCCAAAGCGTCGGCCTTTGGGCCGTATTCATCGACAAATCGCTTAACATTTTCGAGCTGGACATCGACCTTTTCGCGCGCGGCCCGCACATCGAGCGGCGGTATCGTTTTAACGACGGTCGGTTTTTTCGTTGTTGGTTTTTTTGGTTTCTTTTGCGCCGTGGCCGACACAGACCCTAAGGCGAGGATAAGTATCGCTAATGCAAATAGTCGAAAATGTCTCATAACGCTGGTTCCTGTTCAATCGGTCATAAAAATTTTATCATAGAGACAATGTCTCAGCGTTATTTAGAGGTTCATAGGCTTGGGCGGGTTGGCTACGCAAATTCGCTTGAGTTGCAAAAAGAGCTTGAGGCTGAGGTGATCGCTCGGCGTGAATCGGATCACTTGCTGCTGCTTGAGCACCCGCATACGTTTACGATGGGACGCCGATCTAAAAATGACGGCGTACTCGCGACAGCCGAATTGCTAAAGAATCTGGGCGTTGAGGTATTTGAAATAAATCGCGGTGGCAAGGTGACGTATCACGGCATCGGCCAGATCGTCGGTTATCCGGTGATCTCGCTGTCGCCCGATCGCGAGGATGTTCACAAATACGTCCGCGATCTCGAAGAAGTGTTGATACGCACGCTTGCTGATCTCGGCATCGACGCTTTTCGGATCGAAGGGTTGACCGGCGTTCACACGACCGAGGGAAAGGTCGCGGCGATCGGGGTTCATATCAAACGCTGGGTGACGACGCACGGATTTGCATTAAATGTGAACACCGATCTGAGTTACTACAATTGGATCATCGCCTGTGAGGGCGAACCGGTCACGTCGATAGAGCGGTTGCTCGGCCGCGAGGTTGATATGGCTGAGGTAGAGGAGCGGCTGATAGAAAATTTTAGGGATGTTTTTGAATACGCCAGCGAGGCCGTGAGTATAAAAGCGGCTGAGGCGGTCAGTGTTTGAGGTAATGATGATGAAAGCAGTTTTTCTATTTATCCTTCTAATTTCGACCTTTGTTTTTGCGGGCTGCGGTGGTGCGGCGAATAATAGCCAAAACGTACAAAACACGAACGCAAATAACGCTAAACCCGGGCCGCAGAACCTGGCGATTAGCGAACGTCCGCAAAAGATCAAAGATCTAATGGCGGGACGCGGCGAACAGGACGCTGCTGCACCGACGATCAAAGTTTTGGAGCCAAAGGCGAACGCTATGCTTACGAGCTCGGTCGTCAAGGTAAAGCTTGAGCTCGGCGGCGATCTGAAAGGATATATGCCGGGGATGAACGCGGAGACGCACACCGGTAATCATATCCATGTAATACTAGACAATCAGCCGTACGAGGCGTATTACAATCTCGGCAGCGAGTTTGAACTACGCAATGTGGTGGATGGCGAGCATACCTTGCGTGTGTTTCCGTCGCGGCCTTGGCACGAAAGCTATAAGAACGAAGGTGCGTTTCAGATGGTCAAATTTACCGTCAAGAATGGCGGCGCTGACAAGACAAAGCCGACGACCACCGCAAACGGCAACACGATGGCAAACGCCGCCAACACAAACGCCGAACCAAAACCGACGCCCGAGGGTAAAGATATGCAAAATTCGACTGCCGGTCCGGTCGATGCAGCCAAGCCTTTGCTGACATACAGCCGTCCAAAGGGCGAGTACAAGGGCGATGATGCAAATTCTATAATGATCGATTTTTGGCTGAGCAACGCAAAGCTGACCGGCGACGGCGGCGAGTATCGCGTGAGCTGGTCGGTCAACGGCGGCGAGGCAAAATTTATTGAAAAATGGGAGCCGATCTGGCTCACCGGCTGGTCGGCGGGGAAACACAAGATCGTCCTGACGCTGGTCGATAAGGACGGCAAGATAGTGGACAACGGCGGGTTTAACGCAACCGTCCGCGAAATTACGATCACAAAATAGTAACTGGAGAAATATAAAATTAATGCGACGAGAGACGACATCGTGGTTTAGCCACAATTTGGGAATGGATATGCCGCTGGTGGCTTACGGACACGCGGGGTATCCCCTATTGATGTTCCCGACGGCGGCGGCCGATTACCTTGAGTACGAGCGGTTTTATTTGGTCGATGCGATCAAAGATTTTATCGAAGCCGGACAGATCCGTGCTTATTCGATCAACTCGGTCAATAAATACAGCTTGCTCAACCGCGAATCACACCCCGGCTGGAAGGTCGAGATGCTGTCGCGTTACGACAAATATATTATGGACGAGGTCATGCCGCTGATCCGTAACGAATGCGGCGAGGATGCAAAACCGCTCACGACCGGAGCGAGCTTGGGGGCGTTTCTGGCAATGAACACTTACCTCAAACACTCGGACGAATTTCGCGGTACGATCGCGATGAGCGGCAGCTACGATATCTACAATTACCTTGATAAGGGCTATTACGATGACAATGTATATTTCAACAACCCCGATATGTACATTGGTAATATGAACGACGACTATCACCTGCCGCGTCTGCAAAAAGCCGATTCGCTCGTGATAGTGACAGGTCAAGGATCGTTCGAAGCGCCCGATCGTAGTCGAGAGTTTTCTGGGTTGCTCCACTCCAAAGGCATACCGCACCGTCTCGATATATGGGGCCACGACGTCAACCACGACTGGGTATGGTGGCGTAGGATGCTGCCGTACTATCTTGGCGAGTTTTGTAGTTGAGCAGCGGGGAAAAGGTGAAAAGGGGAAGGGGAGCGAGTTGATAATTTTCAACTCGCTCCCCTTTTCCTTTTCACCTCTTCTCCCTGAGTTCCTATCCGTCTCCCTTTTTGCCTTTACGCTTTTCACCCGCCGGTCTTTCGACTGTCGGCTGTGGACGCGGAGTCGAGGTTATCACCGGTGGACGAACGATCGGTGGGCGGTCCGGCGTCGTATCGACAGGTTTAGTCGTGGTCGTGCCCGAATCGGTTATTGTTGTTCCGCCGGTGGATGGAACTTCCGCATCGGTTTTTGGGCCTGTCGGCAGGCTGGCTCCAGTACGTTTTCCGCTTGCGTCTGCATCTTGTAGCGACTCAAGTTCCTCGCGTTTGCGCATCTCCATCTCGCGTTTTACATCCGCTGGCATTGGCGGCGGATTAGGGAACGATTCTCGCGGCTTGTTTTTCATGAATGGGATCATGAACGCGTTAAAATACGGCACAGCTCCGTGTCCGCCGGTCATGCCGGCTCCGAGCGATTCTTTACGCAGCGGATTGCCCATCCAGACGCCGGTTACATAGGTCGGCGTATAGCCGAGAAACCACACGTCCGTTTCATTGTTCACCGTTCCCGTTTTGCCCGCTAGCGGATGGCCGCCGGCACTTGCGCCGGAGGCAGTTCCGCCACCCGATACAACGCCACGCATCATCTGGACCATCGTCAGCGCGACATACTCACTCGTGACTTTTGCGCTTTGATTTTCGTACTGCTCGAGCAAGCTGCCGTCGCGGTTATAAACTTTACGGATCAGATGCGGCTGCATCCTGATACCTTTGTTTGGAAAGGCGGAATACGCCGCAGTCATTTCGAGTAAGCTGGCTTCGCTAGCGCCGAGGGCCGACGGCAGGCTGGGGGCCATCGGGTTTGAGATGCCAAAACGGCGGACCATCTGAGCACCGGCCTGGATGCCGACCTGTTCGAGCAAGTGAACGGCAGCGATGTTGTACGATTTGGCCAGAGCGATCTTCATGGGCACGTTTGGGTGGCTCGGAGCACCGCCATAATTCGTGGGTGACCAGCCGCCGCGCTTTATCGGCGCCCCGCTCACGATCATGTCTGGCGTCATACCGTCCTCGACCGCAGCCGTGTAGATAAATGGCTTGTACGCCGAGCCCGTCTGCCGCAAACCTTGCGTCGCGTTGTTAAATTTATTTGTATGAAAATCATAACCGCCGACCATCGCGACAATTTCACCGGTCTTTGCATTCATACACACGATCGACGCCTGTACCTCGGGCACCTGCATCAGCTCGACATCTAATGTCTGTTTTTCTTTATCGACGCCTTTTACAAGAAACTCTGCTAAAAAGCCCGGTTTTAGCTCGTCCTTTGGCCGTTTGCCGCTACGGCCCATGTTGGCTGGACGGACGATCGCCTTAAATCTACCAAACCTGACGCCAACCTCGTCGGCGTTGTTGTTTGACTTCATGACGAGGCCCTTAATGTACTCACCCTCTTTATAGTCGTCGCCGTACCAATCGGCATGCTTGAACGAATTGAGCGTCTTGTCGATCTCTTTTTCGTCGGTCATCGGCACTTCGTTCTCACCGAGCAGGATGTTTTGATAGTCCGAACGCCATTTCCGGCCCGCGTCGTAGCTACGCAGCCGCTGACGGATCGCCTGAGTCGCAAGCTTTTGCGCCTCGATGTTAATGGTCGTATAGACCTTGAGACCACCCTGGGCGACACGTGTCGTGTATTTTTCTTCGAGATATTTTCGAACCTCTTCGACCGGGTAATCCCACGCGGTCGATTTTGGCTGCGATTGGTAATATGCAGTGTCGGCAAGTGTGATCGGTTTTGCCTTGGCTGCGTCAACATCCGCCTGAGAGTACTTTGCCGGAAAATATTTGGTCATCTGGTCGAGCACGATGTCGCGGCGCATCTTCGCTTTTTCCATGCTGCGCGTCGGCGAGTACTCCGGCGATTTTGGAATTGCTGCGAGCAGAGCCGCCTCCTCAAGGCTGAGATCTTTTACAGATTTGCCAAAATACGTACGCGAACCGGCCTCAAAACCATAAGCACCGGCACCCAAGAATACATAATTCATGTACATCTCGAGGATCTGATCCTTGGTATAAAGCCGCTCGATCTGCAAGGCAACGGCCCATTCGTTAACCTTTCGCGTATAGGTCTGGTCTTTGTAAAGAAACAGATTTTTGGCTAGCTGCTGGGTAATCGTCGATCCGCCCTCGACCTTGCCGGTGGTCATATTTTTGAAAATAACGCCGACAATTCGATACGGATCAATTCCGATGTGGTCCCGAAAGCGATAGTCTTCGACCGCGATCAGGGCGTCGGTGACCTTGTCAGGAACGTCTTGTATCTTAAGTGGGATGCGTTTTTCGAGGGCAAATTCAGCAAGGATCGTCTCGCCGTCGTCTGCGTAGATCGTCGTAACTTGCGGCGGACGATACGTCGCCAATGCCGAAACCTCGACCGAATAACGCGAATTATTGAGGTAATATGATGCCAACACGCCGGTCAGGGCACCGGCAGAAACGGCGAGCAGCAACGCGATGACAAGCATCGTGAGGGTCGAAAACCCGCTTCGACCACCGTTTGATACCGCTTCGGCGGTCTTAAATTTCTTTGCATCTACAGCCACTTCTTTACTACCTCCTAGTTCACAAAACGACGCAGCTTAACGCTGACTACAAACCCTATCGCGACAAATGTCGAGAGCAATGCCGACAGCCCGGCGCTCATCAGCGGCAATGGGACCCCGATCACTGGTAGTACGCCGAGCGCCATGCCGACGTTCATAAATATCTGAAATACCATCCCACATACAACGGACATTATAACAAGCATTCCCGCCCGGTCGGAAGCCTCACGGGCACCTGCGATCATGCGCGAGAGCAAAATAGCATACGCGAGCAGCAACGAAACACAGCCGATAAAACCTGTGTTTTCCGCAGTTACCGCAAAAATAAAGTCGGTTTGCGGCTCGGGCAAAAACTTTAGCACGCTCTGCGATGTCTCTGTGTCGCCCTGATTTCCAGCCAAACCGCCCTTGCCGACGGTGATGGTCGATTGTATCGTATGATACCCATATCCGCGCGGATCGACGCTGTCCGGGTCTGTGATCGCTAGGATCCTTTCCTGTTGATAGCGTTTGATCTTGCCGGTCTTGACCCCTACCGTCCATGCGACGGGAATAAATATCGCAGCAGCTACGACAGCAATGACGACATAGCGTATCTTGATCCCTGAGAGAAAGAACATTGCCGCGAGTATCGGAAAATAGGTGATCGCTTGTCCGGCATCGGGCTCAAGCAATATCAACACAACCGGCCCCGCAAAGATCGCACCGCCGATCAGCATCTCTCGCAGACGGAGATTGCCGGCTTTTCTCGCTCCAAAGTACTTTGCGAGCATTAGCACGGTCGGGATCTTAACAAATTCCGATGGCTGAAACTGTCCGACTATCGGCAAGCGAACCCAAGCCTTTTGACCATTGACCTGAACGCCAAGCGGCGTCAGTACGAGGAAAAGCAATATCAATCCGCCGATATAAAATATCGGTGCCGAATCGATCAGCCGACGGTAATCGGTAAAGCAAACAATAAAGAACGCAACGAGAGCGATCAGCATACCGATGATCTGCTTTGACCAATAGCCCTCGGACGGTAGCGCATTGTAGATCTGCCAGACGCCAAAAGACGCGATCATAACTGCCAACAAAGCTGTCAGCCAGTCAAAATCTTTGAGATCGCGTTTTTCAATTATTGCTACCATTGCGGGTAAAAACTAATTCTTTGCCACCGTGTCGGACTGCGTAGGAGTGCCGTGGTGAACGGCTCTAAATGTTTCATAGACACCGCGTGCCGCCGGAGCCGCGTGGCTGCCGCCAAAACCGACGTTCTCGATCAAAGCGATGACGGCGATCTCCGGCTTATACGCCGGGGCAAAACTCACAAACCAGGCGTGATCCTTTTTATCACCGACATCCTTACCCAGCTCGGCGACCTGTGCCGTACCTGTTTTACCCGCGATCTCAAAATCCGGGATGCGGATCGCCCCGGCGGTACCGCCGCCATTGACCACGCCCCACATACCTTTGATCACAACGTCCCATTGCTCGGGTGTTGCTTCGAGGATCTTGGGTTCAGGATGGTCAAACCCCACTGAGGGGCGTGCCGGAAAATAGTCGCTTTCACCCTCAGTACCAACGGCTGGCATGGCTCTAAATTCTTTTAGAAAATGCGGCGTGTACATACGCCCACGCATACCGATGCTTGCGACCGCACGAAGCATCGAGATCGGTGTAACGACGACCGTGTCCTGCCCGATGCCCGAATAGACGGTGCGGATATCGCTCCACTTGCCTTCGTTTTTAACGATGTACGGCATCCAGGATTTTGGAGTTTGCGGGACCTTTTCGTTTGGCAGATCGATTCCCGAGCGTTTGTCATAGCCAAAATCTTCGACCATCTTGATCACGCCCTCGATACCCATTTTTAGGGCGAGGCGATAATAATAACCGTCGCAAGACTTTGTAATGGCGTAACTTAACGGAGGCGAACCGTGGCTGCCCATACAGCGTGTAAATTTGTTGCCGACAGTGATACCGCCGCCGCAAACGAGATTAGAATGTGCAACAGTGATCGCCCCTTGCTGTAGTCCGGCGACGGATTCTGGTAGTTTCCACGTCGATCCCGGCGGATAACGGCCCTGGATCGCACGGTTGTAGAGCGGGCGTTTTTCGTCCTGCCAATATGCCGCGATCGCTGCACGGCCCTCGGGCGTCGAACTGCCCTTTACAAAGATATTGGGGTCAAATGACGGAGCCGAAGCCATCGCCAGAACCTCGCCATTGTTCGGGTCCATTGCGATAATAGTTCCGCGTTTTGTAGCTGATTCGGCAAGTTGCTTTTCCGCACGGTTCTGGATATCAAGGTCGATGGTCGAGATGAGGTCCTGTCCGGCCTGTGGTTTTACGATCTCAAGTTCGCTCTGTACGCGGCCCTTGCTATCGACGAGCACTTTGCGGTAGCCGGGACGGCCGCGTAGATACTCGTCATAATGCTGTTCGAGCCCGCCCTTGCCGATGATATCTCCCGGCCGAAAACCTTTGTCCGCAAACTCGGGTTCTTTGAGTTGATTTGGACTGATCTCGCCGACATAGCCGAGCACGTGGGCGAGCGTGGTGCCAAGCGGGTAAAAACGCTGCGGCTGCAACTCGACTCGGAGCTCCGGAAACTCTAGCGAATGTGCCTCGACCCAAGTGATATCTTCGATGCCGACATTCTCTTTGAGCACCATCGTCTCAAATTCGTTCTGCTTTTTGATGAGGCTGAGACGCTCGACGACAAATTGACGATCCATCTTTAGCCCGCGTGAATAGTCCTCGACGCGGTCATTGATGTTGACGTTCTTTATCGGTTCATTTGACAGGACGACGTTGTAGGTCGGACGCGAATCGACGAGCAGCTTGCCGTTGCGGTCAAAGATCGCTCCGCGAGGTGCCGGTATCGGGATAAACCGGACGCGTTGATTTTCGGCGCGTTCGTTGTAATACTCGCCCTTTACGACCTGCAAATAATAGAGCCGGACGCCTAGTAACGTAAGCAAAACAAAGGCGAGCACTTGGATCGTGCCGACCCTTAATCCGAGTTTTTGAACGTGATCGCCTATTTTCATGTTTGTTAACCGTCCATGTTTTATTTGCCTAATCTGATTGGGTTTCGCCGACGCGTCTGTCGCCGAGGTGCAAAAACGTCTCGTTTTTTCCGCCGCGTCCTGTCACCGGAAAGCGTCTGTAGTAGCAGATACATGAGGGTTCCGGCGATGGTCGTCCCGATCAGCGAATACGCCGCCGTTACGAGCAGATCATTTCCCGGCGGCTGTCCAAACAGCCTGTGCAGGCCGTAATAGATCATATCGTCAAGCAAACATGCACCAGCTATGACGGGTATTCGCAAGATCAGGTTGTCCATATAGACGCGCCGCGTGATCTCGCAAACGATGTATGCTACGACCGTTTTCGAAAAGCCGTTAGCCCCAAGCAGCCCGCCGCTGAGAGCGTCGATCGAGATGCCAGCGATCGAACCAAATATCAACGCCCGAATCGAATTACGCTGGAGCGCCGCATAGACGACTATGATCAGCGGAAAATCGATGTACGCGAATGGTTCCCACACGTTGCGCAGCGTCCACTGCAGGAGGATCGCGATTATCAAGCTGATTGTTAATTTGACGCCTTCCATCGATAAAAAAGCCTATTTCTTCCCGTCCTTGGTCGCATTTGGTAATTTGTGTTCAAACTGCTCGCGTTGGGCGGATTCGTACAGCAGGATTCCGACCTCTTGCATCGAATTGAGCTTTGCCGCAGGCTGTATAAGTATCTGGTGCGGCGTTGTCGCCGAACCGCTGACGACGCTCACGATCTCACCGACCTTGAGCCCGGCCGGATAGATGCCGTCTTGACCGGTAGTGAACACCGCTTGTCCGACTTGAACGGCGACCGTGCCGGCGACATAACGCATTTCGAGTAGATCGCCCTTGCTCGTGCCGCTGACGACGCCGAGGGCGTTTGACTCGCCAACCTGGCCGATCACCGCCCCAAGGCCTGATTTGTTTCGCGTGACGAGATCGACCTGACACGTCAGAGGGCCGACCGCAGTGACACGGCCGACAAGCCCGCCGTCGGTGACAACCGGCATATTTAGCTGCACTCCGTCTAGGCTGCCGCGATTGACGATCGACGAATCAAACCAGACGGACGGGTCGCGTCCGATGATGCGTGCCGTCAGCACCTTGTATTTGCTCGTTTCTTTTAGCTGGAGAAATGCTTTTAGACGCGTGTTCTCGGCGGCAAGCTCTTCTTTCTGCTTGAGTTCGACCTCAAGCTCCTGCACACGCTGCTTTAAAACATCGTTGTCGGTCTGAGCCGAACGCAGGTTTGAGATCGAGGTGAAATAATTTGAGATCGCTGAGGTAACTGTCGTGACAGGCGACTGGACAAAATCGGCGATCGTCTGCGTCCAAGTCCTTACGACACGCTGACCCGAGTTTATTTCTCTGGCGTCAAATGCCATCAAGACAAAATTGACGATAAGGAGCGCGATCATCAGCCAGGGTGCCAGCCGCCAAACATCTTTTTGACTACGCTCAACCATTGGTTCAGTTGGCGGTCAGCAGTAGCAGTAGGCAGTTAAGCATTATCTGCATACTGCCGTCTGCCTACCGCCTACTGGCCCTAACTTCCTGTCATTAATGAATTATCCCACTTGACGCGTTTCAGAAGCTCAAAATCTGAGAGCATCTTGCCGGTGCCAAGCACGACCGATGAGAGTGGGTCGTCGGCGATGACGACCGGCAGGCCGGTCTCGATCATCAGGCGTTTGTCAAGATTTTTGAGCAGAGCACCACCGCCCGTGAGGACGATGCCGCGTTCGACGATGTCGGCCGATAGTTCCGGCGGCGTGCGTTCGAGAGCGACGCGGATGGCGTTGATGATGGTTGAGATCGAATCGGAGAGAGCCTCGCGGATCTCTTCGTCGGTCATCGTAATGGTCTTGGGGATGCCCTCGATCAGGTTGCGACCGCGGACGTCCATCGAGAGCGGCTCTTCGAGCGGAAATGCGCTGCCCAGTGCGATCTTGATCGCCTCGGCGGTGCGTTCGCCGATGAGCAGATTGTATTTGCGTTTGATGTACTGCGTGATCGAGTCGTCCATCTCGTTACCCGCCACACGCACAGCACGCGAATAGACGATACCCGATAGCGAGATAACAGCGATGTCTGTCGTTCCGCCGCCGATATCGACGACCATGTTGCCGTGCGGTTCGGTGATGGGGAGTCCCGCACCGATAGCTGCTGCCATAGCTTCTTCGACCAGATAGACCTCTGATGCTTTTGCACGATAGGCACTGTCTTCGACGGCGCGGCGTTCGACCTGTGTGATCTCAGACGGAATGCCGATGACGACACGTGGGCGAACCCATGATTTGCCGTTGTGCGCCTTGCGGATAAAATGCTGGAGCATCTTTTCCGTCACCTCAAAATTGGCGATGACGCCGTCTTTCATCGGGCGGATCGCGACAATATTACCCGGCGTACGGCCAAGCATCTCTTTTGCGTCGCGGCCGACGGCCTCGACCTGGTTGGTGACCTTGTTGATCGCGACGATCGACGGCTCTGAGACGACGATGCCGCGTCCCTTGGCATAAACGAGCGTATTTGCCGTGCCAAGATCGATCGCAAGATCGCTGGAAAATAAACTAAATAAAGACTTTAATGCCATTTCAAATTAACTAACGGTCCTAGATTTTGGTTTAGAGATCGTGTCGAACGGGATGATTTCCGCACTCGGAATGGTCCGATGAGGAGCAAAAAACGTGAGCACCGTCGCCCAAAATGTCTAACCACTTAGCATACACTTATTTATTAGCACTTTTCTAGTGTAAATACAGTATTTATTTTGCAAAATGACGAAATATTTTCAATAAAAATAGCCACTTGGCAGACAAACAAAAAAGGGTGGCCAGACGACCACCCTCTCGCATTATCCAAGCAGGAACTTTAATACTATTCGGGGATGAAATTAAGTTCCGAAATGCTGTCATTCATCTGAATGACCTGCGGCTGGAAGTTAAATCGTCGTGACGAGACGTTAATAACATATGTCTGGCCTGGCTCGAGGTCATCAAAGGTGTATGATCCACCCTTACCGGTTGTATAGACCCTTGACACACCAGCCTGATTGGTCAGTCTGACGATGGCTCCTACCAGTCCGCGGCCACCGGCAGATGTCAAAACACGGCCAGTAACGCCCACACCAGCTGCGGTTGTAGAAAGCGTTGTACAGTTGAAAGCAAGCGAATATGTTCCAGCTGAAAGGGCTCCGGTACTATAAAAGGAATCAATAAAGAGGTAATAATCTCCCGCCGGAAGAGAATCCAGTTGAGCATCGCTAATGGTCTCAGTGCCATTTGACCCCAAAGAGTCAGCCCCCACGAGGCAATTCGCGGCGCTATTTGCCGTCCCGCTGGGACAACCGGGTGCTGTCGTACTGAGGACATAGATCGATGGGTCCCAATTGGCGCCAGTCGGATCTAAGGAAATCGAACAGGTAGGTATTCGCGAGGCAACCGCAGGAAGCCTGAATGTGTAGATCACATCCGGGCCCGCAACCGTTGTGTATAACGAATTGCATGCCAAGGGGATAGTGGTGACAGTGCTGTTGGCCCCCAAGGTGGTTCCCGTATCGGCGAAAGACGTACCCGCTGGAATCGGGGTGCCCGGACATCCATCTGTACCGACCAAAAACATTGATCTTGGATCAACCGAAGAACTTAGGCTCCGTCCGTACTTGGGATTTTCTTTTACCCTGTCCAGTAAGGATTTTTTGCTACACGCATTTAGGCGATCAATAAGCATTTGAGCCCTATCTTTCGAGTTTCGCTTTACCGGACCCTCTTCGTTAAGTGCTGCCATTGCCTTGCTCGGCTGTCCGGCCAAAAGGTAGCAAATGCTTGCCCCTAAACAAAAAAGAGATGTTTTATACCGTCGAATACTGTCTAATCGCAAATAACTGCTTTTCACTTTGGTTCCTCCAGATGATCAAATAGTCAAAGGCCAATGGGCCCGAAATCCGTAGTAGGGTGATATTTTGTTAGGGACATGATGCGGTCTTTTTGTTCGTTTGTCAAATTTTTTACACCACGCCCCGCCACGCCTTGGTTAAAGCGGTTTCGGCGCGCATCTGATTCGGTTGTTTGGATCGATTTTTCAATGGCTGTTCGGGCGGCTCCCAGGTCATAAAATTTAAGAATAGTTTCAATTGAATCAGCCTTGCTTTGGGTAAGCTGTTCATATTCGAGCCACATGATATCCAGCCTTTTTTCCTTTTCAACCAGTTTCCAAGAGGCAACAAACTGTAAATACCACGGAACTATATTATCTACGAGCAGGTCCACTTGCTGATGATCGTCCAACTCCGTAAAACCATCCCGAAAATACGAGCTAAAATACGCCCCTGTTTTGTAAAAATCATGAAGACTGACTATCGCGTCAAAAATATTTCTCACTAATACGACCGGACGTATCCCAAATGCCTGCATCAGCAAAATATTTGCATCCGAAGCTCTACAGTGCTGTTGGGTGACTGTGTTTTGGTCGGCAAACTCATCTAAAACGGGCAAATAGAGGTCATGTTCATTTTGGCCGGCGGCAAAAACAGCAAACAGATCACGATATCCGGTGATGTTGACAAGTACGTTCTTTAAAAAAGTCGAGGCACTTTTGGGAACACATGCAATAAAAATATGTTTGCCTAATTGTTGCTCACTCAAGCCCGACGTAAAGTCTGACAACAGTGGCCTTTCTTTCAGGATCGACAATGCGTTGGTCAGATTTACGGTGTAGGTTGGGCACGACTGGATACTTATGGCTTTTCGGCTGCAATCAACGCAAGCAGATAATTGGGCATATTCAAAGAATACGAGACCCAAATTCTGGAATCCGTCAGCAAAACTGCTACGAAAAGCTACATCTCCGGCCATTGTTCCCACAACGTCGAGCTTTAGTGCATCGACGAGTAGCGATTGTGCATCGGCCATTCTGTTATTTGCCAGGAGCTGTTCTATACGCGACTTATGTGCAAGCAGCAGATTATGCGAGAGATGGTCGTAGAATGGAAAATCAGGTTTGACCTTGCTCTGGGCGCTGCGAAAAAAGGTGATCGCCATATCAGGATTGCCTTGTTCGAGAGCCTTGGTTCCAAGCGCGACTTCCTGCTCTAAGATCGAGGCAATATCTACATCAAATCCGCCCTCAACGTTAATCTGTTTGTTTTGTGCTTTCAAATGATCATCCTCAAAATTAACGAAGTAAAAATAGCTTACCAACACTATGTCAGCGACACAAAGTTATTTCAACGACGGCCTTGCCGTAAAGACCAAGGCTAAATCCAACATCTTTGAAAAATAATCCGCAATAGATCCGGCAACAAAAAAGAGGGTGGTCAACGACCACCCTCTCGCATTATCCAAGCAGGAATTTTAATCCTATTCGGGGATGAAGTTAAGCTCCGACATGCTGTCATTCATCTGAATGACCTGCGGCTGGAAGTTAAATCGTCGCGACGAGACAGTAATAACATATGTCTGGCCCGGCTCTAGGTCATCAAAGGTGTATGATCCGCCCTTACCCGTGGTGAAGACCCTCGACACACCTGCCTGATCGGTCAATCTGACGACGGCTCCAACCAGTCCGCGGCCACCGGCTGATGTCAAAACACGGCCAGTAACGCCCACACCAGCTGCGGTCAATGTGTTTGGCTGGATGCAGGTCTGTCCCGTTACGCAAGTGACAGCCAATGTATAAGTGTCGCTAGGTCCCGGAGGGGTTCCGCCTGTCGAGTAGCCGTCAACAACAATATGATAGCTTCCGGCCGGCATGGTTGTGATAGTGACTGATTCTGCTACCCCGCCAGCCCCGGTATCATCGATGACAATACCGTCCGAAAGATTGTTGCTGCACACGGCACCATATACCATAACGGCCAAGTCTGCGGCTGTCGGGTCCATCGTTACCTGAATGTTACCGTTCGCAACTCCAAAACTGATCCTGTAGGCGGTATCAGGCCCCACGCCTGTGCCCGTGTACGATGCTCCTCGAGGTAATGATCCCGCAGGCCCCGCTCCGGTTGCGGTGCATGTTGGGCACCCGGTCAGAGTAGGTGCCGCCGTATCTGTGGCTATATCATAGTTATCAGTCCGACCGATCGTTGTTCCGGCGGCATCATTGTAGGGCAGAGCGGTGATCGGTGTCGCCGCAGTGCCGCATGTGTCGCCACCCGCAAACATCCTCAATAGCGATCTTTGCTGCGCCCGTCTCGGGTTGATCAGATACTGACGCGACATATCGCTATAGACAAGCTTGTTAAAGGTTTTTGCCTTAACCGCGTCCATGTAATTGACAACCTTTTTATTGCCCGCAAAAAGATCTTTGTTCTTGAGAACAATTGCTTTTGCACGGTACATATCATTGCCGAGAACAAAGCACACGGCTATTACAAGACATGCCAAGACTAATTGATACCTACGTAAGCTACGAATGAGACCAGAACCTTTCATCTTTTTTCTCCTCAACTATTTTAATGACACAAAGTAAACGAAACGGCAGCTAGATCAACGATCCGATAAACGGTTGCGGAGATAGCCATTTGTCCGAAAACTATTCATGGTCGATACACGACTAATAAATTAACAAAGATTTGCTGGGCGTAATTATAAGCCATTGTCCAGAGCAAAGCAAGAGCAATTTTGGTGAGTCCGGGTGGAGAGGGCGCGCGAAGAGGAAGACTTAACCTTTAGATCATATCCCGAGGGCACTAAAATCGGCGGATGGGAAAGGCTTTGCCAGATCTTTTATCTTTTCGCTGTGGATATCCGACAAAACGGTCTTGCCGCGTCCCGAAACACCTTTATTAATTCGATTTGCGTCTTTTTTTGTCTCGTTCTCATCGATCTGTTGTTCGATCAGTGCATCGGGTGCCTTTACGCCATAAAATGAGAGCAGATCGTCAAAGAAACGAACCTTATCGGTCAACATCTTTTCATAAGTCACCCACTGCATTTCAAGCCGCCCCTCTCGTTCTGCACGTTGCCACGAGGCGACGAACTGAAAATACCAGGGAAGAGCATATTTGATCAGAATGTCGATCTTTTCGTCATCGGAGAAGGCGTTAAACTCGTCCCTTTCAAAAAATGTGCTAAACGCAAAACCAGTAGAATAAAAGTCGAGCAAGCTGGCCGTTGTGTCAAAAATGTTTCTGACAAGTACGGTCGGGCGTATACCAAACCCTTGCATCATTTGAACATTTGCCTCTGTTGCGCGGGCGTGTTGCTGTGTGACAGTGTTTACGTTGCCAAATTTTTGATAATGAGGCAGGTCGAGTTCTGTTTCGTTCTGTAGAGAGGCGTAAGTAGGAAAAAGGCCTTTAAATCCGGTCACGCCAAGTAGGACGCTCTTGATAAAGGTTGAGCCGCTCTTTGGGGCACAGGTGACAAAAATATGCCTTCCCAACTCACGCTCACTAAAACGTGTGGTGAAATCTGTTAGGACGGCCCGCTTTTTGGTCCAAGCATAGGCATTTGCAAGATCGACATAATATGACGGACACGGCTGGATCGATAACGCTTTACGGATAAAGAACAATGACACGTCATGCTGACGAGCTTCGTAAAGGTCGTAAGAGATCTGTCGAAAGATGTCGGCAAACTTTCCCCGAAATTCAACATCATTTGCCAATTCGCTTGTGATCGTGAGTTCGCTTACCTCAGGGAGGTAGCGATTAACACTCAATGGCTCACCTGCCGTCAGCAACTGGCCGATACGCATCTTATACGCCGTCAGCAGATTATGTTTTATGATGTCCCGAACAGGAGAATTGGCGGGCGATTTTTCGATCGCAAGCTTAAACGCGAGAATAGCCGGATCGGCCTGGAGTTTCTCAAGAAACTCCAGGCCGCGATCCATGTCAGCTTTTATTTGTAATGCCTTTTCCTGTTCGCTGGCATCGACCGCCAGCTCAAAGGCTTTTGGTTGGCTCATTATTCAGGAGCAAATTCCAGATCGGTGATATTATCAGTAACCTGGATCACGCGCGGTGCGAAGTTAAACCGTCGTGAAACAACGCTGATGACGTATGTCTGGCCCGGTTCGACATCGCCAAATGCGAATGTGCCGAGTCTGCCAGTGACCACGGTCCGCACGCCGCCATTTTGATCTGTCAGCCTGACAACTGCACCGGTCAACCCGCGTCCTGCGGCCGAACTAAGCACACGGCCTGAGACCGACACACCTGCAGCGGTCGTCGCTGTACCGTTTACTACGATGGGTATAAAGAGAGCCTGACCGCTACCGCCATCAGCTACCGGTGTGTTCCAAGTTGCCTGATTGTCCACACTTTGAACCGACTCGACCAACGTGTTTCCATTTGGATATGCTGTCGGGAAAGTTGCGTTGGGATTAACTACCGGTGGTGCAAAGCACGATGTTGCCGTGCCCGGAGCAACAATGCCTGTAACGGTGATCGTGGCCCAATAGTTGCCGGCTGCGAGCGGAGTATTGGGGAAATCCGTCTGGAGCGAGAATACCGGGCGGGTTGCACCGGTTAGGGTGGTTGAAGTCACGCGATAGATACCGGTCCAAGCCGATCCACCAAACGTTGTTGAGGTCGCAACAACAGTACCCCCGCCTCCGGGCCTACCGTTCCATATTCTTACGGTTGCGCCGGTAAACGGTGTCGTTGGGGGAAATGGGTAAGCAGCGGATGTGGAGTACGGGAAAAATACGATTGACGAAATGGTCGCCGCGGTGGTCAAAGTGAACCTGTCACCCAAGTGGATCGGCGTAGTTACAGACGGGGTTCCATTCAACCCCGGGCCCAACGTAGTCGAGGCCGGTGTAGTTGTGGGTATGATCGACGTATTGGCACCATTAAAACCATTGCCGGTTCCGGTCTGAAAATTTGCGTTCGTGTACAAGACAGCCGACGGAGCTGACGGTGACTCGACGCGATCAGTCTTTTGAGCAAGCATTACAGACGGAAGCCCAAGGAAAACCGTAGTCAAAATGGTTAAAAACGAAAGTATCGATCCAGTTCTGTGAAACATAAAGCACGAATCTCCTCCGAAAAAGTCTGCAAAAAAAATAGGCTACGCTAACGGCCATAATGTGATTGTTAAATGAGTATAGTTTACAAGTCAGTGGTCGTAAAGCCGTCCCCTGTATTTGTTTCTTCTTTCAATGCATCCGGCGCGTAAGTTTTGATCCCTTTATCCGAACCTCCGTTTTCGAGAGCCGCAGCCAAAACATCGCTTATCAGTTTTGCCGGTATGATCTCTAGCTCTTTGCGGACGTCATCGGGGATGTCCTCGGTGTCGGCCTCGTTGCGGTCGGGCAACACGATGCGGCGGATGCCCGCACGATGGGCGGCGAGTATCTTTTCTTTGACGCCGCCAACAGGGAAAACCAAACCTGAAAGCGTGATCTCGCCGGTCATCGCCGTGTCAAAACGCACCTTTCGCCCAGTGTAGAGCGATGCCATTGCCGACGCCATCGTCACGCCTGCCGACGGGCCGTCTTTTGGTATCGAGCCTGCGGGAACGTGGATGTGGACGCCGTTGTTTTTTATCATTTCGGGATCGATGCCAAATTCGGCGGCGTGCGACCATAGATAGCTGCGGGCCGCCTGCGCCGATTCTTTCATTACATCGCCAAGCTGGCCCGTTAAAGTCAAACCGCTGCTGCCCGGCAAAAGTGTTGCCTCGATAAACAGCACTTCGCCGCCCATCTCGGTCCACGCCATGCCGGTCGCAACGCCCGGCGGCAGATCTTTGCGGGCTTCTTCCGGAAAAACCTTTGCCGGCCCGAGATATCCCTTGATCTCGTCGGCGGAGATCGTTACTTTATCGGTCAAGCCTTCGGCGACCTTTAACGCTACTTTTCGTGCGAGATTGCCGATGGTTCGTTCAAGCTGGCGAACGCCCGCCTCGCGCGTGTAGCTCATCGTCAGCAGATTTATCGCATCGTCGGTGATCGTCAGCTGCTCCTCGGTCAGGCCGTTCTCTTTGATCTGACGCGGGATGAGGTATTGCTTTGCGATGTTCAGCTTTTCGCGGTCGCTGTAACCAGCGAGTTGGATGATCTCCATACGGTCGCGAAGCGGCATCGGTATCGGCTGTAACTGATTTGCCGTCGCGATAAAGAAAACTTTCGAAAGATCGAATGGCAGATCGATGTAATTGTCGCGAAACGTATTGTTTTGCGCCGGATCCAAAATTTCGAGCAGAGCAGACGCCGGATCGCCGCGAAAGTCGTTGCCAAGCTTGTCGATCTCGTCGAGCATAAGCACAGGATTATTTACGGCGACACGCCGTAGAGACTGGATTATTCGGCCGGGCATCGCCCCGACATACGTCCGGCGATGGCCGCGAAGCTCAGCTTCGTCACGCATTCCGCCAAGGCTCAACCGGTCAAATTCGCGTCCCAAAGCCCTTGCAATCGAACGACCCAGCGACGTTTTACCAACGCCCGGAGGGCCGACAAAGAGGATGATCGGGCTTTTTGAATCGGGACGCAGTTTAACAACGGCAAGCGATTCTAAGATACGCTCTTTGATATCGTCGAGCCCATAATGATCCTCGTCGAGTATCTTGCGGGCTTCGGTAAGGTCGAGCTTTTCCTCGCTCGCTTTACGCCAAGGCAACTCGAGGATGTATTCGAGATATGTGCGGATGACGTGATAATCGGGTGCGGCTTGGGGCAGAGCCTCCATACGCTTGAGTTCGCGGGTCGCCTCTTTGCGTACGTCGTCAGGCAGATCGGCTTTTTCGAGCCGCTCGCGAAGCTGGTCTGCCTCGGCTTTTTCACCGCCTTCGTCATCACCAAGCTCTTTCTGGATCGCCTTCATCTGCTGACGCAGGACGTAATCGCGTTGCGATTTGTCCATCTCGTGCTGTGCCTCGTTCGCGATCTTTGAACGGATCTGCATGATCTCAAGCTCGCGTGCGAGAGCGGCATGCGTTAGCGTAAGCAGGCCATCAACAGTACTCGATTCGAGCATTTTCTGCTCGGTCTCAACACCAAGGTCAAGGACGGACGCGAGGAAATATGCGAGCTGAACGGGATCTTCTTGCGATGTGACGGCGACGCGGATCTCGGGCGGCACTTGCGGTAGCAGGGCGAGAGCCTCTTGGATCATGCCTTGGATATTGCGTTTTAACGCCTCTATCTCTTCTTCGTCAACGCGCCGAAGCCCGGGCAAAACTTGTATTTTAGCCTTGAGATACGGCTGCTCACCGGTCCATTCGAGCACCTCAAAACGGTCGAGGCCTTGCACGATGAGCTGCATGATGCCCTCGTTACGCATCATGCGTTTGATGTTGACGATGGTGCCGATACGATACAGATCGTCGGGCTTTGCGTCGTCGCCGGTTACATTTTCGGTCTTGGTCGTGATACAAGCTATCAGTTTTTCGCTGGTCGCAAGCGCCGATTCGACAGCGCGGGTCGAACGCTCACGCCCGACCGCCAGCGGCACGACAGTCTCGGGAAACAGCGTCGTATTTTGCAGCGGCAGCACCGCGATCTCAAACTCCTGCGGCAGCTTGATGTCCTGTGTCTTAAATTGTTCGTCAACTAGTTCGTCAGCCATATTTTTGTACAGTCGGCTATCCAGCCGGCTTATGAACAGGCTAGAAAGCCTGTTCTACGCTTTGTGCAGCGTGATTATCAGCAGCCCGTTCTCGAATTGATGCTCGACCTTTGCTCCGTCGATCGAGGCCGGAAACTTTAGCATTTTTTCGAAATTGCTGTAGCTGATCTCCATCTGTTGGTACGACACACCTTCGCCGCATGAGCGGTCCTTGCGGCAGCCGGCGATCGCGAGCACGTTGCCCTGTATATCGATCTCGATATCCTCGGGCGATACGCCCGCGAGCTCGACCTTTACGACCCAGCCGTCCGGTGTTTGATAAACATCAGCGGCCGGATACCAAAGCTGGCCGGAGCGGACATTTTTTGATGTCCCGACAAACTGAAAAAAACGATTGGTCGATTTAGCCATTATTTGGTGAATTTTATCGTTTGCAGACTAAAGTCTATGATCGCGGACTGCTTTTCGTCATAGAGTGTTACGACAAAAAACAGTGCGGCGTTTTTGCGAATGGTCGCGACATAACGCTGGCGAAATTTACGCCCGCCCTGAGCACCCTCGACCTCGAACGCGGCAAATTTGTCGCCGCCAAACGTGAGCCGATATGTATCTTTGACAAGCCGCAGATTCGGCGACGCAAGCACGAGTTTTTTATTGGTTTCGATATATGCGTCCGCGGTAACGGTCTTAACGAGGCGCTCGATGCCGCTTGAGAATAATGCCGCTTTTTCCTGACCGGCAAGCGATGGCGGTGTCGTCTGAAACAGCACCTGCGTGTTTGCAGCCGAGCTTTGCAGGGTCATATCCGTAGTCTTTACCGCAGTCTCGCGGTTTTTGGCGACGACAGCTTTATTCTGGTCGGTTGTGTAAAAATTCCATCCGCCCGGAGCGAGAATTGTGAAATTTAACAGCGTATTTGTGTAGAGTTTGCCGTCAAAACTGCCGCTCGCGGCGATCGCCTCGGCCGACGGAAGCTGAGCCTGAACGACCGCTGTAGAGCAGAAGACAAGTGCGACGGTGATTCTTGAAAGCGTGTTGAACATCACACATTTCGTGTAGTTTCTCAGGCAATTTATCACAAATATATCTGATGCCTCGCCGATATTCTGAAGTTGTTATCGCGCCGGTCTGGCGACTTTATGGTTACTTTAACATCGCGCAACTTTTGTTTGGAGAAGTCGGTTTTGGCAAAAACTCGAGCTTTGTACCAGTTTCCTATTTGATAAGCCAGTGCTCGAAAAGTTATGACCGCATGTTCAGGTCTTGCTAGATTATGCGTTCCGCCTCCTGTGTTTGTCACTAGTTCGCCCACTCGGGCCTCGGCTTCAGACTGGATGACAAACTGGTCTCTAGTACGTCCAGTAGTAAAAACATTGATGAAATAGCACTCGACGTCAGACTTTCGGAATTTGGTGCGCAAATCCTCAAAATGAATTTTTGAGACGTTGTCTTCACCGTCGGAAATGATTATCAATATCTTTCGCTGAAAAGAGGTGCCTGAAAATCTATCCAGATTCTCTGACATAGCATCAAATAGACGCGTGTTGCCACCCGGGGATCCTTTTTTTCTTACATCAAAGATTCCCTGTTTTATCAAGTTTGGATCGCCTGTTGAAATAATCTCTCCGTCAGCCAACGAAGAAAGAAAATAACTATTCCCAGTACCCAAGCTATCGAAAAAGACCCCCAGACCATTAAAGAATGAAGGATCCTTCAAAAGCGAATTCTTCATCGAGGCTGACGTGTCAACAAGGAAGCCGATCATTGCAGGTTCGCTGGCTTCACTTAGATCGAACAAATTGGCGGGTTTCCCGCCAATCTTAATGTCAACTTGATCTTTAGTAAGTCCCCGAATGAACCCCTTACTGCCAACGGGAGCGAAATACAAAATTACTTCTTTCGAAGTAGGCGATTGTCCCAAAGTGTCAAGTACGACTGTAGAAAAGATAAGTAGAAGCAAAATGGATCTGATCCTGACCATAACTCTTTAGTTTTTTTTCCAAAAAGCAGCCCCGCTTGAGATCTCTTCGAGCGTTTCGGCGATCTCGCGTTCGTCTTCCATCTCCAATGCGATATCTGCCATTGCAATGATCCCGGCGAGCGAGCCATCTTTATTTATTACCGGAATTCGTCGAATCTGTTTGTCACCCATCAGACGTATGGCTTCGAAAACAAAATCGTCCGGTGCGACAGAGAAGAGCTCGGTCGTCATCACTTCGCCGATCTTCGTGCCCGACTCTTTGCCGTCGGCGACGCCTCGAACGACAATGTCGCGGTCGGTGACAATGCCGATAAGTTTTCCGTTATCGACGACCGGAACCGCACCCATGTCGCCGTCACGCATCATCGCCGCGACATCGCCAAGCGACATATCACGCGTCGCCGTGCGGACGTTTTTGGTCATTATTTCACTAGCGCGTAAGCGTGAAATGGCAGATGTCTCGGCCTCGGTCATCGCAGTAAACTCCTTTTAGTTATTTTGTTCGACAGTCGTGAATAAAGCAAGGGAAAATGAATTAACCGCAGATGGACGCAGATGAGCGCAGATAAATCTAAAAAAATCTGTGTCCATCCGCGTTTATCTGCGGTTAATTTTTGCTTTCAGTCATCTCGATCATTCGCCCGAGGGCGATGTTGGCGTAATGTTTTGTTTCGTCATCGACGATGATCTCGTTGACGACGTTACCGTCAAGCAGATTTTCCATCGCCCACGCGAGGTTTTGCGGGGCGATGCGGTACATCGTCGCGCACATGCACAGGTCCGGGGCGAGCAGGCGGATCTCTTTATCGGGGAAACGGGCTTGCAGACGGTTGACGAGATTAACTTCGGTGCCGATCGCCCATTTTGAACCGGCTGGCGAGTTTTCAACCGTCTTGATAATGAACGAGGTCGAGCCGTCGAGGTCGCTGAGATCTACGACCTCACGCGGACACTCAGGGTGAACGAGCACCTGCATACCGGGATGATCTTTACGGATCTGCTCGACGTGCCAAGGCTTAAATCGTCCATGCACCGAGCAATGCCCCCGCCACAAAATGAGCTTTGCTGCGTGGAGCTGCTCCTCGGTGTTGCCGCCAAGCTCTTCGTGCGGATTCCAGAGCACCATTTTGTCTAGCGGTATTCCAAATTTCGCACCCGTATTGCGGCCAAGATGCTGGTCGGGGAAGAAAAACATCTTGTCGTAATTTTTGAGATATGTGTCGAATAGCGGGATCGCGTTTGACGATGTGCAGACGACCCCCTCGTTGCGGCCGCAAAATGCTTTGATCGCGGCGGACGAGTTCATGTAGGTGATCGGGGCGACGCGTGCTTTCAAAACGCCGATCTCGCGGAGCTGTTCCCAAGCGTCCTCGACCTGATCGATAGTCGCCATATCCGCCATCGAGCATCCGGCTCCGAGATCGGGCAGGATGACGTGCTGGTGATCTTTGCCAAGAATATCAGCCGATTCGGCCATGAAATGAACACCGCAAAAGACGATAAACTCTGCCTCGGTCTGCGAAGCCATTACCGAAAGCTGGTAGCTGTCGCCCGTCAGATCGGCGTGTTTGATGACGTCGTCGCGCTGGTAATGATGCCCGAGTATGACGACTCGCGGGCCGAGCTCAGCCCTCGCCGCCTCGATCCGCTCGGCGATCTCGGCGTCGGGCATGACGAGATAATCTTCGATGACGTGGGGTTCTGTAAGGACTGCTGACATATCTTTCCTCTAAAGAAAAATGATGTCACTTTGCGAGAGCCAAGGCAAGGTTGATCATCCTGCCCCGTTAATTTGTCAGTCTTACAAGACTCTAAATAACACCAAGCGCTTTTTCGATAACAAGGACGACCCCGTAGGTAACCATAGCTATGATCGCGGCGGCGGGTATCGTAAGAACCCAAGCCCAAACGATGCGACCGGCGACGCCCCATTTGACGGCGGAGAATCGCTTGGCCGAACCAACACCAACGATCGCACCGGTAATAGTATGAGTTGTCGAAACCGGCACACCTGTGACCGTGACAACTGCGAGCGTCGCGGCGGCGGCAGTTTCAGCGCAAAAACCACCTACGGGCTGTAGTTTGACGATCTTGGTACCCATCGTCTTTACAATGCGCCAACCGCCGGATAGGGTGCCAAGACCGATTGCGGCATGGGCGGAAAGGACGACCCAAAGAGGGATCTCAGGCAGCTTGCCATCGACCGTCATCTGCAGATACCCGCCCGCAACAAGAGCGATGGTGATCATACCCATCGTTTTCTGAGCGTCGTTACCGCCGTGCCCTAAGCTAAAAGCGGCGGCCGAAAAAAGCTGACCGACGCGAAACACTTTGTCGACGCGATTGACCGATACACGATGAAATATCCAGTACACGATCACCATGAACGTAAAACCGAGCAGCATTCCGATCAGGGGTGAGAAAACAATAAACGCAAGGGTCTTTATCCAGCCGGCGGCCTTGAGTACCAAAAACGGAGAATCAAATCCTGTTTGATAAACAAACGCCGTCATCGCTGCACCGGCATAACCGCCTACAAGTGCGTGTGAGCTTGACGTCGGAAGGCCCAAATACCAGGTAATGAGATTCCAGACGATCGCTCCGATAACACCGGCGAGCAGCACATACAGTCGGTCGCCGCCCTCGATCTTGGTGATATCTACCAAGTCGCCGCCGATGGTCTTCGCCACCGCCGTGCCAAAAACCAGGAAAGCGATAAAGTTAAAGAACGCGGCCCATGCGACCGCAACACCCGGCGACAGCACGCGCGTGGCAACGACTGTCGCGATCGAATTGGCAGCGTCATGAAATCCATTAATATAGTCGAATACAAGAGCGACTATGATGATCAAGACGACTAGGCTGAATGCCGCTGTTTGGACGTCCATAAATAGGGTCGTGAGTCACGAGTGATCAGTCATTGGGATGTCCCTGGTTAGGACCTGCGACCCAAGACTTTTCAGTTCATTAGTTGTGTTTCAAAACAATGCTCTCAATAATGTTGCCAACGCTCTCGCAGCGGTCGGTGCCGTTCTCAAGGATTTCGTAAAGCTCTTTCCATTTGATGATCTTTACGGCATCCGAGTTTTTGAACAGAGCGGCCATTGCACGGAAATAGATCTCATCGGCGTCATTTTCAAGCCGCTGGATATCAAGCAGGTTCTGCTCCATCCCTTTGGCCGTCTTGAGGTGTGAAACCGCACCATGGATCTCTGCTGCCTGTTTCTCAAACACGACCGCCAGCTCCACAGCAAAGGGGTCTGACTCGTGGATGTTATACATCACCACGGCACGGGCCGCAGCGTCGATATAATCGCAAACATCGTCCAGTGCAACGGACAGGGTGTAGATGTCTTCGCGGTCAAACGGGGTGATAAAAGATTTGTTGAGTTTGGTCGTGATACTGTGAGTGATCTCGTCGCATTCGTGCTCGACGCTCTTGATCTTTTTCGACAATGTGTCGAAATTTTCGTCCGATCCCTTTAACAGCTCAACGAGAAGCGCCGCCGCCTCTTGTATCTTCACGGTCATTTGCGAAAATAACACAAAATAGTGGTCTTCTTTCGGCAAAAAGCTAAAAGCCATTTTCTTTTCTCTCCGGTACCAAGTTTTTAATTGAGAACCTAACTATATGCGCGCACTGTGATTCATGTCCAATTGCCTTGGCTATGTTTGATAAAAACAGCCTCGGTCAGATACACGTTGAGTTCGCATATGTCTTTTACATAGTCGCCGATACGCTCGATGTGCTTGGCGACAAACAACAGCCGCGCGGCACCATTTGCCGCTGCCGGATTTTTAACGAGCGTTTCGATCAGCCCGTCAAACACACGTCCGTAACATTTATCTAGCGTCAGGTCTCGAGCGATTATCTGCCGTGAAGCCGCCGCATCCTCAGCCGTAAATGCGTTCAACGCCTCGCGCAACATCTCCGCGGCGATATCCGCCATCATCGAAAAATCTACATAGCTGTCGATCTGCGGCTCGTTGTTCAGCACGATCGCGGCCTCGGCGATGCTGGTCGCGTGATCCGCGATCCGTTCAAGTATCGGCGTGATCTTTGCAACCGAAACGACCAGCCGCAGATCGTGTTCGGCAAGCTGCGAAGCCAATATTTCGATGCTGAGCTGATCGATCTCGAGCTCCATCTGATCGATCTGTTCATCCGCCTCGCAGACACTCCGGCCGAGATCGCTATCGCGCTCTGTAAGAGCACGCATCGCACGGTGAACGGCGTCCTCGGTCTTGCCGCCGAGCAGCAAAACGCGGTCGCGTAATAATTCTAGTTGTGCGTCGGTCTCACGATGATCCATAGCGTCGCGGTCAATCGGCCCCGTAACCGTGAGGATCTGCTCAAAACCGGCTGTCTGCAAAGTTTCGCTCATAGTTTGCGAACGAGAATTATAGTCCAGAGCAAATATCCTATGGGTTACATAATACTTAACTTTTTCAGGAGCGTTTTCTTGGGGATATAGCCGTGTAACACTTTCGTAACATTTTGATAACTTTTTCTGATGCGGCTTTTTCAGGCGAACCCGCCTTTTACCCCCCTTCATCCAAACACAGGCAAATTCGCGTATTGGCGTTTGCGTGTTTTTAACATTAGAATCGTCAAAACGATCGAAAGTTTCGGAGGGAATTATGAACAACCACAGCATTGGAAAACGACTGGTTTCGGCGGCGATGATCGCCGCGATGTGGACATTGCCGATCGCGATGATCGCTCAGACACAGGTAATAGCACCAAAAAATAAATATAAGGTGCAGGAGGATATCAAGCTCGGCAGCGACGCCGCAAAAGAGATCGAGAAGCGTTTTCCGATGATAAACGATGCCGACGCTGAGGCGTATATCCAGCGTGTCGGTAGCCGCTTGGTCGCCGCCATCCCGCCGCAATTTAATCAGCCGGCGTTCAATTACCGTTTCAAATGGGTCAACGCCAGCGACCTCAATGCTTTTGCTCTGCCTGGCGGCCCTATGTACGTCAATCGCGGCATGATCGAATCTGCCAAGAACGAAGGCGAGATGGCGGGCGTCATGGCACATGAGATCAGCCACGTCGCTCTGCGTCATGCGACCGCTCAGGCGACCCAGCAGAGCAGTGCAAAAAACACGCTCGGCATGTTGGGCATGATAATCGGCGGTGCGATACTCGGCGGCGAAGCCGGAGCCCAACTCGGTATGCTCGGTGCCGCTACCTGGATGACAAAATACAGCCGAGCTTACGAATCGCAATCCGACACGCTCGGTGCGCAGATCATGGCGAAAGCCGGATATGATCCGCGTGATCTGGCAAATGTTTTCCGCACCATCCAGCAACAGGAAAAAGGCGGCGGTACACCGGCGTGGCTGAGCAGTCACCCTGATCCGGGCAAACGTTTTGAGTCGATCAACAAAGAGGCGCAGTATCTAAATGTGTCGCAAAACCCGATCAAGATCACACGCGATTTCGAACGCATCCAGGCGCGTTTTCGCGCAATGCCTAAGGCAAAGACGATGGCACAGATCGAAAAAGAAGCCGGTAGCGGACAAGGGCAAAACAATCCGACATCGGGCGGGCGTTATACAAGCAGCGTCCAGTATCCGTCGAGCCGCGTCAGGACGTACACGGGTTCTAACTGGCTGCGTGTAGATGTGCCGTCAAACTGGCGCGAATTTGCGAGCCAGGATGATGTACAGTTTGCACCCGAGGGAGCTTATGGCGATCAGGGCATCACTCGCGGAGCGATGCTCGGCGTGATCGGTTCGCAGACCGGCGATCTTGGCCGGGATTCTGAGGCGTATGTGAACAGCTTACTCCAGGGTAATTCGTACCTGCGTCAGCAAACCGGCTGGGCACAGGTCTATGTCGCCGGCCGCGAAGGCTATTCGACACAGCTTGCGGGCCGCTCGCCGCTGACCAACCAGACCGAGATCGTCACGCTCTACACCGCACGTCTGCGTAACGGCGGCATCTTTTACGTCGCAACGGTCGCACCGCAGAGTGAATGGAACAGCTATTCTTACGCGTTTAAGAATATGCTCAATTCGATCCGGTTGAACGACTAACCGACCGTATTTATTCACAGGATAGGCAGGATACGCAGGATGTTTTTATCTTGCTCATCCTGCCTATCCTGTTCTATTTTCTTTATCAGCTTTAACAGTTGAAAGTAGCAATATGGCAAGTATCGAAACACTCGCGCTTGCGAGAAATGCTGTTGACGCCCCAAACCTACTCCAAACGAGGCCGAACAGGAGCGACGCGGGAAATACCGTGATGCCGAATGCGAGATTGTATAAGCCATAGGCAGTGCCGCGTTTGTTTTCGGGCACCATGTCGGCGACAAAGGCTTTTTCGACACCCTCGGTCAGGCCAAAATACACGCCGTAGATGATAAACAGCACCCACGCCTGCCACGGCGAATTGACGAAAGCAAAGCCCGCATACACAAGTCCATAGACCAGCCAGCCCGCAATAATGACCTGTTTGCGCCCAAGCCGGTCAGACAGATCGCCGCCGATCAGCGAGCTGACGACCTTGCTTACGTGCAGCGTCATCCACAACAGCGGCAACACGACCGGCGAGATGCCCGCGTCCGCCGCACGCAGCAGCAGAAAAGCGTCCGTCGAATTAGACAGCGTAAAGAGCGCGATGACCCACAGAAAGCGTTTGAAATTACCGTCAAACCCTTTGAGCGAAAGGATCGGTGCCTCGACTGCGGCGTGCGGTTTTGGGTCTTCGCGAACAAGAAATGCGATCACGATCAGCCCGAGCACGACCGGGACAGACGCAAACAAAAATACTTGCTGATACTCACGGATCGTCGGATTGTTAGTGTCGGCCGCAAAATAAGCGAGTAGCATAAACCCGACAACCGGGCCAAAAACTGCTCCGAGATGGTCAGCCGCACGGTTAAATCCAAAAGCAAATCCGCGTTGATTTTTCGGCACACTCTCTGAGATCAGAGCGTCACGCGGAGCCCCGCGAATGCCTTTGCCCACGCGGTCGGTCATCCGCACGACCAGAACCTGAGGCCAGCTTGTTACAAATGCTAGAAACGGACGTGTGATCGCGGCCAGAGAGTAGCCAAGAAAAACCGGCAGCTTTCGCGTGCCAAAACGGTCGCTGAGATAGCCGGAAAAAAGTTTGAGAATGCTGGCAATTGATTCGGCAAAGCCCTCGATCAGGCCGATCGCAAATGGCGACGCCCCAAGCGAAAGCGCCAGAAACGCGGGCAGTAGCGGATATACGATCTCGCTCGAAACATCATTGAGCAACGCCACAAAGCTCAGCGCGATCACATTTCGCGGGAGCTTGCGGTAGCGGCTTAGTCGGCCTGGTTCACTTTCAGTTTCGATGGGCGTCATAGCGAAAGGCTTTAGCGGCGTGTTGGTGTCGGGCGAGGCGGCCGAGGGTTGTCAGAGCTTATCCCTAGATAAAGTGCGGCGATACCGCCGACAATTGCGATCAACAAGATGACGCCGACGATAGCCATGCGAAACGCCATTTTTAGCGTTTTTCTGAGCAGCAGAAAAGCCGCTATCGCAACCGCAACACAGATAAGAACAAAAACCACCGCAGCAGCGACCCCGAGTACCGGTCCGACCGGGGCGGCGTCAAATAATAAAAGGTAGTTCGTCATTACATCTCCTTGTGTGCCCGTTCGATGGCGTCAATATCCTCTTCGGTCAGCGATGACGATTCGGTCGGAAGATTGTATTCCTCATCCGCCCACGCTCCAAAATCGAGCAACTTGCACCGCTCGGAGCAAAACGGCCGAAATTCGTTACCGCTAAATTCTGTCTCTTTGCCGCAAGTCGGGCACTTTACAATAGGCATATCGTGTCGAAAGAAAGATTAGCATATGGCAAAACGAGCGAACAATCTACGCAAAAAATGCGTATTTTTGTATGAGGTTTTGTGATAAAAAAGGATTGTTATGAACGATTACAGATCAACGTTTGAACGCTGGACCAAAAAAGCGACCGATAAGCTCGAAGAGATAGATTCGCAGCTTGGGCTCAAGGAAAAGATCGAGGGCGGTGCCCGCGTAGTTGTCGATGCGGCCAAAACCGGCGCCGAATACGTTAAGACCGAAGCCGAAAAATCGGATGTCGGCAAAAAGGCAGTAAAGGTTGTCGAAGATGCAGCCAGCACAGCCGGTGACGCGGCACGGACGGCTTGGAACGCCAGCGAGCCTGTGCGTGACGTTGCTGTCGATGCCGGAAAAAAAACCGGCGAAGTAGTCGTTGATACAGCTGAAAAGGCCGGAGATTTTTTTGTCGATGCGACCGATACCGTCGGCACAAACGCTAAGCGTGTTGCCAAGGTGGTCGGATTTGGTTCCAGCCTCACATCGACGCTCGATGCGGGACTCAAGTCCGCAAAGAAAGCGGCAGATTGGGCCGCCGAGGATCCGATGCGTGCCGCGACGACCGGTGCTTCGATGGCGGTCGGAGCGGGGCTCGGCATTATTTTTACGGGCATCAGTTCGCATTGGCTGCTCAACAGCGCGATACCGACATATTCGGTCAAAAAACTTGCCGAAAGTTTTAACGGCTATCTAAAACGCCGCGAAGACATGATCGCAAAAGGCCAGCTTAGCGAAGCTGATGCTGAACGGGTCAATTTTGAACGCGACATCGCCACGCGAATTGGTGCTCCGCTGCTTGGCGCATTTTCATTCGCCTCGGGTGCGGTGATGATGACTAACATACTCAATCCTGCCGCAGTCACAGGTTTCCCGATCGGTTCGATCATCGGCGGCAACCCCTTGCTCGAAGGCGTCTGGTTTTTTGGCAACGGAATGGTGTGTTTTAAGACGAGCTATGATTTCTTTATGATCGCCCTCGACGGCCAGGAAGATGTCGAGAAAATGGTCAAAGAGATCAAAGGGCTTTTGCCGGTTGGAAGTGAATCGTGAATCGAAGATCGTAAATGGTGAGGAACCGGTTTTTTCGATTCACGATTTACTATTCACTAGTTTATCTGTATCGGAAACGGTACAAAACACAACACAAATATCACTAGCGTAAGGAAGGCCACGGCCTTCCTTTTTGCATCCAGCGGGGTTTGATCGTAAGGGCTCGGGTGCGGGACACGCATCATTATGCCGAGGATTATCGCTATCAAAAATCCGCTAGGGCTGTTGAAAAAGAGAAATCCGATCAGCGACAAAACTGTCATCACCGGAAACGCGATGCGGCCCGTCCATCGGTGGATCGTTTCACCAAACACGGCATATACCGCATGGCCGCCGTCAAGTTGGCCTGATGGGATCAGATTCAAAGCAGTGACAAGCAGCCCGACCCACGCCGCAAAATAAAACGCGTTGCCGACGCTCACCGCCGGATCGTGGCCGAGTGCGAACCCCATAAGGCGCATAAACAGCGGATCCGAAAAAACAAGGCCGCTCGGTGTCGCAAGCTGTTCGGCGGTCGCCGGTTCCATCGTCCAGACGCCAATAAACGCAACCGGTATTAACGCAAGAAATCCCGCGATCGGCCCCGAGACACCTATATCAAAAACAGCCCTTCGCGACGGCATCGGCGAGAGTATCTTGATGAACGCCCCAAACGTGCCCGCAGGCCCGACCATCGGCGGCGTCGGGATAAAAAACGGCAGCGTCGCATCGACCTTATAAATTCGGCACGCGATGTAATGTCCCATCTCGTGGCAGATGAGGATAAAGAGTAGGGAACACGAAAAGCTCAATCCATAGGTTAGCGTCGCCGAGTCGGTAAATATCTTTTGTATCGCATCGACCAAAAACGCCGCGTAGCGTGACGGCAGCGAAAAGATAAACTGCAGCACCTCGTTCAGCGTTTGCGGGTCGTCAGCCGGGACCGAAGCATTTGGCCCAAAAGGGAACAGCGTCCCCGCGATGGTCGCGGTGCAAAATGTCAGAGCAAGCAAAGAGAGATGCTTGACGTATGCAAGCGCGGTCGGGCGTGGCGGATCTATGAATTGTTGAGGAGTGAATTGGTCTGGCTCGGTCATTTAATAAAAAGATCGCAGCCCCGCGCTATGGTACTGTACGAGCACCTTGCGGTCTACGATCAGTGATCTAAACGGTCAGCCGGGGCTTTCAGACAGCCTTTGCCGAAAGCTCTTTGCCGGGTTTGAATCTAATGGTCTTGCCGGCCGGGATCGGCACCTCTTCGCCGGTTCGCGGATTGCGGCCAACACCGCGTTTGCGTGCCTTTACGACAAAAACGCCAAATCCGCGTAGCTCGATCCGCTTGCCCGCGGCCAGAGCGTCTTTCATCGCCTCAAACAGCGAATCAACGACCTGCTCTGCCTTTTGCTTTGGCACACCGGTCCTGTCGGCAACCATATTTACAATGTCTAGTTTGATCATTATTTCCTCCAACGGCCACAAAAACCACAGAGTGAGAAAACCTAAACTAAAACGCCCCTGAATCATAATCCTCTAAGTCAGTCTATGTCAAGAATTTGCGATGAATTTTGTAACGATTGGGCAAAAACGCGACCATTAGGGAGCGTGCGTCGCAATATTAATATTAAGCACGCTCGTTCACACTCGCGTTTCCGCCCCGTATTGTTATGGTGTTAAAATCAGGACACGTTTTTAATTAGGAGCGAAGGGCAATTATGCGTTGGAGAGATCAGCGGCAGAGTGACAATATTGAGGACCGGCGTGGAATGCGCGGCCCGGCAATGGTCGGCGGTGGTGGCATTGGCGTGGTGATACTCGCTCTCGCGATCTATCTCTGTGGCGGCGATCCGAGTCAGTTGCTGCAAAACGCTCCGACCGGTAGCGAAGTACCGCAGCCCGGAACAGCTGCGAACAAAGTTGTGTCGCAGGATGAGAACCGCCAGTTCGTCGGTGCCGTGATGGGCAATCTTGAGGACGCCTGGAAACAGATCCTGCCCGCACAATCGCGTACACAGTTTCGCAAAGCAAACCTCGTGCTTTTTACCAACCAGATCTCGTCTGCTTGTGGTTATGCTAGTGCAGCGACCGGCCCGTTTTATTGCCCGGGCGACTCAAAACTCTATCTCGATTTTGCGTTTTTTGATGAGCTTCGGCGCGAGTTCAAAGCCCCGGGCGATTTCGCTCAGGCATACGTCATCGCCCACGAATACGGGCATCACATCCAAAATCTGACGGGCATTATGGGCAAGGTGCAGAGCGCGGGCGAGAACAACCGTCTGTCCGTCGCGCTCGAATTACAAGCCGATTGCTATGCGGGCGTGTGGGCAAATTTTGCCCAGAAACAAGGCCGTGTCGAGGCAGGCGACACCGAAGAGGCGATCCGTGCCGCAGCGGCCGTCGGCGACGACATGATCCAAAAACGCACGCAGGGTTACGTCATTCCCGATTCGTTCACGCACGGTTCGGCACAGCAGCGGATGCAGTACTTTGCGACGGGATTCAAATCCGGCGATATGCGGCAGTGCCAAACCTTTCGATAAAGAAGAAATTTAACGGGACGCACCGGATAAGCAGGATGGTATTTTCTTGTTCATCCTGTCTATCCTGTTGGATTTGAGTTACGGAGTATAAGCCTTTGCGTAGACCTCCTGATACACAAAACCCAAAAATCTTGCTTCGGCGGTGCAAAGGACTTCGAGCCAGCAGCTTGAGAGATACAGCCGCTTTTCGGTGTTCGTCGTCAGCAGTTCGGATTTGGCGAGTGACGATGCTTCCATATCCACGTTCATATTAAAGCTGTGTTCGAGCTCGGTCTTGGTTTCGCGGGCACGGCCGAGGGCTTCGAGTACGTCGGTGATCCAATCTTTTAGCAGCGGCTCGGTGTTGTTTTCGCCAAGAGCCTGTATCGCCCCGACGGCAAACCTCGCTTCGGCGTTGTCAAACGGGTAAATGCCGATGCCGTTCGCCTCGTCGTCACGCTGTTTCCACCCGAAAAGTTCGTTGGTATTTTCGTGACGCATCCGGGCGGTGCGTTCGTCGTACATCAAGAACCACTCGAGCAGATCCGCGACCGAACCAATATCGGGCTGTCCGGTTTCAGCGATCTTAAGTTTCGGCGGCTCAGTTTCCTGTTGTTTTGCTTCGGGCATATTTGGATTTTACACAATATTGTGTTGCGGGGCAGAAAGGCGAATGTAAATGAGCGTGCCTGAGCGATCTCTTGCACGCTCCTGAACAGTCGCGTTTCCGCCCGCAGGTCGCTATAATCGCTTCATACAAACGTGGCCGAACTCACTCTCGACAATCCGTCTGACAGTAACCTCATCGACGAGGCAGAGCGCGATCTCGGCTTTGGCTCGGTCGTCACGGGCCAGAGCCGCCAGCGATTGCTCAATCCGGACGGCACTTTCAACGTCCACCGTACGGGGCTGCCGCTGTTTTCGTCGCTCAATCTTTACCACACGCTGCTTACGATGAAGTGGAGGACGTTCCTCCTGCTCGTGCTGATGCTCTATTTTTTGAGCAACATCGTATTCGGAGTAATTTACTCGGCGTTTGGCGAAGCCGCTCTCGTTGATACCAGCGGTGATCCGACGCAAAATCTGTTTGTCCGCGGATTTTTCTTTAGCGTACAGACGTTTGCGACGATCGGCTACGGCACGATCCATCCGGCGGGAATCGTGCCGAATCTACTCGTCACGATCGAATCGTATTACAGCCTGCTCGCCAATGCGCTCATCACCGGCGTTGTTTTCGCACGGTTTGCGCGGCCCGTCGCCAAGATCATTTTTAGCGACGTATGCGTCATCGCTCCGTACCAAGACGGCGAAGGGCTGATGTTCCGCTTAGTCAACGGGCGCAGCAATCAGCTCATCGAGCTTGAGATCAAGGTGCTATTTGCCCGTTTTGTAAATGAGAATGGCAAACCCGTCCGCCGGTTTGATTTCCTGGATCTCGAACGAAAAAAGGTCACATTCCTGCCGCTCGCCCTGACCGTCGTCCATCCGATCAACGAAAAGTCGCCGCTCTACGGCCTGACCTCTGACGAATACATCGGAACTGACGCCGAGATATTGATCTTGATAACGGCGATCGACGAGACGTTTTCGCAGACCGTCCACGCCCGTTCGTCCTACAAACCCGAAGACATCCGCTGCGGCCACAAATTTGTCAGCATCTACAACAAGGTCGAAGACGGCGAGGCCATCTCGATCGATATTAGAAAATTGTCGCTTGTCGTGCCGGCGGAGAATTGAATGTTTACTGGATTGATCGAGGAGCTAGGAAAACTTGAAAGCCGCGAGCCTTATGCTGGCGGTGAGCGGATTGTCATTGCTGCGAGGGTCGTGACCGGCGATATCGCAAACGGAGATTCGATCGCGGTCAACGGCGTGTGTCTGACGGCGCTCGATGTTACGGCAAACTCATTTGCGGCGGATGTTTCACCGGAAACGCTTGATAAGACAACGCTCGGGCAGCTTGCTGTCGGCTCGCCCGTTAATCTCGAACGCGCGGTAACGCCCGCGACGCGGCTCGGCGGGCACATTGTCCAAGGCCACGTTGATGGACGCGGCACATTTATCTCGGCGGTGCAGATAGGCGATTTCTGGACCGTGACCATCGGCTTTCCGACGGAACTGGCAAAGTACTTAGTCCACAAAGGCTCCGTCTGCGTCGAAGGCATCTCGCTAACCGTCGCCGCCCTCAACGAAACCTCATTCGACATCGCCGTCATCCCAAAAACCTGGGAAATGACAAACCTCTCCTCGCTCAAACCCGGAGCCCCCGTCAACCTCGAAGCCGACATAATCGCCAAATACGTGGAGCGGCTATTGACGCCAAACCATCCTCGGAGGCGGCCATGTTAGGTAACAAGAGTAGATTAATGTTTGCCGTTGGCATTATGCTGATCACCGGCTGTTTCGTTGTTTTAGTTTTTGCGCAAACCACCAAACACCTTGGCCACGCCGAAAAAGATCCGGTGTCGAATACTCCGACTATAGGTTCGGGGACGGTCACAATGGTTAATCTTCAAAACAATACGTTTTCCCCGTCCAGTGTTACGATCACGGCGGGGTCGATCGTACGTTGGAATTGGGTAAACGGCTTTCACTCTACGACCAGTGGAAATTGCTGCACTCCCAACGGTATATGGAACAGTGGTACGTCCGGGACTGTGGGCAGGACCTTTGACCATACATTCTCAACGCCGGGAACGTTTCCATACTATTGCGTTGTCCATGGCCAGATGATGACGGGACAGGTTATCGTGACCGCGGCAACGACGGCGACAATTTCAGGCCGAGTGCTTCGCCAAAGCAGGGGCATCAAAGGTGCCCGGGTTGTATTGACGGATCAGGGTAACGTCGCGCGAAATGTGACGGCCAATTCACTAGGATCCTACCAGTTTGATAATGTTGCGACCGGACAAAACTATACTTTGAGCGTGCAGGCAAGACGTTGTACGTTTACGCCCCGCAGTCTTTCTGTTAGCGGAAACCTGACGAATGAAGATATTCTCTGCCAGTAAGTGAGCGGGGCAGGTCTCATGGACGACAAATACCAGATCAGCAAACCCCAAAAGCCGCAGAACCGGACCGAGGAATTGCAGCTACAGATCGAGGACCTCGTTAAGCTCCGCGACAAAACACCCAACCTCGCCGAAAAACAAAAACTGAACGCCGAGATCACCAAACTATTTGCTCAATACGAGCGGTCAAAGATATAAACCTTTTGCTTGCCACCCGCTATGCGGACTCAAGATAAATCAAATGCTGCGCGCGAGATCGCAATAATATGCAGCGTGACGCCAAATGCTCCAAGTACTGCCACACAGCATCCAAAAGTAAATATCGAGAGCCGCGTGTAGTTTACGGGTTTGGGGCCGAGACGTTTTAGGAGGTTTCCGATCCTGCCGCTTGCGAACATGAGCAGGCTGCCAATGATCAGATAGCCTGTGACGATCATAAAGCTTGTGTAAAAGCCTCTCATAAATATTCCTTACTATTTTGCTCCGCCGGAGAGTTTTCCGATGAGTGAGAATAGCGGCAGGTACATCGAGATGACGATCGAACCGATGGTCACGCCGAGGAACGCGATAAGTACGGGTTCCATCAAACCGAGCAGATCGGCTATGGCCGTATCGACCTCTTCTTCGTAAAAATCGGCGATCTTGCCGAGCATCGCGTCGAGTGCACCGGTCTGTTCACCGACGCCGATCATCTGCCCGACCATGTGCGGGAACACGTTGGTCGCCTTGAGCGGGTCAACGAAATTTTCACCGCGTTCGACGCCGGCACGGACCTTGAGGATGGCGTCTTCGATAATGACGTTGCCGGCGGTCTTAGCCGTGATGTCCAGCGATTGCAGGATAGGCACACCGGATGAAAGCAGCGTTGACAGGATACGCGAAAAACGTGCGACCGCGACCTTGCGCAGGATGCTGCCAAAGATGGGCGTCTTTAGGAGTAAGCCGTCGATCTGCCATTTGCCCTTTGGAGTAGCGTAGTAAAACTTTAAGCCGACACCGCTGCCGATGAGCGTTACGAGCACGGCCAGGCCGCCCCAACCGGCGATAAAGCCGCTTATCCCCATGACGATACGCGTCGGTAGCGGTAGTGCTTCGCCCGGGCCTAACAGGCCAAGAAAGATCTGTTGAAACTGCGGGATAACGACGATCATGATGATCGCAATGGCACCGACCGCCACCGTGATAACGGCTGCCGGATAGATCGAAGCCGAGACGATGCTGCGTTTGAGTTTGACGACCTTTTCGATCAACGTCGCGAGACGCTGGAGGATCAGATCGAGCACACCGCCCGTTTCACCGGCCTCGACCATGTGTGTGTAGAGATTGTCGAATACTTTCGGGTGCTTTTCGAGAGCGGCAAACAGCGTCGAACCTTCTTCGACGTTTTGACGCACCTGACGGAGCACATCCTTAAAGAAAGGGTTCTGCTGCTGTTCGCCGAGGATGTCGATACACTGCACGAGCGGCAGACCGGCATCGATCATCACGGAAAACTGACGCGTAAAGACAGCCAGCTCCTTGGCCTTGACCTTTTTACGGCGGCCAAGCTTTGGTATGGCGATCTCGCGGCCCTTTTCATTGGCCTGCGTCATGATGATCTGCTCGCGGCGGAGCAGAGCACGCAGCTCGTCCTGATTGGCGGCTTCTTTTTCGCCGGCGACGAGTTCGTTCAAACGATTTCTTCCCTTAAATGCGTATGTTGGCATAATTACTCCAATTACAAGTCTGTTAACGTGGGCGTTCGCCGATGTTGCGGCCTTGAGCGTATGGGCTGCCGCCGTTTGCCGGTGGGCGTGTCATCGGGCGTCCGCCGCCGGTATAGGCGTCGTTGAGGCCCGAACCTCGGTCGATCAATTCTTTCAACTCGTCGGCGTTGGACGAACGCTGCATCGCTGCTTCGAGCGTGATCTGCTTTTTGTGATACAGCGTCGCGAGGCTCTGGTTAAACGTCTGCATACCAAATTTGTCCTGTCCGGTCTGCATCATCGAATAGATCTGGTGGATCTTGTCCTCGCGGATGAGATTGCGGATAGCGGCATTTGGCACGAGTATTTCGAGTGCCATGACGCGGCCGTCACCTGATGTTTTCGGCAGCAGTGCCTGACACATAATGCCTTCCAGCACGAGAGAAAGCTGTGTGCGGACCTGTGCTTGCTGACCGGCCGGAAACACATCGATGATACGGTTGATGGTCGAATACGCCGAGTTTGTGTGGAGCGTGGCAAAGGTCAAGTGGCCCGTCTCGGCAATACGCAGGGCCATCTCGATGGTTTCCAGATCGCGCATCTCGCCGACCAGCACTACGTCAGGATCCTGTCGAAGTGCAGTTCTCAGGGCATGACCAAATGAGTGTGTGTCGGCAGCAACCTCACGCTGATTGACGACGCAGCCTTTGTGATTGTGGAGAAATTCGATCGGGTCTTCGATCGTCAGGATGTGGTCTCTGCGCTCGACATTGATCTTGTCGATCATCGAAGCGAGAGTCGTCGATTTTCCCGAACCGGTCGGTCCGGTCACGAGGATCAGGCCGCGAGGTTTTTTGCACATGTCCTGAACAACCGGCGGCAGACCGAGGGCTTCGAATGTTTTGATCTCATACGGGATCGCACGAAAAACCGCACCGACCGCACCTTTCTGATTAAAGATATTGGCACGAAAACGCGACATTCCTTTGAGGCCGAACGAAAAGTCGAGCTCGAGGTTTTCCTCAAACCGGTGCTTTTGCGCGTCGGTCAACACGGAATACGCGAGACGTTTGGTGTCGGACGGCGTCAGTACAGGGAACCCGGAAAGCGGGGCCAGATGTCCGTGTACGCGAACCTGCGGGGCAGAGTTGGTCGATAGGTGCAGGTCGGAACCGCCCTGATCTGTCATTTTTTTGAGCAGATCAGGGAGCGTGACCGATGATTCGACGGATGTTTGGTTTTCGTAGCTCATAATTTTAGTGAGAGCAGGTAGGGTTAGTCTTTGAGAGCAGCTCTCTGCGTACCGCGAACGCGGGTTTTGAGTGAGTTAATGACTTTTTCCGATTCCTCGGCTAGGCGTTCGGCTTCCTGAACGGGTGAGTTGGTCGCGACCGAGTAGATCTTTCCGTCAACCTCTGTGAAATAGAACATACGCTGGTTGACCGCACCGTTCTTAGCCTGTGACTGGGCGACAACCACATACACCTGCTGGCCGTCGATCTCTTTTTGGTAATCGTTTACGACCCAGCCATTTTCGCGGATCATCTTGTCGATCACGTCGCGTCGAAGAGCCGTCGTTGCGACACCGCCGACAGATTTGCTGCGGTTATAATCGCCGGGCTGATCCTGTGCCGGTCCGAGGACCGCGATCGAGGCCGAACCGACCTGATCGCCCGCCGAGTTATCGACGCGGAATTTTAGCTCTGCCGGTGACGAAGCCGCCGGGCTCCAGCCTTTTGGTGCAGCATCGCCGGACGGCAAAACTGCTTTTGCCTCAGGCTGCTGACGCTTTGCGACGTTTGGTTTCGTGACGTTTTCGCCGTTGTTCCGCTCCGCTGCGCGCGCACGTGCGAGACGGAGCTGTCGAAGCCTGAGTGCACGTTTGCGTGCCTGCATCGCCTTTTTGCGCTTCATGCGGGCCCGATACTGACGCCACCAGCCCTTAGAATATTTCTTGTACTTTTTGGCTTTGTGCCTCTTGCGTTTATGACGCGGCCCCGCCTCGGTGTTTTCGGTTGCGAGCGGTATTAGCGTCGCTCCGCCGATCAAGAGTGCCAATGATAATGCTATTGCCCTGACTAACATAATTCCTCCAAAAACCTATAGAACCGTTTCCTTAACAACTTCTTCGACTGTCGTGATGCCCTGGCGGATCTTGCACAGGCCCGATTCGCGTAGGGTGATCATTCCCAGATCGATCGCTTTTCTCCGTAATTCCATTGCGCTGGCGCCAATTATGATGAGCTCGCGGAGTTCGTCGGTGATCTCCATGACCTCGTAAAGTCCGACACGGCCTTTGTACCCCGTATGGTTACAGACCGAGCAGCCTTTGCCTTTGTAAAGTTTCAATTCCGCCACTTCATCCGGTGAAAAGCCGACCTCGATCAGCCCTTCGGCCGGCATGGTGACTTCTTCTTTACACTCGCTGCAAACGCGGCGGATCAGCCGCTGTGCCTGAATGATGTTGACCGATGTCGCGACCAAAAATGGCTCGATACCCATATTCACGAGACGCGACACCGTTGACGGAGCGTCGTTGGTATGCAGTGTCGAAAGCACAAGGTGGCCTGTAAGAGCCGCTTTGATCGCAATTTCGGCGGTTTCAAAATCTCGAATTTCGCCGACGAGCACGATGTTAGGATCCTGACGCAGGAACGAGCGAAGTGCGGCGGCAAAGTTTAGGCCGATCTGCTCTTTCATCTGCACCTGATTGATGCCCTGCAGGTTAAATTCGACCGGGTCCTCGGCCGTCATGATGTTCGTCTCAGACGTATTCAATGCCTGAAGCGCCGAGTACAATGTGTTCGTTTTACCAGAACCGGTCGGACCGGTGACGAGCACCATGCCGTAAGGATTGGCGATCGCACGTTTAAATTTATCGAGGCTCTCCTGCTCAAATCCGAGCTTGGTCATGTCGAGCATCAGCTTGTCTTTATCAAGCAAACGGAGCACGACCTTTTCGCCAAAGAGCGTCGGCAGTGTCGACACACGAAAATCGAGTTCGCGTGAGCGGTTGTCGATCTTTACCTTGATCTTGATGCGGCCATCCTGCGGCAGACGTTTCTCGGAAATGTCGAGCTTTGCCATGATCTTGAGACGCGATATTAGCGGATCTCGGATCTTGAGCGGCGGATGCATCACGTCGTAGAGAACACCGTCAATACGGAAACGGATGCGGAAATCTTTTTCGTATGGCTCGACGTGAATATCAGACGCTCCGCGGCGAAGGGAATCGACCATCAACACGTTAACCAACCGGACGACCGGAGCGTCTTCGCTGGCACGGGCGAGAGCCGCGAGATCGATCTCGTCTTTTTCTTCTAAAACTTCGAAATCTTCGCCCTCGTCGCCGCCGGCAAATTCAAACCGGTCGAGCGAAACATCGAGGTCAGATGCTGACAGTTTTTCAGATGGGTCGGCGGTCTTGAAACCATTTTTTGCTGCTTTTCCGTTCTTGCCGTTGAGGGCGACGGCGGCTTCGGTCTCGACGGCAAACGCGGCGTCGAAAATGTCGATCTCGCTCGAACCGTTGTAATATTTTGCGATCGCGAACATGATCGACGTCTCGGACGCGATCACCGGCTCGACATTCAGCCCCGTCATGAACTTGATATCGTCCATGGCAAAGACATTGGTCGGATCGGCCATCGCCATCGTGAGCGTCGCACCGACCTTAGAGATCGGCAGCACCGAATATTTTTGAGCGACCTCCTCAGAGATCAGTTTGATAACGTCTTTTTCGATCTGAAAGAGATCGAGGTTGATGGACGGCACACCATACTGGCGGGACAGGACTGCGGTGACGACGTCGTCCGATACAAAACCAAGCTTGACCAGGTTTGCTCCCAAACGGCCGCCATGCTCACGCTGGTATTCCAGCGTCTCGCGCAACTGCTGCGACGTGATCAGATTTTCGCGGACTAGGATTTCACCAAGTTTTGCTGACATTGTTTCTGCGGGGCCCTCTGCCTCTGAAAAAACCCGGGCAAAGGGTACTTTATGAAGAGGATGTTTCGGTCTAATTGAACGAGAGGAGCTATATGGAAAACGATGATAAACATCGTTGACTCCTAATAATACATTGTTAAACCCACGAGTGTCAACAATTCTTTTGTAAGAAAGGAAAGGAAATTTCGGTCAGATTGACCTAAGGGAATGAAAAAAGGCTTCTCGATATACGAAGCCTTTTCAATTTGCGGGTTGCCATAACAGAATCGCAGTGCTTTGTCTCGATTCTATTAAGGGATCCGCCAGACTCGTGTGTAATCCGGTGTTGTGATCAAGTATTTACTGTCTGGTGTGAATTCGGTGATTCCACCTGAAATAGGAAAAGTTCTGTCCCGTACATAGGGGTATCGTGGATATTTCCCCGCGGCGACTTTATTCCATGTCGTTGTATCGTATAGTTCAACCGTTGGTTCAACATACGCGAATAATCGGTTTTTGACCACATTGTTGTAACTAAATGCCATGTATTTTCCGTCCGGTGAAAACGCGACCGTACCGGATCTGTACGGTAGCTCTTTTTGTACGACTAGTTCATATTTTTCCGTCTCATAAAGTTGGCAATATGTTTTACCATTTTCCGAACGATTAACAAAAAAATACTTCCCATCAGGCGTATAACCAGCACCGTCTGAATATGGGAATCGTGAGCCGAGCCACTTGATAACCTCATTTGTCTCTATATCCCAAATAGCTATTTCTCCTTCATTAGACGAAATTACTCGGAATGCAAAGAATCGATTATTTCGCGAGCTAAAAGGTGTTAGCGACCGCAGTGAATTGGAGGCATCGTCCGGTATTATCTGGCCGATTTGCTTTAAGCCACAATCTCGGAATGTCAATAGAAAGAGTTTTTCAGGAGACATGCTTCCATTTCCTTCGAATGCAACGATTGCACGCTGCGCGTCAAGAGAATATATGTCACCACCTCTGAAATCCCCATTTGCTATATTGGTGACTAAACATTTACGGGTCTCCTTTGTTGCGGTATCCCTTATGGACACGTCCTTTTTGTCTAATTCTTTTGTTTTTGCAACGTAATCCCGAAGAAGAATTAGATGAGATCCAGGCAAGAATTTTCCTCCTCTGACACCAAACCAATCGAACTTGTCAATTTCCTTTCCACTCTCAAATTCAATTATCCGGTCGCGGCCTCTCTCAACGGTCTTTGTTCTGGGATCGTATCCTCTCGTATACGTATCCAGAATAAGCAAGGCCCCATCATCAGAAAGATCATATGCAAATTCATGCTTATATTCTTTGACAACGACTAATTGCTTTGGAGCCGCAGCAGTTTGCGCCTGAGCCGTAGCGGACAAAAAGGCAAGTAGAAAGAAAAATGGGGTCAGAAGTGCGGTTCTGCGATTCCTAATCTTTTTTAGATCGTCTGCCGCTATTTTGTTCATGGGCAAATACTGGCACATCTTTACCGGAATTGAAACGCTTTTTTGCGGATTTGTCGTGTTTTGCACGAAATGACGTATTTTTCCGATCTGGTCCACCTTGGTCCATCTTGGTCCACCTTGGTCCGGACCGGACCAGAAACGGCGATCTAAATTCACGAATTACTGATTCGCGAAATCTTTTTTGAGCTGGACGATGAACGAGCGTACTGCGGTTGCCTCGACGCTGTTGGGGAAAACGGTGAGAAATTCTTCGTACACGGCGATGGCTTCGGCGTATTTTTTCTCGCGTTCATAGACGAGGCCGAGCAACTGCATAATTACCATCGAATCAGGCGAGCCCGCAAGCTGTTTGACGGCGTTTTTCAGATACTTGGCAGATTCGACGTAGTTGACGCCCTCATTCTCAAAATCGCCTGAGCCGCCAAAGCCTTCGGCTTTTTCTTTGTAAAAAAGCCCGAGTCCGGCATATGCCTCCGGCTGAAAACCCTTGCCCTCGGTGATAGAGCGTTTGAACGCGGCGATAGCCTTATCCTCTTCACCGCTCTCTTTGTAAATGCGGCCCAAAACGGCGGACGCCTCGGCAAAGCCGGGACGCAGTTTGCGGGCAGACGCGATCGCAGCCTCGGCTTCGTCCAGATCGCCAAGCTCGGTCATAACACGCGCCATCGCGACGTAAGCATCAGGAAAGTTTGGCCGCAGCTTGACGGCTCTCTGATATGATTCGACGGCCTTGTCGCGGTCAACCGACAAAAACCGCTCAGCCTCTTGGAATGCAAGCTCGGCTTCGTCTGTGGTTTTGATTAGTTCAACCTTTATCTCGCCCTTTTGTGTTGCCGCGAGCGGCTGGGTCTTTTCCTTGTAGCCGTCAGAGCGAACTCGCAGCGTATGTGCTCCGGCCGCGACGGTTTTTATCGTGAGCTTACCCGTCTTGTCAGTCGTTCCGTATTTCACGCCGTCGATCCAAACGCCGGCACTTGGCTGAGAGCTGATCGTGACCGTGCGGTACACGTTTGCGGCGGGCTTTTTAGCCTGTGCGAAAACAAACAAATGTGCCGCGATAACTAGCGACGCAGCCACCACGACACGAAACACATACGATCTTACGGCAAATAACATATAGCGATTATATCTCAATATTTGACGACAAACGCCGTGGGCGCGTTGCGTCGTAAATCAGCACATGGAAACAAAGCAAGCCATAGATATTGTCCGCCTTGATTTTTTTGCTTCAGAAACTATAATCAAATGTTCGTGGCTGGGTAGCTCAGCTGGTTAGAGCGCGGGATTCATAACCCCGAGGTCGAGTGTTCAAGTCCCTCTCCAGCCACCACTTTTATCAC
>CAZIZR010000017.1:0-83955 GCA_964543865.1 uncultured Chloracidobacterium sp.
CGTCCTCGGGTTGTGCGACATAATTAAACCGCGAATAGTCCATCAGCGTTGGCGAGTGGCCCATCTTTTTTACCCACTCGTTATCACGAACCTTTTCATGCGGATAGGTCGAGCTGGACTTCAGATTGTGCTGAAATCCGAGCGTATGACCAACTTCGTGTGCAACAACATATTCGACGAGCTGCCCCATCAGGTCATTTGGCATAGGAAATCTTTGAGCACGCGGATCGAGTGGTCCGACCTGTGTGAAGTACCACGACCGCTGAAGATTCATGATGTTGTGATACATCTGAATATCAGATTCGAGGATCTCGCCGGTGCGCGGATCGTTGATGTGCGGCCCCGATGCGTTTTCAATTGTCGATGGTAGCCAGCGGATCACTGAATAACGAGCGTCTTCCGGATCAAAATCCGGATCTTCTTTTTTAGAAGGCTGCATCTTGGCGATGATCGCATTCTTAAACCCTGCAGCCTCAAATGCTTTTTGCCATTTCTCAACGCCTTTTATCGTATATGGGACGAGCCAAGCCGGAGTCGCGCGATCAACGTAATAAACGATCGGCTTTACCGGCTCTGACATTTCGGCATTAGGATCTTTCTTTTCAAGCCGCCATCTAGTGATAAAACGGCGTTCCTGAGCGCGATGCTCGGGGCGTCCGTAGTCCATAGTAGCGACCGAGAAATAGCCGACGCGGTCGTCAAAGAGGCGCGGCATCATGGGGTTTGCGGGCAATTTGACCATGCTGTGGTGCAGCACCACCGTAGCGCTTCCCGGAGGCATGCCGCCGGCGGTCGCTGGATTTGCCGGAGCTCCCGGCGGAGTAGCAGCCCGTGTGTATGTCATTGATGAGCGCGCTTCGATATTTGTCGGGAATGTAGAAACACGCTCGATGTACGAACGCGTCGCATCGAGCGCCGTAGCATTTAAACGCTGGCGGGCACTCAGCTCAAAAACGTCCGTATTGAACATACGGGTGACGTCGATCACGATCGACTCGTTTGGCCCGTATGCTGCAACGGGGAATGCCATGATGATCGAATCGGTGTTCGAATTCTGCACGGCTTCAGCGATCGGCAACGACGGATTTGCAACGATGCTGTAATTAATGCTGCGCAGGTAAATACGATTATCGATCTTTTCCCAACGGACAACGCGACGCGACAGTGCTTGGCCGCCATAGCCAACCCCGAGCGTCGTTTTAGCTATCTGACTAACGAGAAGAAATTCCTTGTCGATCTCCGCTTTTGGGATCTCGTAAAAATATTTGTCCTTGATCTGGTGAACCTTAAAAACACCGTCTTTCGATTTAGCATCTTTAGTGATCACCTTGTCATACGGTTGCGGGTCGGTTGACGGGGTTGCTCCGGGCCGCTGTCCACCGGGAGTTGGCGGGCCGTCAGGCGGCGTTTCCTGGGCGGTCAAGATCATGGCTGACGCCATTAAACACAGGCTCATCAGCAAAACTCTAACTGCGGTTGCTTTCATCGAAATCTCTCCTTAGGTTGGTTACTTACCATCAGTTAATAGCCGCATTTCAAATACACTAGTGGCGTACATCCGGCGGCGAACGAACAATTAAATTGAGTTGTCAGAAAATAATAACGGAAAGGTATTTATAACATCCGAGAAAAGGCGATGCAACAAAAAGGCGGGCGCAAAAAAGCGGCTCGTTGATGAGCCGCCTATTTTATATATGGTACACCCGGCATGATTCGAACATGCGACCCCTTGATTCGTAGTCAAGTACTCTATCCAGCTGAGCTACGGGTGCGAATAGTTGAGAATGGAAAACGGAAAATTGATAATTCCTTATCAAAACCGAACGGACATTATCTCTTTTTAATTCTCAATTTTCAATTCTCATTTCTAACTTTTTACTTGGCGTAGTAGCCCTGACGTGTTCGTGAGATGTAGTCGGAGTTTTTGACGGCGATGGTTATCGAACGCCATTTGCCGTCGCGTTTTTCGTTTGAGGGGTTGTATTCGACCGTGTAAAGGGTTCGCAGATCGGCGGCGACCTGGGCGTAAAGCCGGCCCATTTCCTCGAGTCGGTTGATAGAGTTTAACTGGCCGCCGGAACGGTCCGCGACGAGTTGTAGTCGTGCCCTCGAGGCTTTGAACATGGCGATCTGTCGGGGCGTCGGGTCGGCAAGCTTTGCCGGATCACCCGTAGGCAGAGCCAGCGGATAGATCGTCACGCCCTGAGCGTCACTGCGGTTTAGGACACGGTTAAGTATCTCGCTGGACTCGGGTTTTATGGCATTTAAGACCTGGTCGTCCTTTAACGATTCGAGTGATTTGCGGTCGATATTCTGCACATCCGAATCGACACCGTCAGTTAGAACGATGATCGCTTTACGCCGGCTTTTTTCTTTTGAGAGCTTATCTAGGGCAAAATCGAGGGCTTTATAAAGCTGCGTTTTGCCGCGTCCATTCGATACGGCAATAGAATTTGCAATGATACCTTGGTCTGTCGTGAAATCGTTACGCAGGTTGATCTTGTCGTAAAACTCGATCACAGCCACACGGTCATTTGGCGAGAGAGCGTCGATAAACCTGACCGCTGATTGTTTAATGACCTGACGAAAACCCAATGTAGATCCGCTCATGTCGAGCATTATCACTACGCTAAACGGAGCTTCGCTTGGTTCGAATCGGGTTATCTGCTGCTTTACCCCATCCTCAAAAAGATCAAAACTGTTTTTGTTGAGGCTTAAAATAGGGCGTCCACGCGGATCAACGACGCCGACATTTAATCGAACGATCGACGAATCAACGCGGATCGGATCGTCGTCCTGAGCGGTAACGGTGATGATGCCAAAAAGTAATGCTGTAACGAGGAATATCGCTTTGGACAAGCTCATAACGAAATGTTAGCAATTTGACGCATAGAATCGAAACACAGTTGCACGCGGGGTGCGCTAAATGCTTAACAGATTACGATTTATGGTTTATAATCGTTTCAACTTCGAAATGTGCCGGTTGCCCAAAGCAGTTTCAACGTCGAACGGCTTAGGTTGTGAGGAAACTGATGTTTTTTCGCCCGAATTTTTGTGCAAACTGTGGTGAGAAAGTTGAGCGGGCCGATTGGGGTTTGCTCACGAGCCGCAGGTTTTGTCAGGTTTGCGAATCGGAATTCAAAGGGCAGGATCTGTTGCCGCGAGCGGTTGTTGCCGGTGGGATCTTGATAGGGATATTTGGCATTGGCGGTTATTTGCGAAGTGGGACGGCGCCGGTAGCAAATTTGGTTGCTAAGCCAGCGGCAAAGCAAACAAATCAGGCAACGGCTATGCAACAGCCCGCGTCTCAACCGGCGAATATAGAGACGCCGCGTGCGTCCGAAGTGCAAAGCTCGATGACGGCTCCGCGAACATTGGTTTCGCAGCCGACAGATCTGCAACCCGTGCAAAAGCCGGTAGAGGAGATCGGGTATCATTGCGGGGCTGAGACAAAAAAGGGAACGCCGTGTTCGCGTCGGGTAAAGGGAAATGTACGCTGTTATCAACACAAAGGAATGCCGGCGATATTGCCGCCAGATAAACTAAAGATCGGATAAAAACTGAGCATGAAACAAATTGCACCAAATTCAATGATCCAAAACCGCTATCTGGTCGTCCAGATGATCGGCAAAGGCGGTATGGGCGAAGTTTATCTGGCGGTCGATCAACGCCTCGGCAGTGCGGTCGCGTTAAAGCGGACGATGTTCAAAGAAAACCCCGAGCTTGGCGCTGCGTTTGAGCGTGAAGCAAAAATACTCGGGCGTCTGCGACATCCTGTACTGACAAAAGTTATCGATCATTTTATCGAGGGCAACGACCAGTACCTCGTGATGGAACATATCTCCGGTGATGATCTTGGCAAAAGGCTTGAGAGTGCCGGAAAGCCTCTGCCACTGAGCTGGGTGATGTTTTGGGCTGACCAATTGCTCGACGCCCTAAACTATTTGCACTCGCACGAACCGCCGATCATTCACCGTGACATCAAGCCCGAGAATTTGAAGCTGACCGACGACAATCACATCGTCCTGTTAGATTTTGGCCTGTCAAAGGATTTTGACACTAAGTCGGAATCAGCATCGCTGGGCACCGGTAGCGTGGTTGGGTATTCGCCGTATTTTGCGTCGATGGAGCAGGTTCGCGGAACGGGCACGGACGCACGTAGCGATATTTATTCGCTCTCGGCAACCTTGTACCAGTTGCTTTCAAATACGATCCCGGCTGATTCGCTGACACGCGCGGATGCAATGCTCGGTGGAAAGCCTGATCCGGTTAAACCGCCATCAGATTTTAATCCTGAGGTGAGCAAGGCGGTTTCCGATGTTATCCTCAAAGGTATGGCGGTGCGTCAGGACGACCGCTATGATCGGGCCGCCGATATGCAAAAAGAGCTGCGTCGTGCGTTTAATCGTACGGGCGGTGCTGAGAAACCATCCGATGTTGATGGTGCGGCAACAATGTTGATCGTTGGAGACGAAGCAACGACCAAGGTCATCACCGAAGCTCCTGCCGCCGAGACCATATCGGGGCAAGAAACCGAGCACATTCCTGTTGTCCCAGTAGCGACTACCTATATTGTCGAGGACATAAATGCGGAAGAGACGGTGCCGATCGGTGACCATTTGCACGTCGATGAAACTATTCCGATCGATGACGTTGCCACGGCCGATGAGGTAAAACAATCCGACATTCAGACACAGGTATTTTCGGCTCCTGTAATTGAGACTGATCCGGCACCCGAGATCGAAGAAGAAACTGTTGTGAACGAGCCAAGGCCGGCGGTCGAGGCGCCCATCGCGATGGCTGCAGCGGCCGGTGCAACTGCACCAAATGTTGCTTCACCACAGGCAAAAAAGAAATCAAAAAGCGGAATGGTTGTCGGCGGCATTGTTGGATTGCTAGTGCTTGCGGCTATAGCGGGCGGCGGCGGTTGGTACGCATACAATAATTATTATTTGCCGTCGCAGGTCAAAGCTACACCGACGCCCGCGGCAACAGCTTCGCCGGCGCCGACCGAAAGTGTGGTTGCGGACAGCAACGCGAATACGAATACTAATTCGGAAGTGACCCAGACCAATACGGCCGCGGGCACCAATACAAACAAGGTTATTTTGACAACTCCGTCGGACACGCGGCCTGACACGCCGGTGGCGTCAAAGACACCGCCACCTGCTCAGACGACAAAACCGCCAACAGTTAAGGCGACACCAAAACCAAAAGGGCGCGACGACCGCACGACCATTGTTCAATAGTCCGGAGACTGATGTACATGAAATTATTTAGACAACTATCGATATTGTTTATCTTGCTTGGCGTGTTGTCGGCAGGTGCTCTTGCGCAGAGCAAAAAGGACCGCGATGCCGCTAAAAAGCTACAGGAAGCCGCAGATAAGGCATTCGCGGCTAAAAACTATCGCGAGGCCGTCGATAAATACGCCCAGTCGGTGGCGCTGGTATCGACAAACTCCAAAGCACATTATTTTAAGGGCTACGCCCACTATTATTTGCAGGAAAATATCGAGGCTCTAAATGAGTTTGCTCTCGCCCTTAGCCAGGGTTACAAACCGCTCGATATCCACAAAATTCGTGCCTATATTTATTACGAGACCAAGAATTTTGACGCCGCCCTTTCCGAGGTGAACAAAGCTCTTGCTCTGACACCGAATGACGTCGTTCTGTTGAAATCCGCTGGTGAGATCAACCTTGCCCGCAACGCCTATACCGCCGCTTTAGATAGCTTTAACAAAGCGGCTCAGTTGGCGCCAAAGGACGGCGACATTTATTACAACATCGCCCGCATTTATTTGGGCATGAACGACCCTAAATCCCAGGCTGATAGCGCTGAAAAGGCTCTTGCTAACGGAACGCGGTTCGTCGGCGAAACCTATTATTTGTTAGGCGAGGCTCATCAACGCATGAGAAATACCAGCCGCGCGATCGATGCTTATCAAAAAGCCATAAACGCAAAACCTGATCTGGTTCAGTCGTATCGTAATCTGTCGGAACTTTATCGAAGCGAAAACCGCTTTAACGATGCGATCAATACTTCTAAGCAAGGTTTGAAATTATTCCCGAGCGATGGCAATCTCTTTACCGATCTGAGCTGGTATTACAGCCTGGCTGGCGACCCGAGCAAAGCAATTGATGCGGCGAAAGCTGCCATTCAACTGCTGCCAAATCAGCCGATGGCGTACACAAATCTTTGCCGTGCTTACAACGAGACAAAGAGTTTTGAACTAGCCATTACGGCTTGCAACGGAGCGTTGCGGATCGCACCAAATGACGGCGAGACATACTTTTATCTAGGTAATGCACTTGTTTCTACCAACAAATCTGCCGACGCAACAAAAGCATACGCCCGTGCTGTGACAGGTTTGCTTGATTACACGACAAAGAATCCGGCGTATTCTGATGGCTGGTATCTACTTGGAAATGCTTATTTTGCGGATAGGCAGTTTGATAAGGCGATCGCCGCTTATCAAAAATGTCTGTCGCTAAGCCCTAAGTTTACGAGGGCGATGGCGAACATGGGGATCTGTTATACGCGTGTAAAGAACAAAGCGGCAGCGACTGAGCAGTATAACAAGCTGTTACAGGCAGATCCGGCTCTTGCGGCCCGCGTCAAGGCTGAGATCGATAAGATGTAATTAGTATCGTTTTCGGGGACGCGTTCCGGTACGGACATCGACGCTTTGAAAGCGGAGAACGACCCGAACGCTGTCTGACCGTTTATCAAGATTTGCCGCCACAAATGGCGAGTAAGCCGGATCTGATTCTAGTGCTTTTTGCAGTTCAGAGATGGCTCGGCTGTCACGCGAAGGCTCGACTACCTCAGAGATCCGGGCCAGCCCGTTGCCAAAGACGTCTGCCACGACCACAACCTCATCATCTTTCATCCCTCCGCGAACAAGCGACTTGGTCAACGCGATCAATGCTCCCTGCGGATTCACACTCGGCGATTCACTCGAGATGTCGAGACGCGTTTTGGCGTAATCTGACGCAGAAAGGGAATCGGGATATTGAACCTGGAAAGGATCGCGATTGCTCGCGAGCATCACGGTGTCAATGCCCGATGGGTTTGATGCAGTTACGACACCACGGTCGCGCATCCCTGAAAACATTGTCGTCAATAGCGTAAAAGCCATAACGAGCGTCGCCATTACACCGACCGCATAGGGCATTATCCGCGTGTTAAAGACAGCTCGAATTTCACTCGACACAGGCAACCATGAGCGTTTTTCGCGCCGGATCTCCGTGCGGACGTTGCGTTTTAGCTGATCTTGCAAAGAAACCGAAAGAGCAGGCCGCTGCATTTGCCGCATCGAAGCTCTTATCGCATTCATTTCAGCAAGCTCTTGCCGGCAAACAGGACAAGCGTCCAGATGCTCTTTGACGTGAGTCTGTTCGCCGCCGGTCAGAATACCGTCAGAATATAGAGCGAGTTCAGTTTTTATTTCCGTGCATTTCATTGCCGTAAATATCTTTGACGCGAATGGCTGGCTGGCCCCGGCTGTCTCCTGTCGTCAGGTGACAATGCTCGTGCTGTGATCCGGTTTTTTAGATCGGCGGTGTTTTCGGTGATCTTGTGATCGATGTTGCTGGTCGATTCAAACAACCGCCAATATTCCGCTTTTCATGACTCCAAAACCCAACTCTCGCTCTCTCTTGACCTATCGTTTGGCACCGATTTATTTAGTCATTAAAAAATGAGACCGGGGCGAGACAGCCATTCCCGTCAAATTGTCAAAAATCCTTTAGTCTCCGCCGCAGTTCGTCGCGGCCGCGTGATATACGCGATTTCACCGTTCCCAGTCCGACGCCTAAAGCCGTTGCCGTCTCGTCATAACTCAATCCCTCGATGTCGCACAGGATGACCGCTTCGCGATAGATCTCCTGCATTTCCTGGAGCGCCGTGTGGAGCGCATATTCGCGTTCGCGGGCGAGCGTCGCGTCCTCAGGGCTTGTCGCATTATCAGCCAGCGTATCAGAAAATCTCGTTTCCGAATCACCGAGCGTAGCATCCAGCGAGATCGTTACGTCACGCCTTCGGCGTTTCCACCAGCGAAACCGATTTCGCGATTCGTTGATGGCGATCCGAAAGAGCCAAGTCTTTAGCTCTGACTCGCCACGAAAGCTTTTGATCGCTTTTAGTGCCCGCAGAAATGTGTCCTGCGTCAGGTCGCTTGCTTCTTCGGGGCTCTCGGTCAGCCGGTAGAGCATCGCGTAGATGTCACCCGAATAACGGTCGATCAGCGTTTCAAATGCGGCCTCGTCGCCTGCGCGTAGTTTGTCAATAAAGGCAATTTCTTCGCTTGCGTGTGCGGAGATAGCAGGTGCAGAAACCACGCCCTGTCCGATCTTGTCGTCGTCAAATGTTATCGACTTGAACAACGTCATCGCCCGCCTTTTTGCGTTCTCTCTGTAGAGAAGCTATCAAATTGCCCGTTCGCTTTTTTGCGAACTATACATATTAGACACCCGTTACAGGAATTAGTTCCCATAAAAATTTCGTGTCCAATATTTTTCTTCATCGGTGCCATCCTGATATTTACCCTTTACTTATTTGCTCTAACGCCCGTTTTACGGTAAATTAACTCTTTTGCAAAGGGCTTTGTATGCCCGATTATATAACGATAGAGCAAGCAGTAATTGCAGTTTTTTGAACGATGTCACGAAAAAAGAGAAGATTTGAACAGCTAGAGGCCGCCGCCGCAACCCCTGAGGTAAAAAAGACCTATGTTGACCCGTTTCAACAGCAGGTAATACCTAAGATCGAGGGCTTTGGCAAAAAGTTTGAGGGCAAAGGCCGAACGATGCTTTACGGCCTCGGTGCGGTGATCGTACTGGTAATTCTGATCGTTCTTTTTATGCGTTGGAACGGCCGCTCAAGTGGTGCCGCACAGACCGCGCTTGGCAAAGCTATCGAGACATCACAGGCTCAGATCTCGCCAACGGGAGCACAACCCGGTTCCACACAAAAGACATTTAAGACCGAAAAAGAACGCGCCGACGCTGCGATCGCGGAGTTTCAAAAGGTCGCCGATACATATGGCGGCTCTGTCGGCGAAAAAGCTAAGTACTTTATCGCAGTCAACAAACTGATGTCGGATCGTGCGGCGGGTATTACAGAGCTTGAGGGAATTTCGGCCGGCACCTCCGAATCGGCAAAGCTTGCAAAGTTTGCGCTTGCTCAGACTCGTGCTGACGACAATAAGGTCGATGAGGCAATTAAGCTCTATCAGGAACTCGCCGCAATGGCAGACCCGGTGGTTGCCAAGGACACGGTCAATTTTGAGCTCGCCAAGCTTTATGAAAAGCAGGGCAAGAAACAAGAGGCCGCCGACATCTATTTCAACATTGCTAAGGCCGCAAGCGAAGCAAAAGACCTCGATGGCAAGCCCGTTCGAATGACCGAGACCGCAACAAATGCTAAGAAAAAGCTGACGGAACTTGACCCTGAGCGTGCCAAGCAGATCGTCGATCCGACGCCTGAGTCGCCATTTGGCAACGGTTAAATATTTCAGGAGAAACCCGCCCGCAATCGCGCTTTCTAAAGTGCAACGAGGGCAAATTATTGAGCGATCTAAAACAAACAGGTCTGAGCACGATCAAAGCGGCGGACGACATAACCGCCGCCGCTCAACCCACAGAGCCGGTCACGATCCGCGTCTCACCACACAGCTATTTTTCCGCATTATTTCTGGGCACATTTCTTTCGGCACTGCTTTTCTATCTTGAGATAGATATTGCTGGCTTTGCTGCGTTTGGCATCTCATGGATCGTGCTGCCGTTTCTCGCTTTGCGTGACCGCATCACTTTTGACGGAAAGAGTTTACAGCGGACCGGACTGTTGCCGCGATTTTGGTCGTGGTTTAACGGCACACGCCGCCGCCTAAAGATCACAGATATCGAACAGGTCGAAACGCGATCGATCCGTGCCTTAAAACGCGGCGGCAGCGTCCATTATCGTTATCGCACGATCATTCGCGGCAAAGGGTTGAGCATCGCGATCGCTTCGGGTGGCGAGGATTATCGCCGGATGATAAAAAGCATCTTGCCAAAGCTCGCTGAGAATTCGCTGGATGTGCGTTCGCTTGAGCTGAGCGAATTTCTTGCCGACCCGAAGGAGACGCTGATGAAAGCAGAGTTTGCCCGCATCCCGTCAGCCGAGGCTATCGAAAGCACGATCTCGGATCTTTTTACGCAAAAGCGAAAGCAGCGGAGCGGCACCCCGTTTGATGATGAAAAAGCCGAAGATCTACGCGTGCTAGGCAATGAGCTTCGCGTTTCGGGTTATCTGCCGCAGGCACTCGAAGCTTTTCGCCGCGCCCTGAGGATCCGCGGGGCCGACGGTCGGCTGCTATTCGAATTTGCCCGCTGTCTGCATGCCTTTGCCGCCGTCAAACGGGACCCTCGTCTTGAGCGTAAAGCTCTCGCTACGCTACGGCTGTCCGAGCGACACGTTGCTAACGACGGCGACCTGCTGTCGCGGCTTGGTGAGTATTATTTTTCGCTTGGTGAGTGGCGACGTGCGGAGATCGTCTTTCAGCGTGTTTTTGATCACATTGGTGAGAATTTCCGTGCGGCTCGCGGATTGGCAGAAATGTCTTTGCGTGACGGCAAGATCGCTCACGTTATACATCAATTTTCGACGGCGAATCGGTTAGCCACTACGCCGAGCCTTCGGCGTTGGACACGTAATGAATCCGACTATTTTTCCTCGCTCAACTCTGACGAAGAGTATATGGAGCTTGAGATCGGCCGCGTCAATATGCTCGAAACGCTCGAACGGTCTAAACGAACGACGCTGAACATCACTTTCCTTTCATTCCCGCTGATCGCGGTCGGGCTTTTTTTTGACGACACGCTCGTCGCCAATATCGGCTGGGCAGCCTCGACCGTCAGTTTGCTGGTATGGACCGGCCTTATCATCAGCTCGCGAATGCTTTCACACCGGATCCCATATGCCCTGGTCGAGTCGGGCGACTAGGTCTCATCCACAAATGCCGAGGGGCCGCACTTCGTTTTTTACCACAACGTATAACATTAACCTTATTTATTGGTGACCACGATCACACCGAATATTCATACGAGGATATAGAATTGCCACGAAGATCCTGTTTATTTGCGTGTTATGAGAAATGTCCTACCTCCAATTTTAGTAATGTTTTTGATGGCGGCGGGCTTTCTTATTGTCGACACTCTTAACCCTAAAGCTCAACGATTGCCTAAACCGGCTGACGAAAAGAAAAAAGTCATCCCTGAGGTGATCATACTTGGAAAGGAGGCAAAACTCGGCAAAGTTACGTTTAATCACGTAAAACATAACGGGGGCGAGTACAATATTGGCGGCCCGATCCTCTGCATAGAATGCCATCACACCGCCCAGCCTGCGTCGGATCTTGATAAGATACCTCCGCATAATACAGTCTGGCCAATAGGACGCACAACTACGCTTACCGCCGAACTCTACGCAGCTGACCCGATAAAAGCCGGTGTGGCCGCTTGTCGCGATTGTCACGCACGAAGCGGACGCAAACCGAAACTTTTGGACGCGATACCATCGATCGTCGACCCCGAAACCAAACAGGTAACTATGATCACAAATCAACTCGCGTTTCACTCCGCGTGTGACGTTTGTCATTTCGAGATCCGGTTTCGAACGACGGGGTCAAAGGTTCCAAGCGCAACAAATTGTGCTACTTGTCATAAGTCTGCAGCGAAGAATTAGAATCATTCCCCTAACATGCGGTGGTGCTAGTCACGCCAAAATAGTAGTTATTATCGTCGAGCCCTTGAGTCCATGAATATGGTGGTTAGATGCAGAAAGAAAGGCTTCGTCTTTACTGGACGAAGCCCTTTTTAGGTCAGTATTCGTTAAAGCCTAAGCTATTATCACCGCTTTCTCCGGAGGGTTGAGCATTGCTGACCATCTATATTCGGGTGTTTCCCAGCCTTCTTTTAACTTACGCAAGATAAACTCGGTCATGTTATCGACGATCCAGCGGTGGTTAAATTCGCCGACGGAGGCAAGTTCCGCATCAGGTGCCGGGTTCATGAAATCGATCGCGTACGGGATGCCGTCTTTGATGGCAAATTCGACCGTATTGAGGTCATAGCCGAGAGCGGTACATATCGTGATGACGTCTTTTTCGACGCGGGCGTGTAGCTCCGGCGAGAGATAATCATCAACATTTACATACTGCATACCTGACAAATAAGGTTTTGACGGGTCGTAGGGCATGATAAGAACTTTCTCTTTGCCGACGCAATAGCATCGGACAAACTGGTCGTACTCGATGCCTTGCTGCAAAGTCATACAGAGCGTCTCGGACGCGTTGTATTCCTGCCACAGCTCTTCGAGCGAATTTACCTTCGAGACATTTTTCCAGCCGCCTCCGTCAAACGGTTTCAGAAACGACGGGAAACCGACATGCTCTACCACGCCTTCCCAGTCGATAGGGAACTCAAGATTGCGAAGCGATTCGGGGGTGATGTCTTTGATATAGCTGTGCTGCGGCAGCAGAACTGTCTTTGGGATCGCAACGCCAAGTTTGGTGGCGAGCGCAAAGTTAAAAAATTTATCGTCAGCCGACCACCAAAACGGGTTGTTGATGATATACGTTCCCTCTAGTGCAAAACGCTTTAACGCCGCACGATAATACGGTACCTCGTGCGAGATGCGGTCGATGATGACGTCGTAACGTTTTGTCTCATCGAGCGTGATGCCGCCGATGCTGACCATTTCGGCGACGACTTCGCCGTGACCGCGCTCATTAATGCTGTTGATTATCGATTCGGGAAACGTATGTTCGCGCCCCACTAAGATTCCTACTCGTTTCATATATTATTATTATAGATATTAGGCGGCAAAAATTCCAAAAGCTGCGGATTTCTTAACGATGCTTTATATTCAAAATTCATCATTTGGACAAGAGGGGTTTAATACCCATTTGATCTCTTATACACTGGCGGTCTCGCTTTCAAATTTTCTCGACCGCGACTTTTATTTCGATTATGAGATACCATGCTCAACGCCGCCCGATTATGCCTCAAAAGAGGAATATAAGGATAGGTTTGGTGCCTTGTTGACGGCAAAGCGGTCGCTTGTCTCGGATCTGATAAAAATGCCGGCCCGCCGTGTATTTGAGATCGACCGTGATGTCGCGAAAAAGGGCGAATATCAAATGCTTTGGAGCCATTTTGCAACGACCAAAGCAATGCGCGATCGGTTCGAGGGAACCTTTATTTGGGACGCATTCGCCATCGGCCGGTTTCCGTTGATCCGGGAAGAACTACAGCAATATGACCTGATCGAATGGACGCACGCAAAGCTCGCAAATATAGCGGTATTTTATTTTCTGCCCCGGCACGAAAAGCAGGCGTTGATGGATGAAGTCAAGATCCGGTTCATCGATGATATCGAGCGGCTTGCGGCTAAGATCATTGATGACATTGGAGCGTTTAACGCCATTCATCTTCGTCTCGGGGATTTTCTGACCAACTATGCTGAGGACAACTATTCAGTCAACGAAGAGCGTTTCTCCAAATTTATTCGCGCAACGTTTCCTGACGATAGTGTGCCCGTAATGATCGCGACTGATGGGTTGCAGGAAAAAGAGCTGTTCGCAAAGATGTTTGCCGGATACAATCTGGTATTTATCGACGAGATGATCTTTGATGAATACCGGGCAGAATACAGCTCGCTTGAGTTCACCGATTTCAACATCGTAACGATCTTAAATGAACTTATATGCGCTGCGGCGAATACGTTTATCGGAACATACCGGAGCACATTCACCGGCATTATTCACCGTCTCAGGCAAGAGCGGTATGGCAAGGCCGATTTCAATTTCTTTCCCGACGAAAAGGTAGCGACTCTCTTGGATGACGAAATGAAGATAGTGCCTGACCTAAATGGATTTTTTGACTGGAACCGGTATTCGGTGTTTTCTCAGGAACACCTCGATATCTCGTGGATGCGTGAGTGGGATCATTCGCGGACGATGATCGACGTTTAGATCAGGATTTCATGCCGGGCAGAAGCTCAAGATTGCCCATCTCGCGGTTAAACGCATCAAGAGCCCCGACCTCATCGGCGGTCGCATCAAGCATCTGTTTTGTCATCGCGATCGAATCTGACAATTGCTCAAAATCAAGCAGCGAGAATTTTTCAGGCGTCGATATGGTAACGATCTCATCATTTAGATAGCTAAAGAAATTTTCGATCGACTGCAACTGACCCTCAACGAGCTTTACGCTCCGCTCGATCTCGTCAAACGACGCTACACGCCGCTTTAATATCTCGACATTCGTCTGCTGGATACGCTTGGTCTTTTCGTCGGTTGCCGATTCCATTGCACGGAAGGCCTGCGACAACTGGTTGTGTACGGCCTGACGATTGATCGATTTGAGATGCTGTTTGCGGCGGCGATATGTGTCGAGTAGATCGACGAAATCTTCCCACCGCTGATCGAGAGCTTGCAGGTTGCTCGGCAGCTGTCCGGCACCGGTGAACTTATGATAATTATCCTGGATCTTGTTTTTGAGCCAGCGAAGATACTCGACCGCTTCACGCTCACGCGGCGTGAACGATTTGATGAGAGCCTCGCGTCCGGCCGTATGTGCTTTGAGCAGACGTGCCTTTTCGCGGGCGTTGACCATTCGGCGATATGCGGGCAATATTGGCACGGTTACAAGGTAAATGGCTTCGCAAATAAGGGCGATGAGCAGCGGGATGACGCTGCCGGTATAAGCCGCGGCGACGGCAAAACCGGCAAGTCCCCAGAAATTCACCGGCTCCTTTAGAGCCGATTTGGCATAGCTCGAATTAAATTTTTCGATGTCCTGCCTGTATTTCGCTATATCAGCCATATCAAACTAGATGCAGATGTGCGTCTCAGCGTTTGTCGTTACTCCTAGTTTGAATGGCTTGTTTCGTTTGCAACGTCGAGAACATCAGACTCTTTGGCCTCGCTGCCGGACGAGATCTGCTTGCTGTCGGGCGTTCCGGCACCGAGCATACCCATCGACTGTTTGTATTCGAGCAGTTTGTCCTGTAGCTGAATGTCCATTGCCTCACGCTCGATATCTTGCATCTGCGCATCGACGGTGGATGAGCCAAGCTGTAATTTCGCTTCGGCGGCCGCAACACGGCGATCGATCTTTTCACGCATCTCGTTAAACGTTGATGCATCATCGCCGATCTGGAAAGTATCCATCGTCTGAGCAAGCTGCTCCTGTAATTTCGCTTGTTTGGCCGCACTGATCAGCTGCATCGCCTCAGCGGTGCGCTTTTTCATATTGAGGACGTAATTATCGCGAGCTTTAAGGGCCTGTTTTGAGGCCAGCTCGGCGTGTTCACGCTGTGCCTGAGTGCGTTCGAGATCAAGCTGTGCCTGTTGCAGCTGGCCGATATACGCGGTTGCTATGTCGTCGCGGCCCATCTTGACGGACGCTTTGATCTTAGAATCGAGATCGACAACCTGTTTTTCGAGATTTTCGTGATTTTTGATCAAAAGCCGCTCGGTCGCCATCACCTGTGCGACAGAATTATTCAATTCCGGCACGCGGTCACGCATGTCGCGGATCGTTTGCTGCAGGACGAGTTCCGGGTTTTCGATCTTATCTAATGCTGCTCCCGTTCCCGCTCTGAAAACTCTCGTTATTCTCTGCCAAAGTCCCATTTTGCCTACCTGCTCCTCAAATATTGTATTTAAACAACTATTCGCCAAATTCCTTACGACACACCAGTGGCCAAAGTTGCATTTTCCGCAATCAGTATAACAGGAAAATCAATAATTAAAGAAGCAATCGGTCGGCACGACCGGGGTGTGCAAGAAGTGGTGGTCTCAGTCGTTCAAAAAACGTAGGAGATGCGCCTCGCATCTTTAGATTTAGTCAGCGACGACCGCTTGAAGTATTATGAAAGCACAAGTCTTACCTTTAATTTTACAGAGAGCAAAAACGGATCAAAAAACATCATGAGAAAAGCAATTTCCGCATTTTTACTATTCACGACATACATCAGTTTCATTTCACAGGTGGCGGTTCCCGTAAATGCGCAGATCATGGGCAAGACAATGGAACAAAAACAGAAAGATCTGCCAGCCGGGCTTAAATTTCGCCTTAGCGAAGGCGTCGAAGGGGCCGAACAGCGCGAAAAACAAGCCCTTGCGGCAACCGATCCATTGTCTGAGGGCGATGCGAGCAATTTGTTAAAGCGCATCCCTGAAATAAAGCCCGCGGCAGATGACAAGACCGAGTTTGCAAAGCGTATCGGCAGCTTGCCTGCGCCAAAAACCGGTAACCGAATACCCGTTAAATTTCCATCGGACGAGATGAGAAATCCGCCGAATGTTAATCCAAACTCTAACGCTCTCGAAGTTATCCGCTTTTCGCCCGAGGGCGAGATCCCGCTTGCACCGGATCTGAGCGTGACATTTTCGCAGCCGATGGTTGCAGTTACGTCCCAGGAGGACGCCGCAAAATATGCTCCGGTCGAACTCACGCCGCAGGTCGAGGGACGTTGGCGTTGGTTGGGGACAAAGACGCTGATGTTCGACACAACAAAGCGTTTCCCAATGGCGACAAAATTTACTGCCCGCGTTCCTGCCGGAACTAAGTCAGCGAACGGACAAGTGCTGGCAAAGGATGTCGTGTGGACATTTACGACGCCTCCACCAAAGGTCGAGACGATGATGCCAAATGGCGGCATCACGCGGCGTGACGCGTTGATGTACGTTCAATTTGATCAGGAAATAAACCCTGAGGCAGTGCTGAAAACGATCAATGTTACAGGCCAAGGTAAGCGGTTGCCGATCAGGCTTGCAACACAGGCCGAGATCGATAAAGACACGAGTATTTCCTATTACTCAAAACAGGCTCAGCCTCGACGTTGGGTCGTGTTTCGTGCGGTAAATTCAGATGGTCTGCCGGAGAACGCGCTGCCTGCGGCTTCGTCAATTTCCGTGGTGGTAGAAAAGGGAACACCCTCCGCCGAAGGGCCGCTTACGAGCACAACAGCGCAGAGTTTTGGCTTTCAAACATACAGCCCGCTCAAATTCAACGCAGGCTATTGCGGATGGCGTGACAACAAAAACTGCTCGCCTTTTGAGTCGTGGTATCTCGAATTTAACAACTCGATCGAAGCGTCAAAATTTACCAAGGAGATGATCAAGATCGAGCCCGCAGTCGAGGGTTTGACGATCTATCCCTCGGGTAACTACGTCTATCTTACTGGTTACAAAAAAGGCCGCACGACATATAAGGTCACGATCGATAGCAGTATTTCCGACATCTTTGGCCAATCGCTCGGACAGCCCGCGACGGCGACGATAAAGGTCGGCCAAGCCGAAAAGAACCTGTACGCACAGGGCGGTTTTATGACCGTGCTCGACCCGACGGCAAAACCGACTTTTTCGATCTATTCGACCAATCAAAATGCCGTAAAAGTGCGTATGTACACGGTCGAGCCAAATGATTGGCGGCAGTACCAGGAATATATCCGCCGTATTAATTATGACGACGGGAAACGTCCCGCGATACCCGGACGGCTCGTTTATGACGAGATCGTTGCTGTCGCTAGTAAACCCGACGAAATGGTCGAGACGCGTCTGGATATTGCTAGGGCTTTGAGCGGAGGATTTGGCAACGTTATCGTCGATATCGAGCCAACGGTTCGCAAAGACAAATACGACCGCACACGCGTCATTACGTGGCTGCAGGCGACGCAAATCGGGCTTGATGCATTTGTCGATAACACCGAATTAGTCGGTTTTGCGACTGATCTCAAGACCGGTAAACCGCTCGCGGGGGTTGACCTTTCTATCTTTCCAAATGGCAAGACCGTGAGCAGTAATCAGTATTCTGAGACAAGCGAAGACAAAGGTTTTATCGCTCGTGCGTGGGAATGGGTAACGAGTTTTGGTCGTGGACCAAATGCGGGCGAGATCGAATCGATCGACACCGACGGAACCGCCGGTACGACCGAAACCGTCCCTGAAGCTCAAACTAACAAGACGGGCGAAAACGGCATTTTGCGGCTACAATTGCCTGATTCGCCGCCGAAACAGGGACAGAATCTGCTGATCGCAAAACGCGGTCGAGACATAGCCTTCTTGCCCGAAAATACAGAATATTACTGGCAGGATAACGGCAACTGGTACAAAAAAGGCCAATCGGATTCACTTCGGTGGTTCGTTTTTGACGACCGCAAGATGTACAAGCCGAAAGAAGAGGTCGCCGTCAAAGGCTACATCCGCAAACTAACTGCCGGGAAACTCGGCGATGTCGAGGCTCTTGGTGACGCGGCAAACGGATTGACCTATTCGGTCAAAGACCCGCGTAACAACGAGATCGCCAAAGGCACGGCAAATCTTAACGCGTTCGGTGCGTTCGATTTCAAATTTGCTTTGCCTGACAACGCAAATCTCGGCTATGCCCGTATCGATCTTTCGACAAATTCGAGCATTTCGGGTGCGACGTATTCGCATCAATTCCAGATACAGGAATTTCGCCGACCCGAGTTTGAGGTCTCGACCAAAGTAGCATCCGAGGCACCGTTTTTTGTCGGCGGCAACGCAATGCTGTCTGTTGATGCCAAATACTACGCAGGTGGTGGGCTTGCTAATGCCGATGCGAATTGGACGGTGACCGCCAGCCCAACAAATTACACTCCGCCAAATCGTGGCGATTATACATTTGGCACATGGACCCCGTGGTGGGGACGCTACGATTACGACGAGTTTGGCGGCGGACGCGGCTATAGCGGCGGTTCGTCACAGTCGTTCAAAGGCGTGACCGACGCGAGCGGAAAGCATTTGCTCAAAGTCGATTTCGAGTCCGTCAAACCTGCACGGCCATACACTATCTCGGCTGCGGCATCCGTCATGGACGTAAACCGTCAGACATGGTCGAGTTCGACCTCGCTGTTGGTGCATCCGTCAGCGTTGTATGTCGGGATCAAAACGCCGCGAACGTTTGTCCAAAAAGGCGAAAAGATCCAGATCGACTCTATCGTGTCGGACATTGATGGCAATCTGCAGACCGGTCGCGACGCTGAGATCAAGGCAGTTTTGAAAGACTGGACGTTCGACAAAGGCGCGTGGAAGGAGGAAACGATCGACGAGCAAACTTGCACGGTCAAATCCGCCGACAAAGAGCAGAAATGTGAATTTATCGCCAAGCAGGGTGGCCGTTACACGGTCACTGCGACGGTGATGGATGACAAGGAGCGATTTAACGAGAGCGAACTTACCGTTTGGGTTCCGGGCGGCAAAACACCTCCGAAACGAAACGTCGAGCAAGAAGAAGCGCAGATAATCCCTAGCAAAAAAGATTTTGCTCCGGGCGATGTTGCCGAACTGCTCGTTATCTCGCCGTTCACACCGGCGGAGGGCGTGCTAACGCTTCGTCGTGACGGTATTGTTAAGACCGAGCGGTTCACGATGAAAGATTCGTCGATGACGCTCAAGATCCCACTGGATGAGAAATATCTGCCAAACATTACGGCACAGGTCGATCTTGTCGGGGCAAGTCCGCGTACTAACGACAAGGGTGAGGTTGACGCAAAGCTCGCGAAACGCCCTGCGTTCGCCACCGGCAATATAAATCTCGCTATCTCGACGGCAACGCGCAAATTAACGGTGACCGCCGACCCTGTGGACAAGACGCTTGCTCCGGGCGGCGAGACGAAGGTCAATGTCGACGTGAGAGACAGTCGCGGCGAACCCGTTGCGAACAGCGAGGTCGCCATCATCGTGGTTGATGAGAGTGTGCTTGCACTGTCGCGGTACACGATCGCCGATCCGATGAGCACATTCTATACGACTCGCTCGACCGGCACGACGGACTATCATTTGCGAAAGGATATCCTGCTTGCCAATCCTGACGACGTAAAAGCCCCGCCACCGGCCGTAGATCTGGTGACGGAAAGCCGGCAAGAAGTTTTGTTGTCGGGTCGTGCGTCGGGCGGGGCGAGCCCGGCTAAGCCGGTGCCAGTTTCGGCGATGAAGAAATCTGCCGAGCGTGACCGCGATGATGGATTCGCAAGTGATGAAGAAAAGTCTCAAAATCAGCCGGACGATACGCCTATCAATCTGCGGCAAAACTTTAGTGCCTTAGCATTATTCTCACCAACTGTGAAAACGGACGCTAGCGGTCGTGCGGTGGTCAATATCAAACTGCCCGACAATCTGACGCGTTATCGCATCACGGCGGTGTCGGTCGATACGGGGCGCCGGTTTGGTAAATCGGAATCGACCATTACGGCAAAACAGCCGTTAATGGTTCGCCCCAGTGCTCCGAGGTTTATGAACTTTGGCGACAAGGTCGAGCTGCCGGTGGTCGTGCAGAATCAGACCGACCAAGACATGGCTGTTGATGTTGCTCTTCGTGCGACAAACGCTGAGCTCACCGGCGGCAACGGCAAACGTGTCGTCGTAAAAGCAAACGACCGTGCAGAGGTTAGATTCCCGGTATCTGCGATGAAAGCGGGAACCGCGCGGTTCCAGTTTGCAGTCACGTCGGGCAAATTTAGCGACGCGGCTGAGATATCGCTGCCGGTCTGGACGCCGGCGACGACCGAGGCATTTGCCACATACGGCACAACTGACCAAAATGGTGCGATCGTCCAGCCTGTTCAGACGCCGGGTGACGTCTATTCGCAATTTGGTGGCTTGGAGGTTACGACCAGCTCGACTCAGTTGCAAGAGCTGACCGATGCGTTTCTCTATCTGACAAATTATCCATACGCCTGCTCAGAGCAGATCTCATCGCGAATGATCTCGATTGCCGCGATGCGTGATGTGCTGGGAGCATTTAAGGCTAAGGAAATGCCGAAGCCTGAGGAACTGAACAAATACTTTGCCCGCGATATCGAGATACTGCAATCTCGTCAGCGAAACGACGGCAGCTTTGGCCTGTGGAAACGCGATAAGGAACGGTACGAGTATCCGTTCCTCACGGTCCACGTAGCCCATGCCCTTGCTCTCGCCAAGGCAAAAGGCTACAAAGTGCCCGATACGATGATCACTAAGGTCAAACCGTATCTAAAGGACGTAGAAAAGCACTATGACGAATGGTATAAGACCTCGCCAGAGGTTCGCTGGACAATCTCGGCGTATGCCCTTTACATTCGCGATATGATGGGCGACAAGGACGTTGCCAAGACCAAGAAGCTCCTTGCGGAAGCAACTATCGAAAAGATGCCCTTTGAAGCTCTTGGATGGGTTCTGTCGGTGCTCGCTAACGATCCCGGATCGAAGGTGGAGACTGACGCTATCATTCGTCACTTGATGAACCGCACGACCGAAACCGCAGCGACCGCAAACTTTGTTACTAACTACGGCGATGGTGCATGGCTCATCATGTACTCAAACCGCCGCGCCGACGGCGTGCTGCTCGAAGCGATGATCAAGGCCGATCCTAAGAACGACCTTATTCCAAAGCTGGTTCGCGGGCTGCTCGATCACCGTACAAAGGGTGCCTGGTCAAATACGCAGGAGAACGTCTTTATCCTGCTGGCTCTGGACAAATATTTCAACGCCTTTGAAAAAGTCACGCCTGATTTTGTGACTCGGATCTGGCTGGGAAATACATACGCGGGCGAAGAAGCGTTTAAGGGCCGCTCGGTCGATTCAAATCAGCTCAACATACCGATGTCATATCTTACGGAACAGGGTGGAACCTCGAATCTGATCATCGACAAACAGGGAGCAGGACGGCTGTATTACCGCATCGGTATGAAATACGCGCCAAAGAACCTCAAGCTCGATCCGGCGGATTATGGATTTACGGTTCTGCGTAAATACGAGGCAGTCGATAATAAGGACGACGTTAAGCAAAATGCGGACGGCACATGGACCATCAAAGCCGGGGCACGCGTCCGGGTGCGGCTGACCATGGTCGCACAAGCCCGGCGGTATCACGTCGCACTGGTCGATCCGCTGCCTGCGGGATTGGAGATACTTAACCCAAGCCTTGCTACGACTGAATCGATACCGAGCGATCCGGGTGGCGATACGCCGGTGATCGAAAACGGTTCGCGGTCATTTGGCAGGGGTTACTGGTGGTATCGCCAATACTGGTTCGATCATCAGAACTTTAGAGATGAGCGGGCCGAGGCCTTTACGGGATTACTCTGGGAAGGCGTGTACAACTACTCATACGTCGCAAGGGCGACAACACCGGGGCAGTTCGTAGTGCCGCCCGCCAAAGCTGAGGAGATGTATCACCCTGAAACGTTCGGAAGAACGGGAACGGATTTTGTCAGGGTCGAATAGATCCGACAAACATTAAAACACGCGCAAAAAAAAGGCGGCCCGAGATGGGCCGCCCTTCAGTTTTTCAGGATATTAACCAATAGCTATTGTCTCGACCTGGTTGAATCCGGATACATATCGATCTCACCAATGTTGTCAAGGAGCTGGATCACGCGTGGCGAAAAATTATAGATTCTCGATCGGACGGTGATCACATAAGAACCACCAGACTCTAGATCTTCGAACGAGTAACTTCCACCTTTAACGGTTACCGTGCTGCGGGCAACGCCGTTGGAATCCGTAATGGTTACAACCGCATTTACGATCCCGCGACCATCAGGGCCAGTAGCAACACGACCTGAAAGAGTGACACCGGCGGCTGTTGCTGTGCGCTGAACCGAGATATCGGAAATGAAAATACCATAATTGCCGACGAGGACCGGGTTGACTCCAAGGCCAGTTTCCGGAGTATATGTATATAGTCCCATGTTGGTATTTGATGCATTATCTTTAGTAATATACATCGTTCCCAAAGGACCGACATCCATACCAATTCCACGACCATTTGTAGAAGTAAGGAATCCACCATTTCTAACGGTTGTCATACGACCGGTGTTAGGACTGTCAGGGGTGCCTCCGAGGCTGCCAATCCTCACGATCGAATCAACTGACCAATCCCAACCATAAAGTGTGGTAGTACCGCTACTAATATTTGTGTATGCCGCGGCCGCCAATTCCATGTTAGCTAATCCGGCGTTTGGATCACCGGGAACATAATTGAGCGGAGTTTGATTGGTTAGGACTCCAGTATTCGGGTTAAGCGTAAAATTATTGACAACCGGATTGCTCCCGCCGTCCAAATTAGCTCCCGTGAGTAATCGGATCGAATCGATAACCGGGTTAAAGTCGATCTCAATACGATTGTTTGCATCGGCAAATGGCAGTGTGAACCCACCGCCAACCGGGAAAAGCTGACTGGTGGTCAGATTAACAATATAAAGCTGGCAAGCCGTGCCGTTAGAGCTGACCGCGTACAATGCTCCGTTTGACGGGCGAAAATCAATACTTCGAACAGTTTGCCCTGCAACTAGTCCCGTGGTCATCGGACCGATCGTGGTTATAGTTCCCGGTGTTGCGCTGTCAAAACGAACCAAATTCAAAACTGTGTCACCGGTGCTACTTGTGGTCTGAAGGCCATAAATGGTCTCAGCCTTAGCATTAATCGAAAAAACAGTAGTGAAAAGCAATGCACCTAAAGATGCTAAAAGAATGCGTTGAAGCCTCATAACAAAACTACTCCTGATCAGAGCCTGTCAATGGGACAGGAAAAAAGATTTTTCAAAAAAATAAAGTTGCGTAACGTTCAGACTACCTTCGCGGTGGTGCTAGGTATCCAGGGATGCGACAGGCCGCAGGGCTTGGCAAACACGCTACATTTATCGAATACGGTCCCGCCGTGAGGGGATCGCCTGTTGCCGTATAACCATCAACCACGATGTTGTAGATACCGGCCGGCATCAAAGTGAACGTGACCTGTTCGGAATTGTCCGGCAGATCTGGCGGGTTGCCGCTTCCTGCATTGTCAGCCATGACGATAGCGGTGGTTGCGCTGTTGCCGCACGTTGCATCATAAACAATGATCGAAAGGTCATCCGCAGTTCCGGCAGCGTCCGTAGGGTCAACTGTGATCTGCAAGCTCGTTGGCTGAATAAAAGCGATCTTATAGGCAACGTCAGGTCCCGTTCCGGTACCTGCATAGGCATAGCCGCGATCTGGGAATGTTCCACTTGTTGCTTCACAGGTTGGGCTTGGACACGAGGTCGGGCCTCCGGTTACCGCATCACCAACTATGTCATAGTTGTCAGTGGCTCCGACTGTGGTTCCGTTATCAGTAAATGGCAGAGCCGTAATAAATGAAGAGTTTTGGTTGCAAGTGTCGGCCTGAGAACTCAGGGCGGTTATCATTGATGGCTGTTTTTCCTTAGCCGGATTGATGAGATACCTCTGACCGAGATCGGAGCCGTACCTTTTTTCATAAACCTGTTTTCTGATAACGCCGGAATAATCAACGCTACGGCGGGGACCGTTCAAAAGATCTTTATGCCGCTGAGCAACAGCCTTAGCCGCATAGATGTCATTGCCGATCGCAAAACAAAGAACAATAACCACACACGCCAGAAACAGCTGATAACGCTGCAATTTTCCCAGCAGCCCCAATACATTGGCTCGGCTGATACGCCTGAAATCCTTCATCTTTATCTCTCCTGAAAAAAAAAACTAGATACCCCTATATGATACTCAAACAGGGGATAAAGTTCAACTAATTTTAAGAGAAAAAACACAGACCTGGTGCGGGCAATTTACTCATAAGCCCCTAGGTCTGAACCCCTTATAAAATGGAACCTTTCAAAAACCTAATCATTATTACAGATGCGAGGCAAAACAGACAAGTTGCATCAGCCGTTCTTATAAAGATTTCGTGAATTGTTGGGGAATTGATTCAAAAAATCAGATCCCAAGACACCGGAAATCAGTCGATGGGAAATGTCTGGACAGGCGAGTGATGCGATCACGCTGTTCATCGTTCAGTACTAATTTGCCGCGGCCGGTACCGCCTATATTAAAGCGGTTCTTTTCACGATCGGATTCTATCTCTGTGAGTTTTTGGTCGATCAAAGCTGGCGGGGCCTCGATTCCGTAAAAGCTGAGGACACGAGCGGCCATCGCGGATTTGTCCGCGACCATGTCTTCGTAGGTGACCCAGTTCACCTGCAGACGGCCTTCTTTTTCTGCCCGCTGCCACGAAGCGACGAACTGAAAATACCACGGCAGAACATACTCGATCAGCAGATCAATTTTCTGGGCGTCGTCAAAAGAAAGAAATTCTTGTTTGTCAAAATAGGTGCTGAACACAAAACCGTTTGTATAAAAATCGAGCAAGCTGGCGGTGGTGTCGAAAATATTTCTAACTAACACGGTCGGTCTTATCCCAAATGCTTGCATCATTTGGATATTTGCTTCGGATGCACGAGCGTGTTGTTGGGTGACGGTGTTGACGTTGCCGAATTTGATCAGATGTGGCAGATCAAGCTCCTGCTCATTTTGGAGCGATGCATATACCGCAAACATAAATTTGAATCCGGTTATGCTGACTAGCAGATTTTTCAAAAAAGTCGAACCGCTTTTTGGGGCACAGGTGATAAAAACGTGTCTTCCGAGATCGGCTTCGCTAAATTCCCTTGTGTAATCTCTAAGCTGAGCCGGTGTCTTGACACGAGCAAGTGCGTTGGTGAGGTCGATATAATACGAAGGACACTGGTCGAAAACCAACGCCCTGCGGATAAAAAATAATGCCGCCTCAAACTGTGCAGCGTTGTAAAAGTCCAGCGACAGATTCCTCAGCTGGTCCGCAAATTTTGTTCGAAATGCTTTATCGTTGACCAGCGGTGATGTCAGCGTAAGAGCCTGTACCTCAGGTATATAGCGATTTACGTGGACCGGCTCGTTGTTCGCGAGCAGTTGGTTGATCCGAGCTTTATATGCTGTCAACAGGTTGTGCGTGACAATATCGCGGACGGGCGAACGATCCGGCGCAGCCTGCAATGCCATCTTAAAGGCCGATATCGCCGCATCGTGTTGCCCTGAATTCAGAAATTCGAGGCCGCGATCAACGTCTTGCTGTATCCGCAGGGCGGTCTCCTGTTCCTCGGGGCTTACGGTTACTTCGATCGGGCTAGTCTCGCTCATATCAGAAAGAGTATAGGCTAGGCGACGAGATTTTTCGAAGCTAGGTATTGCAATATCAAGTCCGCATTTTCGTCCACCGACATTGCTGTTGTATCGAGTGTGATCTCGGCATTTTCGGGCATCTCGTAAGGGTCATCAATTCCCGTAAATCCTTTTATCTCGCCACGACGAGCTTTGGCATACATCCCTTTGGTATCACGGCGTTCGCAAACATCGAGCGGCGTATCGACAAATATCTCGATAAAGTTGTCGCTGCCCATCATTTGCCTAACTTCGTTTCGGGTCGAGCGATATGGGCTGACTGCAGCACAGATCACGACACCGCCATGCCGGACGATCTCAGACGCGACAAAGCCGATGCGCAGGATATTAAGATCGCGGTCTTCTTTGGAGAAACCCAGGCCCTTGGATAAATGCGTGCGGACAACATCACCATCAAGCACCGTCACTCGCCGCCCGCGTTCATTTAGTAAGATCGTCAGAACTTCGGCGGTGGCTGATTTTCCTGCGCCGCTCAAGCCCGTGAACCACAAACAAACACCCTGTTTCTCCGGCGGCGGATAGCTTTCGGCAAGAATGGCGGCGATCTCCGTCCGCGTGAACCATTCGGGCAGAGGCTTTGACCGGCCCAGATACTCTTCACGGATCTGTGTGCCCGATAGCGATATCGTTTTTGTTCCGGCCGGCAGCTTAGCGAGTTCGCCATAAGTTTTTTCTTCCGGTAGATACGCCATCTCACCAAATGTCATGATCTTGACACCGATCTCCTCTGAGACGCTTTGGGCGAGTTCCTGCGCGGCGGTTGGTTCGTAGAATGGTTTGCCGGTCGAGTCGACGCCCGGGCTTGCGTGGTCGCGGCCGATGATGAAGTGGTTCGCTCCGTGATTGCGCCGGATGATCGCGTGCCACACGGCCTCACGCGGCCCCGCCATTCGCATAGCTATCGGCAGCAGAGACAATAGCGTGCGGCGGGTGTCGTAATGATTTTCGACGAGTGTTTTATAGGTTCTGACACGCGTGAAATAATCGATGTCGCCGGGTTTTGTCAGGCCGACAGCTGGATGCAACAAGATAGCCCCATCTATCATTTCGGCGGCGAGCTTTGTCATTTCTTCGTGGACGCGATGGATCGGATTACGTGTCTGAAAAGCGACAATATCCTTGCGCTCCAATCGCGATAATTCCTCGCGGGTTTGAGCCGGCGTCAATCGCAGATCACGAAAATCGGGATGCTTTGGGAGGGCTAAAACCTTTAGTTTCCCGGCAATATTAAGTTTGCCCCAATGTTCCATTTCCGTAACCAATGGATGTCTCAGATCAGTAGTGCCTAGAACGCTATTTGCAAACTCGGGCCGCGACCATTCGTAGATCTCCTCAACGGTCATTACTCCGAGCAGATCATTGTGTGCGTCGCGAAGTGCGATCGTCTTATCCAGTTCTAGATCGTCAAAATGATCAACGGGCAGCGTGATCGGAATAGGGAATATCGTTCCGTCGGCCAGACGCATATCGGCGACTACGTTTTCGTAATCAGCTTGTCGCATAAATCCGTCCAGCGGCGAAAACCCGCCAGTCGTCAGCAGTTCGAGATCGCAAACCGAACGTTCGGAAAGCTGTACTGAAGGGAAATTGCTTGCTTCGGCGAGCAACTCTGCACGTTCATTTTGTCCTTTGACAAGATTTACAAGCGTGCCGCCGTATGGTTCGATCAGATTCTGCATTATTCAGCTGAAAAGTTTATTAAAATAGCTGGAGATTTTTGGTTCAAACTGAGGGCTTATGAGCATTTTTGCTCAACGCAATATTCTTTTCGTGTAAGATATTATCACGATGAAGCGAACTTCTTTCATTCTGCTCATACTTTTGAGCGTTTTGGCTACCAACGCTCAGGAAAAGAGCGATCTGCAAAAGATCGTGGATACTGAGCACGCATTTGCTGCTTACGCCGCAGAACACGATACAAAATCCGCATTTCTAGAATATTTAACTACTGACGCGGTCTTGTTTCAACCTGACAAGGTCAACGGACGCGAATACTGGAACGGCAGGGCACAATCAAAAGGGTTGTTGTCGTGGGCTCCAAATTACGCCGATGTTTCGACCAACGGCGTTATGGGTTATACGACCGGCAATTGGGAGTACCGGCCAAAAGGGAAAGACGATACGCCAGTGGCTTTTGGCGAATTTATCACTGTGTGGCTGCGGCAGCCGGATGGGAAATATAAGTTTGTCGTCGATATCGGTGTCGGTCATGAAAAGCCTGTAAAATATTCTAATGATTGGGTCACAACAAAGGATAAGAGTACTGCCCCGAACACTAAGAACGCCTCAGCCGCCGATGCAGCAAGCGGCTTTTATGAGATCGCGAGCGGCCAAAACCTAAATGCGGCATACAAGGCATATGCCGCCGACAACATTAGACTATATCGTGAGAACAAAATGCCTGCGGTTGGCAAAAAGGACGCCCTCAAACTCGCATCTTCGGAAAAAGGTGCGATAAAACTTGCAAAAAAGAGCACGTTTTTCGGCTCGGCCAATCTTGCATACACGACCAGTACCTATATGCGCACCGGCAACGGACAGGTGATGGAAAAAGGTAATTATTTGCAGGTCTGGAAATTCAAATCCGGAAAATGGGTCATCGTTTTGGATATCTTTAAGGCAATTCCGCAAAGTGATAAATAAATTCGAAAAGGTCAATGAAATACTGCGTATCGAGTCGGCGGCGATCGACCGTGCGGCCAGTGCACTCGACCGCGAACATGTGACTCGAGCGGTCGAACTACTTGAAAAATGTGCGGGAAAAGTGATCGTCTGTGGAGTCGGCAAATCCGGTGTGATCGCACAAAAGATCGCACAGACGATGACAAGCACGGGTACGATCGCCGTATTTGTAAATCCGTCGGACGCTCTGCACGGCGGTCTCGGTGTCGTGGCGGCGGATGACGTTGTAATAGCACTTAGCAATTCTGGCGAGACCGAGGAGTTGCTTGCGATCCTGCCGGCTTTGCGTCAACGCGGCGTTAAGATAATTGCTATCGTCGGAAACGATAGCTCGACGCTTGCGCGCGTCGCGGATGCCGTTTTGGATGCGTCGGTTGATAAAGAGGCGTGTCCGCTGAACCTCGCCCCGACTGCCTCAACAACCGTTGCACTTGCCATCGGCGATGCGATAGCAATGGCTCTGATGGAGGCAAAAGGCCTGACGGCTGAGGATTTTGCGGCCAATCATCCGGCGGGGCGGCTTGGTAAACGACTGACGCTGACCGTCAACGATCTGATGCACGAGAGCCCAAATATCGATCCGGCGGCAACATGGCTTGAGGTTGTAAAAGCAATATCAAGAAACGCTCTCGGTGCGGTAAATGTAGTTGGCGAAGATGCAAAGCTGGTCGGCATCGTGACCGACGGCGACCTGCGTCGCACGATCGAAAAGACTGACCCATCAGGATTATCCTCGCTGACAGCTAGCGATATGATGACCGCCGGACCGATCACCGCAATGCCTGAGATGCTGGCATTCGACGCATTAAAACTTATGGAAGATCGCCCGTCACAAATTTCGGTCTTGCCGATCGTTGATGGAAATGGGTCATGTGTAGGGCTGCTGCGACTACATGATGTTGTGAGGAGCGGATTGTGAGGGCGTTGTTTGATGATCAAAAGTTCGTCTTAAAGGATTGTACTGAAAGATTCGAACTCCTCGGTATTCCGTATATGCTTTCCGGCTCCATGGCGATGCTGCCTTACGCCATGATGCGAATGACGAGAGATATTGATATTGTGCTCGAATTAAAATCGAGCGACGCGCAAAGAATAATTGATGAATTCAGCACCGATTATTATGTGCCCGATGGTCGGGTTCGTGATGCCATCGACAACCAACGAATGTTTAATATGCTTCACTCGGATACGGTGGTGAAGATAGATTGTGTTGTTAGGAAAGATGATGCATTCCAAAAGAAAGCATTTGCCAGAAGGCAAAAAATAACATTATCCGGCATTGATCTTTGGATCATCTCAAAAGAGGATCTCATTCTTGCTAAGTTAAATTGGGCCAAAGATACCAAGTCGGAAATGCAAATGAGAGATGTATGCAGTATTATACGCAACGGATTTGACGAACAATACGTCCAACAATGGATCGGCCGATTAGGCCTTTCGGAGATCATGAACGAGTGTAAAGCGTTATTGGAGAAAAACTATGCTGATGGACACGACTCGTGAAATGGAAGAATTGCAAAACCGCCTGTGGATGGAACGTTCGATTGACGAGCGTGCAGATATGATGTTTGGGATGTTTGCGTCAGCCAGGCAGATCTTGTTGTCATCGCTACCGGCAACCCTCTCGGAACGGCAGATAAAAGAACAGATCTATTTTCGTACATACGGCGAACACTTGCCAGATGACTTTTTCAAGGACGACCATAAATGAGATACAGACAATTGTTCGCCGCCTGTATGGCGGTTTTTTTCTTATTCACAGCGGCAAATGCGCAAAAGGCTGAGGTCACCGTCAGTCTAAACGAAGCTTTTTTTGATGCTTTGCTCGATTCGATCTATCAAAACTACGACGCGCCTGAGTTTCCCATCACTGAAAATAGGTCGTCGGGCTGTAACGAATCGGTAAAGATACTGAGAGAAGCAAACGGCATCAGGACGGCGGTTCGTTTTCGCGAAAGCAAAATATATCTGCCCCTCGCGTTTTCAGGAAACTATGCTCCTCCATTCATCGGCTGTGTCGGTTTTGCCGGCTGGGCCGAGGCAAATCTCGATCTCGAATTTGACGCAAACGGCCAACGGCTGATCGGACGGGCACGTGTTTTCAACGTAAATCTAAATGGCACCGGCGGCGTGGGCGGATCGATGATAGCCAAAATGCTGCAAAGCTCGATCGACAAAAAACTCAACCCTGTCGAAATACTCAGCCTCGACAAGGTGTCTTTCGGCATCCCGATCCAGCGAACGGGAAACATCCGCATGAGAGCGACGGGCATGCGGCCCGAAATATCAAACGGGCTGCTGAACATTCACGTAACTTACGAATTCTTAAAAGGATAGCTCTATTGCAGAATCGACAGATATTGCTTCCAAGGCCCGACGTTTTCGCCGTATCTCTCAGCCATAAAGGTGGCGATCTGTCGTATATGATTTAGATCGTGAACGACCCACGTCGCCAGCAATTGCTCCAGCGTCACTTCACCTAGCTCAGGATGCATACCTCTTAACAACATTTGGTCAGGTGTCAATTGCCAACGGACGAGTGTTTCGAGATTGACGCTGCGTAGGTGGGCAAACTCCGTTAACAGGTCATCCAACGATTTATTCTTTGACCTTTCAAATTGGGCAAAGCGGTCGTACGGCGTGAAAATCTTATTCTCGCCTTGAGCAAGTATGATCTCGGCACGCGGTACCCAGTCGGTCTCTTCGCCGTGGATAAGATGCCCGATGACATCGTAGGGGCTCCAATTTTCGGTGCTGCCGCCGACTTGTGTCCAGTCGGGCGAAAGCCCGCTGAGCATACGCTGTAGCGTGTACGGAGTTTGCCGCAAAACCTCTGCCGCTTGTTGGACATCAAATAGCATCACTTCGCCAATTATACATTCCATTTGCTAGAATCAACCTTCGCTTGTTATGAAAGCACCGCTCGTAGCCATCATCGGCCGGCCAAATGTCGGCAAATCAACGCTTTTTAACCGTCTCACCGGTAGCCGCAAGGCCATCGTCGGTGACGAGCCGGGTATCACGCGCGACAGGATGTTTGGCGAGGTCGAGTGGAAAGCGAAGGAGTTTCGTTTGGTGGATACCGGCGGCATCGTGCCGGACGACGAAGCGATCATCCCGGCAAATATTTTCAAACAGGCCTCACACGCTATCGACGAATCGGTTGCGATCATCTGGGTGCTCGATTCGCGTGCCGGAGTTACGCCGCTGGATGAGGAGCTTGGCGTGCTGTTGCGAAATACGGGCAAGCCCGTCATTATAGCCGCAAACAAATGTGAATCGCGCACCGTCGAGAACGAGGCGGGTGAGTTTTACCAATTCGGTTTCGAAATGGCCACGGTTTCGGCCGAGCATGGAACCGGCATCGGCGACCTTCTTGATCTTGTCTTTAAAGAACTCAATTTCACCGAAAGGGAGGACGAGGACCAACAGGACGATCAGGAGTCTAAAGAAATAAAACTCGCGATCATCGGCCGTCCAAATGTTGGAAAATCATCGCTGTTAAATCAGATACTTGGCGAGGAGCGCGTCATTGTTTCGCCCATTGCGGGTACAACGCGTGATGCGATCGACACGCATCTGACGGTTGACGGACGCGATTATTTGCTTATCGACACTGCTGGCATCCGCCGCAAAGGCAAGACCACCGAAATGGCGGAAAAGCTGTCGGTAATAATGGCGCGCAAATCTCTCGAACGCGCCGATGTTGCGATAATGGTTATCGACGCGGTCGAGGGTGTGACAAATCTCGATGCAAATATCGCGGGTTACGCTCTTGATTCCGGCTGCTCGATAATCCTTGCGGTCAATAAGTGGGACGCGGTCGAGGAAAAAGAAACAAACACGATCTATGAATTTGAGCGCAGCTTGCGTGAGGCGATGAAGTTTATCGACTGGGCACCGATCGTTACGATTTCGGCATTGACAGGTCAGCGTGTCGCCAAGATCCTGCCGCTTGTCGCTCAGGCCTATGACGCTCGAAACGTTCGTTTGCAGACATCGAGGCTCAATCGATTTTTTGAAGAGACGGTCACGCAGCCAAAAGGTGGTGCCGCTCCTGCTCCGGTAAAGGGCGGGTTTTCGCGGCTCAAAGTGCAATTTATTACACAGGCCGGAATCCGTCCTCCACTGTTCATATTATTTACATCAGGCGGCAAAGGTGGGCTGCATTTCTCATATTTAAGATATGTCGAAAATCGGCTTCGCGAGGAATTTGGATTTTTTGCAACGCCGGTCCGTCTGGTCGAAAGACATAAAACGAAAAAGAAGAAAGGGGATTAGATTGAAAAGCCACCCCCCGTTTAGATAGAATTTGATTTTCGATCAATAGTCATGGAAATTTTTCTTTTATTATTAAGGCTTGGTCTCGCCGGTGTTTTTGGCGTTGCCGGAATTGCCAAGATATTCGATCCGGACGGATCAAAAAAGGCTCTGACCGATTTTGGAGTGCCGCCCGCGCTTGTTAGCCCGGTTGCATTTTTGTTGCCCCTGTTCGAACTTGCTGTAGCGGCAATGTTGCTGTTTGTCCCCAGCTCGTGGTTCGGGTCGATCGGTGCCGCAACGTTTTTGATGATCTTTACCGCCGGAATGCTCTATCAGATGGCAAAGGGCAATTCTCCCGATTGTCATTGTTTTGGGCAGATTTACAGTGAACCTGTGGGGATAGGTAGCATTGTTCGCAACCTAGTAATGATGTTGCCCGCCGTTATCCTCATTGTTCGGGGACAAGGCCGTCAAGGGCTAGATATCATTCGTTCAGAACAGGATATTTTATTTGTTGCTGTCGGACTTGCCATTATCGTGTTATTGATCGCGGCTGTGATGTATCTCAAGAGCGTCTCTGAACAGCAAAAGCAAATAATGCGGCGGATCGAATTGATGGAACTAATCGGCCGCGAAACTGCCGATGTGACACGCGAAGATATCGGCCACCCGCGCGAAGGCCTGCCGCTTGGAGCTCTTGTTCCTGACTTTGAGCTGCCCGACCTAGACGGAAAAATAGTTTCGCTAAAAGATATCAAGGCGGATAAAAAGCCGGTCGTGTTCTTTTTTGTCGCCCCGACGTGTACGCCTTGCCGAGCTCTGCTTCCTCAATTTGACGAGTGGCAGCGCGATCTTTCCGATAAGGTCAAATTTGTCTATATCAGCAATCGTGCCGCAAAGGATAACCGTGCAAAATTTGACGGCGATACTGAAAAATTGATCCTGCTACAAAAGGATCGCGAAGTTGCCGACCTGTTCCGGGCAAAATGGACGCCGATGGCAGTGCTGATGGATACAAAAGGTCGTATCGCGAGCTTTACGGGGGCAGGTGATCTTGGGTTGCGTGAACTAATGGAAAAGGTGGGCGAAGCAAGCTTGTTGGAAGAATTTACCTATTTCACAAACGCGCAAGAGCAGCGGCACGCGGCGCTTCGAATCGGCGAGACTGTTCCTGAGATATCCGTAAATGACATACACGGTAAGAGTTTTGACTCATCGCAATTTCGAGGGAAGGAAACGCTTGTAACCTTCTGGAGCCCGACATGTAAGTTTTGCGAAGCGATGATGGATGAAATCAAAGAGTTTGACAAGGCCAGAAACGGCAACGAACCAAACCTCGTTATTTTTGCCGACGGTGACGAAGCCGAGCATAGAAAACTCGGCCTGAAAGCTCCTATGATCATTGATAGCGATAGTGAGATCGGCGACAAATTTGGCCAGTTTGGTACGCCGTCAGGGATCCTCGTAGATGAGAACGGAAGGTTTATCTCAGAGACCGCGATCGGTGCAGAGGATATCTGGTCGCTCATCGGAAAAAGTAAATAGACAAATGAAACCGCTCGACTGGACAGTCACCGCCCGTGACGGCAACGCACGGACGGGAACGCTTACGACCAGGCGCTCTGTAATAGAGACGCCTGTTTTTATGCCTGTCGGTACGCAAGGAGCGTTAAAAGGTATCAGGTTTGAGTGGCTCGAGGATGAGATCGATGCACGAATAATACTCGGTAATACATATCACCTGTTTCTCCGCCCGGGCATCGATACAATTAAACACTTTGGCGGGCTGCATAAATTCACATCGTGGAACCGCTCGTTTTTAACGGACTCCGGCGGGTTTCAAGTCTTTTCGCTGACGGATCTGAGAAAGCTGACTGAGGATGGAGTTGAGTTTCGTTCGCACCTCGATGGGAGCAAGAAATTCTTATCGCCTGAGGTTTCGATGGAGGTGCAAGCCGCTTTGGATAGCGAGATCGTCATGGTCTTTGACGAATGTCCGCCAGGCGATGCGGGATATGATGCGACAAAGGCAAGCCTAGATCTGACAGTTCGATGGGCGTCGAGATCAAAGAAAAGATTTGATGAAGTTCAGAGTTCAAGCTTAAGCTTGCCCGAACTTGAGGCAGGCCAGCCTATAGGCTGTACTCTGAACGGCAAACAAGCGCTTTTCGGCATCATCCAAGGTGCAGGCCATTTAGATCTACGACGCGAGAGTCTGGACCGAACGGTCGAGATCGGGTTTGACGGCTATGCTATCGGCGGCCTGAGCGTCGGCGAAGAAAAGAGCGTGATGTACGAGGTGCTTGATTTTATTGCGCACAAAATGCCTGACGACGCGCCTCGATATTTGATGGGTGTTGGCACGCCTGAGGACCTGATCGAAGGCGTCAACGCCGGAGTGGATATGTTTGATTGTGTGATACCGACGCGTAATGGGCGGACGGGAAGTGCGTTTACATCTCACGGTAAACTCAATATACGTAACGCAAAATTTGCAACCGACGACCGTCCGCTCGACCCCGAATGCAGCTGCTCCGTCTGCCGCCGTTATTCGCTCGGATACCTGCGGCATTTGTATCAGGCGGGCGAAATGAATGCGTCGATAATGATCTCTCATCACAATGTTGCGTTCTTTATGGAAACAATGCGGCGGACGAGGGAAGCGATTCGTGCAGGAAACTTTCAGACGTTCCGCAAAGATTTTTTGACAAAACTAAAGACAAACGACGTGAGTAGCGTTTGATTAAGGTAAGGTAAATGTATATTATTTTGCTTTTGTCTTTAGAGAGACCTCAATGAACATAAATCTATTTCTATTTCAGGACCCTGCAGCGGGCGGAGGGAGCATCTTATGGACGATACTTCCGTTTGCCTTTATCTTTGGCATTTTCTATTTTCTGGTCATCCTGCCGCAAAAAAAGCAAAAGCAGCAGCTCCAGGAAATGATCGCCGCTCTCAAGATCAATGACGAGATCGTCACCAACGGCGGCATCATCGGCAAGATCAAGGAAATAAAGGACACGAGCTACATCATCCAGAGCGCGGAGAAATCGTTCATTGAGATAGGAAAAAGCGCCGTTGTCGGCAAAAAGGCAGAGCCAGGCGTTTAATAAAGATATTTAGTAGTAAGACAGCAATGAAGAACACCGGTTTATTGATAAGAACGGCGATAATCATCGTCATTACCCTCGTCGGAATATATTTGGTCATCGGCCCGAGACGTGCCCCTAACGCGAGCGATTTTACGCTACAGGGCGTCAAGGACAACCTCGCCAAAAATATTAACCTCGGACTCGATCTCAAGGGCGGTTCGCACCTCGTGATGCGTGTCAAAACTGAGGAATATCTCAAACGCCTCACGGAGAATAATGAGGCCGCGGCGCTGCTTGCGGGTAAGGAAGCTAAGGATGAAGCCGGTAATCCGCTGGGCGTGACTGACGGCTCGGTCATTACTGAGAACGGTAACTATCAGGTCAAGATAAATCTCACTGATGCATCAAAGGCTCCGGCAGTTATCGATGCAGTAAAAAAGAAAGTTGATTTTGTTAACTGGACCGAATCAACCTCGGGCAATTCGATAATCTGGTCGCTGCCCGTTCAGGCTCAGGCAGTTCTTAAAGAACAAGCGACCGAACAGGCCCTAAAGATCATTGATAGCCGTATTAATGCATTTGGTGTTAAGGAGCCGACGCTTCAGCGACAGGGAAGATCTGATTCCGGTCAGATACTCTTGCAAATGCCCGGTGTCGAAAATCCGGAGCGAGTTAAGTCTCTTGTCGGTGAAACATCTCGTCTCGAACTGATGAAGATCGTCAGCCCGCCAAACCCAACGCCGGTTCAGACCTACCCGACGAGAGAGGCGGCTCTTCAGTCAATCGGCGGCCAAGAGTCAGTGTCACGGAAAGTATTGCCTTACACCGACCGCGATGTTTCTGCTGCAAATGCGAATCTGCCTCCTGATCAGCAGCCAAAGCAGTTTGTTGTCGTAGAGTCGCCGGCGGTCGTTGATGGCAGTGAGCTTCGCGACGCGGCTGCGATCCAAGGCCGCGGAGGGGGAAGCGATTATCAGATCACTTTTTCGTTCAAACCCGCCGGTGCGCAGAAGTTTGGTGATTGGACAGGAAAGAATATTGGCAATTACATGGCTGTCGTGCTAAACGACGAGGTCAAATCTGCCGCTTATATCAAATCGCAGATCTTTGACTCAGGCGAAATATCGGGCCGCTTTACGAAAAATACTGCGGATGATCTTGCCCTTACTTTAAAGTCAGGTGCTCTGCCCGCTGGTATCGAGTATCAAGAAGAACGTACGGTCGGCCCGAGCCTGGGTGCGGATTCGATCCGTTCGGGTGTTGCTGCTTCGGTCGGCGGCCTTATTTTCGTCATCTTGTTCATGCTCGCGTACTATCGTGGATCTGGTGTAAATGCCGTGATCGCCCTCATGCTGAATATGTTGTTAACGCTCGCGGCGTTGATCGTATTTGGGTCGACGCTGACGCTGCCGGGTATCGCCGGTCTGATCTTAGGTATCGGTATGGCGGTTGACTCGAACGTGCTTATTTTTGAACGCATCCGTGAAGAATTGCGGGCAGGGTTCACCGTTACCGAAGCCGTTAGCATGGGATTTGATCGTGCGTTCGTTACGATCATCGATACTCACATCACGACCATTTTATCGTCGATCATTCTGTATGTGACTGGTTCGGGGCCGATCAAGGGATTTGCCGTTACGCTTATCCTCGGGCTTTTAATTAACCTTTTCACCGCAGTTTTCGTATCACGTACAATTTTTATGTGGATCTTGAGCCGCAATCCCAAGATGGAAAAGCTCAGTATCTAGTTTTATTTCGAACACAATGTTTAACTTTTTTCAGAACATTAACATCGACTGGCTCGGTAAACGCAAAGCGTTCATCGCCTTGTCGGTATTTATCATGCTTGCGGGCCTCGTTTCCTCGATAGGGCGTCAATACACTCCGGGCGGGACAGAGGCGTTTAACCTAGGCGTTGATTTCCAGGGCGGAACGGTCGTTATTGCAAAGTTCCGGGCAAAGCCTTCTGATGATGATATTCGAGCCGCGTTAAAAACAGTTGGCGTGAATGAACCATTGATCCAGGCATCGACCGATAAGACTGACGAAGTGCTTATCAAGATCCCGCTCGTCGAGGGAACTGCCCCGTCAGCAGATGCTGCCCCTGATGCCAGTAAGCTTGCAGAGCAGGTGCAGGCGGGCCGTGCTACGGTCAAAACAGCTCTCGATACCTTTGGTAAAGAAGCGGAGGGTGAAGCTACGCTAGACACGGCCCCGGACTCCGCATATAAGATCGTCGGAACCGACTCTGTCGGTGCGGTTGCGGGTTCTAAGCTAAGAAATCAGGCAGTGACGGCGACGCTGTTCGGATTGCTTGGCATTCTGCTTTTTATCGCGTTCAGATACGACTGGACGTATGCCGCAGGTGCTGTTATCGCGGTGTTTCACGATGTTCTTATCGTTTTGGCATTTTTCTCGGTATTCCAGTGGGAAATAAATTTGACGGTGATTGCCGCGTTGCTGACACTCGTAGGATTTTCGGTAAATGACTCGATCGTTATTTTTGACCGTATTCGCGAAAATCTAACGCTCAACCGCACGGGGTCGCTTTACGAGATGACCAACCAATCGATCAACCAGACGATGTCGCGAACGATCGTTACTAACGGGCTTGTATTCCTTTCAGTATTGGCTCTCGTGTGGTTTGGCGGCGAGGTTTTGCGGAGCTTTTCGCTGGCTCTGTTCGTCGGTGCTATTACCGGAACCTACTCGACGATAGCCATTGCCAGCCCGATCGCGATCTGGTGGCAAAACAAACTTGGCGATTCTCGCGTAAGAGATGTAACGCCTCAGCCTGCTGCCGGCGAAAAACTTGCGTCATCGTCACGCCGAACAGTTACCCGGCGTCCGGTTACACGATAGGCATCGGACCGCCAAGGAATTTTTTGAAAAAAGTGTTAAAACATTTCGAAATCAGGGCGATTATTCTTGACTTTCGAAAGTTAAACTTTTAGACTTCTGTTCGTTGCTGGTCAATTTAACTGTTTTGCTTTTGCTCTGTTCCGCGTTTTAGGTAGACAGCGAGCCGAACTTGTAAAACTTTCCGTTTTCGACCGGTAAGTGTTAATGCGTTTCTGCATTAAGATGACAAGAGGCAAAAGGTTAATATATTTTTACGATCGCGAGGTTGGTGTCCAAATAACATTGAGGCAACAACTTGCTTGGGATAAGTATCATCTGAGTAATAGTATGGTTTCGTAACCCTTGACCTATCTTGGCACCGGAAAAAGGGAGGAAGTAAAATGCTTGATCAATTAGTAGAATCCAAAAATAACTCGGCCGAGAACAGACGTAAGAGTCAGTTCTTGCTCGTCGTCATGTCGATTGCCGTGGTTGCCCTGTTGTCTTCGTGGACATACAGCCTATTCGCGAAAGATTTTGGAATGGGCGGTGATGATCTGTCGCTGACCACTCTGGTCGCCCCTGTACCGGTCGCTGAGGAAGAACCGCCACCCAAGCCGGAAAAGCAGCCCGAGCAAAAACAGCCTGATGTGGACGTTCGTAAAGAGCTGATCCAGAACATTTTCCAGACGCCGGTAAAACCGCCTGACACCCTGAGTACGACAAAAAATCAGGTAAAAGAAATGCGTCTTGATCGTATGACCAAGCTTGGTACGTCGGATTCGGACACTGGGGCAAGGATCGATCCGGGTGTTTCCAGAGTTGTTTCAGACGGCGGCACCGGGGGCCTCTCAACCGGTGGTGGAACCTCACCTACCGGTGGCGGCGAAGAAGAAGATCCTGCCCCAAAGGCTACGCCAAAACCGGCACCTAAGACGGTTTCGGGTGGTGTGTTAAACGGTAAAGCGACGAGTCTGCCAAAACCTGCATATCCGGCGGCGGCTAAGGCAGTTCGTGCCGGCGGTGCGGTCAGCGTACAGGTGCTGATCAGTGAAACGGGCAGTGTGATCTCAGCGAGTGCCGTCAGCGGCCACCCGCTCTTGAGAGCTGCGGCTGAAGGCGCTGCACGAGGTGCACGTTTTAGCCCGACGATGCTTTCCGGTCAACCCGTTAAGGTATCAGGCGTTATTACATACAATTTCGTTCCGTAGGGAACACAAGGATTTGCGGGAGCCAAGCGTTTGACGATGCTCCCGCAAAAAATTATCGCAATCATTAATTTTTGATTTCTTTGGAGGAAAAACCATGACAATTTTGATGTTCGCCGAAGGCGGCGTTTCATTCGGTATCTACGATATCGCTAAGAGCCTGACAATTCCGGGTTGGGGCGTTATCATCACCCTGCTGATCGAGTCGGTCTATATGATCGCAGTTGGCATCGAACGCTGGCTGACGTATAACAAGGCCAAGACCCAGTCCCGTGCATATGCTCCGAAAGTCGCTCAGGCTTTAAAGAACAGCAATATTGACGAGGCTATCAATATCAGCGACAAGCACAAAGATTCGCACCTCGCTATGGTCGTTTCGTCGGGCTTGAAAGAATTTGCTGCTCATCAGGGCAATACAGACATCTCAGCTGACGAAATGGAAGCGTCCAAGCGTGCTCTCGAACGTGCAATTGCCGTTAAGACCGCTGAATTGAAGCGCGGCCTTTCAGGTTTGGCAACGGTCGGTTCGACCGCACCGTTCGTCGGTCTGTTCGGAACGGTTGTTGGTATTATCGGAGCGTTCCAGGCCCTCAAAACCAATGAATCAGCCGGTATCGGTGCCGTCGGTGGTGCTATTGCCGAAGCTCTCGTAGCAACCGCTTTCGGTATCCTCGTGGCTATTCCGGCCGTGTGGCTGTTTAACTATTTCACCAGCAAAGTTACAAGCTTTAGCGTCGAAATGGAAAACTCCGCTTCGGAATTGGTTGACTACTTTATCAAGCAGCGTTCAAAGAGTCTTCGCGGTTAGTCTTATTGCGTAGGATCTTTTAACCAACTCAGGAGAATTTTGCTATGGGTGCAAGTGTAGGTGGTTCCAGCGAATATAACTCGGACATTAACGTAACCCCGATGGTTGACGTAATGCTGGTGTTGTTGATCATTTTTATGATCGTCACGCCGCTGCTTCAACAGGGTGTTTCGGTTAATCTGCCGAGAGATATGGTCAGTCCCGATGAGGACGCGGACATCGCCAAGGACACTTCCGTGATCATAGCTATTCCCGATAATAGTAATTTCTATATTGGGAAAGAGCAGTTTCCGCTTGACGCACTTGGAGACGTTATCAAAAAGCGTATGGAGGGCAAAACGCCTGAAAAACGCATCGTCTATATCAAGAGCGGCGTGGAAGTAGATTACGGTAGGGTCGTACAGGCGATCGAGACTATTCGCAAACAGGACATCGATAAGGTCGGCCTGGTTGCGGATAAGAAAAAGGGCGGCGAACAGCCGAAATAGTGTTGATGAAGCAGGTTTTTTGCTGATTCAAGGAAGGTAAAGATATGGGAATGTCTACAGGCGGTGGTGGCGATGAAGCCAAACCGACTATTAACGTTACACCGTTGATCGACGTGCTGCTCGTTCTGATCATCATCTTTATGGTCATTACGCCGCTAAAACCTAGCCGATTTGAGGCTAAGGTGCCGGCGGAACCAAAGGACCAGCAAGATGTGAACGTCAAGCCCAATCCGTTGACGCTCGTGGTTGCGATAAACAAAGAGACCAAGGGCATTACTCTTAACAATGAAAATTTCGGCGATGTTTCGGACACTGAGAAACTCAGAAGCAAGCTGGCCGAGATCTTTAAAGAAAGAGAGAACAACGGCGTATTCCGCGAGGGTACGAATGAGGTAGAAAAGACGATCTTTCTAAAATCGCCAAAATCGGTTCGATATGGCGATGTGGTGAAAGTGATCGATGCGGCTAAGGCCGCTGGAGCGTCGCCGATCGGCCTGCAGGTCGATGATCTAACGGAATAATTTTGCCATAAAGCATTAGCCGGGCGCTTATGTTCAGCGTCGGCGACCCGGTTGCTTTTATTGGCGGTGAATGGAGTCAAATGATGAGATTGTCTCGTATTGGGGTAGTTACACTTCTATCGATGATCGTATTGGTGGGAGCTAATTGCTCATATTATAACCGGGTTATGGCCCGCAAGGATCTGGTTGACGGGTCGAACGCATACAAGGGACGTAAATTCCCTGAGGCGGAAAAGCTCTTTAGAGCCGCTGCCGCTCGTGATCCGAAAGGTGAAACGACCGAGGGCAAAGTTGCACAGCTATTCTTAGCTCGCACGTTGCACTCTATGTTTATCGGTGACCGCCAGAAAAAGAACCTTGCGGAAGAAGCGATCACTGAATATCAGAAAGCACTTGCGAACGATCCTACGGATCAGAGCTCATACAAAGCTATCGCGAGTTTGTATGAAAATCTGCAAAAAACTGACGAATGGCTTGCTTGGGTGACCAAACGTTCGCAGGATACGAGTATTCCGCCGGCTCAGCGAGCTGAGGCATTTACCTCGCTTGCGGCTAAAAAGAATACATGTGCAAACGATATCTCTGATACCGAAGCGACCAAAAAGACCGTTACCAAAGATGGCAAACAGGCCTTTCAGTTCGTAAAGCCGGCAAAGCCTGAGGATTTCGAAACTCTTAAAAAGTGTACTGCTGAGGGAACCGCTCTGATCGATCAGGCAATTGCTCTCGAACCGGATGCGGTCAAGAACGCTAAGAGTTTTGATATTAAGGGTGCAAACGACAAACAACTTGCTGAGACACTTGATCTGTTCAAGGTATTTGAGTCGGCCAGGTCATATAAGGCAAGTCTTTTGTTCCAGACGATGCGTATTGCCGAAATGGAGGGCCGTACCGCCGATCACGACAGCGCTAAGGCACAAGCTGAAACTGCTCGTACTGCGTTCCTTGAGATCAGCGACATTGTGAAAAAGATCCAGACGGAGATCGATGATAGGGTTGCTGCCAAGGAAGAGGCCGGTAAAAAGGACAAAGCCAACAGCAACGCAGAAGCGAACAAAAAATAAGTCACTTTTTCTTTCCAGTAAGGGTGGTGCTCAATTACAATTGATTGGGCACCGCCTTTTTTAGTTTATGATCCGGATCGAAGATGTAATAGCAAAGGTAAATGAGAACCGGCCCGGGGCCGACACGGACCTCATTCGCCGTGCGTATCTCTTTTCGGCCCTACATCATCGTGGCCAAACTCGAGCATCCGGTGAGCCGTATCTTGTTCACCCGCTTGAGGTTGCAGAGATACTTGCCGATATGCGGCTCGACGAGGTCAGCGTTTCCACCGGGCTGCTACACGACGTGGTCGAAGACACCCTCGTCGATATCGACACCATTCGCTCGTACTTTGGCGACGAGATCACGCTGCTCGTTGACGGCCTCACAAAGATCGCAAACATCTCTGACCTCTCGAAAGAAAAACAACAAGCTGAAAATGTCCGCAAGATGGTGCTTGCGATGATCACGGATGTTCGTGTCGTTCTCATCAAACTCGCCGACCGTCTGCATAACATGCGGACGATGCAGTATCTTAAACCTGAAAAGCGTGCCCGCATATCACAGGAAACGCTTGATATTTACGCTCCTATTGCCCACCGGCTTGGTATGGGTAAACTGCGTAGCGAACTCGAGGACCTTTCGTTCCAAAATCTCTACCCGGACGACTATAAACGCCTGGCCATCGAGGTCGATGCCCGCCGTCCCGAACTCGAAGCTGCTCTGGAAACTATCAAGACAACCATCGGTGATCAGCTTACCGAGCACGAAGTGCCGTTTTTCAGCATCGAGGGCCGCGTCAAGCGTCTCTATTCGCTCTGGAAAAAGCTGAAAAAACAAAAGATCATGATCGAACAGGTCTATGATCTGATCGCGGCCCGCATCATTACCGAAAACGACCGAAAATATTGCTACCTTGCAATGAGCGTCATACACGACATCTGGACGCCCGTTCCTGAGCGTTTTAAGGACTGGATAGCCATTCCAAGGGATAATCTGTATCAGTCGCTGCATACGTCGGTTATCGGCGACGGAGGGCAGCCATTTGAGGTGCAGATCCGCACCGAAGAAATGCACCATATCGCCGAGGAAGGCGTCGCGGCTCACTGGAAGTATAAAGACAGTACTCTCGGCCAGAAAGAAGAGGACGAGGCTCTCGATCAGCTTAGAAAAACGGTCGAAAAGCTACTCTTGCCGCTCGTGGAAAACACCGAGCAAAATGAAGACTCGGCTGATTTTATCGAAACCTTAAAGCTCGACCTTTATCCAAAAGATGTTTACGCTTTTACGCCGATGGGTAAGGTCATCCAGCTACCGCGCGGTTCGACGCCCATCGATTTTGCTTACGCCATCCATTCGCAGGTTGGCGACACTTGCACCGGAGCCAAGGTCAACGGCCGCATCGTACCGCTTCGTAGCGAGATCCATAATGGCGATGTCATCGAGATCTTGACAACGCAAAATTCCAAACCGTCCGGCGACTGGCTCAGCTTTACGATCACGTCGCGTGCCCGAAACCGCATCAGGCACTGGATATCCCAAGAACAGCGAACAGAGTCGATCGACATTGGCCGTAAATTGCTCCAGCAGGAGGCCGAAAGGTTTCGTTTGCCAGTCAAAAAATTCATCAATAACGAAACTGAGATGAAGCGCATCGCTAATGAGTATGGCCTGGGCCGACCGGATGACCTTTTTGCGTCAGTTGGCTATGGCAAGACGCTGCCGCGTAACGTGGTCGCTAAGTTCCTCGGCCCCGAAAAATTTAGTGAGCTCGATCCTGAAGGGCAAAAAGAGACCCGTCTCAAGACCGGCATGAAAGCTGTCAAAAAGTTTATCGGGATGGGCGAGGACGCGATCGTTGTCAAAGGCGTTGATAATCTGCTGACAACGCGGGCAAACTGCTGTAACCCGCTCCGTGGTGAGGATATAGTTGGGTATATCTCGCTCGGAAAGGGCATAGTCGTCCACAACAAACGCTGCAAGAATGTTTCGCAGCTAATGATCAACAAAGAGCGTATTGTCGATGTCGAGTGGGCAAAGAGTGATAAGGAACAGATACAGTCCGTCCAGTTGCTTGCAACGACTGAGAACCGCACGGGAATGCTCGCGGGTATCACGAATGCCATCGCCGATATCAAGACGGGTATCCGTGATGCACGGGCCAATGTGTCTAAGAACGACATCGGCCTGATCGAGGTGACTGTCGAGGTTTTTGATAAGAAGCACCTCGATAAAGTTGTCTCCGCCATTGAGCAAGTGCCCGGCGTTATCTCCGTCGAGCGTGTAAATGCGTGATCTCGGCACAAACGCCACTCGCCTACTTTCTTTTTGTCCAGTAATTTGCTAGAATTCGCCTTTTGCTTGAAGTGACTTTTTGAGCTGGAAAGTAATGAATAAAGAGACCGTTTCGACAGATAATGCACCCGGAGCCATCGGCCCTTATTCGCAGGCTATTAAGGCTGGCGGCATGGTTTTTTGCTCAGGGCAGATACCTATCGACCCTGCGACGGGCAATTTTGTTTCGGATATAGTGAGCGAACAGACCGAGCAGGTATTAAAGAATCTCAGCGAGGTTTTGCAAGCGGCGGGAACGAGCCTTGACAACGTCGTCAAGACAACGGTCTTTTTGGCCGATATGAATGATTTCGCGGAGATGAACGAGGTTTATTCGCAGTTTTTCAGCGACAACAAACCGGCGAGAGCAACTGTTCAGGCAGCCAGACTGCCGCGTGATGCCAAGGTCGAGATCGAGTGTATCGCTGTAGCAGGGTAATAAGAAAAGCCAAACGCCAATAAATATTGGCGTTTGGCAACTAAAACGAGATTCCGCGTCTCAAAGAACTACGCGGCTTTGATAACTTTTCCGGTCTTGATGCAGCGGGTGCAGACTTTCATTCGTCCGTTGCCGCCGGCCGGTAGCTGAACACGGACAGGCTGTAGATTCGGGTTGAACCGGCGTCGTGTCTTGTTGTTAGCGTGTGAAACGTTATTTCCAAACTGCGGGCCTTTCCCGCATATGTCGCAGCGTTTTGCCATAATAAAATTCCTCCCAGTTAATGGGGACTATAAAGAGTTTTACGAAAAACTCAAAACGATATTTATAACAAACAGCCTTAGGCATAGTCAAGGCGACAAAAACAATGGATAAGTTGAAAGGAGTAAAAGCAATCGTGCAAATCAATAAAAGAGGGTTCTTGTTAACAGCGGCTGTGGCAGTTTTTGCAGCATTTTTTAGTGCATGCGGCGGCCCGTCGGGCAACTCGGCAGCGGGCAGTGACCCTAATGAAACTGCGGCTAAGGTGAACGGCAAGATCATCACCATGCAAGAGGTCGATCGTGCGGTCAAAGCACAGTCACAGGGACAAGAGAGCAAGCTCTCGCCTCTCGAACTAGCCGGGGCACGCCTTCAGGTGCTGCAAACGCTGGTCGAGCAAGAGGTAATGTTCCAAAAGGCTGAAAAAGAGGGCACCGTGCCCTCTGAAGATGAGATCACCGGCGAGATCAACAAGCAAAAGACCGCAAGCGGAAAAACCGCCGACCAGATCGAAAAGAGCATGAAAGATCAAGGCATGACCGAAGCAGCTCTTCGCGATCAGGTCAAAAAGGGCCTCGCAACCCAAAAGCTCATTGACAAGATCACCGGCAAGATCGAACCCCCAAAAGATTCTGAGGTCGAGGCTTTTTACAACGGCAACAAAGAGGCTTTTGTTAAAAAGAAAGGCGTTAAGCTTGCTGCGATCGTTGTCGATCCGGCAAACGGCGGCGAAGGTGATACCACCGTTGACGAACCGTCAGCCGTTCTTCGCGGCAACGAGATCATCAAAAAGCTGCAGGCGGGGCAGGATTTTGCATCGGTCGCTCGTGAGTTTAGCGAAGACCAGAGTAAGTTTCAGGGTGGCGATCTCGGTTATTTGACCGAAGACGATCTAAAACAGGCTTTCCCTGAGCAGACCGTTGCAGGACTCATGAATCCACAGTCGCAGATCGGCGGCATCACCTCGACTCGTTCGCAGGGCAAATTCTTTATCCTCAAGCTGCAGGAACGCAGCGATAAGGATGAGGCTGTCACACTTGAGAGCCCCGGCGTTCGTGAGCAGGTACAGAAAGCTCTGGTGGATAATCGCAAACAGCTCCTCGCGGCGTCGTATCAGGCGGTTGCAATGAACGAAGCAAAGATCGAAAACTTCCTTGCGAAAAAGGTAGTTGACAATCCTAACGAGCTGAGCGGTGCACGTCCGGCTGGTGCTGCAACTGCGGCTCCGGCGGCCAATGCAAACACGGCTGCTCCGGCTGCAAACACTGCGGCTCCGGCTAATACCAATGCCAACGCAGCGGCTCCGGCAAACAAACCGGCTGACGCAAAACCTGCGGATAAACCGGCTGCTAACGCACCGGCGAAACCCGCGGCAAACGCTCCGGCTAATAAGTAAAACCTAAGTCGAAAGGTCAAAAAGTGAAAAAGTGAAAAAGCTAAGCCGGAGGGTTTTGCTTAACCGCTTTTTCACTTTTTCCCTTTTTACATATTTAGACTTTCTAGGAATGCTTTTTAGACTCAACAATGTTTTCAAATCCTACGGCGGAAACGAGATCCTTCGCGGCGTTTCGTTTCAGGTGAACCTGCGCGAAAAGGTTGGCCTTGTCGGGCGAAACGGTGCCGGCAAAACGACCGCGTTTCGGCTACTCACTGGTGAGGAGGCACCGGATTCGGGTGAAATAGTAAAGATTAATGGACTAAAGCTTGGGTTGCTGGGACAACACGTTGATTTCGCCGATGGGGAAACGGTCCACACCGCAGCGTTATCGGCTTTTAAGGAAGTGCATGATATCGAGGCGGCGATGCGTGAACTTGAACAGCGAATGGTAACCGACCATTCCGAAGAGATACTGCATAAGTATGCCGACCTACAGGCAGCGTTCGAATTAGCAGAAGGCTTTACATACGCGGCCAAAGCCGAGGCGATCCTGCAGGGCCTCGGCTTCGCAAACGAGACTTGGTCCGCGGATGCGACGAAACTGTCCGGCGGGCAGAAAAATCGTCTCGGTCTCGTGCGGCTTTTGTTGTCCGGGTCGGACATCCTGCTTCTAGATGAGCCGACTAACCATCTCGACGTCGACGGCGTCGAATGGCTCGAAGAATTTCTGACCACCTACGACAAAGCCTACGTCGTGATCAGTCATGACCGCTACTTTCTCGACCGAGTTACAAATCGCGTGATCGAGCTCGACCGCGGTCAGGCCGTCACGTATAAGGGTAACTACTCAGACTATCTGATTGAGCGAGAGTTGCGTCGCGAGCAGCAGCAGCGTGAGTACGAGAATCAGCAGTCGCTGATCAACAAAACACAGGAATTTATCCGAAAGAACCTCGAGGGGCAAAAAACGAAACAGGCGAAATCACGCCGCAATATGCTCGAACGGATGGAGCGCATCGAAGCGGTCCAATCTGAGAAAAGCGGTGGAAACTTTAAGTTAAAAAAGGTTGAGCGGACGGGAAACAATGTTCTGACAACAGAAAACCTCACTGTCGGCTACGGATCGAAAACGCTAGCGAGCGGCATCAACATCGTTCTACACCGGGGTGGTGCACTTGGCGTTATAGGCGGTAACGGAACAGGAAAGACGACGCTGTTAAAGACACTGCTTGGTGAGATACCCGAGCTGTCGGGCCGGGTGCATTGGGGAACCAAGACCAACATTGGCTACTACTCACAAACGCTCGATGACCTTTACGAAGGGAACACCGTGTTCCTCGAAATGAAACGCGTCGCCCCAAATGTCGAGAATGTCGAGATCCGTTCGTTTCTCGCTCGTTTTCTTTTCTTTGGTGAGGATGTTGATAAAAAAGTAAAAGATCTTTCTGGCGGGGAAAAGGGCCGCGTCGCCCTTGCAAAACTCATCTATTCGCAAAAGAACGTCCTCATACTCGACGAGCCGACCAACCACCTCGACATCCCGGCACGCGAGGCGCTCGAAGCCGCGCTCGATGAGTATCCGGGTACGATCGTCACGGTCAGCCACGACCGCTTTTTCCTCGACAAGATCGCAAACCAGATGCTCTCGTTCGAAGTTGACGGTACGGTTCTCGAATACGACGGCAACTACACGGAGTTTCACGATTGGAAAGTGGCGAGACCGGAGACTAAGGCGGAAACTCGACCGGTAGGGAGTGGGCCTTCTAAACCAAATTCCCCGACGCAAGACAATGGGAATTTGTCCGTTGGAGGGGAGCCCTCGATTCTCTCAAAAAACCAGATCACCCAGCTCGAAAAGCGAATCGCCGCCATCGAATCAGAGATACCCACTCTCGAAGAAAAATCCGCCGCCCTGACCGCTCAGATGGCCCAGCCCGAGATCGCCACTGATTTCGAACGTCTAAACGCGCTCACCACCGAGCACAAAGCCCTCGAAACTCGCATTCAGGATCTCTACAATGAATGGGACAAAGCCGCTAACGAATTAGGCAGCTAGACCCCTCTAAGATTCTATCCTGTAATTCGGGGCCTCTTTCGTGATTATCACGTCGTGTACATGAGATTCGCGAAGTCCAGCGGATGTGATGCGGACGAATTTTGCGTTTTGCTGTAGATCGCCGATCGTGCGGCAGCCGGTGTAGCCCATGCCGGAACGAAGGCCGCCGACGAGTTGGGTGACCATTTCTGCGACGGTGCCTTTGTATGCGACACGTCCCTCGATGCCTTCGGGGATGTATTTGGCGTCTGCGACGGTGCCCTCCTGTGCGTAGCGATCGCTTGAGCCTTTTTTCATCGCACCGATCGAGCCCATTCCGCGATACGATTTAAAGTTGCGGCCTTGGAACAAAATAACTTCACCCGGAGCCTCTTCGGTACCGGCAAAAAGCGAGCCGATCATCACGGAGTCGGCACCAGCTGCGATGGCTTTGGCAACATCGCCTGAAAATTTAACGCCTCCGTCGGCAATGATCGGAACCCCCGAATTTTTTGCCGCCTCAACACACTCGACAATTGCCGACACTTGCGGCACGCCAGCACCTGTCACGACCCGTGTCGTGCAGATCGATCCTGGCCCGATACCGATCTTGATGGCATCAACACCGGCGGAAATAAGAGCTTTGGTTGCGTCGGCGGTTGCGACGTTACCAGCGACTATCTCGATGTCAGGGAACTTTGCACGCACCTCTTTTACGGCATTTAGCACACGTGAACTGTGTCCGTGGGCGGTGTCGATTACGATCGCATCGACGCGTGCATTGACTAAAGCCTCGGCACGTTCGAGAAAATCGCCAGTCGCACCGATAGCAGCCGCACAACGCAGACGCCCAAGCTCATCCTTTGCGGCAAGCGGAAAGTTGATGGCTTTTTGTATGTCTTTAACGGTGATAAGGCCCTTGAGATGACCGTCATCGTCGACTACGAGCAGCTTTTCGATACGGTGTTTTTGCAGCTTTACCTTTGCCTCGTCAAGCGTGGTCCCAACGGCGACAGTTACCAGCGGCTGCGGCGTCATTATCTCGGAAACAGGTATGTCGGTTCGTGTCTCAAACCGCAGATCGCGATTGGTGATGATGCCAACAAGCAGGCCATTATCATCCGTTACCGGCACACCGCTGATCTTAAAACGGGCCATGATGGCTAGAGCGTCGGATACGAGTTTGTCTTTGCGGATAGTCACGGGATCAACGATCATACCGGATTCGCTGCGTTTGACCTTATCCACCTCTTCGGCCTCCTGCTCAACGCTAAAATTTTTGTGGATCACGCCTATCCCGCCTTGCTGTGCAAGCGCAATTGCGAGCGACGCTTCGGTAACGGTATCCATCGCCGACGAGCAGAGCGGTATATTGAGGTCGATGTTGCGTGAAAACTTGGTGCTGGTGTCCGCTTCGGCGGGAAGTATCTCGGAGTAAGCCGGGACGAGCAAAACGTCGTCAAATGTCAGGCCTTCTTGAATTTTGTCGATTTCCATATCCAATTATAAACAACAAAACCCGCAAAACAAAAATGCCCGCAAACGGTCGCGGGCATCTTTGGCAATATTTGAGCAAAGTCTACTGAGGAGATGGCTTTGTGCTCGTCATTGTCGGCGGCTTTGCCGTATTCGCTGGTGGTTTTGCCGTATTAGCCGCTGTATTTGTCGCAACATTGGCCGGTTTTGGCGGCAAAGGCGTTGGACGCTGCTGGACAGGAGCAGTTGTTGTAGCTGCGGGAGTAGCGACATTCGCATTAGCATCGGTCGTCGCCGGTGGAACCTCGGTCGAGATCGTGCCGCTCGACCAGATCTGTACAAGATTGTCCTTATTGATAGTAACGATGATCCGATCCCTGTCAGCCGGTGCAAGCGGGGAGCTTGGCGTTGTGATCGCCTTACCGTTGATCGTGAGCTGCACGTTAGCAGCGTTCCACCGGTTATAGTTGAGTGTCAGGCTCGATTTTGGTTCAAATGTTACGGGCGAACCCGCCGAAACGTCCAATTTCTTTGGCGGATCGGTATCGATCGTCGCGATGACCGAGACTTTGTTAGCTGTCTTGAGTTCGACCTTTAACGTCGCCATATCAGGCACATCCGTCGCGGTCGCCGGTGCAGTATTGGTGGGGTTTGCGGTGTTTGAGTTTGCCGGCGTCGTCGTGGCGGCATTGGCAGCTACAGGGTCAGGCGGTTGCCGTATGTAGTTGACGAGGAACAAGACGCCTGCTGTCATCAACGCCAAAATGACGACAGCAACGATGACAGTCGGGATCATCGACGAACCTGATGTATCGTCTGTAAGCACCTCAGGTTTATACAATTTCAACTCCGGTCCATCCAGATCGCCGCTGGATGCTGATACGATCCGTGCATAGTCGGTCATCGCTTCTTGCTCGTCAACGCCGACATATTTGGCAAATGTTTTTATAAAACCTTTGTTAAATATGCCGCCGGGCAGATTGCGGTAGTCATCATTTTCTATCGATTCGAGATAAAGCGGGGAAATGCGCGTTTGCTCGGCAACCTCGCTCAGAGATATACCGCGATCCTCGCGGGCTTGCCGCAATTTTTCACCTAGGGTCATAGACATGTTTTAGCGTTTGCTGTCGACCGCGACCTAAAATACTAAATGAGCCATAGTTCTTTGACTTGAAATATAGCGTTCAAATGGAACGTATGTCAATCTACCTAACGGCTTTTGAGCGTTGTTTTTACAGAAGTTTTTGTAATTTGATGTAATGCGTTTGGGCAAAAAGCTGCAGTTATTATAATATCGGTAAAGCAATCCAATTAGCGAGGAATAATCAATGAGTTTAGAGGCTTTGGGAATGGTTGAGACCAAGGGTTTCGTCGGTGCCGTAGAGGCGGCCGACGCTATGGTCAAAGCAGCGAACGTGAAACTGATCGGCAAAGAATATATCGGTGCCGGTTATGTGACCATCTTTGTGCGTGGTGACGTGGGTGCCGTTAAGGCGGCGACCGACGCAGGTGCTGCCGCCGCACGGCGCGTGGGCGAGCTTATCAGCGTCCACGTCATTCCGCGTCCGCACGGTGAGGTCGAGCGTGTTTTGCCTAAAGGCGGTGCGGTCGGCTTGAGCCCTGATGAAAAAGCACTGCAAGGTGGCGGACGTCAGCTCGGTTCGGGCGGCGAAAGCTCGACCGGCGGTTCACTGCAAGGGAACAAGGCCAAGACCAAATAGCAATTACTAATTACGAATTTCAAATTACGAATAGCTTTAGTCTCGCTTGATCGTAATTCGTAATTTATACGCATATGGCTGATAAGGATCTAGCTGCTCAACAAGAAGCACGCGACGCGGTCGAGGCCGCGTCGTTTGCCTTTAAGACCGTTGCGCAATTGAGCCAATCAAAGATCGACGAGATCTGCGACGTGATGTCACGCGCCGCTCTCGCAGAAGCCGTGCGTCTAGGCAAGATGGCTAATGAGGAGACCGGATTTGGCAAAGCTGAGGACAAGTTTGAAAAGAACCGCTTTGCCGCCGAAGATGTTTGGAATTATTTCCGCGATCTTAGAACCGTCGGTGTCGTAAAAGATAGCGAAAGCATAGTAGAGATCGCCAGTCCCCGCGGCGTCGTTGCTGCTATAGTGCCATCCACAAATCCCACATCGACAGCGATCTACAAGATCATCATCTCGATCAAATCCCGTAACACGATAGTCCTGTCGCCCCATCCGTCTGCCGCTAAGTGCATCGCGGAAACAACGCGTGTGATGCGTGATGCTGCGATCAAGGCAGGATTGCCAGGCGATGCGATCACTTGCCTAACTACTTCTACCATCGAGGGGACTGAGACCCTGATGAAGCACAAAAAGACCGCCGTTATACTTGCGACCGGAGGAACGGGGCTTGTCAGAGCGGCGTATTCGTCGGGAAAACCTGCATTTGGTGTCGGGCCCGGAAATGTGCCCGTATTTATCGAGCGATCTGCGAATGTTGCAAAAGCGGTCTCGGACATCCTCACGAGCACCTGTTTTGATAACGGCACGATCTGTGCTTCCGAGCAGTCGGTTGTTGCAGATTCACCTATTGCGGATCAGGTCCGTGAACAATTCAAAGCGCAGGGCGGGCATTTTCTAAACAGCTCGGAGGCTGAGGCGGTCGGAAAGGTTTTGCTCACGCCGCAGCGTACTTTGAACGCAGGGATCGTCGGAAAGTCGGCGGCGTTCATCGCAAACCTTGCAGGCATCTCGATACCGGACGGCACACGTTGCCTGATCGCAGATTGCGGCGGTGTCGGACGCGATTATCCTTGGTCGGTTGAGAAATTATCCCCGACGCTTGCATTCTTTGTAGCTGATGGCCCTGAACAGGGAGCCGCTCGATGTAACGAGATATTACAATTTGGCGGTATGGGACATACGTCGGGGATGCACACCGAAGATCGTGCTGCGGCGATACGTTTTGGCGAACTGATGCCGGCGTCGCGTGTGATCATCAACTCGCCGACGACACATGGTGCGATAGGATTTTCGACCGATCTGGCTCCATCGATGACGCTCGGTTGCGGTTCCTGGGGTGGCAATGTGACATCCGACAATATCTCGCCGCACCATCTGATGGATATAAAGCGGGTTGCATTTGAGACAAAGCCGTTGAATAAACAGCCGGCAGTCGGTGGTCGGCAATCAGCTGTCAGGTCGGCACCTAGCCGAACGGTTCCAAAACGTGAGGATATCGCAGCGATCGTCGATAGTTTTCTTAGTAAAAAGCTCGCGGAAACGCCTGAACCGGCTGTTCCGACACCAGCCGCTGAGGTAAAGACCGTTGTTCACGAGATCACGCCTGAAAATGCCGTGCAAAAGCCTGTGCCGATCAAAACAGTTGATTTTGTGAGCGAGGACGATGTTCGCAAGGCGATCGAAAATGGCGAGAAGATCTATATCTCGAAAAAGACGATCTTGACGCCGTCGGCCCGTGATCTGGGCGAAGAAAAAGAGGTGTTTGCGAGCATTTAACCGATGGCCAAAGCTGTAGTTGAAAAAGAGGTTTGTAGTAAATGCGGCGTAGATGTCCGCGAAAATACGCAGTTTTGCTACAACTGCGGCACTCAGGTTGCGACCGACGCGGACGGAAAATCCGTCAGCAACGATAATGCGGAGGCGGTGGTCAAATCTGATGACAAAGCGTCAGACGAAAAAAAATTATCACGTGCCGCCGAAGAACGCCGAAAGGCGCGTGTTAGCCAACGTAAATCGAACGAGTATGTGTGGGAGCCAGGCGGAGATTTTAGATTGACCTTTTTGGTTGCAATATTGATCACAGCCGTGGCTGCGGCGGTCGTTTTCTTAACGGTTTTTTGGAAATAGGATACTGAGATGATAGCAGCGGTCGGTGTATTTTTTCTTGCGATATTTGCCGGGATCGTAGTTTTAGCAACCGCAATATTCCTACTTGCAAGACGGAAGAAACGCAATTAGTCTAGTATTTAGCAGGGAATTATATGAAAGCTCTGGGAATGGTCGAATGTTTTGGCTTGGTCGCGATGATCGAAGCCGCAGATGCGATGGTCAAAGCCGCAAACGTCAACCTTGTTGGGTACGAACGGATCGATGCGGGACTTGTGACGGCGATCGTTCGCGGCGAGGTCGGAGCGGTCAAAGCGGCTGTTGACGCAGGTGCTGCGGCAGCTCGCCGAATCGGCACGGTAACGGCAACTCACATTATTCCAAGCCCGCATGACGAGGTCGACGACGGTATTCCTGTTATAAAAACCGGCGAGACCACGCGTAAAAAGATCTCAGGCTCAGTACCCGAATAGACTGTATTTCTATCAAAATTAAAGCGTCCGTCGAATGATATCGGCGGACGCTTTTTTGCTGCTGTTCAAAATGGTTAGTTCTTAGTTGGCGGTTTTTGAGGTGTCGCTCCGCCGTCCGCGACACGTCCCGCCCTAGTGATGGCGATACGTTTTTCTTGTTTCGGCCCGTCACTAACGACAACTTTGATATTGCGATACGTTCCGTCACGTTTATCATTTGACGGGATATAGCCTATCGAATACTGCGTTCTTAGTTCGTTTGATATCTCACGTGCAAGATTTGGCAGCTCAGCACCGCTTGTCGGGAAATAGGCTTTGCCGCCGGTTTGTGCCGCTATCCTTTCCAAGAATGCTTTAGCCTTATCTTGCGGACTCTTACTGACAAAACCGCCCTCTTTGCTCAATTCGCTGATAAATCCGACGACATAGATCTGCACCTCAGATTCGCGGAGCAACTCGAACAACTGCTTTTCGGTGTAAAAGCTGTTACGATCTTCACCGTCAGAAACGAGGATCAGGGCCCGACGTTTTCGGTCCTCAGGTTTTTGTGATTTTTCGTATTCGTCAATATTTTCAACCGCCAGATAGGTCGCATCGATGATCGCCGTTTGTCCACCCTCGATGTACATATTCTCAAGGGCATCTTTTAGATCAGCTTTGCTAGACGTGAATTGTTGCTGTATCTCGATCTTGTCTTTGCTCACAAACCTGATGATCATCGTCTCGTCAGCAGGCCGATTTGTATCGACGAGGATCTTGCCAGCTTCAATGACCTTTTCGAGCAGCTGACGCATCGAACCGGAATTATCGATCACCATGCCGTAATTTGTCGGGACGTCGGATTTGGAAAAGAAATCGATCTGCTGATCAACGCCGTCCTCAAATATCTTAAATTCACCCTGCTGAAGGTTATTTATCGGGCGATTGTTACGGTCAACTACACGCACATTGAGATTAACCAGCTCCGTGTCGATCTTGATGATCTCATCCGGCGTTTCCGTGGGTTTTGGCGTTGCGACAACGATAGATGTTGCTGCCGGGACCGGAGCGGGCGTCGGTGTTGCAGATGGATCGACGCTTGCCGCATTTGCAATAGGTTTCGCGACCCACGCAGACACTAAAAGTGCTCCTACAAACAATAAAGTCAGCAGATATAGGCTTCTTTTCATTTTGATCGTTCTCTAGCGATAATTAGGATTTGGCGATGCGTAATAGCCTTCGCGACCGCGAACACTTAGACGCGGCAAACCCCTCGGGGGTTTGACCTTAACTTTTACTTTACGCCATTTTCCGTCCGGCTGGAAGTCTTTTGGTATGTAACCGATCGTATATTGATTCCGGAGTTCGAGTGCGATGCGTTCAAAGATCTCGTCCATTTCGACATCAGTCTGCGGATAAAAAGCCTTGCCGCCCGTGACCGAGCTGATCTCATCGAGAAACGCCTGTCCCTGCATGCCGGTCGAACTCGACGCATCGTTTCCGCCTATGACGCCGACTGAATAGGTAACAACGTCCGATTCTCGCAATAGTCGTCTTACTTCGCCAAAATTATAACGCGATGAATTATCCTGGCCGTCGCTGATTATCAGCAAAGCGCGTTTTTGATGGCTGCCGCGGGTTACACGTTCGACGCCCAGATAAACAGCGTCGTAAAGTGCGGTGTTATCCTTGGGTTTAACAAGTGTGAGTTTTTGCAGCAGTGCTTCGCCATCGCGGGAACGATCGAGCAAAAGCTGGGCACGGCTGTTAAAAGCGATGAGAAAATACTCGTCCGAAGGGTGACTTGTCGCGATAAAGCGGGACAACGCCTTTTTTGCTTTTAGGATCTTTTCACCGCTCATCGACCCTGAAACGTCAAACAGCACGCCGACCGAGACCGGTGCGTCACTATCGCTAAAGAAAGTCACATCCTGTTCCTGATTGTTATCAGTAACGGTAAAAGCATTTTTTGTCAGGCCTGAGACATAACGGCCGTAGAGATCAGTTACAGTAAGCGTCAATGTGACGAGATCTGTCTTAATTCGAACGGGGCCGTTCGGGTCGTCCGGCAACGGCGGAGTAGGCGTCGGGTCTTGCCCGTAAGATGACGAGCATAGGATCAGAGCCAACGCAGACACCAAAATAGATCTTTTCAAACCGCCCATCCGGCTGAAGCAAGCCAACTTCAAAACAGCCATAATACTCCCAGAGAATCTACTAAATTCTATTGTATGAATACACCTATCGCAAGATAATTTTATGATGATGTATCTGGTCCAATAGTTGTTTTCGCAACGGTAAAATAAATAGATTCTCTGTGTGCAACAATTGGGGCTGTTTTGCGTGATATAATTCGGTGAGTTTTCGCCCGCTTGCTTAGGTTATGACCGAATTTATTTGCCGGCTCGGAACACCGTCGGGAGAGATCGTTACACGTATCGTTGAGGCTACCGCCGCCAGCGAAGCGCGGACGCGCCTCGAAAGCGAAGGGTTTCGTGTCTTTGCGGTATCAAACGCAAACGAAGGCCTCTCGGCGATGCTGTCTGGCGGTAGTAAAAAAGGCAAAGTAAAACAGGCAGACTTTTTATTATTTAATCAGCAGTTATCAGCCCTGCTCAAAGCGGGTATTCCCGTACTGCAATCTATCGAATTGCTAAAAACGCGGTCGGCGTCGGGTAATCTGCGCATTGTTCTGACCGATGTCGAGGAAAAGATCAAGAGCGGCGTGCCTCTGTCCGAGGCGTTTGAGGCTCAGGGTATTTTTCCGCGTATTTACACCGCATCTATCCTCGCCGGTGAGCGAAGCGGTGCGCTCGACGACGTGCTTGCCCGTTTTGTTACCTATCTAAAACGCAGCGTCGGTATTTCGCGAAAGTTGCGCGGGGCACTAGCATATCCGGCTTTTCTGCTCCTCGCAGCGGTGATGATGGTCGCGTTTCTCTCGCTCTACATCGTTCCTCGAATGTCCGACCTTTTTAAGAGCCTTAGTGCGAATCGCGGGCTGCCGACGGTCACGGTCGTCGTGCTGTCGATCTCGAATTTTATTTCGAGTAATGTCATCTGGCTGTTGCCGCTGTTGATCGTTGTCGGACTCGCGTTGTACGTTTGGCTGCGGACGGCGAGCGGTAAGCTGTTGCTGCATAAGTTTTTGTTGCGTATCCCGATCGCCGGGCAATTGATCCGAAATATGGGCACGGCGCAGCTTGCACGGTCAATGTCAACGCTATTGTCGGGCGGTATAACCGTTCCCGATTCGTGGGAGATCTCGTCGCAGGCGATCAATAATCTTGAGCTTCGCCGCCGAAGTCAGGCAGTTTTGCCTATGATCCGCGAAGGACTTGGATTTACCGAAGCTTTGGACAAAGCCAATTGGGTGCCCGAACTCGCTCTCGACATGGTCGGTATCGGCGAACGGTCGGGCAGCCTGCGGGAGATGCTTGATGAGGTGGCAAATTTCTACGATTCTGAGTCAGAGGTGCGGCTTGAGCAGTTGACGACGCTGCTCGAACCGCTGATCTTGCTCTTTATGGCGGCGGTCGTGGTCACGATCCTTTTAGCAATTTATTTACCGATTATCCAGATGATCTCGTCCGGCCCGGCCGGAGGGCGTAAATAACGATGAGTGAACAGATACTAACTGAACCCGAGGTTGATAATCCGTCAGCACCGACGATCGACACCGATTTTTTCGACAAACAGCCGCCCGAGGTGACTGAGGCAAAGGCCCTAGCTACGCGATACCGTCTGCCTTTTATTGATCTGCTGCCCCCGGAACAGGCATCGCCCGTAGATATCGAGGAGCTTGCCAAACTCCCGGTCGATTTGATGCTTCGCAACCAATTTGTGCCGCTTCGCCGCGAGGGGAACAATCTGCATGCTGCGATGGCAGATCCGTCAAATCTTGAACGGCTAGATGAGCTAGAAAACGTTTTGAACGTCCGGATCGTGCCGTATGTTGCGACCGCCGGTGCGATCGACGTCGTTTTGCGGAAAGGCGATTCGACCCAACGTGTGTTGGCGGAGGCTGCATCGACATTTAAGATCTCGCTCGTAAAAGAGACAGATCAGGGTGAAGAGGTTCTCGATCTCGACCGTCTGGCAAATGATAGCGACATCGCGCCGATCATCAAGCTTGTCGATACCATTCTCTACAATGCCATGGAATCGCGTTCGTCGGATATCCATATTGAGACGCGCGAACGTGATGTGCAGGTCAAATTTCGTATCGACGGAGCTCTGTACGCAAAGGTCGATCCGATCGACATCGCCTATCATCAACAGCTTATCTCGCGTATAAAGGTCATGTCCGAGCTCGACATTGCCGAACGCCGTATCCCGCAGGACGGACGTTTTCGTGTGCGATATAAAGGCCGCACGGTCGATTTTCGTGTGTCGATCATGCCGACCGTTTTTGGCGAAGACGCCGTTATCCGTATCCTCGACAAAGAGCAGATCAACGAGGAGTTTAAGAACCTCGACCTCGATGTAGTCGGTTTTGACCCGGACGATGTTTCGCGGTTTCGCTTGTATATAAAAGAACCTTACGGCATGGTCTTGGTCACCGGGCCGACCGGTTCGGGTAAAACGACGACACTTTACGCCGCCCTCAACGAGATCCGCAACGAAGAAGACAAGATCATCACCATCGAAGACCCTGTCGAATACCAGCTACACGGCATCGTCCAGATCCCGGTCAATGAAAAGAAGGGATTGACGTTTGCCCGGGGCTTACGTTCGATCCTGCGTCACGATCCTGACAAGATCATGGTCGGTGAAATTCGTGACGAAGAGACCGCTCAGATCGCGATCCAATCTGCTCTTACGGGCCACCTTGTGTTCACCACGGTCCACGCGAATAACGTTATCGATGTTATCGGCCGATTTTTGAACATGGGCGTCGAGCCGTACAACTTTGTGTCGTCGCTAAACTGCGTGCTCGCCCAGCGGCTTGTGCGTATGCTCTGCCCGACGTGTAAGCGTCAATATGTCCCGGCTGACGAAGAATTAGCTGAGTCAGGCATGCATTCGGAGTCGTTACCCGCAGGTCAGATCTTTTATCGCAGCGTTGGCTGTGACGCGTGTAACCACACCGGCTATCGCGGACGTACCGCCATCCACGAACTCCTAGATATGTCCGACACCATCCGCGAAATGATCATCGAACGCCGCCCCGGTTCCGAGATCCGCCGTCAGGCTGAGAAAGAAGGCCTGTCGTCATTGCGTGAATCTGCGATCAAGAAGGTTTTTCTCGGATTAACGACGCTGCACGAGATCAATCGTGTGACGTTTGTTGAGGAGATCGGGAAGGTCTAAATGCGGCTGTGTTTGACTTTATCATCAATCGTACTTTTGCTGACCTTCGCGGTCGGTGGCCACTCGCAGACCATAAAGACTATTTATCTTCATCAAACAATCCCTGATGACTGGAATCCTGGCTTTAAGATTGGAAGGTCGTTCGGTGCCTTCCTTTTTGAGAGACTCAAGATAGCTGGCATTTCTTTGACTGAAATTGAGGCGAATTCGGACGCGGTAATGAAATGTGAACCATCCATCGTCATTACGATTCATCGAAATGATCCGGACAGGAGTGTTTATAGCTGTCAGTTATTCTCCACGGCTAGCAAGAAGAAACGCTGGAAAGATGAGGTTAGCTTTCTTGAGATGAAAGACCCAAAGATAAGCGATGAGCGAGCGGCTGAAACCATCTCAAAAAAATTCATTAGCCGCTACCGAAAGGGTATTAAATACTGATCAAATGACTGTAAATTGCTGGATCTACGTTACCTCCACTTACAACGAGACAGATCTTTTTTCCGTTAAACCTTCCTTTGTTCTCAAGCACTGCGCCGAGTGACAAAGCTCCTGTCGGCTCGCATTTGAGATTTGCGTGACCAAAATAGAGCCGTGTTGCCACCGCAATATTTTCTTCGGAAACTTCGATGATCTCGGCGAGGCCATCTTTGATTATCTGCCAGTTGATCTTGCCGAGTGATAACGTACGTGTACCGTCAGCGATGGTCTGCGGTTCGGTGTCGTTTGCGACCAGTTCACCCGCTCTCAATGATCTTGCCGCGTCGTTTGCCATTGCGGGTTCGGCTCCGTAGATAACAGTATTACAACTGTTTCGCTCAAAGCTCTGTATCGTCCCCGAGATCAATCCGCCTCCGCCGACAGGGATGATAACCGCGTCAAAATTGTGCAGTGCCAGTTCGTCACCAAGCGTCGAATTGCCGTTGATCACGAGCTGGTCATCATATGCGCTTGCAAGATAAGCCGCAGGCCGCTCGGCGGCAAGCTGTGCCAAACGCTCGGCACGACTGACGATATTTACGTCGATAAGGTCGGCCTCAGCCCCAAAAGAACGAACGGCATCGACCTTTACCTGAGCAGAATTTGCGGGCATGATCACCGTGCATTTGCGGCCAAGCAATTTGCACGCGTACGCGAGAGCTTGCCCAAAATTACCCGATGACACGCCGATAAACTCGTCGTTATCATTGTTCAGCACGACGTTATACGCCGCACGAAACTTAAAACTGCCGGTGTGCTGAAATGTTTCGCTTGCGATCGTGATATCGAGCCCAATATGGTCGTTTAATTTTGCAGAGCGAATAATATTTGTCGGCCTGATAGCCTCGATCAATGTATTCATATTCGAAAAACTTACCACATAGGGACATAGGAAACATAGGTTGGCCGTATTGCTTCGCTGCTCTATGTGTCCTATGTTTCTATGTGGTAATAATCTTAATATGACAAAAGCTCATTTCGGAATGATCGGGCTCGGGACAATGGGCCGTAATTTCTTGCTTAACATTGCCGAACACGGCATCAGTGGGGTCGGCTACGATCTCGATGCGGCAAAACGACAGTTACTGATCGACGAGGGCAAAGGAATGCCGCTCGATGTTGGCACTGACCTCTCCGATTTTCTTGCAAAGCTCGAGTCTCCACGCAACATAATGCTGCTCGTACCCGCTGGGCCGATCGTTGACAAAGTCATCGCCGATCTCGTGCCGCACCTCGACAAAGACGATCTCATCATCGACGGCGGCAACTCGCATTTTACCGACACCGACCGCCGCATTGCTGAGCTTGAGGCAAAAGGTGTCGGTTTCATGGGCATCGGCGTCAGCGGCGGCGAAGAAGGTGCCCGCCACGGTGCCTCGATCATGCCCGGCGGACGACGCGATTTCTATGAGCGTATCGAGACGACGCTCCAAGCCGTCTCTGCCAAAGTCAATGGCGAGCCGTGTGTTGCGTATATGGGAGCGGGTTCTGCCGGGCACTTCGTCAAAATGGTGCACAACGGCATCGAGTACGGGCTGATGCAATTGCTCGCCGAGACGTACGACTTTATGCAGCGTGTTTTGCGGATGGGCAATACCGAGATGCACCGCACATTTGCCGAATGGAACACGGGCGAACTCAATTCGTTCCTCGTTGAGATCACCGCCGAGGTCCTACGCAAGACCGACGCCGAGACCGGCAACCCACTCGTCTCGATGATCCTCGACACCGCGGGGCAAAAGGGAACAGGGAAATGGACATCTCAAGCCGCGATGGACCACGGCGTTCCGATCCCGACGATCGACAGTGCGGTGTCGATGCGGCAGATCTCCGCACAAAAAGCCGTGCGCAAGACCATCGCGGCGGAGTACGAAGAGATGACCGCGAGTGCCGATCACAGCCGTGCCCGCACCGCCGCCGGCGAACTCGAAGACGCTCTTTACTGTGCGTTCATCCTCACCTACGCGCAAGGTATGTCTCTGCTGCAAAAGGCGTCCGCCGAGAGCAATTACGGCCTCGATCTCGCCGCGATCGCACGTATATGGCGCGGCGGATGTATCATCCGTTCCAAGCTGCTCGAATCGATCCGCGCGGCTTATACGGCCGACCCGACGCTCGAAAACTTAGTGCTCGACAAAGCTATTGCTGAGGTCCTGCATTCGCGCGTCAGCTCGCTCCGAAAGGTCGTCGTGGCTTTTAACGAGAACGGCATTCCGGCGGCGTGTTTCTCGTCCGCGCTCAACTATTTCGACGCCTTTCGCACCGAGCGTCTGCCGGCAAATCTGATTCAGGCACAGCGCGACTATTTCGGTGCCCACACGTACCAACGCATCGACAAGGACGGGACATTTCACACGCCCGATTGGGAGAAATAGGGTGGCAGAAACGCGACTGTTAAGGAGCGTGCATATTATCATGGAGATCTAGCACGCTCGTTCACACTCGCGTTTCCGCCCAGCTCGAACAATTGAATTTAGAAGGAGAAAACCATGCCATATCCAAACATATTCGACAAAGAGGTCAGCGACGGGCTCATCGACCGTCTAAACACCCTCACGCCCGAGTCGCAGCGTCAGTGGGGCAAGATGTCGGTCGATCAGATGCTCGCGCATTGCAACGTAGCGTACGAGATGATCTACGAGCCCGACAAACACCCGCGTCCCAAATTCCCGATGAGCCTGATCCTCAAATACGTCGTCGCGCCCTTTGTCGTGGGCGAAAAGCCGCCTAAAAAGAACTCGCCGACCGGCCCGCAGTTCATCATCGCCGACACCCGCGAGTTCGAAGCCGAACGCACACGCCTGATCGCGTTCCTCAACCGCACCGTCGAGATCGGCGCCGACGATTTTGACGGCAAAGAGTCGCACTCATTCGGCGTGCTAAATAAAACGCAGTGGAGCAACATGCTCTATAAACACATCGACCATCATTTGACGCAATTCGGAGCGTAAGCGGTCGTCGCATCGCGACGTTGTGATTGTAGCCGTGGACATCTGTCCACGGTTGCGTGTAATTCGAATGCCTTCCCGTCGCGTCGCGACGATTGAAAAATCACGCGCAATTAGCAATAAACACCGCGCAAACACCGCCAAGCACGGCGCAACTACCGCCAAGCTCCGCGCAAACACCAGCAAGCTCCGCGCAAACCCCGCCAAGCTCCGCGCAACTACCGTCAAGCACCGCGCAAACCCCGCCAAGCTCCGCGCAACTACCGTCAAGCACCGCGCAACTACCGTCAAGCTCTGCGCAAACGCCGCCAAGCACCGCGCAACTACGCCGAAGCACACTCCAACCGCTCCGAACCACCTTTCGCCCGCTCCGAAGCCCCTCTTGTCAGTAGCCCGCACGTAAGTAAGGGCGTCGTCGGCCATCCAAAACGTTCCGAAGCACCGCGCACCTGCTCCGACGCACCGCGCAACCGCATCAGAGCCGCTTTTTCGGCTCAAAGCGATCTTGACAACCGCAAAAATGGGCGTATCATCATTTTACCGCGTTATTTCCACGGTAATTTAAAAAAACTAGGAGGATCCCTGTTCCTATGAACGATTATATTCGTCGCAACTTAGAATCCGGCCAGCGCTGCCGTCAATGGTTTCTAGACTATGCCGCGCTCATTCCGGGCGGCAGTATCTTTAAAGCAAAAGCGAACGCCATGACCGCAAAGGTCAATGCGCTCGAAAACACTGCCGGCGAACAAGAGGCCGCCGAGAGCGAAGGCTACTCTGCAACCGATGTCAAAGGCTCCGAACGTACCGATCTCGAAGACGCGATGGACCCCGTCCGTAGCGCCGCCCGCGCCGCCGAATTTGACATTCCCGGCACCCGCGACCGTTACCGCTTTAACCGCGGGATGAGCCATCAACAATTGCTCGCCGCCGGACGCAGCTTTGCGATCGGCGGGATCGACGACGAAGCCCTGCTCGTCAGCTACGATGCTCCGGCCGGTTGGGTCGACGCGATCACCGACGCATGTGACGCTTTTGAGGCCGCCTTTGGCCTGCAAGACTCGGCAAAAGGCCAGTCCGTTGCCAAAAATGCCGAGGCCAACGCCCTCTTGGCCGAGATGAACTCGCTCAAAAGCGCCCTCCGCCACCACGTCATCAACTGCACCACCGGCAACCCCGGCGCCCGCGCCGCCTGGACCTCCGCCGCCCACGTAGAAAAAGCCCCAACAAAAGAGAAACCGGAAGACCCACCAACACCATAGGGCTTGTCAGAACCGGGAGCGATAGCGACTGGGTTCTTTAATCAAACGGCGGCGCGTAATCCGCGCCGCCCTTTCGATTGTTATGACTACAGAAACATCATTTGAGTTACACAAGCAAGACCTACTCGATTCTGGCTTTGCGAGTGTGCTCGAAACCATAAATACAAAGGACACTTTTGATTACCGTAAGAAGTTCTCCCGCAAAGCACAAGAGACCGAAAACGAGAAGCATCGAGAAATCTTCAGAATTTTTGGAATATTGATGAGCGGGTGGCTTAATCTTAAGACTCCCGATGACCCTTTCGCATTCATAGACAGATTCAACGAGATGCACCTAGCATTTTTCTCCGAGGTGGTAGGGGAAATTAATGACGACGAAATCAAATCGCGCGTAGCGGATTTGCTATGGCTCAGAAAACGCGATTACCAGATGGCGGAAATTGCTATTGATTCGTATCTTGTGTCCGCTAAGTTTCTGGAAGATTTTGAGCAATGGGTTCATACCCAATCACGTTTAGAACGTGCAATTCAGCTCGCAAAAAATCTCGGACGAAAAGCAAAGAAATATTCGACTGTAATTCAAGCCATTGAAGAATTACTAGATAGATGTAATGGTGAAGACCCATTATTTCTCTCGTCCGAGCTGATGCGTCTGCTTCAAGAAAGTCATGAAGGTGATTGGAAGAAATACGCCGGATTCGCTGAAAAGATCGCTATTGCTGCAGAAGCTGCGAATGATTTCAATCGTGCCCGAAGGTATTGGGAATGCCAAGCTACATGGTATTTTCAGGGAAAAGATGAAACTTTGAGGAGAGCGGCCCGACTTAGACTTGCCGAAGCCTTTGAGAAAGAATCAGATTTCAATCTGGCAAATAGAAAACCTCCCTATATAATGGCTTCGCACCCGATTGAGAGAGCGATTGTAGCCTATAGACGGGCTGGAAACGCTGATGCAAAAGTCGAAGAACTCAAAATGAAGCTTCGCGAGTACCAAGCTAAAGGTGTGAAAGAAATGCCCTTTATTTCCGGCGGGGCGGTTGATATTTCGGAAATCGTAATGACTGCTGAGAAATCCGTAATCGGCAAAACATTTAAGGACGCGTTACAGAGTCTCGCTACCATTCGAAATCCAAGTAACGTCAGAGAAATACGGAAGCAGGTCGAGAAAAACCAAGAAAAGTATATTTTCGCCAAACTATTTCCAAAAAAACTCTTTTCCGCTACTGGCAGAGCCATCGCAGTGCAGCCATCTGATGGTGAAGAATCCATTCTCGCGGAAATGTTTCAATATGTCGGTGATACTTATCAGCTAGCCGGGAAGGGTATTATTGAGCCCGCGAGACAAGTAATCCTCTTGGAGCACCCTTGCCGTTATCAAGATCTTTACGATTTCATTTCAAACAATCCTTTCATTCCGCCGGATCGGGAGATAATAGTTGCGCGCGGGCTTCTTGCGGGGCTAAACGGAGACTTATTAACGGCAGTGCACTTACTAATTCCACAGGTTGAAGAGTCTGTGAGACTGATTCTTATAAGTCAAGGCGTCGTACCCTCATCATTTTACGAGCCTGGTATACAGGATGAGTTCAATCTAAACAAACTTCTTACTGAAAAGAAATATACAGATCCTCTCGAAACAATGTTCGGCGAAGATCTAATATTTGATTTTCGAACGGTATTGGTCGAGCGGTTCGGGGCGAATCTACGAAATGAGTTTGCGCATGGACTGATGAATCATGACTCGTTCTATTCATACGCTGCCCTGTATTTTTGGTGGCTTAGCCTTCGGTTCTATCTACTCCCATCGTTGTTTTCCGAAATTGAGGACCCTGATAGTAGTCAGAGTCCAGAAGAAGTCGTAAAAAACTAATGCCCATATCCAAGAAAAGAAAAAGAGCGGGGAAAAAGGTTGTGCGGCAGGCGGTGGTGACGACGCCTGATACGTCGAAACGGTGGAGTCTAAAGATAAAGCCGGCGCAGTTGATCTATCTCAAGGACGATCCGGATTTTCTGACGATGGTAAAGTTTGGGCGTGCTATTAACGCTGTGTCGTTTGCCTTGACGGTGACGATGAGTTGGGCTAACAACGAATCGAATCAGGGCAAACGCCAATATCGACGCGGCCTGTTTGTCCTGGCGGGTTATCTCCACCAGACGATACTGCTGATCCGCGGCGTTGGCGATAGGCATATCACAATGGATGCTTTTGTGCCGCTTCGCACGCTCGCCCACGACCCCAAATACCAAAAGCACCGCAACTATTGTAAAACGATCCGCAATTACACCGCGTTTCACCTGGACGAGTTTGACGAGCACGAAAACACACGCAACTCGCTCGCAAAGCTCGACAATACGATGCACGTCCTGATGAGCGGCGATGATGAAAAGTTCGTCAACTTTTATTTTGAGTTCGCCGATTACCTTGACTTCGCACTGGTCGGCACAACCTTTCAGGGCGACCGCACGCCGCAGGAAACCATGGACGACATCATGTCCTCGGTACTCCAACTCTCAGGCGAAATGATCGAAGCCCTATTCGGCTTTCAATTCGCCCTCGCAAAGAAGATGGAACTGCACGAACACATCTACGGCTAAGTTTCACTACATCGGCAGCTAAACGATCTCCCAAGCGTGTTCGGCTTTGAGGAGTTTGCTCATTAGCGAAGCGTGGACGCTGTGGCCGCTTTTTTCGGCGGTGACGCGGCCGGCGATGGGCATTCCGATCAGTGCGAGGTCGCCGATGATGTCGAGTATCTTGTGACGGACAAATTCGTCGGCAAAACGCAGCGGAGTTTCGTTGAGCATACCGCTGTCGGTGAGCACAATTGCGTTGTCGAGCGAGCCGCCAAGCGCGAGATTTGCCTTTCGCAACTGCTCGATCTCGTGAGTGAAGCCAAACGTACGTGCCGACGCGATCTCGCGGCCGTAGGCCGATTGCGGATCGCGGATCGCGGAGTGCGGATTATCGGAATTGCCGCCGTCGTCGGTGTAACGGAACGACTGTTTTCCTATAAAAGGGTGTGCAAAATCAATCACGCAGTCGATCTCAAAGTTTTCGGCGGGCTCGATCGACATTTTGCGGTCACCTTGCTCAAACTCGACGCGTTCGAGCACGCGAAACACTCGCCGAGCGGCATTTTGCTCAACGACACCGGCGTTTTCGATCAATTCGATAAAATCTTCGCTCGACCCGTCCATGATCGGGATCTCGATGTTGTCGAGATCGATAAAGCAATTATCGACACCAACCCCGCGAAGCGCCGAAAGCAGGTGTTCACAGGTTGAAAGCACGACGCCGCGACGCATCAGCGTGGTCGCGTATGAACAATGCGAGATATATTCAACCGAAGCCGGTATCTCAAAATTATCCAGATCAGTGCGGACGAAGATATAGCCGGTATTCGCCGGTGCGGGCCGCAGCGTCATGTTGACATCGACGCCGGTGTGCAGCCCGACGCCGGAGACGCTGATGTTTTTCGCGAGGGTTGTTTGATTCATGGTCGCCTATCCTATTACAAGCGGCGTGCCACAGAGCGGATCGAGTAACTCAGTGTATTTATCGGTGTTTATCTGTGTGCATCTGTGGCAAATAGCTCTTTTTTGTTGCTTTCCAGCCACAATGCCGTCGCGGATTTACTATTCACGATTCACGATTTACAATTAACCACTAGTTATGGCAATTGAAACCGCCGGCCAAAAGGCCGCGAAAACCACCAAGATACGCATCGAAAACACCGCTTCGTTTCCGCTGCCAAAAGATTACGAAGCGACGATCAACAAGGTGCTCGATTTTCTGCCCGTTGAGCAATATCGCGGCGTCGAGCGGATAAAGCTGGTCGATTACATCAATGACCCGCGGCTAAAGAATATGGACATTCCCGTCAAGGGCGATCTGCCGGGCTTGTATCATCCGCGTGTGCAAAATCAGGCGCCGTGGTTTGAGATGTCGATGGCCGCTCTGCTGCAGCCGACCGAGGGCTTTGTCAAAAAGTTTATGGCAAAGAGCGGTTTTAAGGGCAATATCGCCGGGCTGATATTCTCGCTCGTCGGCCAACACTACTATTTGACGCTTCGCCACTCGGTCAAACGCACAAGTCTCGAACCGCAGATCCGTCAGTACGCCGAAAAGAACCTAAAACTCTGGAGCGAAAAACAATCTGAGGGCAGCATCCGGGCAAAACTCTTCAAGCCATTTCGCCCGATCCTCGAACGTTGGGCGAAGTGGTTGAATAAGAAAGCAGCGGATGCGAAGAAAGGTTAATGTTTGGTTGATAAAGAGCCGACATGAAAGTTTTGCAGTTACTAATCGGATTGGCTTTCATGGGTGTCGGATTGTTAATAGCCGGGATTACTTTGATCGGAGTTATCGATCCAGTTGGGGCTAAACTGTCAGATGACGGCGATCCTTTTGGAGACCCGTCAATATCTATTTTGCAGGTTGTTCTTTGCTCGATCTTTTCAATTGGATGTTTGACGGTTTCTGGATTTTTAATAAAGGGTATTGACAAAAAATAATGAATTATTGGATGGTTAAGCAAGAACCCACAGCATACTCGTGGGATGATTTTGTTAAAGAAGGCAAGACTGATTGGACGGGTGTCCGCAACTTTAAAGCACGGCTTTTCCTTAAGGATATGAAGCTTGGCGACAAGGTTTATTTCTATCATTCGGTCGTCGGCAAAGAGATCGTCGGCATTGCAAAGGTAACGAAAGAGGCTTTTCCCGACCCGACCGACACAGCTTGGCACGCGGTCGAGTTGACGCCGGACAAACCATTGAAAAAGCCGGTCACTCTAGAAGCTATCAAGGCTAACAAAGCGCTTGAAAACATTTATCTCGTCCGCCAGCCGCGATTTTCTGTAATGCCGCTGACCAAAGATGAGTTTCAAGAGATCCTGAGCATGTCCAAATAGATAAATATGCTAAAAGAGGCGGTCGAACATTATCACAATTTGCTTGAAGACGCTGATCTCGCGTCGCGTTCGCAGCAGATGCTTGATGAGCAGCTCGAAAGCTCAAAGCTGATCTTTGGCGGGCGGCGGCTGTCGCCTTACTTGCGTCCGCATTTTGTGATGGAGAGCGATTGGCTGCTTATTAAAAAGACGTGCGAGACGATCTTTGGCGCTTTGCAAAAGGTGAAAGATGCTGCCGTCAACGACGATTCGATCCTCGATGAGCTTGGCATCACCGAGGTCGAACGCGACCTGATCAAGATCGACCCGAAATACTCACACGTCTCGCCGACATCGCGCCTCGATTCGTTTCTTACAGGAGACACCTATAGTTATGTCGAGCTCAACGGTGAGAGTCCGGCCGGGATCGCATTTTCGGATTCGGCATCGGACATTTTCCGGGCTCTGCCGGTGATGGAAAAGTTTGCCGAGTGTTACAACATCCAGAGCCTCGAAGGCTCGTCAAAGATGCTCGATGTCCTGATCGAGTGCTACACAGAATTTTGCGGCGGAGAGATGCCGCACAAACCCGTGATCGCCATCGTCGATCTCGAGGATCTGCCGACGATCAAAGAATTTGAGCTTTTCCGCGATTATTTTGAATCAAACGGCTATAAGTCGATCATCTGCTCGCCGGGCGAACTTGTATTTGACGGTTCGCGGCTCTCGTGCAGCGGCACTGAGATCGATATTGTCTATAAACGTCTGCTCGTCAATGAATATCTGCCGATAATGGGATCGCAATCCGCGTTGCTTGATGCTTATCGTGCCGGTGCGGTCTGTATGGTCAATAGTTTTCGCGGCAAGCTCGTGCATAAAAAAGCGATCTTCGCCGTGCTGACCAACGAGCGGTACAAAGATCTTTTTAGTGACGAAGAGGTCTCCGCCATTACAAAACACATTCCATGGACGCGAGTCTTTCGTGACGAGCAAACTGAGAACGGCGGCGAGACGATCGATCTTGTCGAATGGACACGTTCAAATTCCGGCAAACTCGTGCTAAAGCCCAACGACGATTACGGTGGACACGGTATTTACATTGGGTGGAATTCAACTGCCGAAGAGTGGGACGAGGCTATCTCTCTTGCACTTAAAGACGGCGATTATCTGATCCAGGAACGCGTAAAAACGGCGAAAGAATTTTTCCCGATGTTTACTGACGACGAAGGGAACTGGGAATTGACGGAGCAGCTAGTCGATCTCGATCCGCTATTATTTCTAGGCAAAGTCGGCTCAGCGTTCACTCGTTTGTCTTCGACAGAGCTTGCCAATGTTTCATCCGGCGGCGGCATGGTCCCGACGTTTATTATCTCCGAGAAATGAAGTTATCCTTCGACAAACAGTCGCGCCTGCAGAGGCTGACCGATGAATATACGCGACTTGAGCACAAACTCAAGCTCGGCGGTGGCCCTGACAAGATCGAAAAGATCCATAAACAGGGTAAGTTGACCGCCCGCGAACGCATCGATCTGCTTCTGGATAAGGATACGTTTTCTCAAGAGATCGGCCTTCTCGTGGCGTATGACGAATACGATGGTTCGGCTCCGGCCGCAGCGGTAGTTACTGTCGTTGGAAAAATTCAGGGTCGCGAATGTGTCGTTGTCGCCAATGACGCGACGATCAAGGCCGGAGCATGGTATCCCGAAACGATCAAAAAGATCCTTCGTGCCCAAGAGATCGCGATGCGCAATCGCGTGCCGATCATCTATATAGTGGATTCCGCAGGCGTCAATCTGCCTTATCAGGGTGGTGTTTTTCCGGGGCAATACGGGGCGGCTCGCATATTTTATTACAACTCGATCATGCGGCGTTACCTAAAAGTGCCGCAGATCTCCGCCGTTATGGGGATGTGCGTCGCCGGCGGCGCTTATCTGCCGGCATTAAGCGATGTGATCCTGATGGTAGAGGGAACATCCTTCATGGGGCTCGGAGGTGCAAATCTTGTAAAAGGCGCGACCGGACAGACGATCGACAACGAAACGCTCGGCGGAGCCGCGACGCACAATGCGATCTCTGGGGTCGCGCATTACAAAACCAAAGACGATAGGGAATGCCTCGCAAAGATCCGGCAGTTGATCTCAGATCTTCCGCCTGCGCTTGGAGTCCCGCCTTTAGGCGGCCTCGAAACTGGCAAGACCCCGCCTAAAGGCGGAACTCCAAGCCTTTACGAGCTTCTTCCCGAAGATCACAGGGCACCTTACGATATGCGAGCCGTCCTCGATACTTTCCTGGACGAAGGCGGGGTCGATGAGTTTCAAGCGGATTTTGCCAAAGAGATGATCTGCGGCACGACGCGGATCGGCGGGATACTCGTCGGCGTCATTGCAAACTCGCGAGGAATGTCTAAAGGCAAACCGGGCTCGCCGCCGCGTTTTGGCGGTATTGTTTATACCGAATCCGCAGAAAAGACTGCCTATTTTATTGAGAACTGCAATCGCCACTCAACGCCGTTACTTTTTGTCCAAGATGTTTCGGGGTTTATGGTCGGTGCCGAAGCCGAACATTCCGGTATCATCCGTGCCGGTGCCCGCTTTGTCGAGGCGATGGCGACCGCCGCCGTGCCAAAGATCGTGCTGACCATAAATCACGCATCTGGTGCGGGATATTACGCGATGGCCGGTCAAGGTTTTGACCCGGATTTCATTTTCTCACTTCCGACCGGCCGGATGGGTGTGATGGAAGGTGACTCAGCTGCGGTCGCGATTTATGGCACACAGCTCGAAAAACTAAAAAAAGAAGGTAAAGAACCGACGCCCGAAATGCTCGCCGAGATGGAAAAGGTCCGCGAAACCTACGACCGCGAACTAGATGCCAAACACGCCGCCGCCCGCGGGCTTGTGGATGCGATTGTCACACCTGAGAATTTGCGCGATTCCTTGATCCTCGCCTTGCAGACTTGCCTTAATACAAACACGCCACACATCGGGGCATTTGTGCTATAGAAATTCCAGGGCGGCATCGTGTTTATGAAAGCAACTTTTTTTAAGACCACTTTTCTAATAATGGTTCTATCTGTTGGATTTGCGCCTGCACAGACGGATTCTGACCCGGTTCTGCAAGGTTCTGCAACCTACACGATGCCACAAACTGCTATTGACGCAGATATGGATGGAACGGTTGTCGTAGGTATCCGCGTGGACAACACTGGCAAGCCGACGGAGGCAGCCTTAATGTCAGGTCCGATGTGGCCTTGTGGAACCAGACCAATGAAGGCTTTCGAAGATCTTTCATCAACTCTTCGAGGGACGATGTTAAAACTCAAATTTGATCCTGCGAAAAAAGACGGTAAGCCGGTCATGGCTGATATTGCCATGAGATTTCAACTCAAAAACGGGAAACGTGAGCCTACACCGACTGAGATCGACCCAGTATCTGGAAAACGTATAGTTAAAGTTATTAGCGGTGGGGTGTTAAATGGAAAGGCAACATATTTACCTAAACCATCTTATCCAAATGAGGCAAAAGCCAACCGGGACGGCGGGCCAGTTACCATACAAGTTCTCGTGTCTGAGGATGGATCAACTACACGTGCCGGAGCAGTTGGCGGTGCTCCTACATTACAATTTGCGGCTCGCGAGGCAGCCTGCGGAGCCAAATTTTCCCCAACAAAATTAGAAGGCAGAGCTGTCAAAGTGTCAGGCGTTATTACATACAACTTTGTGCCTTGATGGATTGATCGCGTATCGGTCACCTGAATGGTCAGTCATCGTTCAGCAATCATCATTTTTTCTCGGAGTCCCACGACTATTAGAACTATTTACTTCGCAAGCAGAGCCGTAAAAGTAAGGCACTAGACCAAGGCCGGAGTTATTCATGTTTCCTCGGCTTTGATCGCGGCTCTGCTCCTACCACTTTCAAACGATCTATACCAATATTATGACTGCGTTGAAATCAACAGGTAGTCTCTCGCAAGAGCAGGGTTAGTGACCCATCTCACTTGTTCCACTACCACATGTTGTTATAATTACGGCGTAATTACTCGATCAGCAACATTTTTGCGTGAGGTGAAATAAAATGAAAAGCACAGTTACTGTCGCGGCTGCCCAGCGGTTCGCGGCATTTATTTTGTCCGTGGTCGTATTTCACTCATCAATTGCTTTCACTCAAGAAACGCAACCGACGCCAGTTCCTTCGCCAACAGTATCGGCAGCCGATGCCCGTTACCTCGAAATGAAAAAGGCACTCGAACGCGAAAAGGAACTCGCCGAGATCGAGGCAGCGATCGCAAAATCTCGTAAAGATGTGCTTGACGCCGCCCCTAAGCCAAAAGCAACACCAAATACCGGAGACCTGACGATGTCGGGCGAAGACATCGGTTACGACATTATCGTTTATCGTGAACTCGGCAAGACCACCACGCGGATCGCATCATCGCTGCAGCGGACGGTCCCGGATTCGGCGACGATCGCTATTTTTGACAGTTCGGCATTTGCCGACTGGACCTTTTACCGTCGGTCACTGCCGCTATTTAAGATCGTGATCGAGGACCTGACAGCGGATTATTGTCTTATCGCTAACAAGAATGAGTCAGAGGTAAAGTCTCTCGACCTGACGAGCACGGGGTTTGCGACTGCGATCGCGGGAGCGGGAAATATCGTGGGGCAGTTTGCGGACCTGTTGTCATATTTCAAAACTCAAACGACGATGACGGGGAAAACGGTAACGATCCCTGAGGAAGCCGTTGTCGCGTCGCTGTTTTCCAACCTGAGCCAGGACAACGGGCTGACGCTGCTGTACCCGAAAACGTTTGGACTGGATGAACCCGTGTTTTGCGGACAAACGACGACGGGGCGTTCGTGCTGTGCAAAGGGTGCGGGCGATTGCGCTGAAACGCGGCCGGTGTATTGCTCAGAGGTCGCGAATTCGCTCGATGCTCTGTACCGAGCCCGGCGAGCTGCGTTCGCGGCGAAAGGGCAGTCGCCGGAGCTACGAAAGCTCGAGAATTATTTTGCTGAATTTCTCAAACTGGTTAGCGATGCCACGCCGACTACGACCGAGACCGTCTTGAAAAAGTTTGTCAACGCCGAGCAATTTGCCCAACTGCAGAAGCGGCCAAATCTGTACTATCTCGAGATCAAATCCTTGCGGGCAGTAGGGACGCAGCGGGTGCGAAAGAATCTTTTCTTTCTAACAGATAAGCTTGATTATTCGGGCGGACTCGTTGTGCAATGGACGCTTTTTGACAAGGACGGACAGGTCAAAAACAGTGGCATTGAAACATCGTTTGACGGATTTATTCCGCCAAAGGAACTGCAGAAACGGCCGATTACTCCATAGCTTGCTCGGTTAGAATTATCTTCCATTTTCCGGTCAAAACATATATGATTGGTTAGTCGCACTTTGCGGCGGACCTTCCTTCTTTACATTCTTTCTCGCCTTTACACATGAAAAAACTTCTCTTCAGATCCCTCGTGGTGTGCGCATGCGTTCTTGCATTTGCCGGTGCCGGCAACTCGCAATCTACATATGACGAAGCGAAAGCCACCGTTAAGAAAAGCCCCGACGCAGTCAAACGCGACGGCAACAACCCAGCAATGATAATTGTCGGCACGGCGGCAAAAGCGGCTTGGGGGACGACAAAATTTGTCGCAAAGCACGCCGTCAAGCCGGCCGCCAAGACACTATTTCTAAAAATGACACCCACCGTCACAAAGTTCGTGGTAAAAAATTCAGCAAAACATCTTCTGCCACTAGCGGTGAAGATCGCGGCACTATAGTTATCGTCTGAAGGCAAGAAAGTTGACTGATAATTTGCGACGAAGGCGGTGTTCCGTTAGCCGTCACTTTGCAGCAGAGTCGCGTAATCAGCGATCGCGGCTTCGATGACTCGGTAACTCCGCTCGCGGCCGTATTTGGCTGAGATCTCGCAGACATTTGGGGAATCCGGTAGCGATTTGTACGTAAGGAAATAATGTTCGATCCGTTCAACTATACCTGTTGGCAACTCGCTGATATCTTGATACTGGCCATAGACCTTGTCTCTATTTAGCACCGCGATGATCTTATCGTCAGCTTCGCCCTGGTCGATCAGGCAAAGGCCGCCGATCGGACGTGCTTTTACCAGAATATCGCCACGCGGAATGTGGTGTTCGCTCAAAACGAGAATATCGAGTGGATCGCCATCGCCTTTGGTAACGCCGGCGAGGCCTGCGATCTGTTCACCGCAATATGTTCTCGGAATAAAACCGTAATTCGCCGGGACAACATTCGAATATTGCTGTGGGCGGTCGATCTTAAGATAGCCGCTCGCTTTGTCGATCTCGTATTTCACAGTATCGCCCGGCACGATCTCGATAAATGCCGTGACGATATCAGGAGCGTCTTCGCCGATCTTAACGCCGTGCCAAGGGTGTGCTTTGTTTGTTCGGAACGTCATAAGAAAGAAATTAACACAGAGCAGGCGGAGAACGCAGGGAATGTGAGTAAACTATCTTGGTGTCCGAATATTTGGTGACAGAAAAGATCGGTGATGCACTCGTCATACGGTTCACGCGGCCCGAAATTCGCAATCCGCTGTCTCGCGAGGTAGTCGAGCGTCTCCACGCGATCGTCGATTCGATCGATGTTGGCGTGAATAAAGTGATATTCACCGGAACCGGCGATGCGTTTGCGAGCGGTGCCAATTTGAACGAGATCGCGGCACTGTCAGCTGACGACGTTCCCGAATTCGCGCGTCTTGGTCAGTCTTTAATGCAGAAGATCGACGAACTGCCGCAGCTTGGCATCGCTGCCATCAACGGACACTGCTTCGGCGGAGCGTTGGATCTCGCATTGTCGTGCGATGTTCGAATAGCTTCACCAAACGCCAGATTCGCGAATCCCGGAGCAGGACTCGGAATTATAACGGGCTGGAGCGGAACGCAGCGTTTGCCGCGTCTTGTTGGAACTGCGTTTGCGAATGAGATGTTCTTCACGGCGTCGCCGATCGACGCGGAACGTGCATTGCGGATAGGCTTGATCGATGAGATCACAGACGATGTTGTTGCTCGTGCGTTCGAACTCTCGCGATGATGTTATAGAATTGTGTTTATGAAAGTTCAACTCGTAGACATCGCCCATGCCCGTAGCGGCGACAAAGGCGACACCGCAAACGTCGGCCTCATCGCTCTCAAGCCCGAACATTATCCGCTGCTCGTCCGGCACGTCACCGCCGAGGTAGTCAAACAGCATTTCGGTGAAATGGTCAAGGGCGACGTTGAGCGTTTCGAACTGCCGAATCTAAACTCGCTCAATTTCCTACTCCACGGCAGCCTCGGTGGCGGCGGTACGCTCAGCTTGATGACCGACGCACAAGGCAAAACATTTTCGACCGCATTGCTCAGGATGTTTATCGAGATCACTGACCAAGAAGCAGCGGCAATAAACGCTTAGTCTCTGCTCCGGCATTCGCTAATGTCAGCGTGTCTGTCTTACAATACATTCGTTCATAAATTCAAATCGCAATTCGTCGGAGGCTTAATGCATAGATCGTTTTTACGCACCGCTCTGTTGGTTCTTTTGTCGCTGTCGCTCCTTTCACAGCCGTTTGCTCAGTCCAGCGCGATGCTGGGATTCACCTCGGACAATGCGAGGGTACAAAGTGCGCTTGAGGCAAGATTCGACTCTTTTTTAAACGCGGACAATCTTCGCGAATGGATGAAACGCATGTCCGCCCAGCCTCATCATCTCGGGTCCAAATACGGAAAAGAGAACGCGAAGTTTATGGAAGACAAATTCAAGTCTTGGGGCTTTAAGACCGAGATCGAAGAATTTGAGGTGCTGTTTCCGACGCCAAAGACGCGCATCGTTGAGATGACCGGACCGGAGAAATTTACTCTCAAACTAAACGAACCTGCATTAAAAGAAGATGCGACATCCGGCCAGCAAAAAGATCAACTGCCGACATATAACGCCTACTCGATCGACGGCGATGTAAAAGGGCCGTTGGTTTATGTTAACTATGGCACGCCAGCCGATTACGAAGAGTTAGAACGCCGCGGCATCGATGTAAAAGGTAAGATCGTGATCTCTCGCTATGGCGGTTCATGGCGCGGTATCAAGCCAAAAGTCGCTGCCGAACGCGGTGCGATCGGCTGTCTGATCTACTCCGATCCGAAAAACGACGGTTTTTATCAGGGCGACGTTTACCCGAAAGGACCGTACCGCAACGAGAACGGCGTTCAGCGTGGTTCGGTTATGGACATGCCGCTGCATCCCGGCGATCCGCTGACCAAAGGCGTCGGGGCGACCAAGAACGCAAAACGTATCGACCGCAAAGATGCACCTACGCTGACAAAGATCCCGGTTCTGCCGATATCATACGCAGACGCTCTGCCGCTGCTCAGAAATCTCGATGGAGCGGTGGTGCCTGACGCTTGGCGCGGAGCCTTGCCTGTTACCTATCATTTTGGCGGTAATACACCGACCGTCCGAATGAAACTCGAATTCAACTGGGAGATGAAGACGATCTACAACGTCATCGCAAAGATGGAGGGTCGCGAGCGGCCCGACCAGTGGATCATTCGCGGCAATCATCACGACGCGTGGGTCAACGGGGCGTCTGACCCGATCAGCGGAATGGTCGCCGAAATGGAAGAAGCCCGAGCCATCGGTGAACTTGCAAAGACTGGCTGGCGGCCAAAACGTACGATCGTCTATTGTGCCTGGGACGCCGAGGAACAGGGCCTGATCGGGTCAACCGAATGGGTCGAGGCAAATGCCGAAGAGCTGCGTAAGAAAGCCGCAGTTTATATCAATACCGACTCAAATGGACGCGGATTCCTTGGCATTGGCGGTTCGCACACGCTCGAGAAATTTATCAACGAGGTCGGCCGCGATGTCGCCGATCCACAAACTGATCTGTCGGTCTTAGAGCGTGCCCGTGCGCAGCAGATCGTCAACGGTGCACCGCTCGATCGCATGGAAGCAAGATCGCGCAGGGACCTGCGTATCGGTGCGCTTGGTTCCGGTTCGGATTACACACCGTTTCTTCAGCATCTTGGCATCGCGTCTATGAATATCGGTTTTGGCGGTGAGGATGGCGGCGGTTCGTATCACTCGATCTACGATTCGTTTGACCATTACACTCGCTTTAATGATCCCGGTTTCAAGTATGGAATCGCGTTGTCAAAAGTCTGCGGCCACGCTGTGCTGAGGCTCGCGAACGCGGATACGCTGCCCTTTGAATTTACAAATTTCACCGACACTGTGGGCCAGTACATCGGCGAGGTCACGCGGTTGACCGACACAATGCGCGATGACACAAAGAGGATCAACCAGTTGATCTCAAGCGGGCTGTGGCAATCGGTCCAGAACCCGAAGGACGGTCTCATCGCACCAAAGATCAAGGACGAGGTTCCGTCTATCAATTTTGAACCGTTAAAGAATGCCCTGACGCGGCTAAAGGACAGCTCGGCATTTTATCAACGGGTCTCGACCGGAAAGCAGCCAAGCCCCGCAGCTCAAAAGGCACTCGATGAGATCCTGTATAAGACCGAGCGGCTCCTCACCCGCAGCGAAGGCCTGCCGCGTCGCGACTGGTTTCGACATCAGATCTACGCTCCCGGATTTTATACGGGCTATGGCGTGAAAACCCTGCCCGGCGTCCGCGAAGCTATCGAACAACGCGATTGGCGTGAGGCGAACGAGCAGATACTGATCGTCTCGAAGGTACTCGAAAACTTTGCGGCCGAGATCGACCGTGCGGCGAAGATTTATTAAGTATGTCCGAATCGTCTAATAACATAGTTCTAGACAAGTCGCTGGATTTTGCGTTGCGAATAGTAAAGTTATGCCACTATCTAAATGAAGAAAAGCGAGAGTATGTTTTATCAAAAGAACTGCTGATCTCAGGGACGAATATAGGCAGACACGTCAAAGCGGCAGTCGGAGCTGAAAACCGTGAAGTGTTCATTTCTGAGTTTGGTATCGCTCGCCGACGAGCCCTCGAAACCGAGTATTGGCTGTTGGTCCTGTTTCATGGCAGCATCCTGACTGAACCAGAATACAACTCTATCGAGTCAGATCGGCTTGAATTGGTCAAAATAATCTCCTCTATACATTTCTCTTCCCGAAGTTCTAATTAATAATTAGTAATTACCTAATTACTAATTATTTAATTGCGAAACGCAGTAAATGATGAACGAGTTACTAATAGAAACCATTGAGTCAACCAGAGTGATCACGCTCAATCGTCCCGACAAGCGTAATGCGTTGAATGACGAGTTGATCGCGGGGCTCAAAGATGCTCTGCGTGAGGCGGACGGTGATGAGTCTTTGCGGTGCATCGTTATTCGTGGTGCCGGTAAGGACTTCTGTTCGGGGGCGGATCTTTCAGCTTTACAAAGAATCGCTTCGGCGTCTTACGAAGAGAATGTCGAAGACGCTCGTAGCTTAGCTGAGTTGTTCGAGCTGATTCGCAAAGTCCGCGTGCCGGTTATCGCGGCGGTGCATGGGCGGGCTTTGGCGGGCGGATGCGGGCTGGCGACGGCGTGTGATCTGGTCGTGGCGACGGACACCGCACGGTTTGGTTATCCTGAGGTCAAGATCGGTTTCGTGCCCGCGATGGTCGCGGCGATCTTGAGGCGAAACCTCGGCGAAAAGAAAAGTTTCGAGCTGCTCACCCAAGGCTTTGAGTACACGGCCCAAGACGCACTCACGCTCGGCCTCGTCAACGCCGTTTTCCCCGAAGACGATTTCGCTGCCGCGTCCCTCCAATACGCCGCCGCCTACACCAAAGTCAGCGCTGCGGCCGTCGCGATGACCAAGCAATTACTCTACGACATCGACGCCCTCGAGTTTTCCGAAGCCATCGAAAAAGGCGTCCTAACAAACGCAAATGCCCGCATGACCGACGACTGTAAAAAGGGAATTGCTAGGTTTTTGGAGAAGTAGTTGTGCTATTATCGTCACGAGGCGTCGTATGAATTTGGAACCGGTATTGAACAGAATTAGGCAGGCCTGTGATGCGAAAGGGGTCGCAATGCTGGGCGTCTTCGGTTCGGTTGCGCGTGGCGAAGATACCGCTGACAGCGATGTTGATCTGCTCGTTCGTCTTGGTAAACCGGTCGGATTTGTCGAGTTTATCGCTCTCGAAGATACCTTCAAAGAGATACTTGGACGCAACGTCGATCTCGCAACCGAGGCTTCGCTTCATCCGCTGATCCGCAAAAATGTCCTCGCCGATCTGAAAGTGATCTATGAAAAGTAGGCACGACCGTCTATATCTCTATGACATCATCGAATGCTGCGACCGCGTGGCTAATTATGTGAACGGCGTTCGCGAAGAAGATTATCAAGTGAATCCGATGCTTCAGGACGCTCTCGTGCGAAACATCGAGGTCGTCGGCGAAGCAGTCAAAAACCTCTCAACTGAGATCACCGAAGCACATCCAAACATTGCCTGGAGCCAGATCGCGCGAATGCGTGACAAGATCGCCCACCATTACTTTCGAATAAACCTCGACGTCGTCTGGAAAACCGCAACCGAAGACCTTCCCGCCCTTCGCCCTCAGATCGCCGCGATCGACGAAAGTATCGAGGAATAAACCGCGATCGAAAAAGGCGTCCTAACAAACGCAAAGGCGCGCATGACCGACGACTGCCAAAAGGGAATTGCTAAGTTTTTGGAGAAGTAGTCAGTAGGATTCGAATCCAATTACTTCCAAGTGCGGAGCCGATACCAGTCTTTTGATCTTATGTATTCGGGCACCACGTCGCTAGCTTTAAGGCCAGTAATGCCGGTATCGCCCCAACAAGTCGTTACGGAAGCGTTGGACTTCACAACTTTGGAAATAGCTTGTTTGGTCTCAGCGGATAATCTGCGACCTTTACGCTGCATGCGCAATAGTGAGATGGCTGCATAGATACGACCACCTGGATTATAGCCGCGTACAACATTTTCAATTAGATCAACTCTCTTTGCGTCTTCCAGTTCGTCGATTGCTGGTTTTCCGTCACTACATGCTACGAAACTGATCTCCGAGTTTTCGAATGGGTCGGTTAATAGTTTGTATTCCTTATCGAGATTCTTAGGAATTTCAACGGGTTTCATTGGTCCTAGTTGTTTACTCAACTCAGAGTAATAGACTTTCCATTCGTTTGGGAAATCTTTGTCATATGTCATTTCTGCATCATTAACGACAAATTCAGGTCCGCCACCTTGCCTCCAAGCGTCGATAACCGTGGGGCCGTGTCGAGACCAATCTTCGCTGCTGACCCTCGCTCCGAGCTTATAGTGAACAATGCGGTCTTCGAAGACCAAATAGTCTATATAGACAGTTGTATATCCTAGTCCTAAACTCAAACGTATTCGTTCAGCACCGAATCCCAGGTTTGATTTATCGGACCAATCAGCGTTCTTTTGCTGAAATGCGGTAAAGCGCTTTTCAACGTCGGCAATCGATCTACTCTCAATTGGCAAAAGACTCATTACAAATTTAACGCCTTTCACGTCTTTATCAACCCATGCTGGAACCAGCGGCTCGAGGTCTCGCTTTTGGGCGAAGCAAAGACTCGAGCCGAAGATAACCAATAAACTTAAGATCGGGCCAAGTTTCATACTAGGATATGTCTGCTTTCCTCATAGCGATTGAACATCTATTGGGTGCTTGAGGAAGCGAAGAGTTTGTCCGCTGAGAGATCTCTACGGTGTTTTCTTCTTCGTCGGAGACTTGTATTCGCTCTTTTTCTTGAGGCCGAGGGCTTGGATCTCGTTTGAGCTGTCGCCGAACTGGGCTTTGACCTGAGTTTTGGCACCGAGGATGAAATCGTGAAACGCCCATTGGGCGGCGACTTCGTCGTCGCGGCTGGCTTTCGCCGTCGCTTCGTCCTGAGCGGACTTTTCCTCGGCGGCTTCTTTCGCGGTCTTAGCCGTTGTACCTTTTGCAAGCGTAAAATCCGGGTTTGCAGGCGTGTATCCCACGATGGCCTTTAACGCAGAGTAAGCGTCGAGGTCATCTTGAAGTTGTCCCGGCGACAACGGACGTGTTTTAGCATCTGCCATATCGTTGTTCCTCCAAAATATATTGTTGTACTGCTTGAGGAAAACATTGTATGCCCAAAATGGCTTCCTGTAAACAAAAAAATCATTCCCGCAACCCCCAACACCTTTAATGTGCCGCCCCACAACGCTCCTGCACGAGCGTGCAACGTTCTTGTGGAGACAAACAACGTTCCTGTGCGGGCGTGCGATGGCGTTGTGGAAGCGGGCGATGTGCTTGTGGAATAGCAACTACGCGTTTATTTCTTTGCATGAAACTTCAATTCGGCGTTAGTTGCCTGATTGAATTCCAGATTAAGGAACTTTAGCCGTTGAGCATCAATGGGGTCAGTTTCCGGTTGGCCCAGATATTGATTTACAACGTCTTCGTCAGAAACACTTCGGGAAATTACTTCTGTTGCTGAGAAGACTTCGACGCCTGGACTCGGTTCTTCATACAATTCAAAAGCTTCGCAGGCACCGAGATAGCGGCATCGGACAGTCTGCTCATAAACATTACGATAGGTTTCTTTCGTATATACCTCCGCTTCCGCCTCTGCCTTGCGAATAGCCTCGTCATGCGAGCGAGCTTTAATTAATACGATGCGTTCTTCGACGAGCGTCGCGTCATTGACGTCATCGGGAATAACAATATTTGTGTTCCCCAACGCATCAGTCCTATACACCGTTTTTACACCGTACAATTTCCAACTCATAACAATCTACGCCTCGACGATGGTGACGTTTGTTTGGATCAGGGTCTTTGGGATCAGGGCGGGGAAGTAGGCCATGATCTCTTCGACCTTTGGGCGGCCGCCGGCGAAGCCTGTGACGGCGGGCGGGCCGGTGA
>CAZIZR010000018.1:0-79195 GCA_964543865.1 uncultured Chloracidobacterium sp.
AGATGCTTCATTGGTTTGACGCGATGCCTGTTACGCTCTTAAAATTTTCATTTGTGAAACTCGACTGTTTTTGTTTCATTTATCCGGTGCGGCAAACACAAAACTCGGTTGCGGCAACTAATCTGTGTTGCCAAAAGTAAGTACGATGAAAAATATTAATTTATTCAAGAAGATTGTCTTTGTCGCCGTAGTCACCATGGGGGCGGTCCTGGTCGCGTCTAGCGAATCTTCGGCCCAGTCGGCACCTAAACAGGAAAAGCTGCTCAACGGGCTCAAAGTGTTGCTTTGGAGTGACCCAAAAGCCGACAAGGTAACGGTAAGGTTGCGAATACACTCAGGTTCGGCGTTTGACCCGCAGGGCAAAGAGGGCGTGATGCAGCTGCTTGCGGATAATATTTTTCCGAACGAGGCAGCACGCGAGTTTTTTGTCGAGGATCTCGGCGGCAGCCTCGATATAATGACCGGCTACGATTGCATCCAGATAAATGTCTCGTCAAAAGCCGGCGAAGAATATCTGACGATGCTCGAAACGCTCTCGACCGCCGTCGCGAATCCGACGATCGACAAAGAAACCACCACCAAACTAAAAACAGCATTGCTCGCAAAGCTAAAGACACTAGAAGCAGATCCGGCTTATGTTGCTGACCGCACGGCAGCAAGACGGCTGCTCGGCACGTTTCCTTACGGCCGCCCCATTATGGGTACCGCAGGATCGGTCGGCATCATCGATTTTGCCGATCTGATCGACGCCAAACAGCGTTTCCTGGCGGCTGACAATGCAACGATCACGATATCGGGTAATTTTGATCGCGCTCAGGGTTATAGAGCGATACGACGCTATTTTGGCAGTTGGCTTAAATCGGACAAACGCGTGCCGTCGTCATTTACACAACCGGACGTTCCGCCAACCGCGCTAATGACGGTGGCCTCGCCGAAGCCTGACGTCGCGGCACTGCGTTTTGCAATGCGTGGCGTTGCCCGAAACGGCAAAGACCTCGCCGCGTCGATGGTTTTTTCAAATATTCTTGAAACACGGCTCAAGGCCCGGGTTCCTTCGGCACACTCGGATGACGTCTTTGTAAAAAATGAAGCTCACACTCAGCCGGGGATGATATTTATCGGTTTTGCCGCCGGGAAAAATGAGGTCGGCAGCGGCAACGGCAAGATCGAGGCCAACGATCTGATCTCTAAAGCTCTCAATGACGCCGTCACCGAAGCCGAGTTTCAAGCCGCACGTTCCGCCGTCGCGGCCAATTGGGCAAAACGCGACATCGAGCAGTTTTGGCTGGATCTCGACACCTACAAACTAACCTCCGTCGATGCCGACAGGGCGATGTTTGACAAGCTTATGTTTGACGATGTCCGCAGCTACGCTGACCGCGCGAAAATCGCACCGGTCGTATCCGTACTCGTTAATACGCCCGCAAAATAAACAAATGCCAGCAACTATTGACGCCAAAGAAGCGGCACATTCGCACGCCGTCAAGGAGATGTTCGCCGGTATCGCCGGGCGGTACGATCTGCTTAATCACGTGCTGTCGCTCAATATCGACAAACGCTGGCGGCGCCGTGTCCGCAAGATGCTGCAGCCAATTCTGGATAATGAGAATGCGGTCGTGCTCGATGTCGCCTGCGGCACAGGCGACCTGTCGCTCGAGCTTGCTCAGAACGGCAAAGCAAAGGTGATCGGCACTGATTTTTGCCGTCCGATGCTGGCCGTCGCTCAAGAAAAAAATGTCAGTAACAATGCCGCGATACCGTATATCGAGGCGGATGCGATGCAGCTATCGTTTGCGGATAACAGCTTTGACGCTGTTACAATCGCGTTTGGCTTACGCAATCTGCCCAATTACGAAAACGGCCTGCGTGAGCTAAACCGCATTCTCAAACCAGGCGGCACGCTCGTCATACTCGAATGTTCGCACCCGCCGCTGCCCGGTTTTCGCCAGCTTTATCATTTCTATTTCGGACGCGTTTTGCCGCGTATCGGCGGGCTTGTCAGCGGTTCGCGCGGGGCTTATGAATATCTACCGGACAGCGTTTCAAAGTTTCCCGAACAGAAAACGCTTGTCGCGATGATGGAAAAAACCGGCTTTTCTTCCGTCAAATATCAAAACCTGACGGGCGGCATTTCCGCCATTCATTCGGGCATTAAAAGCTGATTATTTGAGATAAACCGCTTTTAGTTATAAAATTTCCCTGCTCACCCGGCACGTCCGAATGAAATATCGCTTTCTGAACATCGCCCGCCAAATGGCACTGATGCTGCTCGTCATCTGGACGGTGGTGTCGCTCGTGACGCTGCTCATCGAGATCGTGCCCGGCGACCCCGCGACCGTCATACTCGGCGAGACCGCGACGCAAGAACAGATCGAAAATTTTCGCAACAAACACGGCCTCGACCGCCCGGCGTTTTTCTTTTCGTACGGCGGTGAAAAGGGCTTTGTATGGAACGGCAGCGACAATCGCTATGCCGATTATTGGCTTGGGCTGCTGCAGGGCGATCTTGGTAATTCGTTTCGCACGGACAGGCCTGTGCGTGACATGATCTTTGAACGGTATCCGTCAACCATCAAACTCGCTATCGCCGCGATGCTGGTCGCGATCGGGATCGCTCTGCCGCTAGGCGTGCTTGCTGGTTCTCGCAAAAACTCGCTTGTCGATAATTTTGCTTCGTTTTTCGCCCTGTTGGGCATATCTCTGCCGACCTTTGTCATCGGGCCGTTTCTCGTTTATCTGTTCGCGGTCAAACTCGGCTGGTTTTCACCGACGGGCAGCCTATATCCCGAGGACATCGTTCTGCCCGCAGTTACGCTAGGTGCAGCTTTATCAGCCATTCTAACGCGTATGATCCGCTCCAGCGTCATCGAAGAGCTTGGCGAGGACTACGTCCGCACCGCCCGTGCAAAAGGCGTCAGCGAACGTAAGGTGCTCTTTAAACACGTTCTCAAAAACGGCCTTATACCGGTCGTGACAATTTTGGGATTGCAGCTCGGAGTTTTGCTTGCAGGAGCGATCATCACCGAGAAAATATTTAACTGGCAAGGCCTCGGATTATTGCTTTTAGAGGACGGCATCGGCAAACGCGATTACAGGCTTGTCCAAGGCTGTGTGCTGGTCATCAGCGTGACGTATATTATTGCAAATTCGCTGACGGATTTTGTGTATCGCAAACTAGATCCTCGTATTCGGCTTTCATAGATGAGTAGATTGGCTTACATCGGTATCGCGATCGCTGTCCTGTTCATACTGGCGGCGATCTTTGCACCGTTTGTTGCGACGCATGACGTGGCGGTGCAGGATCTCGCGATGCGATATATGCCGCCGTCGGCGGAGCATTGGTTTGGAACGGACGGACTTGGGCGTGATGTATTTTCGCGGGTTGTATTTGGTGCCCGCATTTCGCTTGAGGTCGGCATTACGGTTGTTGTCATCTCGGCGATTTTCGGGACATTTATCGGCTCGATAGCCGGATTTTACGGCGGTTTTATCGATAAATTTCTATCAGGTTATGTTTTCAACGTCTTTCTGGCATTTCCGGGCCTGCTGCTTGCGATCGCACTCGTCGCATTTCTCGGAGCGGGACAAGGCAAGCTTATCGCCGCACTTTGTGTGATCGGCTGGGTCGGCTATGCCCGCGTGATGCGCGGACAGGTTTTGAAAGTTCGCGAGTACGATTATGTAATGGCGGCCCGAGCGCTTGGTGCAAGCAATCTGCGAATACTATTTACGCATATTCTGCCAAACGCCATCCAGCCTTTGATCGTACAGTCTTCGCTTGGCATGGCCGGAGCCGTGTTGTCCGAAGCATCACTTTCCTTTCTCGGCCTCGGCATACCGCCGCCAGCACCGAGCTGGGGTACGATGATCGAAGAGGCGCGACAGTTCTTCGCGACATCGCCGCACATACTGCTTGCACCGGGTATTGCCATTGCTCTGACGGTACTGGCATTTAACTTTATCGGCGACGGCCTGCGAGAATATCTCGACCCAAAACAGCGGAGACGTTAGCTAAATGGCTGAAAAACGCCCCAAGATATTCCCGCTTGGAGATTCGGCGTTGACCGTCGAATTTGGCAACGTGATCTCTGAGGAGCTTAACCAACAGGCCATTTCGTTCGCCGCACATTTTGATCAAAACAACTTTCCCGGTTACATCGAGTCGGTCCCGGCTTACGCATCAGCTTCATTGTTCTACGACCCGGTCGCTGTTCGCGCAAACTTCCCCGATTCCCCAACTGCATTCGAAGCCGTAAAAGATCTTGCCGAATCCGCTCTGAAACATACTACTTCCGACGCGGCGATCGCTGCGAGGCTCGTCGAGATCCCTGTTCATTTCAATGCTGACGCATCCCTCGATCTTGATCTGGTGGCAACGACCAACAACGTTTCGCCGGATAAGGTGATCGAAATATTCCTCGCGAAAACATATCGCGTCTATATGCTCGGTTTCCTGCCCGGTTTTTCGTATATGGGCGAGGTCGATGAGCGGATTGCAACACCCAGACGTGACACCCCGCGTACCATCGTTCCGAAAGGCAGCGTCGGGATCGCGGGCAGTCAAACGGGCATTTACTCGCTCGAATCGCCAGGCGGTTGGCAGATAATCGGCCGCACGGATGTCGAAATGTTCACGCCAAATGCTGCCGAGCCGTGTTATTTGCGTCCGGGTGACGAAGTGAGGTTTGTTGCCGCAAAATGAGCATTCTGATCAAAAAACCCGGTATGCTGACGACGATACAAGACCTCGGCCGTGTCGGGTTTCGGCAGCTTGGCATCAATCCGGGCGGCGTGATGGATCGGACGGCAGCACGCCTTATCAACATCCTACTCGGCAACGACGAAAACGAAGCTGTCGTCGAAATGCACTTTCCCGCAGCCGAGATCGTCTTTGAAAAGAATGCTGTTTTTGCCATTGGCGGTGCGGACTTTTCGGCAGAACTCGATGGTGAGCCTGTCGCAAACTGGCAACCCTATTTTGCTGAAAAAGGATGCACACTACGTTTTTCAAAAAAGATATCCGGCACTCGTGCTTATCTCGCTGTCAACGGCGGGTTCAAGATCAAAGAATGGCTTGGCAGCACAAGCACAAATCTCGCCGCAAAAACCGGCGGAAAAGACGGACGGTCATTGGCAGCCGGTGATCAGATCGCGTTTAAGACACTTATCAAGTCGAGACCGCAAATTCGACGTTGTCACATTTCATCAAGCCTGATCCCGTACTACCGTCCGTTTCCGACGGTGCGAATAATCACCGGTGCCGAATTCCCTCGTCTGACCAGCTCAAGCCAAGGCCTTTTATTTGTTCATGATTTTGTTGTATCGCCAAACTCAAACCGGATGGGTTTTCGTCTAAAAGGCTCGCCTTTGGAAATGACACAGCCGCTAGAGATGCTGTCATCGGCAGCAAGTTTTGGCACTATCCAACTGCTGCCTGACGGACAATTGATCGTGCTGATGGCCGATCATCAGACCTCGGGCGGTTATCCGCGCATTGGCCATGTCATCACCCGTGATCTGCCTTTGATCGCACAGCTTGGCCCGGGCGACAAGGTCGCGTTTCACCTGATCGAGATCGCTGAGGCCGAGGCTCTGGCGGCGGAGTATGAACGTGAGTTGAATTTTTACCGTATCGGGTGTAAATTTCAGGCAAACTCGTGGCATCAATAGATCTAAATTGCGACATGGGCGAAGGCTGTCCAAATGACGCCGAGCTGATGAATTATGTTTCATCGGTCAATATTGCCTGCGGGGCACATGCCGGTGACGCTGAGATAATGCGGCGTACTGTCGAGATTGCCGTTGAAAAAGGAGTCGCTGTTGGTGCCCATCCGGGCTACGCGGATCGTGAAAATTTTGGCCGCGTTGCGATGGAAATGTCACAGGCCGAGATCTATGATCTGGTTACCAAACAGTTCCTTGCGTTGAAACAGATCACCGATAGCGCGGGTGTTGAGATAAAACACCTAAAGCCCCACGGATCCCTCTATAATCAAGCCGCCCGCGACAAAGACTTAGCCGCAACCATTGCTCAAGCTATTTCTGACCTTGATCAACGCCTCGTCCTATTTGGGCTGTCAGGTAGCCATTCTATTACCGAAGCCGAAAAGATCGGGATTCGCACCGCATCTGAGGTTTTTGCGGACCGCACATATCAACTTGACGGCAGTCTGACGCCGCGTACCCAATCAAACGCTCTCATTCACGACACATCCACATCGATCGAACAGGTATTGCAGATGATAAATGACGGAACGGTAACCGCAACCGATGGCAGCGTCATCCCGATCATCGCAGACACGATCTGCATTCACGGCGACGGCGAAAACTCTCTCGCATTTGCAATGGCAATAAGACAGAGCCTATGGTCAGCAAATATTGATATCGCAGCAATGGGGTAAAAACGTTATGAAGAAACAGTCGATCTCTTCGGTAATTCTAGGCGCGGCATTTTTGATGGCGACATCGGCAGTTGGTCCGGGATTTTTGACGCAGACGACTGTCTTTACCAAACAGCTGCTCGCGAGCTTTGGCTTTGTCATCTTGCTCTCTGTGATCCTGGACGTATTTGCCCAACTCAATATCTGGCGGGTGTTGACCGTTTCCGGCAAACGCGGACAGGATGTGGCGAACGAAACGATCACCGGTAGCGGTTATGTTCTGTCGGCGTTGATCGCGTTTGGCGGGCTTGTCTATAATATCGGCAATATCGCCGGATGCGGGCTCGGGCTTAACGCAATATTTGGCCTGCCGGTCGAATACGGAGCCGCGATCAGTGCCGTCGCGGCGATCGCTATCTTCCTCGTAAAAGAGGCGGGCAAGGCGATGGATATCTTTGTAAAAGTGCTGGGCGTCGTGATGATCGGGCTGATCGTATACGTCGTCTATGCGTCAAACCCGCCGCTCATCGAGGCAATACACCGCACCGTCATTCCCGAACAGATCAATGCTCTGGCGATCGTGACGCTCGTTGGCGGCACGGTCGGCGGTTATATCACGTTCGCAGGTGCTCACCGTCTGATAGATGCCGGTGTTACGGGCCCCGAGTCTTTGCAACAAGTAAATCGCGGAGCCATGACGGGAATATTTTTGACCGCGATCATTCGGTTTTGTTTATTTCTAGCGGCACTCGGCGTTATAACAATGGGTCTCGCCATTGACGATGCAAATCCACCCGCTTCGGTGTTTCAAAATGCCGCCGGCACAATAGGCTTACGTATCTTTGGCGTCGTTATGTGGGCCGCCGCGATAACGTCGGTCGTCGGAGCAGCATTTACATCAGTGTCGTTTATGAAGACGCTCAACAAACGCGTCGAAGCCAAAACGAACCTTACAATTGTGGCTTTCATCGTGCTATCGACTGCAATATTTCTGATCGTCGGACGCCCTGTAAAAGTATTAGTTTGGGCCGGCACGCTAAATGGATTTATCCTACCTATCGGCCTGTCGTTAGTGCTACTGGCATCGAGAAAAGCGTCGATCGTCGGCGAATATCAACACCCTCTGTGGCTGCAGATCGCCGGTTGGCTGGTCGTGCTGATAATGGCAGGATTTAGTATCGCCACTCTAACGACAAGCTTATGATAAAACAATCAACCTTTTCGCCGTCTCGCAGCATCTAAAACGCTGTACTTTCTACGGAATAATTATGTCAGCAAAAACGCAGTTAGTGTTCGTCGGCCTGATGATCTTTGTTTGCGGCAGTTTTGTGTTTGGGCAGTCGGGACGCAAAGTCCTTGCAACCCCGACGCCCACGCCGCTTAGCAGACAGGACGACCCGGCGCAATATTCCGAATCAAAGCCCCAGCCAAGCCGAAAGACCCGGATCGCTGACCGTTTTCCGGGCATCAGTCTCGGCGGCAAAACGGACCCCGAAGGGCCAAAAATTCTTGCTCCTTCGACTGGTGAGATGCGAGACGACGAAGACACGCTGCGTGTTGCGACGGATCTCGTCACCATTCCTGTATCGGTTTTTGACCGCAACGGGCTCTATATTCCCGGGCTTCGCCAACAGGATTTTAAGATCTTTGAGGACGGCAAGGAGCAGGAGATCGCATATTTTGGGACGACCGATAAACCCTTTACAGTCGCCCTGTTGATCGATACGAGTCCATCAACCGCTTACCGGATCGAGGAAATTCGCAGAGCCGCGATCGCGTTTGTCGATCAACTTGAGCCGCAGGACAGCGTCGTTGTCATCGAGTTTAACCGTGGCGTCAAAGTCCGCACTGAAGCGACGACCGATCGTGAAAAGATCTACAAGGCTATAAATAAAGCCAATTTTGGCGAGGGAACGTCGCTCTACAGTGCAGTTGACGAGGGATTGCGAAAACAGCTTGGTAAGATTACGGGCCGCAAGGCAATCGTTCTCTTTACCGATGGCGTTGATACCACATCTGGAAAACAAACCTATGATTCTACCCTCAATTACGCCGAAGAATCGGATACCTTGATCTTTCCTATCTACTACAACACCTATCTTGAAAACCGTCAGAGAAATGCACGGACATTTCCGCCGATATTTGGAGACCCGCAAATAATAGCCCGCGGCGTAACTGCGGAAGAATATGCCGTAGGCAAAAAATACCTAGAGGATCTCGCCGACGCAACCGGTGGCCGTATTTTTCGCCCCGAGGCAACGCCCGGCGGCCTGACCGCAGCGTTCGAAGGGATTGCAGAGGAACTTCGCCGTCAATACAACATTGGCTATGTTCCGTCCGACGAAGGGAAAATCGGCCAGCGAAAACAGATCCGCGTGCGTGTCGATCGCCCAAATCTCGTCCTCCGCTCCCGCGACAGTTATATCGTCGGGGCCGCCGCCCCTGCCCCAAAATAGCGCTTTGAATGTCTTTCGGTTATAATTTTGTGGTTCCGATTCCAATTTACCCGGCGAGACTTGTCGCCCCGCAACTGCAAAAATTATGTCGAAACGAGCCGTTTCAGTTTTACTCTTAACTCTGTCCGCTTTCTCATTCATTGGTTATTCACAAAATAGTAATCCAGATGACCTTAATTCGGCGTTAAAGCCGTTAAAATGGCGCTCCATCGGTCCGTTTCGCGGCGGACGTTCGGTCGCATCTACAGGCGTGGTCAGCGACCCAAAAACTTATTACATGGGTACGACCGGTGGGGGCTTATGGAAAACCGAGGATATGGGCATCAGTTGGCGCAATATCTCGGACGGTTATTTCAAAACCGGAACGATCGGTGCGATCGCCGTATCCGAGAGCGACCCAAATGTTGTCTACGTCGGCATGGGCGAGCACGCGGTCCGCGGCGTAATGACGCACGGCGGCGATGGCGTCTATAAATCGACCGACGCCGGCAGGACCTGGAAGAGGATCGGCCTCGAACTTACCCAACATATTTCCCGCATTATTATCAATCCCAAAAACCCAGACATAGTATTCGTAGCAGCGCAAGGCGCTCTTTATAGCAGTTCGCAGCAACGCGGACTGTTTAAGTCGGTTGACGGTGGGGCGACGTGGAAAAATACCCTATTCGTAAATGAAAGAACCGGCGCGGTCGAACTCTCAATGGACGCTAATAACTCCCGGATAATGTACGCCGCAATGTGGGAACACGGCCGGCTTCCCTGGAAAGTCATTAGCGGCGGCCCCGGCAGCGGGCTTTATAAATCTGTTGACAGCGGTGAGACGTGGGAAAAGATGAAAAACGGCCTGCCCGAGGAGATGGGCAAAATGGCCATCGCCGTCGCACCTTCTAATTCTGACAAGGTCTATGCTCTGATCGAGAGTGACTCACACAAGAATGAGCGTGGATTATACGTTTCAAATAACGCGGGCAAGAGTTGGAGTCAGGTCACAGACCGCCCGGAACTCGTACAACGTGCTTGGTACTACATTGAGCTTTTTATCGATCCAAAGAATGAAAATACGATCTACGTCCTTAGTGCTCCGGCACTACGTTCAAACGACGGTGGAACCACGTGGGAAAATCTTTCCGGAACCCACGGCGATTACCACGATTTATGGATCAATCCGAACAATCCAAATAATTTCGTTATCTCCAATGACGGCGGTGCGGCGATCACCTTTAACAAAGGCCGAAGCTGGAGCACACAGAGCAATATGCCGACGGCTCAATTCTACCGTATAAATGTCGACAACCAGTTTCCGTATCGTATTTACGGCGGTCAGCAAGACAACTCTTCGGTCTCGATAGCCAGCCGCGAACTTGGCAGCGGTGGCATATCGGCCGCCAGTTGGACGTCATCTGCGGGCGGCGAGAGCGCCTTTTTGGCCTTTGACCCGGATAATCCACGTTACGTCCTCGGCGGCAGCTATCAAGGCACGATCGAGGTAATCGATGACAAAGCAAGCGCTGGCACATCGATAATGCCATCGCCTATCCAGTACCTCGGTATGGATGCCAAGGACATGAAGTACCGTTATAACTGGAACGCTCCGATCGTCTGGGATAAGCACGATACCTCGTACTATCACGGCTCGCAGATGGTACTTAAAACGACCGATATGGGTAAATCGTGGAAAGAAATTTCCCCTGATCTGACCCGCAACGATAAAGAAAAACAAGGCAAAGGCGGTGGGCCTTACACCAACGAAGCCGTTGGTGCCGAAAACTATGGAACCCTCGCGTATATCACTGTCTCGCAACACGAAAAAGGCGTGATCTGGACAGGCAGCGACGACGGACTCGTGCAATTGACCCGCGACGGAGGTGCGACATGGAAAAATGTCACGCCGCCCGGACTCGCCGAGTGTCTGGTCAACGCGATCGAAGTTTCACCCCACGATAAGGCAACTGCCTATATTGCGACCACGCGTTATAAATTTAACGACCACGCTCCGGGACTCTACAAAACGACCGATTATGGTGCGACGTGGACAAAGATCGACAACGGCATTCCGGGCAATGCGTTTACTCGTGTCGTCCGCGAAGATGACGTTCGCCGCGACCTTCTGTTTGCCGGTACCGAGCTGGGTGTGTTTGTTTCGTGGAACGGCGGCGTTAATTGGTCACCTTTTCAACTAAATCTGCCGCTCACGCCTATCACTGACCTGCGGGTTCACAAGGGTAATCTGATCGCTGCCACATCAGGCCGCTCTTTCTGGATACTTGACGACCTTACGCTGATCCGCCAGTTCAAGAAAGATATGCCCACCTTTTCGATCTACAAACCGGCGGACGCATACCTCGTCAACGGCGGCAGCGAACTCAACGGATCCGACGTCGAGTTTACAGGCGCTAATACATTTCGCGGGGTAAATCCGGCAAATGGTGTCGTTTTGTACTACAACCTGCCCGAGCTAAAAAAGGACGAGGTTGTCACGCTCGAGATCGCGGATGCTGACGGTAAACTTATTCGTACGATCTCGTCAAAACGCGACCCTAGATCTCGTAGTTGGGACGGCGGCCCCGGTCCTGACCCGACCTTGCCTAAGAATAAGGGGCTCAACCGCTTTGTCTGGAACATGCGTTACCCGACGATGCCTGGCGTGCCGGACGTCTATATCGAGAGCAGCTACAGCGGCCACAAGACCATACCGGGCAAATACCGTTTCACGTTAAAATTTAGTTCGCAGACGGCCTCGACCGATGCGGATATTTTGCCAAATCCGCTTTATCCGACAACGCCGGCGGCATACAAGGAATATCACACGCTGATGTCCGCAATGGAAGCCGAAGTCGCGACGATGCATCGAACCGTTAACGCTCTATATGAGAAGCAAAAACAGCTCGAATCAATTATCGGAGGACTGCCCTCAGGCGATAAATACACAAAGATCAAAACCGACGGCGAAGCCCTGCTCAAAAAAATGAAAGCATGGGACGAAGATATGGTCTCGCGCAAGTCACGAGCCTACGACGATGTTGAAAATTACCCCCAAAAGTTTACTGCGAATTATCTTTTCAACCTTAATGCGACGGAAAGCGACATCCCCAGGGTAAATCAATCAAACCTCGATCGACTAAAAGAACTTACGGCCCAGTGGAACGCCCTAAGAGCTCGTTCGGACGAGATGATGAGCAAAGACATACCGGCACTCAATAAACAGCTTTGGGATGCCGGTATCGGCGCCATCTGGAAAGATCAATGATCGTGTGCTCATTGAGAGGTCGTTCTAAAATAGAAAAAGCACCACGATCATGGTGCTTTTTTCGTAAAAATGGTGATCCGAGCAGGACTCGAACCTGCGACCCAGTGGTTAAAAGCCACTTGCTCTACCGACTGAGCTATCGGACCACGCGGACAGCCCGGAGGCTGGCCGAATTGAAGATTTTACATATTGACGGCGGTAATGGCAAGTTCCATTCGAATATCTGCCCTCGCATACTCCGAATTTGGGTCAGTCGGCACCTCAACAAAGCCAAATTTTCGGTACAAAGCCAATGCCGGTTGTAGCGAACGGTGCGATTCGAGAAAGATAAGCTGTGTGCCGTTCGATGTCGCATGGTCCAGGCAGCTTTGCATCAAATGATTGGCAATACCTAAACCTTGAAACTCTGGAGCAACAGCCATTTTTGTTAGCTCAAGCACTCCGTCACCTGACGGTATCAGAGCAACCGTTCCCGCCGCTAGTCCCGAAACGATGGCCATAAATATGTGCCCGCCGGGATCAATGACAAAGGTTTGTGGGTCGTCGAGTATCTCTCTGTCATGTTTTTCAACCGAAAAATATTTTTCGATCCACTCGTAATTGAGCGAAGCAAAATCCTCCGCCCACTCATCCGAAAAATCTACGATCTCAACATTCACCATTACCGAACTCAAGCAAACCAGCCTTCCATCACAGATTCTTTTAGGATGATAGTCTGATCGCGTTCCGGGCCGGTCGAGATCAGACCGATCTCTGTGCCGATCTGTTCGGACAGAAAACGGACATATTTTTGGGCGTTTTCGGGCAACTTGTCGAACTCCGTCGTACCTACAGTGTCGCTCATCCAACCGGGCAGCGTTTCATAAATGGGCTTTATCTGCCGCAATTCGCTCGAGACGGCCGGAAATGAATCGACTCGTTTTCCATTGATCTCATAACCGACGCAGACTTTAACTTCTTCCAAAGAGTCCAGCACATCGAGTTTTGTCAGAGCAACCGAATCGAAACCATTTAGTTCCGCAGCGTATCTTGTCGCAACCGCGTCAAACCAGCCGCAGCGGCGCGGGCGCTTTGTTACCGAACCATATTCACGGCCACGCTCGCGGATAAGATTCGCCATATCTTCTTCGGCCTCGACCATCTCCGTTGGAAACGGCCCTTCGCCAACACGCGTCGCGTAAGTGCGGACAATACCCAGAACACCAGTGATATGATGCGGCGGAATGCCTGCTCCGACCGAAGCACCGCCCGCTGTCGGGTTTGACGACGTGACATACGGATATGTGCCGTGATCGACATCAAGCAGCGTCGCCTGTGCCCCTTCAAGCAGGATCTTTTTGTTTGATTTGCGCGCCTCGGCGAGAAAGTGCGAGGTTTCGCAGACAAAAGGCCGCAGACGCTCTACCAGCGGTGATATTTCCTCAAGGATCTCATCCGCCCGCAGCGGCTGTTGGCCAAACAACACGATGATCCGGTTGGCTTCCTCCAGATTGCGTTCGATACGCAGTTTCAACAGTGCAGGATCCATCGCATCCGCAACGCGAATTCCCCGACGTCCGGCTTTATCTTCATACGCAGGCCCAATCCCGCGAAGCGTCGTGCCGATCTTTTCATTGCCAAGACGCTCTTCCGATGTGTGATCTAACGCCCTGTGATAAGGCATTATAAGGTGAGCCCGGCTCGAAACTTTGAGCCGCTCCGGCGACACGGTAATTCCCTTTTCGGCGATCTGATCGACCTCTTCAAAAAAGGCCTTAGGATCAATGACCATACCGTTACCAAGTACACAGGTCGCATCCGGATTAATAATGCCCGACGGCAACAGCCTCAGAACAAAGGCTTTATCGCCCACGTATACGCTGTGCCCAGCATTATGCCCGCCCTGATAACGCGAAACGACATCAAACCGGTCCGCAAGCAAGTCAACAACTTTCCCCTTTCCCTCATCGCCCCATTGGGCACCGATAATTACGATTATCATATTTTGTGGTGGACGCTGTCGTTCCATTCGGATTTGAGCAGGCCAAAGATCAAAAAATCATGCAGTCCATCATTACGCAACTCTACCTGGCGCAACCTGCCTTCGAACGTGAAGCCAAAACGTTTTGGTATGGCGGCGCTCTTAGTGTTCTTTGCCGCGCACCGAATTTCAATCCGGTTCATATCGAGCGGACCAAAGCTAAGATCGAGTAACGCCTTGCAACAACGGGAAACGATGCCTTTACCTTCTTCGTCCTTCGCGATCCAATAACCTATCTCCGCGCGGCGAGCTTTCCACTCAAAATTCATCAACCCGATCGACCCAAGCAAATCCTTCCCTCGAAAAATACCAAAGCCCAGCGATTCCTTCTTTTCGGTTGCGGCGGTCGAGCGTTCGATGAATTCCGCGGCGCTTTCAATAGAATAATCCGGTGTCATCCAGTGCATGAACGTCTCGAGATGATCGCGGTTTCGGCTAACGGTCTCAAAAACGATCCGGACATCTTCCGGAGTGAAGCGGCGAAGTTCAATATCGTCACCAATCGCAATTCGATCTATTGAGAAAGCGTCCATTTATAAAGCTCAACGTAGTTCTTCGCCGCGTTTTCCCACGAATTATCGACCGCTATTCCGTTTTGCTGAATTTTCAACCAAGCTTCCTTATCAGCGTAGGCAAAACGGGCTTCGTAGATCTTTTCGAGCAGTTTGTCGGCACGGAACTGCCCGAATTTGAAGCCGTTTCCGGTCTGGCTAACCGCGTCCCAATTTTGTACCGTATCATCGAGCCCACCTACTGCGCGGACTATCGGCACAGTCCCGTATCTCAATGAATACATTTGGTTTAAGCCGCACGGCTCAAACTTTGACGGCATCAGGAACATGTCCGCACCCGCCTCGATAAGATGTGCCAGACTCTCATTATACCCGATATAAACCCCGACCCGCGAAGGTGCATAGTCACGTAGTGCCTGCAAAAACGCCTCAGAGTCCTTTTCGCCCGAACCGAGGGCGATAAAATAGGCTCCCGAAGCCAAAATATCGCCCGCTCCTTGACGGATCAGCTCGACGCCTTTTTGCGACGTGAGCCGCGTAACGCTAGCAAAAATAGGGCGATCCATCTCCACCGGCAGGCCAAAATGTTCGAGCAATGCTCGTTTACATTCTGCCTTTCCGGAAAGGTCGTCTATCGAGAAATGTGAGGGTATCTCTTTATCGGTCGCTGGGTTCCATTCGTCGTAATCAACGCCGTTCGTAATGCCTATCAGACGATTTGCCCGCTGTCGTGTAAGCCAATCAAGCCCGTATCCGTTTTCACCGGTCTGTATCTCGTGCGAATAGCGTTTTGATACCGTCGAGAGCGTATCAGAAACTTCAAGCCCTGCTTTCATCGCCGAGGCGTAACCATTGAAATTAAAGCTATTTGCCGCAAAGCCGCTTGTAAATCCTAATGCCGGTAATTCGGACATACCAAACCCGCCTTGGTATGCCATATTATGGATCGAAAATACGGTTCGGGTGCCTCGCCAGTACGGATCATAACGGCGTTTTGCCGCCAATTCGACCGCCGCAAAGCCGCAATGCCAATCATTTAGGTGAACGATGTCCGGAGCCGAACCGATCCGCTTTAATAGCTCGAGAGCCGCGTGATTGAAAAAGGCAAACCGCTCGTAATCTTCGGTATAACCGTAGATAGAATCGCGGTGAAAGAGAGGTGGATAATCGACGAGAAACGTCGGCGATCCGTTTGCCTCACTATAAAATGCTTTTGCCTGGACGTGCCGTCCGCGCCACTCGACCCACAGGTCGTCGATCGCGATGTGCCAGAGATATTCGCCCCTAGTCTGCAAATAACACGGCGTTATCAGCAAACTATCGACGCCGATATGCTTTAATGCCTTTGGCAGCGCACCGGCGACGTCACCGAGACCGCCGGTTTTTGAATATGGAACTGCCTCGGCAGAAATTACGGCAACGCGCATATGAAAAGTGGATCGTAAATAGTAAATCGCGAATAGAGGAAAACATCAACCCGTCTTCCACTATTCACGATTTTCTCTTCACTATTTACCGGTCTAGGTCTGCATCGACGCCAAAAATTCGGCGTTTGTCTTGGTCTTGGACAGGCGTTCGATTACGACTTCCATCTGCTCGACCGGCGAAAGCGGATTTAGCACTCGTCGCATCACCCAAATGCGGGCAAGGTTTTCCTTGTCGATGAGCAATTCCTCTTTCCGAGTACCCGAACGCTGCAGGTCGATCGCCGGGAACAGACGCTTGTCTGAAAGTTTGCGATCAAGCTGAATTTCAGAGTTACCGGTTCCCTTAAACTCCTCAAAAATAACATCGTCCATTCGCGAACCGGTGTCGATCAGGGCCGTCGCGATGATCGTTAAGCTGCCGCCTTCTTCGATATTACGGGCAGCTCCAAAGAAACGCTTAGGACGCTGCAGAGCATTAGAATCGATACCACCCGACAGGATCTTGCCTGACGGCGGCACAACGGCGTTGTGGGCTCTTGCGAGACGCGTGATCGAATCGAGCAGGATGACGACATCGCGTTTGTGCTCGACCAGGCGTTTTGCCTTTTCGATGACCATATCGGCGACCTGCACGTGGCGTGTCGGCGGCTCGTCAAATGTTGACGAGATGACCTCGCCTTTGACCGAACGCTGCATATCCGTGACCTCCTCAGGGCGTTCGTCGATCAGCAACACGATCAAAGCGACCTCGGGATGATTTTCCGTGATCGAGTTTGCGATGGTTTGAAGCAACATCGTCTTACCGGTACGCGGCGGAGCCACGATCAGGGCACGCTGCCCCTTACCGATCGGCGTGACGAGATCCATGACGCGTGCCGACACCTTTGTCGGGTCGCTCTCGATCTCGAGCGTCAATTGTTCGTCCGGATAAAGCGGCGTCAGATTGTCAAAGAAAACCTTTTCGCGTGAAAGCTCGGGGGCTTCAAAATTGATCGCCTCTACCTTGATCAGAGCAAAATAACGCTCGCCTTCTTTTGGTGGACGGATTTGGCCGGAAACCGTGTCGCCGGTACGCAGGTCAAATTTACGGATCTGCGACGGGCTGACATAAATATCGTCCGGGCCGGGAAGATAGTTGTATTCCGGTGCACGTAAGAAACCGAAACCATCCGGCAGGGTCTCAAGAACACCCTCGGAAAATATCAATCCGCTTTTTTCGGTCTGAGCGGCGAGCACCTTAAAGATTAGCTCCTGCTTTCTCAGGCCGGTCGCTCCCTCAATGCCCATTTCCTTTGCGATATGGGTCAGTTCGCTGATCGACATATCCTTGAGACCGGCGAGATTCATACTGCCTTCGTCAGATTTGCCGTTTGATGTTGCAGATCTTGCTTCTTTACCGTTTGGTTCCGAAGCCTCTGCTTCTTCGACTGTTGAAACTTCTGTTTCGTCGGTGACCTTTTCGGCTTTGGGCTTGCGGTTAGGTGAGGTTTTAGTTGCCATGACTATGAAATTGAATAGGTGGTTTAGTGTGGTTTGTTAAACACTTTGGTGATCTATTGATTTTCCCGCGCATACGATGCGCAAAATGTACTGATCAAAAATTAACAAGCGGAGAAAATCGTATGGATTGTATGTAGTATTGCCTTGAAACAAGCCTTTCAGCTTTTTCCAAAAAACCCTGAACTTAAGGGAAAAGTAATTATTACACTTTTTATAAAAGTAAATCAACAAAAAAATCAATATTTTTCAATTGCGTTGTTGATCTCGCCCCATAATTCGTCACGGCCGCGGCCTGTCGTTGCCGAATACGGGACGATCTTTACCTCGCCGAGCATCTTTTGCATCAGCGTATGCGACTTTCGGACCTCGTTATTCGAGAGTTTGTCTGCCTTAGTTGCGGCAACGATATGAGGCTTGCCGTGAAAAACGAGCCATTCGGTTAGCTGTAGATCAAGAGCGGTCGGCTTATGCCGAGAATCGATCAACTGCACACACAACGCCAACTCCAGTCTCTCCGCCAGATAATCCTCCGCCATCTTTCCCCAATCGGAACGCATTGATTTGGACACCTTTGCATAACCGTATCCGGGAAGATCGGTGAAATAAAACGATTCGTTAATAAGAAAGAAATTGATGCTTTGTGTACGGCCCGGTGTATTCGACGTGCGGGCAAGCCCTTTTCTCAACAGCAGCGAGTTAATGAGCGACGATTTACCCACATTTGATCGCCCCAGAAACGCGATCTCAGGCCGGCCATCTGTCGTCCAATGAGCCATTTCAAAGGCGCTTTTAACAAATTCGGCTGAGGTTACTTTCACAAGGTTCAAGTTTCGTGGGTTTGCACTGAAGAAGCAAGTCCGTCCATCAGACTAAATTAAAAAAGGCCCGCGAGGTTCAATTCGCGGGCCTAAGAATGATCTACGCCATCTACTGAGCCGTAAAATTCAGATCTGAGATCTGATCCTGATGGACATAAACGATGCTCGATTGTTCGAACGTGAACCGACGCGATGCTACCGAAATAACATAGGTGATACCGGTTTCAACCTCAGGTATCATGTAATATCCCATCGAATTGGTCATTACGACTCGATTCACAGTTCCGTCAGCACTCTGTATCCTGATCACGGCTCCACGAATACCGCGGCCCTCAGCACTAACCACACGTCCTGAAATGCTGGCGTTCGCAGCGGTCGGCGGATTGATGGTGAGCGTACCCGTAACCTGTTGTCCATCCGGATTGGTTACAGTTAGCGTTCGCGGACCGGCTGTTGCACCCGTTGTATTCAGGTTTAACGTGATACTAGTCGGGTTTGTGTACGTGACGCTGTTTACAATGACATTTGTTCCGCTTACGGACGCCGCAATATGGTTGAATGGGCGAGCAGGGGCCGGCAGATTTGCACCGGGATCATAAAATCCCGAACCAGCCGCTGATGTGCCGGCTATAACAACATTGACTGAGGCTAATCCCGAATTAACGGAATTCGCAACCGGTGTTGCTGGCGGCGGAGCCAGTAACCTTCCGGCTCGAACAGCATAGCTATTCAATGCGTGATTGTAGTGCTGTGTCGTCCATACAGTCATGTCATCAAGCGGATCTACAACCGTCGCTGAATAATCACCCCAACGTCGGCCCGACGTTCCTCCTGTATCGCTTGGCGGGTTATAGTTTGCCGTTGTCGTGCCAAATGTGGTCGCCGCAACCGTTGGCGGCCCGGCCATTGTTCCCGCGGCATCCCCCGACAGTCTGCTTACAAAAACCGGAGTTGCACCGACCGGCGTTCCGGTCATCGTGGCCCCAAGTACAGCGTGGCCCTGACCGGTTACAACGACCGACGGTATGGTGTAATGCCGCGAAGCAACGAGTGTCGCGGCGCTGTCAAAAACAGTGCCGGACTGGACGACGGTTGGCGTAGTCGTGAGATTTTGTATCTCGTACCACCTCGAACCATTTCTCGCCTCAGCACCCGTGTTTCCGACACCCGCACTGCTTACGCGAATGTTGTGCGCCGTCCAAAGCCGTCCATTGCGGATCATCGCCTGAAACAGCCTGTCATCCAGAGTATCAAGGCGTCCGTTATTTCCTCCGGTATTACCAAGATGCTGCGCAGGATTTGGAAAAGTTGTCGTTGGAACGGTGAGGGAAATATTAGCCGATATCGTCGGTGTCGCACTACCTGGATTGCTTACTCTACGAAACATCAAGGTACTAAATGTTGCATTGTCCGGTCCGACAAAATATCCCTCAGTCGCTCCGAGATCATAGTTATCAACGCCGCGCGGCGAGAACGGGCCCGCACCTGTCCCAACAGCAAGATTCGGAAAGGCCGTTACAGCCGCGGGCCCCGCTCCGAGCACCGAGCTTTTTTGTATTACATAAGCATTGGTTGCCACAAAGCTTCCTGCCGCGTTAAACATATTGCAGCCAATGTAGAGGGCATTGACATCGACACCGAGCGACTCATAGTCGCAAAAATTTACAGCATCAGCCTGAAACTGGAAAAATGTCCAAACAGTTCCGGCGGTGATCGTACCGTTGCTTGCAGCATCGCTTACCGCGAGCACAACCCGGTTGTTGTTCACGGATGGCACGTCGATCATCAAAAGGAACCATCTCGAGGTAAATCTGTCATATCTGATCTGCGGGTCAGTCGTAAACGTTCCTGCACCCGGCGTGATAACAGATGCGTAAAAAACATCAGGGTTGACATTCATAACACCGTCAGCAACACCTGTCGTCTTATTAAAGGACCTGATCCTGCCGTTCTGAAAACCAATATACTGGGTTGGCCCTGCGGCTCCGTTTGAATCCGGCGGGAACGAACTGGTGTCGGTAAGAGTTGCTGCATCAAACGAACTTCCCAGGCTGTGAGCTTCAGTCGAGGCAACTTGATCACGCAATTTCCTGTTACGCACTGGCCATTCTGCGACCGCCGGAGCATCTGGGTTTTCCGCCTTGTCCTGATTACCCCTCTTTGGCTTTCTGTCGGGACGAGGTAGAGGACGTGCCGAACCCTTAAAAGATAGTTCCGCCTGCATTATCTCAGCATTTACACGCTGCACACTCGGGTCGGTTTTTAATCGGATCCCTGCAAACTCATCATCGCTTTTCTTTTTCATAACCGGCTTTTTACCGGTTACCTTTGGTGCGACGACCTTGCGCGAGCCGCCCGACGTTTTACGTTCCTGATACTGCGAAAAGCCTGATACCGCCATTGTCAGCATCATCAAACTGCTGATAACAAAGACTATAGATTTTCTCGATATGATTTTTACACTAGTTGCTTGTTTCATGATTCCCCTCGATAATGATCGATAATTCGGTGCTTGTTTTAACACACAAGCCCGGGCCAATGTGAACAAAAGATTTGTTAGATAATACTACTGACAACCATTGCCGCACAAGCACAATTTGCTATGTTGCGGTACACTCGGAAGAGCCTGACCAGATCGATACTTCGACAAATGATGGCAACCCCCTACCAAGGCATCAGATTCTTATTATCCGGGATGATCTTGCTATGAAAACTAACTCCGTAAGCCAACGAAAGCGAATAATGACGGCAACTGTTACCGCAGTCGCTTTAACTGTCATGATCATGTCGACACCAACTAACGCTGTGACAACAGCCAAAAAGATCGTCCGCGTCAGTCAACCCAAACTTTACAAAGTGACTAACGGTAAATGGGGAACGACAGGTGCAGAAATGTTGGTCGAGAAAAGTGCGGTCAAGATAAAATTTGACTGCGCGGAGGGTGAGATACCGCTGACACTAAAAAAAGATAGAAAGGGTAATTTCAAGGTCGAGGGCGCTTATACCCGTCGTGGCTATGGCCCGATCCGCATCGGCAAACCTCCGACCGCGGAACCTGTCACTTACGAGGGCAAAGTTACCGGCAAGTCAATGAAAATAAAGATCACCGTCATCGCGACCGGTGATCTTATTGGTGAGTTTACTCTCACGCGCGGGCAAGAAGGCAGAATTCGCGGCTGCCGTTGAACTATTCAACTCCGACCGAGATCTCCGCACCGCCCGTATCCGGAGCAAATATTTGCGGTGCATCTAGGCGCTCCTCAGCGACACTACCCTCAAGTGCAAATGTCAAAACCTCATCAACCGTATCGACCGCATGAATGGTCAGATCGTCGCAGACCTCTTCCGGAATATCGGCGAGGTCTTTTTCGTTCTCTTTTGAGAGGATGATCGTCTTTAACCCAAATCGATGTGCAGCCAACAGCTTTTCCTTAACACCGCCGATCGGTAGCACCTTACCACGAAGCGTTATCTCGCCGGTCATCGCCACGTCGTGACGTGCCGGACGCCTCGTCAGAGCCGAAACCATCGCGGTCGCAAGCGTGATGCCCGCGCTCGGGCCGTCCTTTGGAATTGCTCCCTCGGGTACGTGAATGTGAAGGTCCTTTTCTTTGAAATCTGCCGGGTCGATGCCTAGTTCTTCGGCACGCGTCCTAACACAGGTAAGTGCCGCTTTTGCCGATTCCTGCATCACTTCGCCAAGTTTTCCGGTAAGTGTGACCTCGCCTTTGCCTTTTACAAGCGTACATTCGACCTGCAGCACATCGCCGCCGACCTCTGTCCACGCGAGTCCGTTGACCAATCCGATCTCGCTCTTGCGGGCGATGTCTTGTTTGCGGTAACGAATGATGCCGAGTAGCTCTTGCACCTTTTCAGCGTCGATCGAGACGCGAAAATCAGCTTTCACATCCGACGCCACAAACTTTCTCGCGATCTTTCTGAGACATGCACCGATCTCGCGTTCGAGATTGCGGACGCCTGCTTCGCGGGTGTAATGGCGGATCACCTCAAGTATGCCATCGTCCGTAAAGACGATCTGCGACGGGTCGATACCGTTGTTTTCACACTGTTTTGGCAGCAAGTGCCGCTTGGCGATCTCGACCTTTTCACGCTCGGTGTAGCCGGAGAGATGCAGTATCTCAAGCCGATCCTGCAACGCAGGCGGTATGGTGTGCAGCACATTTGCCGTCGCGAGGAAAAACACATGCGACAGATCGTAATCGACGTCTAAATAGTGGTCGCGAAACGTATGATTCTGCTCCGGATCGAGCACCTCAAGCAGCGCCGCCGACGGATCGCCGCGAAAATCGCGTCCGAGCTTATCGACCTCATCAAGCAGAATGACAGGATTCGTCGTCCCTGCTCGTTTCATCAACTGGATGATCTGCCCCGGCAGCGAGCCGATATACGTTCGGCGATGGCCGCGGATCTCGGCTTCGTCGTGGACACCGCCAAGCGCTAGCCGCATAAATTTACGCCCCGTAGCATTGGCGATAGATTTTCCAAGCGAGGTCTTACCCACGCCCGGAGCACCGGCAAAACAGAGGATCGTTCCCTTAGGATTTTTAACAAGTTGGCGTACGGCGAGGAATTCGAGGATGCGTTCCTTGATCTTCTCAAGCCCATAATGGTCCTCGTTCAAAGTCTGTTCCGCAACCGCGAGGTCCTCGATCTCGTCAGATCTTTCGCTCCAAGGCACGTTTAGCAGCCAATCGATGTACGTTCTCGCGACGGTTCCCTCGGCGGACATCGGCGGCATCGATTCGAGCCGGGCAAATTCCTGCAACGCCTTTTCCTTGGCCTCGTCGGTCATTCCGGCTTCTTCAATCTTCTTTTTTAGCTCGTCGAGCTCGGCTTTCTCGTCCTTGCGGCCCAACTCTTTATGGATCGCCTTGATCTGTTCGTTCAGGTAATATTCGCGCTGATGCTTGTCCATCTGCTTTTTGGTCCGCGCGTGTATGTTGCGGTCCATCTGCTTCTTTTCGATCTCGGCCTCAAGCACGTCGATGAGTTTTTGCAGACGTTCGGCGACCGACACGGTCTCAAGCAGGTCTTGCTTTTCTAAAACTTCGATACGCAGGTGCGACGACATCGAATCGGCGATCTGTGCCGCCGAAACGCCGCGCAAACTCGCGTGCAAAGCGTCGGCATAAGCATCCGGCGACAGGCGCAAGAATTGCTCGACCAGCGAATGTATCTTTTGCAGCAGCCCGTCCGTGCGAATCCCCGATTCCTCAGTCGAAGGCACACGCCGCACATGTGCGTGAAACATACCGTCCGTGTCCTGCTCGACACGCACCATACGGCCGCGCATCTGGCCCTCAACGACGACCTTGATCTGGCCGTTGTCCTGCCGCTGAGCCTGCAAAATGCGTCCCAGCGTGCCAACCGGATAGATCTCGGTCGGTCCCGGCTCATCTACGCTCGCGTCGTGCTGTGTCGCGAGAAAGATCTGCCGTTCGCCGATCATTGCCTGCTCCAGTGCGGCGACGGACGACGGACGCCCGATCTTAAAAGCCACTTTCGTAAAAGGAAAAATAACTACGTCACGGATGGGAACCATCGGAAAACGCTCAATGTCCGAAGGCATTTGGTCTGTAAATTCCTGCATATAGATGAAACGACGAACTCTAACCGCGAGTTCTCAAAATCCTGTAACAAAGGGTGTATTTAATTTTAGGCAAACGCAGCAGCTAAAAGCAATAGCAAAACACCGTTACGCCCGCCCGCCGGCAACGATCGATTTATGCCCATATAAAGAGCGAATTCCCTCTCGCTTTTACAAACTGTCCGAATATTTATACGAGCGTCTCTCTGCGCAATTCAGGCGAAGCCCTGCGCAACTCATCCGAAGCCCTGCGCGGTGCAAACGAAGCCCTGCGCGTCTCATCCGAAGCCCTGCGCGACTCATCCGAAGCCCTGCGCGACTCATCCGAAGCCCTGCGCGTTCCATCCGAAGCCCAAACGCACCGATCCGAAGTCCTTATTCCCCAAAACGAAGGCCTCGCGCACCGATCCGCGCTGCAATTTTTCGCTTGCGAAGGGCAAAAAAGGGTGTATTATGTCCAAAAACCGACAATCTAACACTAAATATTCTTTTCAACCCCCATGACTCACACAGTGAGAAGGAGAATTTATATGAGCGACTACGACAGACGCCGCCACGAGATGCAGATCCGTGCCGGCAAATTTGGCGTTGATAACGCCGCAGATTTTACAGGTATCGCTACGGCAAAATTTGCCGAGCTTGCCGCAATTAATAGCGGTGTCGCCGTGAAAATGGCCGATCAGCAATCCGGCTTTGGCGAATCCGCGCAGCAGTTTGAGGTCAAAGACACGTGCCGCGAAAACCTTCGCGACGAGATGTCCGAGATATCCCGAACGTCCAAATCGATGGAATACGAATTTGACGGCATACAGGACAAATTCTTTTTCCGCCGCAATATGCCCGATGTCCAGCTGCTCGCTAAGGCACGTGCATTCATCGACGAAGCCACGCCTTACGAGGCTGATTTCATCGCCTATGGCTTGCCCGCCACGTTCCTTGCCGACCTGACCGCGGCCGCCGACGCTTTCGAAGCGAGCTTTACCAACGTCGCCTCGGCAACCGCCGAACACATCGCCGCCCGCGCCGATATCGCCGCCCAGCTTCGCCAAGGGATGATCATCGTCCGCATCCTCGACGGCATCGTCCGCAACCGCTACGCCAACGACCCCGGCAAACGCGCCGCCTGGATCGCCGCCAGCCACGTCGAAAAGGCCCCAACCAAAAAGGACCCCGACGACGGCGACGACGAAGGCACCCCAACCCCCACGCCCTAGGCCGCAAGCCTTTCGGCAATAACTTTTAACTAATAACTATACGGTTACGGTTTTTCCTCTTAGTTATCAATTATCAGTTATCAATTAACCATTGTTGAATTTGGTGTTAGATAAACAGAAAGGGCTGCATCGCAGCCCTTTTCTTACCTATTTCTGTGGGATTTCAAACGCGGCCTTTGAAAATTGGAGCTGTGTTTTCGTCGAAACAATGGATATCCGCCTTGAAAGCCGTGATCAGTGCTTGCCTCACTTCCGGACAATCTTCAAAGACTTTCATCCAGATACTAAAGTAACCAGTATTAGGAGCGTTCTTACCAATGGCGGCGACGCCACTAGCAGTAGGATTTTCTAAATACATGTTTCGCATACTATTGGCTGCTCCCCAAGCCTGTGCGCGTTTATCAACTCCGTCATATGCAAGCCCGAGCGCTTTATATTTTTTTGCTTTGGCAGGACTCAGTAAGACGCCAGTCATTTCCATGGTCGCATTTGCAAACTTTTGATGATCAGCACTTAGGCCCTGATTTACTTCGACACGACCATCTGGGTGATAGATGTAGGCAGAGAACGTATTGTCGAGGTGGGGCCAAAGGTAACGCTTCTCCAAGCCGCGACGGCGACCGCTTTTGAGATGAAGGTGCTTATACGTATTGCACGTGGAACAGGAGATCAGGAAGTTCTCCCAGTCGGTTTTACGCTCAGGATGCGGATCTTTGGGATATATGTGCTCAACGTGTAAGGTTTGGGGCGAGCCCGACTCCTCGCAATATGAACACTGCAAGCCGATTCGATCAATTAAATCGGGTTTCGCGAGATCATATCTCGTATACACCCCCGGAGCATTCCCTTTACATACTGGCTTCATATCGACTTACTCACCGCCCAATCTGAGATCTTTATTGAGTTCAAGAAATGCTTGGTATGCGGGATTGCGCGCATATGGAGCTGAGAGAGCATCCATCTTGCTCTTGGCCTTCTTTACAGCCGCCCTTTTGCCCTTCGCCTTGTCGACTTCCGCAGATTCGAGAAGCTTGAAATATTCGCGTGCTGCGTCGAGCATCTCTAAATAACGTGGGCTCACCCCATTGTCCTCGATGTCCATAACCTTTACAACGATTTCCTCAATGCTTCGGTCAGTGAAATCACCCATTAACGGATCGTCAAGACGTTGGACGTGCGATTCATCAACACCTTGAACGACGAAAGGCGAGTGAGTCGTCGCGATGAACTGGCATGATGGAAATAAATCTTCAAGTCTTGGAACGATTTGGCGCTGCCATTTCGGGTGGAGATGGACATCGATTTCATCAATCAAGACAATCGCTGGAATTTCTTCAATGTGTCTTCGCTTTCCTGATATCGAAAGCTGGCGTGCAATGTCCACAAACATCGAGAAGAGACGTTTCTCGCCGTCTGACAATTGGCCTAGTAAAAGCGGACCGTTGCGCGTCTCGACAAATATTCGCGGTGTAAGGTGAACTTCGGCAACTAAATTCTTGAAATCCGCACTTGGAATATCGCTGTTTCCAAATTGACGCAGAATCTCCTCAAACCGAGGTAAAGGCACGAACCGTCGAAAACTCCTCTTTTCACCAATTGGATGACCGGACGAATCGAGCACCAACAGCCTTTCATCCCCCAGATGCAGTGGCCTCTTCCGATTGTCAAAATAGCGAAGGATCGCGTTGGCTAGAAATCGCTTATGTCGAGGGTCCAGGTCGCCTGGCCCATGAGCTTTTTGCCGAATTGTGCAACGATAGGGTTCAAAGGTCCAACCGAAATCAAAAAAATTCGGTGAGAAGCGATGCAGAATACGCTGAACGAAGCGCCGAATTTCTCGGCTACTTCCAAACCGAACGGTATCTTTCTCAGCTACGAAGTCTCGCTCCATCTCATCATAGAGCCACTCTTCCTCACGGTAGCGCATGGATTCGATGCGCCCCGCCCTAGCCTCCCTCGGTCTACGTTTACCTACAAAATTTGAACAGGTGGCCTCGTTCGAGCCGTAGATTAGAAGTAGTGGAAGGTCTGCCAGGTGAGTACGCTTGGCTCGCCCTCCCCATTCGCGTCGATACGAATATACCGCTAGAGATTCGTTGGATTGCTCTACATCAGCGTGAATACTCAATTCTCGCGCATATCGGGTAATATCATCGTCGCTGAGAACCGAAGTTGCATTCCTCGCACCTTTTGGCCCCAATACAGCTGCTATCGAGCGAAGAAGCGTTGTCTTTCCCTTGCCGTTTTCACCCACGAGCAGATTAAACCCTGGAAGAAACTCGAAAGTCTTGCTTTCGAATTGGCAAACGTTCGTTAGATTTATCTGCTTCAGATGCATGTTTCCCTCGATGGTAGTTATAGCTCTATTGCAACCGCGACTGTAGCATTAACCTTTTAGAGAGGCAAGCAAAATGCCAATGACGATATTGGCGTAGTTCATACACCAGTCTGCTGCGTTTAGAAACGCCCGTTGTCGAGGTCGCGGATGTATTGTTCGATGTCAAAGCGTTCTTTTTCGGTGATGTCGCAGTGGTTGAGGATAAATTCGCCGAGCTGACGAGTTGTGCGGCCGAGCCTTTGGGAATAGTTTTCTAGCTGAGCAGAGTTGAGATTGTCGATCATACCTGCGACCTGTGAGATATCTGATTTTTGCGGCTCAAATTTCATTTGCTTAGTTGTTAGTGGTCAGCGGTACGGGCGGGATCTCGGGTTGAGGTTTTAGCAGCTTGATCTGTCCCTGTTCGTCCACCTCGTATATTTTTGAGGTCAGCGGCGACGGATAGCGGTCCATTTCGCGTTCCATCTTTGCTTTTTGTTCGATCTGATAATTTTCGTCGTCAATATCGACCCAAGCGTAAAAGCGGTGTCGGCTGGGGATGCCAAAGCGAAACGGCACGCCTAGGGTCTGTGCAAGCAGATGACGCAGCGATGGCAACAGCAGACAGGTCGAGGCAAAGCCGGGGCCTTCCTGCGGCCACAGTTCGTTACGCGGCGTATTGGTACCGACAAATTCGAGCCCATCGGAGATTGTCGCGAGATTTTCCATCGCTACTTTGAACAGGTCGTCCATCGTTTTGCCCCACCCGTCTAGCATTTCCTGCGTGATCCAGTACATCATGGTTTCATCCGGAGAGTCGATCACCAGTGCGGTCACGACTTCGTCGCCAAAAGGAAAATGCAGCTTCCCCTCAGGTATCTCTTTGAGCCGCACGTGTTGGAGCCGCGCCTTTTTAACCACATCATCCCAAGTGAAATTAGGCTCCTCCGCCATTAGTTCGACATCGTCGGCTTTGTTAAGGATACCGGCGTATTCTGTGAAGATCGCTTCTTTTAGATCTTCGTGAGTCTTGGCCGTAATGGAAACGCGCGCATACAGGTCGCGGAGCGGCACGTGTATTCGCACATCGTCCTGTTTATTGCCCACAAAGAACTTGTCCGCTTCGCTCGGCTCCAGCGGCCGCACGATGTAATGCGGATAGATCTCCTGCACAGCCTTGATGACGCGGTCGCGAAACGCGATCTTTTCGTCAACGTCCAATGTCGCCCAAACTTTTTGATAGTTGATCATAGGAGTCACATTTTTTTGTATGCGAAGAATACTAATGCTCTTTTGCCGCATCCGTCAAATAAAAAACGCGAACGGGGCGTTCCCATTCGCGTGTTTCGTGTGTTTCGTGTGTTTCGTGGTTAAGTTCTTATGCCGCTTCTTCCGAACGGGGAATGATCTCGAAAACGGGGGCCTTGCGTTCGATCATTTCTTTGGTGACGACGATCTCGGTCACTTTCTTTTCGGACGGCAGGTGATACATCGATTCGAGCAGGATCTCTTCGAGGATCATCATCAGGCCGCGGGCTCCGACTTTGCGTTTGTGGGCTTCGTGAGCGATCGCGGTCAGGGCTCCGTCGGTAAATTTTAGCCCGATATTATCGAACTCAAATTTTTTCTGATACTGCTTGATGAGAGCGTTTTTGGGCTCGGTCAGGATGGTGACCAGTGCGGCCTCGTCAAGCTCGGTGAGCGTGCCGATGACCGGCAAGCGGCCGACAAACTCGGGGATCAGGCCGTAATGGATGAGATCCTCGGGCTCGAGTTTGTTGATAGATTCGTTATGGCGCTCTTTGTTGGTTTTGACGTCCGCTTGGAAGCCAAGCGATTTGTTGCGAAAGCGTTTTTCGACGACTTTCTCAAGTCCGATGAACGCACCACCGCAGATAAACAAGATGTTGCTCGTGTCGAGCTGCTGAAACTCCTGCTGCGGATGTTTGCGGCCGCCGCCGGCGGGAATATTAGCGATCGTGCCCTCAAGAATTTTCAATAACGCCTGTTGGACGCCTTCGCCGGAAACATCGCGGGTGATCGACGGGTTGTCGTCTTTGCGGCAGATCTTGTCGATCTCATCGATGTAGATAATTCCCTGTTGTGCCTTTTCGATATCGCCGCCGGCCGCCTGGAGCAGCCGGAGCAGGATGTTCTCGACATCTTCGCCAACGTAACCTGCCTCTGTCAAGCTGGTCGCATCGACGATGCAGAACGGCACGCTGAGCTGGCGCGCCAAGGTCTGTGCGAGCAAGGTCTTGCCCGTACCGGTCGGGCCGATAAGCAAAATGTTTGATTTTTGCAGCTCGATGTCAGAGCGGCGTTTGGCAAGCTCGAGCCGTTTATAATGCTGATAAACGGCGACGGAGAGCCGTTTTTTCGATTCGTCCTGGCCTATTACGTATTCGTCCAGAAAAGCCTTGATCTCCTGCGGTTTGGGCAGGTTCGTCCGCACGGCGGTCGTCGTGGTCTGCTCGTCATCGTTGATGATCTCGTTGCAGATGTCGATGCACTCGTTGCAGATATACACGCCGGGGCCGGCGATCAGTTTTTTAACGTCGTTCTGCGATTTACCGCAAAACGAACATGTAAGCAGCTCTTCGGCGTTACGAAATTGGCTCATAAGGCAGTTGTCGGTTATCGGTTGTCAGTTGCCGGTTGGTTTTCTAAGCGAGCGAAGTAATCCATTCAGCAACCGTCCTACTTCATCACACTGAGCCAGGAATTTGCTGGCATCGGACTTACTAATATATGACAGGTTAGATGCAATCTGTACTTGAGTTTCTGCTTCCACCAACGAACCATATGCGATCGATAGATGATGAAGAAATTCTTTGGTGGAATCTCGCCCTTGCCCTTCGGCAATATTTGACGGAACGGAAACCGCAGCACGTCTAAGTTGGCTGGTCAATCCGAACATCTCATGTTTCGGAAAGTTTTCTGTCAGTGCATAAACGTCGGTAACAAGCTGTATTGCTTTCTGCCAAACAACAAGATCTCGATATGTTTGTCTTGTCATACTGACAACCGACAACTGACAACCGACAACTACTTCTCTCGATGCTCTATCACTTCGTCGATCAGACCGTATTCTTTAGCCTGTTGCGGTGTGAGGATGCGGTCGCGTTCGACGTCGATCTCGACCTGTTCGAACGATTGGCCCGAGTGCTTTGAAATGATCGACGAGGTCAGCGTACGCATACGGATGATCTCTTCGGCCATAAGGCGAACGTCTGTCGCCTGTCCCGAAGCACCGCCGGACGGCTGGTGGATAAGGACGCGCCCATTTGGCAACGCAAAACGTTTGCCAGCGGCTCCGGCACACAAAAGCAAAGCTCCCATCGACGCACATTGGCCGACACAGATCGTCGTCACATCGTTTTTGATGAACTGCATCGTGTCATAGATCGCCATGCCCGCAGTGATCGAACCACCTGGGCTGTTGATGTAGAGATTGATGTCGCGTTCGGGGTCCTCGGCTTCGAGAAACAGGAGCTGCGCGACGATGAGATTTGCGATCTGATCGTCGATCGGCGTGCCGATAAAGATAATGCTGTCTTTGAGCAGACGCGAGTAAATGTCAAAGGCACGCTCGCCTCGCGACGTTTGCTCGACAACCATTGGTACTAATGCCATATATTTTCTCTCGATAAAAACTAAATTAGTTTAGAAAATGCTTGAACGTTTTGATGATAAGTTGTTGAAAATATGGCGATTGCCTATATTGGGAATCGATTTTACAACTTTTCAAATAAAAATCAAGCAATAAATCGTTTGGAGTACCGCCTTTAGGCGGCAGCCGGCTAAAGCCGGGACTCCGAGCTACTTCTTAGCCGCCTTCTTCGCGGGTTCTTTCTTCTTCGTCGCCTTCTTTGGCTTTTCTGCTGCTTCGGGCTGTGCGAGCGACTCATCGACCCATTCGCCCTTGGTGATCTTTGCCTTTTCAATCACGGCTTCTATCGCTTTGCGGGTCTTTAGATTGTTGCGGATGTTATCGACTCCGCCGCCCTGTTTTTCGAGCGAATCGCGGATCTCCTCCGGCGTCGCACGGTAATATTCGGCCATCTTGTTGATCTCTTCATCCACCTCAGCATCGGCAACCTCCACCTTTGCCATCTCGGCAACCTTGTCCAGCAGCATCGCCCCGCGAACATCACGCTCGGCCTGCTGTTTCATATTGCCGTATGCCATCTCGATAAACTGGGCCTCGACCTGATTTAGATCGACGCCGCGTTGCTGCATATCTTGGGCAAAATTATTGAGCAGATTGCGTGCTTGATTTTCGATCAGAACATTCGGAACCTCAAACGAATTGTCCTCAATAAGCTTTGCGATCGCGTTGTTTCTAACGCGGGCATCGGCATCGGTCTCGGCGAGTTTTTCGAGATCGGCACGCAGGCGTTTACGAAGATCCGCGAGCGATTTGTAGCCCTCGTCAAGGCTCTTTGCCCACGCATCATCGAGCTTTGGCGTCTCAGTGGTCCCGACAGATTTGACCTTTGCCTTGTAATGGACGGTCTTTCCGGCAAGAGCCTCTGAGGTAAATTCCGCCGGATATGAGACGGTGAATTCTTTAACGTCGTCCTCTTTTACACCGACAAGATTTTCGGTGAACGACTGTTCGATGACCTCGTCGCCAAGTTTTACTTCGAGATCGTCTGCCTTGATCGGATCGCCATCGGGATTGTCGTCAAAACGCCCCTCGATATCCGCGATGACGGTATCGCCGATCTTTGAATTGCGGCCCTCGACGGGAATGAGCGCGGCTTCGCGCTGGAGACGCTCGGCAATTAGATCCTCGATCTCGCCCTCTTCGACCGGTTTTACGCGGCGGGTAACCGCGATGCCCTGATATTTTGGCTCAGGAATGTCGGGCATTACCTCGACATGAGCATGAACTTTGAGCGGCACAGAGCCATTGATCACGACATTTTCGTGATCGTCGAGGTGCAGATGGGGCTCGGCAAGTGGATGCAGTTTGTGCTCCTGGATCGCAGCGGCAACCGCCGACGGGATGACCTCTTGCAGCACGTCGCCCTTGATCTCTTCCTTAAAACGAAGACGGACAACATCGACCGGAGCATAACCTTTGCGAAAGCCCGGCACGTTTGCACGGCTCGCGTATTTTTTGCTAACGCGGCCATATGCGTCCCTTACCACGGCCGCGTCAATTTCGATATGGAGTTCTTTTTGAGTAGGTGAAACCTGTTTTATTTCGCTTTTCATGTACTAAAAAAGCATAACGAAGCAGTGAAGAAATGTCGAATCTTAAGAGAAATGCAGAAGCCCGCACGTGAGTAAGGGCGTAACATTCAAGTCGAAGGTTTCGCCCTCGCTTACGCGCGGGCCTCTGCAAAAAAGATGGTGCCGAGGGCGAGACTCGAACTCGCATGTCTTTCGACGCTAGTTCCTAAGACTAGTGCGTATACCATTTCGCCACCTCGGCATAAATGGCAAGTAATGAATCTACCGAATCCCTCGCCTATTGTCTAGCCGACCTATTTGTGCAGATACTTTTTGTCGTATTCGTCCCAAGACATATTTATGTCGCCGCCGCCAAGACCACCGTACGGATCACCGCCGAGCGCTTTGTTTTCTACCTTTCTAAACAGCCGATACCCAACGTAGGCGACGCCGCCGATCAGACCGAGCCAAAATACCCACGAAAGCAGTGTACCGATCCAACCGAGTGCCCAAAGCAGCAGCATACCGACAAAAACGAGACCGATCGCACCGAGGATGAGTTTGATGATGTTCATAGCTTTTACCTCCGACTTATGCCAGTTAATACGAAATCATCCGCGTGATGTTCGCACGAATTTTGCCGCTATCGTATAATTCACGTTCAAAGGGAAAAAGACGATTTTGAGCACAGACAAACTTACAACCCAAAATGTCGCAGACCAGCTAAACGCCGAGCTTTTTGGCGACGGAGCATCGATCGCACGGGACGTGACGCATGATTCGCGTCAGGCACGCGAAGGCACTCTATTTGTCGCGATAAAGGGCGAGACGGCGGACGGACACCGTTTTGTCGAAGACGTAATGCGACGCGGTGCCGCTGGAATTATCTCGGAATACGATCCGCCCACAGATTTTGCCGGAGCGTGGCTAAAGGTAGAAAAAGCCCGCGAAGCTCTGGCAAAAGCCGCGACCGTTATCAACGGCGATCCGTCGCATCAACTCGACCTCGTCGGCATAACCGGCACGAACGGCAAAACTACGACGACGTATCTCTGCTTTGCACTTGCCGAAGCCGCAGGACAGCGACCGGCAATGCTCACGACGGTCGAATACCGAATCGGTGAAAAGAGCGAAGAGGCCGTCAGAACAACGCCCGAGGCGTCGGACACGAACAGATTTTTGCGAGAGGCCGTCGATGGCGGCTGCACTGTTGCTGTAATGGAGGCGTCGTCGCAAGCGATAGACCTGCACCGCTGCGACTGGCTACGATTCAGTGTCGCAATTTTCACAAACCTTACCCAAGACCATCTCGATCACCATCACACGATGGAGAATTATTTTGACGCGAAGAAAAAGCTTTTTGACGGGCGGCTTGGCGAACGGCCCGGCGTCAGTATCATCAATATCGACGATGAATGGGGCGTAAAACTGGCGGATGAATTGCGAGGTGACGGTGAAAAAGTGGTTACGTTTTCGCAACGCGGCGACGCTGACCTTTCCGCAGCAGATATCAAGGTCTCCCTGATAAAAGGCACATCATTCGTGCTCAAGACGAGAGTCGGCGAGGTTGAAATAACTTCCCCGCTGGTTGGCCGACCGCACGTGTACAATATGCTCGCGGCGACGGCGACCGCTCTCGAACTTGGATACGGGATCGGAGCGGTTGTTAAAGGGCTTTCGACCTGTGTTGGAGCTCCGGGGCGTTTTGAACGGGTGCCGCACGACGGAGATTTTGCCGTTGTTGTAGATTACGCTCATACGGATGATGCCCTACTTAACACTCTGCAAACTGCACGTGAACTGACCGACGGGCGCATCATCACCGTTTTTGGCTGCGGAGGTGACCGTGACCGTACAAAACGCCGTCCGATGGGCGAAGTTGCAGGCGAACATAGCGATATCGTCGTCATCACATCAGACAATCCGCGAAACGAAGATCCACTAAAAATTATCTCTGAGATAGAGGTGGGCGTTAAAGAAAAAACGTCAACTTATGAGGTGATCCCCGATCGGCGCGAAGCGATCTATCGGGCGATCGCCGCCGCGAAAACGGATGATGTTGTCATCATCGCGGGTAAGGGGCACGAAAATTATCAGATCATCGGTGCGGATAAATTTCACTTTGACGACCGCGAGATCGCGCTGGAAGCCCTTGCACGTCGCAGCGAGGAATCTTAACCGCCTTCTGTCTTTCGGACCAAGCCTACGAGCAACTCCCGTTGAGCCGTAGATAGAGGGTCAAACTTTATCCCAAAACCTATCTCGAGCACATGATTGGCGACCTTGCCGTCAAACTGCACTTTCATTCCGTCCGCAAGCGGCACAAATATCTTTATCTGCTCGCCGTCAGTGACATCGCCAGAGCCGAGTACAAAGCATCCGTCGAGACTGACATCACTGAGCGTACCCGGCGAACGTCCACCCGCCCCCTGCCATTCGACATCAACATCGACCGGATAGCGATTTGTACCGCGGCGTTCGCTGCCGCTGCGTCTGTCTTGGCTACTCATTTTACTGCTCGCTCACCTTAGAATTTCGCGTCAAATAGTAATACACAGGCAGCCCCGCCAGGATAAGCCCGATGCCGATAAATGAGCTTACCGGTGCCGCATACATCGTCACGACCAGAAACGCTCCTGAGACCAGCAGGAAAATAACCGGCACCACCGGATAGCCCCAAGCACGATATGGCCGTTCGGCGTCCGGGTTTTTTCTCCGGTAAATAAAAATCGACGACGTGATCAACGCATAGAATATCCACGAGCCGAACACGACATAGTCGGTCAATGTATCGAACGATCCGGACAGTGCAAGAATGCTCGCCCACACGCCCAAAAAGATCACTCCGCGAACAGGAACGGCCTGTATCGAGACCTTTTCAAAGGTCTTGAACATAACCCCGTCCTTTGCCATCGCATAGGGTACGCGTGCCGAGCTAAGCAATGAGGTGTGTAGGACGCCAAGCGCCGACAACATTAGTCCGACGCTAAATACCGCAACCGCCGCTCCTGTCGCAATACTCGTCAGATCGCCGCCAAAGAATTTGCTCACGACAACTGCTCCGGTCGATGAATCCTTTGGAATGGACGCGATCGCCGTTGGGTCGAGGATATAAAAATACGCAATATGAACACCAACATAAAGAACTATCACGAGCAATACACTACCAATGATAGCCATCGGAATATTTCGCGCAGGATCTTTTACCTCGCCTGCAACAAACGACAAATTGTCCCACCCGTCATAACCCCACAGAGCCGCCAGCATCGCCGCTCCAAATCCTGCAATGAAGCTGTAGCCGGGTGAGCCGTAATTGACGAGTGCATCAACGCCCTCGCAGGTTCCGCCCGTTTCGGCGAGAGAAAAATTTGCCAGCCCTCCGCCCGTTGCAAACAGAAAAGCTCCCAAACCGACCATTGCAACCAGGCCGATCTTGATGGTCGTAAGCATCGTCGCGATCTGGCCGGTCGCGGTAACCGAAAGACAATTTAGCGTCGTAAAGATCGCGATCATAACGACGGCGATCAGACTTAGCGAGGTGATCTCGTTCCCAAGCACCGGGATCGTCACCAGTGATTGTTTTAATTTGCCATCAAGAAAGACATTGAGCGTACCCGCGAACAAAACCGCCGCTGCTGCCTGAGAACCAGTCCTGGCGATAAATATCTGCATCCAGCCGAATAGAAAACTCGACAGTTTGCCATAAGAATCGCGAAGAAACGCATACGGCCCGGCCGCCTCAGGCTTAAAGGCCGTCAGCTCGGCGTAGGTCAAAGCCCCGGCAAGAGACAGCACACCCGCCGCAACCCACGCGACGATCACCCATGTTGGCTCGCCGACGTTACAGGTCATCACGCGTGCCTTTACAAAGACGCCCGTACCGATCACGTTTGCAATAATTACCGAAATGGCCGCCGCAAGCCCCAGCCCGCGTATCAGAGTTTGCCGTTCATTGATGTCTGGATTCATATTTTTTTACCGGAGTGACTGGCAAACATCTTACGCTAAACTGCGGCCCGAGTGAAAGTTTATTCCGTGATAAAATCGAGGCCTGTGCGAGAGATCAATATCACAGCGGACGAACTTGTCGCGTCATTGCTGCATATTTCCGAGACCGAATGCGTCTGTCTGCTCGATAGCTGCGGCGTCGGCCATCTCGGCTCGCACCTGCTGATCGCAGGCATCGACCCGGTCGAAACGCTCGAAATATCTAACGATGATCCGGCTAAAACACTCGATGAGATCGATAAATTTACCTCATCAGATCTTGCCAGTATCTTTTCCCTCTCTTATGATCTCGGACAAAAATTGTTGGCGATAAATTTGCCAAAGAAAGAATTTATCGGCATAGCTGAGCCTGATGTTTTCGTTGCAAGTTTCGAGGTGCTTGTCATCCATGACTACAACTCTGGTCTAACGTATCTGACCGGCAATGAAAGCGAATTTGATGACGTTTCGGCAAAGCTGACAGCAAGTTTAGGGCGTCCGATCTTAAATACTGCTACTGAAGAGATCGAGGTCACCTCAAATTTCTCTCGACGGTCGTATATCGCCGCGATTGAGGAAATACACGAACACATCCGCTGCGGCGACACATATCAGACAAACCTCACCCAGCAATTAACAGCTCATTTGCCAGACGGCCTATCGGCCCAGCAAATATTTTGGCGGCTGCGGCGAGATCATCCGGCCCCTTTTGCCGCGTTTCTAAAGCGTAAACACTCGACGGTTATTTCAGCCTCGCCTGAGCGTTTTTTTAAGGTCGATGAAAAAGGCTCGATCTCAACATCGCCTATAAAAGGAACCCGGCCCCGCGGTTCGACGGGAGACGAGGACAACGCCCTCCAAACCGAATTGCTGACAAGCAAAAAGGACCTTGCTGAAAACACGATGATCGTTGATCTGCTGCGCAATGACATTGGGCGTGTGTGCGAATACGGCAGCGTTGAGGTCGAAAAGCTCTGCGAATTAGAGGAACATCCGACATTTTTTCACCTTGTTTCAACGGTAAACGGCAAACTTCGCAGGGATGTAAAATTGTCTGATGTCTTATCCGCAGTTTTCCCTTGCGGATCGATCACCGGTGCGCCAAAGATCAGTACGATGCGGATCATCGACGAGGTCGAGACGGTACCGAGAGGTCTTTCGATGGGTGCGGTCGGATATGCAATTCAAAATTCGAAATTTGAGATCCCAAATTGTATCGACATGAGCGTGGCGATCCGAACAGCAGTGATTCGCGATCAAACAGTTACGTTTAATGTCGGCGGCGGTATCGTCATTGATAGCGACCCCGAAAGCGAATACGACGAAACACTTACCAAAGCCAAGGCTCTACTTAACGCCTTCGGCGGAAAGCTTTCCTGACCACATGGGAACAAACCAGTTCCCGACGGTGTCTAAATCTCCAGGCCGCAATTTCAACGCAAAGGAGAACTCAAATGAATAGACCCGCTATCAACGTCACGCCGTTGATCGATGTACTGCTCGTCCTGCTTATCATTTTTATGGTCGTCGCACCGATAAAACCGAGCTCGTTCAAGACTAAGACCCCGGCTGAACCGGTAAAGACTAACGATATTCATGACAATCCCCTATCGCTCGTTGTGGTTGTAAATCCCGACTCAACTTTAAGCCTGAATCAGCACCCGGCCGGAACAACTAGCGACTCAGACGCCCTGGTCACGCAGCTAAAAGACACATTCGCCGCGCGTATCGCCAATGGCAATGTTTCCGAATCGTTTGGCGACGACTCAGAGCGTCCAATGTCCGATCGTATCGAACGCACTGTGTTTATAAAAGCCCCAAAAACTATCAGCTACGGCAACGTAGCCCGCGTGGTTGATGCCGCCAAACTTGCGGGTGCCTATCCGATCAGTTTGCAGATCGACCGATTGGACTGACCACTGATTTATTCGAAAACACATGATGTGTTATACTTCCGGAGTCAAAAGACATCAGTCTTTGGGCTCCGGACGTTCGCTTCAATCAACCATATTTTCGTTTCGATGGTGAATTACTACGACATCCTCAAAGTGTCACCAGAGGCAACTCATGCCGAGATAAAATCGGCGTATCGCCGTCTGGCGCGTAAGCTGCACCCGGATTCGCATCAGGGTTCGGAAGAAACCGCTCTAAAATTTGCCGCGATCGCCGAGGCATACGAAATTCTAGGTAACAGCCGCGAGCGTTCACGCTACGACAAGCGAATGCTCGAGGTCACGGCGAGCATGAACGGCAGCGATTCTGTTCTCGGTGCAAACAACAAGCACGCCCAACGCTGGCGTCAGATGGTGTACGAAAAGCGGTACAACGACATCATCGACCGTATGATGGCTGAAGAACGACGCGAGGCCGAGGCCTTTCAAAAGGTTATCTATCCGCTCGTCGCGCTGTTTGTCTCAGCAATAATGGCGACGGCTTTTCATCCAAAAATATTTGCCGAATCTACCGTTATCGGCAGACTCGTGATTGTGACGCTCTTCATAATCGGCATCATCAATCTCATCGGACGCATCCGCGAGGGTTTTGAACGCTACACCGAGACGGATGACAACATTCACGATTCGATACTCGATGAAAGCGAACGCAAGCAAAAACCATATTCGCGATTGATCGCGGCGGTGTTTCTGTGCGGCGGATTTATGCTGTGCCTCGGCATCGGCCTGTTGATCGGCTGGCAGATCACTTTTCCCGCAGGGTTTATGCCAAATATGTTTGCCGAAACTCTCAGGCCCGAATTTATTTTTTATCCGCCAATAGTCACGCTATTCGTCGATCTTATGCACACGCTGGCATCCCGGCTTGAACGCTAACGCTCGCCTTGACAGACGCACCCTCGATACATATACTCTAAAGTTTGTTTTTATTGTATCGATCTATAGGAATTATTAATTAATGGCTAATCATAAATCAGCAGAGAAACGCGTAAGGCAAAATGCCAAACGCAACGAGATCAACCGCAGCAACCGTTCCAAATTGCGCACTTCGATCAAGAAGCTTCGCACCGCTGTCGCCGGTAGCGACAAAACAGGAAGTGTTGAGCTTCTCACTCCAACCGTCTCGTTGATCGATAAAGCGGTCAACAAAGGCATCATTCACAGAAATACAGCCGCGAGATATAAATCGCGTCTCACCAAACATGTTAATGATCTCGCATAGTTTCTAACCTTAGATCGATCGCTTTAATACAATAGGCGGGCCGTATATCACGGTCCGCTTTTTTTTGTTAAAATCTTTCGCTAAATGGCTGAGCAAAAACAATACCGATATTTCGACCTGATAATGGCCGCGTTTGTGGCCGTGCTGCTGTGCTCAAATCTGATCGGCGTTCACAAAGTGTCGACCGTCAACCTGCCGCTCTACGGCGAATACATGTTCGGCACGGGCGTATTGTTTTTTCCGCTAAGCTATCTTTTTGGCGACATTTTGACCGAGGTTTATGGATACGCCCGTTCTCGTAAGGTGATATGGGCCGGTTTTGGCGCATTGATATTTGCGTCAATAATGGCGTATATCGTCACGAGCCTGCCCGCAGCCAGAACGATGTCGTCGGAATCTCAGGCTGCCGTCAACGCCATTTTCGGCCAGACTTGGCGGATCGTTCTCGCTTCTTTGCTTGGCTTTTGGGCCGGTGAATTTGTAAATTCGTTCGTCCTCGCGAAGATGAAACTAATCACCAACGGCAAGTACCTCTGGATGCGAACCATCGGCTCTACCTTTGCCGGCGAGGCGGTCGACAGTTTGATCTTTTACCCGCTCGCCTTTCTCGGCACTTGGCCGACCGAGCAAGTGATAGCTGTGATGATAGGCAACTATTTACTCAAGGTACTTTGGGAGGTTCTCGCGACACCATTCACATACAAGATCGTCGCGTTCCTAAAACGAGTCGAGCACGAAGACTATTACGACCGCGAAACCAATTTTAATCCGTTTACATTGAATACATAGCACCTGTTTCGGCCAATGAAATTAACCCTCACAACGCCGATACTAGACCTGCCTGAGCATAAGGTAGCAAAATTAACGGCCGCTTTGTCGCGAAAGCTGGCCGTTGCTCTAGCGGGCTTTGCGAACAAGACTTCGCCCAATGCTGTCACTGTTGAGGACCTGCTCAACTATCTTCCGACACGATACGAAGACCGCTCAAATTTTCTCTCGCTCGAAAAGCTCGAACCCGATATGGAGGCCGCTGTCGAACTGTACGTAAAGGTCTCCGGCGGCTTTCGCGTTGGCAAAAATCGTCATCCCAAACAACCGCCGTTGTTTTTGTTTGAGATCAGCGGAGCGGATGCCGCCCGCCAGCAAAAGCCGGTCGTGGTCAAGTGGTTTGTATCGGGAAGAAACGCCGGTGACATCGTCAACTGGTACACCGACCGTTTTCGTCAGGGGACACGTTTCGTCGCCTACGGCAAATGGGAATGGGACGGCAAACGCAATACCTTTGCCCTGATGGTCAATAAGCCGGACGAGATCGAAATACTGCCCTCCGACGCCGCACCGCTTATTTCCGCCGACGATCTGATCGAAGATCTTGGCAATCCTGAATTCGCGCCTGTCCACACAGCCCGGCGCGTTCCCGTCTATCGAAAGCTCGGCGATCTGCAGACAAAACGCCTGCGTGAGATCGTGTATGACGTTCTGCAAAAGCTGGAAACCAAGTCCGTCATCGATGATCTGCCGGCCGATCTGCTCGAACGTCAAAACCTTGCAACGCGGGCTCAAGCACTTGCCGAGATACATTTCCCGCCCGATGATTCGTCGATAGCGGATTACGAGATGTTTCGCAGTCCGGCACATAAGCGGCTGATATTTGACGAGTTTTTCTGGCTTTCGTTCTCGATGCAGTTGCTGCGCGGTGAACGACAAAAAGAGCCTAAAGGCACGGTCATTGAGATCACAAGTTCCACAAAAGAGCGGCTAAAAAGCATCTTGCCTTTTACGCTGACAGGTGCTCAGAAAAAGGTGATCGGTGAGATATTTGAAGACCTCAAATCCGATGCTCCGATGAACCGCTTGATCCAAGGCGATGTCGGCAGCGGCAAGACGATCGTCGCCTTTCTCGCGATCTTTGCGGCGATAGAAAATGGGTATCAAGCTGCTCTCATGGCCCCGACGGAGATACTCGCAGAACAGCATTTCCGTAATGCAACGGCGCGATTTGCCGATACCGGATACACCGTCGGCCTCCTACTCGGCAGCACAAAGGCGGCTGAAAAGCGAAAGGTCCACGCGGCTCTCGCGGCCGGTGAGATCGATCTCATCATCGGAACGCATGCGATAATCCAGGACGCCGTAAGATTTTCAAAGCTTGGCCTTGCCGTCATCGATGAGCAGCATCGCTTTGGCGTGCTTCAGCGGGCACAGTTGATGGCATTGGGATTCAATCCTGACGTGCTGGTAATGACCGCAACGCCGATTCCCCGCTCGCTGGCGATGACCGTATATGGCGACCTCGACGTTTCGATCATCGATGAAATGCCGCCGGGCCGGACGCCGATCAAAACGGTCGTATTGGGCGAAGACGAACGCCATGGCGTTTATCGCGGCATCGAACGCGAGGTTAAGCTTGGCCGTCAGGTCTATGTTGTCTATCCGCTGATCGAGGAATCAGAAAAACTTGACCTCAAAGCCGCGACGCTGATGTATGAGGACATCCGCACCAATATTTTCCCGCAATACACCGTCGGGCTGCTCCACGGCAGGATGAAAGCCGCCGAAAAAGAAGAGATCATGTCTGAATTTGTCAGCGGAAATCTCGACATACTTGTTTCTACGACCGTCATCGAGGTGGGCGTCGATGTGCCAAACGCTTCGCTGATGGTGATCGAGCATGCTGAGCGTTTTGGGCTGTCACAGCTACATCAATTACGTGGACGCGTCGGTCGTGGGGCCGAGCAAAGCTATTGCGTCCTGCTCGCCGGATATAAACGTACCGCTGTTGCCAAAGAACGCCTTGGCATTATGGAACAGACATCAGATGGATTTAAGATCGCGGAGAAAGATCTAGAAATTCGCGGCCAGGGCGAGATACTCGGCACACGGCAATCCGGCATTCAAAATTTTCGCGTCGGCAACATCGTCCGAGATCTCGACATACTCGTTACTGCCCGCAATGAAGCCGAAATGTATTTAACAGAGAAACGGCTCTCACCCGAAACATCGGCTCTCGTCAAAATTGCCCGCTCTGACAAAAATGTGAGACTCGGCAGCATTGGCTGACCTAAATTCGAACGGCCATTGCCCACACCACAGCTATTCCATAAACTAATTAAGAATCTTTAACGCAAAGTCGCCAGGACGCAAATATTTAATAGATCTGATCTTAGCGTCTTTGTTACTTTGCGGCTTTGCGTTAATAAATCTCTTTATGCGAATAATCGCCGGTATCTATCGCGGCCGCGTGCTCAAAAGCCCGCCGGACAACAAAACGCGGCCGACCTCAGACCGACTGCGCGAAACTCTTTTTAACGTCCTCGCTCCGCGTTTAGATGAAGAAACGCGGTTTCTCGATCTCTGTGCCGGGACGGGTGCGATCGGCATCGAAGCTCTCTCTCGCGGAGCGGCTTTTGTCACCTTTGTTGATAGATCAAAAAAATCGTGTGCCCTGATCGAAGAAAATCTCGACAAACTTGGTGTGCCGGAAAATACCACCGAGGTTCTCGGTCTCGATGCCGATAATTTTACCGGACGTGAACACGCAACCGTATGGGACATTGCATTTTACGATCCGCCGTATGACGCCGATTATTCTATTGTGTTGCATGAATTTGGCTATAGCCCAAAACTACTGAACGACGGCGGATTGCTCGTCGTCGAGCACCATGCGAAAAAGCACATGCCCGACGAAGTCGGCTCCCTCAGACGTTGGCGTATCCTCAAACAAGGTGAAACGAGCCTCAGCTTCTACGAACGAGATTGATGAAAACCGTACTTATCTGGCTCTTACTTTGCCTAATTTGGGGCACGACGTGGATCTTTATCAAGATCGGCCTCGACGACCTGCCGCCGCTCGCGTTTGCGGCAGCACGGTTTTTGCTCGGGGTTGCGATCCTCTATGTTGTGATCCGCGTTCAGAAAATACCGCTGCCGAAAACCGCAAAAGAATGGCGGTTGATCGCACTTACCGGTGTGCTCCAGTTTTCGATCAACTACAGCATGGTATTTTGGAGCGAGCAATACATCACCTCCGGGCTCGCGGCCGTTTTGCAGGCGATGATCACCGTTTTTGGGCTGTTGCTCGCATGGATATTTTTGCCGAACGAACGGATCACGAGACTCAAGGTTTTTGCCGTCGCAATGGGAATCGTCGGCGTTGGCGTAATTTTTTACGACCAGTTGAGCGTGCAAAGTCTTATGGCATTTCTTGGATGCGTCGGAGTCGTGATCGGCTCGTATGCCGCCGCTCAGGCGTCGATACTTGTAAAAGCAAAAGGCGGCGGGATACATCCTGCGGCGCTCGTTTTTTGCCAGATGCTCTGCGGCCTGCCCGCGATCATAATTTACAGCCTCGTCGCTGAGGGAAGCCCGTCTAACTTTCACTGGACATGGAAAGCGGTTGGCTGTGTACTGTATCTGACTATCGCCGGAACAATTGCGGCTTTTTGGCTATACTACTGGCTTCTAGGTAAGATCGAATCGACCAAAGCGATGATGATCTCGCTCGTCACCCCGCTGCTCGCGGTCGTGATCGGAGCCATTACGATAGGCGAAACACTACCGCCGCAAACGGGCATTGGCGGGCTGCTTATTATTGGAAGCATTGGCCTCATTGTATTCAGAAAGAGGGTGAACCACATAGAAACATAGGCCACATAGAACTGTTGGACAACTCTATGTGAACTATGTTCCTATGTGGTTCAAGGAATTATGTTCTTTAAATTCAAAACCGCAGGCGAATCGCATGGCAAGGCTCTCGTCGCTATCGTCGAAGGTGTGCCTGCCGGGCTACCCATCGACGTTGCCGCTATCAACCATGAACTCTGGCGGCGTCAGCAGGGATATGGCCGCGGAGGGCGGATGAAGATCGAAACTGACACGGTCGAGATCCTCTCTGGCGTGCGTCACGGCAAAGCCCTCGGTTCGCCTATTGCCCTGACGATCGAGAACAAAGATTTTGTTCATTGGCAGGATGTGATGTCGTCTGAGGAGTTGGACGAGCAGCCCAAAAATCCGCGTTTGGTGACGCGTCCACGTCCGGGCCATGCCGATCTTGCCGGAGGACAGAAATATCAGACCCGCGACCTACGCGACATTTTAGAACGTGCTTCGGCACGAGAAACTGCTGCGCGTGTCGCATGCGGAGCGATTGCAAAACAGCTTCTCGCGGCGTTTGGGGTCGAGATAAAAAGCCATGTCGTAAAACTCGGCAGCCATCCTGAAACCGTGCTTGAGAAATCATGGGAAGAGATCTCAGCGATCCCGGAAGATTCCCCGCTAAACTGTGCCGATGCCAACGCCGAAAAGGAAATGATCGCACTAATAGATCAGGCGAAAACCGACGGCGACACACTCGGCGGTGTCTTTGAAATAGTCGCAAAGGGATTGCCAGTTGGTCTCGGCTCTCATACATCTTGGGAAGACAAACTCGATGGCCGCATCGCTCGGGCAATAATGTCTATCCACGCTATCAAAGCCGTCGAGATCGGTGATGGCGTAGCAAATGCCGGACGACGCGGATCTGAGGTTCACGATGAGATATATCACGACGGCCAGGCATTTAGCCGTTCTACAAACCGATCTGGAGGTCTAGAAGGCGGGATCACAAACGGCGAAGAGCTTCGTGTTCGCGGATACATGAAACCGATCTCGACGCTTCGCAAGCCGCTGAGATCAGTAGATATCGAGACAAAAGAGCAAAGCGATGCGGCATTTGAACGATCAGACATCACCGCTGTTCCCGCCGCCGGAGTCATCGGCGAGGCGATGCTCACGGTTGTCCTCGCGAACGAAATGCGTGAGAAATTTGGCGGTGATTCGCTCGACGAGATGCGTCGAAACTTTGACAGCTATCAAGCGTCGATCGCTAAATATTAAGAAAAGAGCATGCCCACGAAATACACGAAACACACTAAAACGGATGTAAGCCGTATTAAACATTTTCTTTTTTTCGTATGTTTCGTGTGTTTCGTGGGCACGATCCTTTCTTGCTCAAAGGCAGATAACAAGCCCGCCGGTAATATGGCTGCGGCACGCGAGGCTAAGAAGGAGATAAAAGAGCTTCGCGATTCGATCAAAAAGATCGAGCCTTTTTTTAAGGTGATGGGCAAGCCGGGTTCCAATGATTGGCTAGCGTCGCATACTGAAGCGGGACAGACTTTTGAGGAATATCTTGACGCCGACCCTACCAAGCCGACAAAGGAGCGGCAAAAGATATATGTCCTGCCGCTAGGTACCTTTGATGCCAAACAGCAAAAGCTGATCGCACAGACCACCGAATATCTTGCCGCATTTTATGATCTGCCGGTTGAGCAGATGCCGGCAAAACCACTCACGGTCGGGCCGTCTAAAGACGGGACTCCAAACACGCGGCAAAACCAGCTGACGAAAAAGCGTCAGATCAAGACCGGCTACATCCTCAACGATGTGCTGCTGCCGATGCTGCCAAAAGATGCAGCGGCTTTGATCGCGTTCACGGTCGATGACCTTTATCCGGATGAGTCGATGAATTATGTGTTTGGCCAGGCAAGCCTTGAGAATCGTGTGGGTGTCTGGTCGCTGTTTCGGCTCGACGACCACACCGACGAACGCGGTTTTTTGCTCCGCACGCTAAAGATCGCGGCTCACGAGATGGGGCATATGTTCTCGATCAAACACTGCACAAAATACGAGTGCTTAATGAGCGGCACAAATCATCTGGGCGAAACCGACCGGCGGCCGATAGATGCATGTCCCGAATGTATGGCAAAGATCGCGTGGCTTTCGGACACGAAGCCGGCAGAACGGTACACACGCCTCGCCGAATTTTGTCGTAAGAATGGATTAGTAAAGGAAGCTGAAGAATTTACTCAAAAGGCTGAAGCTGTTAAGAAAAGTTAGCCACGAATGCGCGAATGGATCTATTCGTGCTTTCGGGCCTAATTCTTTATTTCCCTATATCTCTGCGATACTGCATTCCCGGCCAACTGACCTTTTCGACTGCCGCATATGCCGTGGACAAGGCGGCGGCGAGATCGTCACCTGTAGCTGTAACACCGAGCACACGTCCGCCTGCCGTATAAAACTCACCGGGCGTAAGGGCCGACGTTCCGGCGTGAAAAACCTCGACGTTGTGGACATTCTCTAGTCCGCTGATAACATCGCCCGTTCGCGGTTTTGCGGGGTAATTTTCTGCTGCGAGGACAACGCACGCCGAACTTCCCTGTCGCCATTTGAGATCAATACTACCAAGCGTACCATCGAGCATCGCTTCGCAAATATCCACCAGATCGGTCTCAAGCCGGACGAGTATTGCCTGTGTTTCAGGGTCGCCAAAGCGGACGTTGTATTCGAGCAGTTTCGGTCCTTGTGCGGTCATCATCAGCCCGAGAAACATTATCCCGCGAAAGCGAAATCCTTCGCGGATACAGCCGTGCAGCGTCGGTCGGATCATCGTATCAATTATCGTTTGCAGTTCGTCGGCGGTAAGCAAGGATGCATCCGTGATCGTACCCATCCCACCGGTGTTCGGCCCCGTGTCACCCTCACCAATGCGTTTGTGGTCGCGGGTCGCGGGCATTAGGGCAAAGTTTTCGCCGTCGGCAAACATCAGCAACGAAACTTCGCGGCCAAACATACATTCTTCGAGCACGATCTTTTCCGCTGCGGCCGTGCCAACAAGATCTGCCATCTCTTTGATCGCGGCGACCGCTTCAGCTCGGTTTTTGGCAACGACGACACCCTTACCGGCAGCGAGTCCGTCAGCCTTTACAACGACGGGCGCATTTTCATCGCCAAAATCACCGCTCTCAAGTTCGAGGATGGCGAACGCAGGCAAATGTGATGTCGTATATTTTGCAGTCGGCACACCGTGGCGGGCCATAAAATCTTTGGCAAATGACTTACTTGCCTCAAGCTTAGCGGCCTCTTTACATGGCCCGATTATCTTTAATCCGCGAGATTCAAATTCGTCAACAATTCCAAGCGCAAGAGACGTTTCACCACCGACAAATGTCAGGTCAATGGCGTTCTGCGAAGCAAAATCCACAAGCCCCGAAATGTCATCCGGCCTTATCGCAACGCACTCGGCAACTTGTGCGATGCCGGCATTACCGTTGGCGCAATAAAGCCGCGAAACTCTGGAGCTTTTACTAAACGCGCAGCAGATCGCATGTTCGCGTCCGCCGGAACCGATAACTAGTACATTCATAGACTACAAATTGGTCATACCACACTCTTGACACCCAAAACCGATAGTTGTAATGTTTAACTCTATTAGCCCACTATGACTATTTTGGTCGTCTAGTCAGAATCTCTAATGACCTGAAATACAATATCTTCCGGGCCTGATCGAGCGGAGCAGTAACGTCCCGTTATGGCTGATAGAAATTTTGCAGTCGCGTTTGCCGATCTGGACACCCCTCCGGAAGATACATCTGAATACGAAGACAAGACGATCTCGTGTGTTGATTGCTCCGGAGTTTTTCTCTGGTCCGCCGGTGAACAGCTCTTTTACACCCAAAAAGACCTGCTAAACGCTCCTAAACGATGTAAGCCTTGTAAACTTGCCAAAACCCGCCGCCTCGCTGATATCGAGATGGCACGCGCGTCGGGTAAAGGGCACCGCGTCGAGGTCCGTGTACAATGCGCCAAATGCTTGAAATCGACCACCGTTCCATTTTTCCCGTCACAAGGACGCCCCGTATTTTGCCGTGACTGCTACCTAGTGATGAAAAATGGCAACGCGAATGGCACAGGTTCGGATCATCCTCCGACGTGAACGTTTGGCCTCATCTCCGGATCCTCTTCGGCTTGTCTTAATATCTCGCGCGTGACCGGGGCCGTGTCGCCCTCGCCAAACAAGATATATCTCGCCAAGTACATCAGCGGATTGCCCTCGCTCCAACCAAAATATACGTGCGGGATCTTGCCCGTCGTATCACGCAAATGCAGCAGGAATCCGGCGATAGCGTTTGGTACAGCAGGTGCTTGGGTACGCAAGATACGATAACCATCAACGTCAACACCACGAATAAACAGTTTGCCCTTAAATTCGGATGCGTCGCCCGTCTCGATCTCATAAAAGAGGATCGGATCGGACGACGGGATGTGATTATCCACCCGCTTTTCGTGTTCCTTAAAGCGATATTCGGTCATATCGCCGGTCTCGCGTCGATTGGTCACGATCCGAATTTGGCCTTCGTCATTGATCTCGTCGATAAACCCCTGTGCCGCTTCATCAAGCTCGATCTTATCGATGCGTATTTCGGTCGAACGCATTGCCCGTGAAATAAACGACGCCGCGATAATGGCAAAAATAAAGAAAGACGCAATCTTGATACCGCTAGGCTGCTCGATAATGCCCACAACTACCGTGTAGATAAATACAAGTGTAATTACGGCAAACGCCATCCATACCTTTTTTGACTTTCTCCATTCCGATATCGTCACCGCTACGGCTGCTGATGTCATCAGAGCCAAAACTCCGGTAGCGTATGCCCCGCCCTGAGCGGTCACATCGGCTTCGAAAAGCACGGTCACAACTCCACAGATGCCCGTAAATACTAGCACTAACGGCCTGGTTGCTCGTGCCCAGTCAGGAGCCATACCATATCGCGGCAGATATCGCGGCACGATATTCAGCAACCCGGCTAACGCCGATGCCCCGGCAAACCAGAGGATCATTATTGTAGAAATATCATAAACTGTTCCAAAAACCTCTCCGAGCATCTGGTGAGCAAGGTATGATATCGCCCTGCCGGCGGCCTCGCCGCCCGGCTGGAATTTCTCAGCCGGAATGAGCATCGAGGTAATGATGCTGCTGCCGATCAGCAAAAAGCTCATGATGATCGCAGCGCCGCTCAGCAGCTTTTTACCGTTTCGAATACGTCCGTCGAGCACTCTGCGTTCGTCGTCCGAAAGACCGTCATCTGTGAGATCGTTTCGCTGCACCGCCGGATTTCTACCGTCTGAGCCGCTAACGTCGCTTTTCACGAGCGGCATCACAACAACACCGGTCTCAAAACCTGACAGCCCGAGCGCAAGTTTTGGGAAGAACCACAATGACCCAATGATCAGCCAGAAATAACTGCCGCCAACATTTTTGTCAGACCAGACCAACTGTTGCCAGTTTGCAAAGACCTCTGGCCGCACCCAAAAGATCTCGTAGAGCCCACATCCGATCACGATAATATTAAGGGAAAGAAATGCTGCAACGATACCGACAGCAATGCCTATCGCCTCGTTAAAGCCTTTGAGAAAGACAACCCCAAGCAGGGCGATCAGCACGAGCGTCACAATGATCTCGTGGTGCAGAAATTTTAGATGTTCATGGACAAATGGATTTTCGACAATATGAGCGGTCGCGTCAGCGGCTGAAAGCGTGATGGTAATTATGAAACTCGTCGCAACAAACCCAAGCAGGATCAGAACAAACATCTTGCCTTTCCACCGCGACAGCAGTTTCTCAAGCATCGAAATCGAACCGTCACCGTGGGGGCTTGCTTCCGCAACACGCTTATACATCGGCAAGGCACCGAAAAGCGTAAGCAATACGAGCACTAATGTGGCAAACGGAGAAAGTACGCCTGCGGCGAGAAATGCGATTCCCGGTTGGTAACCAAGCGTCGAAAAATAATCGACGCCGGTTAGACACATGACCTTCCACCAGGCGTGCTGGTGATGCCGTCCCTCGGGTTCGTGGGGCCCCTCGATCTCCGGCACGCCGCGATAGAGCCACTTTTTTAACCAGCCTGATCCGCTAGTTTTCATACCCTATAAAAATCAAAAGACCGCCGTGACTGACCCACGCGGTTCCATAAATGACATCTGTATAAGTTACGCAAATTGCATAAACCGGACGAAAGTAATAACTGCAAATTCCGGTGAATTCAGATAAATTTTACGCTGATTATCGATAAGGTCAAGTTAGAAATAAACAGGGACGACGTCTCCCACACCGTCGCCCCCGGATCATAACCTTGCGGAAATGATCTGATGTTCACCGGGAGGTGAACAACACAATTATCCACACGGTCATCGTAGAACGCAACCTGCAAATTACGGTTTTATAACATTTATGTAAATTGAGGGAAAATAAGGATGTTACAGGACTCTCAGAGCCCCGATTAGGGCCGCTTTTGAGCCGTTGGCATCGGTTGCAAAGATGCTATAAACGCCGCGAGGAGCATCTTTTTCAACCACGATTGTAAAGCTCACCACTGAGATGTCCGGCCCAAAATCCTGCTCAGCCAGCGACGATGAAATAACCCTAAAATATGGCGAGTTAAAATCGATGCTAATGCTTTTTGTATCAAGGTTTTTGCCGCCAAGATATATCGTCTGCTCACTGCCCGGCGTCACAGCGACGGCAGATTCGGCAAGTTGACTGTTCGTGCCGATGTAATCTAAAACGACTTTGGTTGGCTCAATATCTATCTTTTGATTTACCGATCTTAGGTCGCCGTTTTCGATGTCCAGAGAGCCGATCTCATTACTTTTGGAGCGGCTAGCACCACTTTTCACTTTCCAGTAAAGTTTATAGCTTCCCTGGGTCAGCCCGCCGATTCGATAGCTGCCGTCTGCATCTGTATCGACCTGAGCAATAACGCGCCCGGTCTCAAGTTCCTCAGCCCAAACTTTCAAATTCTTTGCCGCTTTACCTGTCAACAGCGTTAACTTTCCCGAAACGCTTTGACAGCAATCTTCGTCATCGACACCATACAGGTCGCGAATCGCAGCAATATCGCTGTCGATCAGCCCACGCGATTCAAAATCCACCGTGTCGGCAGACGTGTTTTTGCCAAGATTCTCAGACATGGCGGCTCCCAAAACACCGGAATGTTTTAGTCCGAGCAAATGTCCGATCTCGTGTGTAAGCGTAGATTGCAGGTCAAATGTGCCAAAAGCACCGTCAGTAGAAAACTGTTGAAAAGGATTCAGGACGATGTCAGCTTCGGTGATAAATCCTTTGCGGTTGTAGAAAACACGCGTTTTCGCCGAAACGGTCTGCGCATCTTTGCCAAAAAGTAAAACGTTTTCCGGAGTCGATGCAATCGTGATAAGGCTTACGCCGTCACCCGCCACGCCAGAAGGACTAACCCCTTGCTTGTCCGTGAAGTCGATCTGAAACTCGATATTCGCAACATTTTGCCAGGCGGACAGACTGCGGCGAATCGCCGCAATGACGTCGCTATCAACCTTGATATTTGGATTGGAGCGGGTAAGCGATGTGGAAATAGCTATCTTAATGACCTGGCCTTTCCAGCGGATACGCTGAGGTTCGGGCTTTCCGGGAACAGGAGCTGCCGAGCTGCCGTAAGCTGAGGCAGCAAGCACCAACATTCCCAAAATGAACCAAACCTTTTTCATTAGCCTAACTACGCGGCATCGCTTCCATCACCGCGTCCGACCGATTCGAGGTCTGCAAAACCGACGATCAGAAGCAGCGCAGTAAGTGCTAGCGTCGCCAAAACGTATAACACCGAGATCTGTTCGTATGCGATAAGCACCCCAATACCGATCGAAACCAATAACATCCATAACAAAGCGACCGTGCGCTTGCTAAATCTTCTTTTATTCACTGCCATTATTATCCTGATTCGTCCTAGATATTAGAACGCTTTCTACCAAAAACTTTTGCAGATAAAACCGTATCACGCCTAAGATGATATGCCCTAATCTATTACCCGTAAGGGTAATTCGCGTTTCTCGGTTTTAGCTGTGCTTATAGCGACCGGAGGATTTTTGCGTTTTCCGCTCCCTTTGACCGCCACATCTATTATATCAAATGGTTTTAATACCACATCAATTAATTCACCGCGTTTTATTTTCGTTAGATCGGTCTCTTCGACCTTAGATTCATCGCCTACACGCCGAAATATCGTCACTTTGCCGCCGTCCGCATCTTTTGCAAGCCCGCCCGCACTGGCAACCGCCCTCGAAACTGTCATCTCGCCCCGCGTGACAATTGGCCTCGGACTATTTACGGCGCCTATCACAAAGACCTGTGCCGCTCTCAACACTTCGACAATGTCGCCACTCAATATCCGAATATCGGCGTCGGGCTTTCCGCTCAAAAGGTCACTGATTTTGATGGTGATCATTTGCGAACCGTTGTCTTGGGGAGTATTACAATTTAGGTTTCGCGGCCGAAAGATCGAGATCTCACCGCTTGTGTCATCGGTCAGCCCGCCGGCAATGACTAACAACTCGCGAAGCCGGACCTCGCGTTGGATCTTAAACCGCGTCGGCGTACGCACCGCACCATTGAGGCTCGCAACGGCACGATTTGAACGGTCGATGATCCTAACCACCACCTTCGGGTCGCGAAGAATTTTGGAATAAGCTTTGGCAATGTCCGCAGCGATCTGTGCCTCATTTCGGCAAAGTGCTCGTATCGGGTCGCTGTATGCGTCCAGTCCGTCAAGATTGCCGTCCGGCGTTATCGTGCCGCGCCAGTCGTATTCAAATGCCCCGACAAAATCAACGTCGAGCACGTCACCAAAATGGACAAGCTCATCGGCAATAGGCGTTGGTGTCGGTGTCTGTGCATTAACAATAGTCCCGCTGATAGCCAACAGACAGCAATAGAGAAAACATATTACTGACCGGCTAACTTTCACAACTATTCTAGATATTACGGTGTATCGCGGGGTCTTATTGGTTTTCGGCAGCGGCTTGTCGCTTTTTCTTACTGCTCGAACGGCTGCTGTTCACGGTCCCCGGAACGGCAAATCCGCGAAATTCCCAATTGCATTTATCGCACAGTAAATTGTAGCGGAAAAGCACCTTGAAAAAGATCGAGGTCGGACGATAGCCGCGTCTGATGCGGTCGCTCTTACATTTTGGACATCTCTGGGAAATCATCTGTTAACTATTTTGCAACGTATTCGGGCGTTTCACAAATCGCGACCCTAACTCGAGGTGCCGTTTTCCATCGATCTGATACGTTCGATCTCGTGATTGATACGTGCGGCGGCACGTTCGCGTTCGGCATTATGGACATTATCGCGTCCCAAATAAAACAAAGCGTCGCGGTAAAGGCTCTTTGCCCCGGCATAGTCACCTTTGAAAGCGGCACGTTCAGCCTCTTCGACCCAGTGTGAGACTTTGATCGAAACCGTCATCTCGCCCAGCAATTCCCGCGAATCGAGCAAAGCCTGTTCGGACGGATAAACCGTCAACGCTGCGTCGATAACGCTCAGGGCGTCTTGTGCGGCTTTCACTTTCTCATCGATGTCCGTTCCCGCTATTGCCTCATTCGTGAGCGTCCGCGTCTCGATCTCGGCCCAACTCAGCATATGATAACGGTGAAACTCGACGGCCTTTGTACGCCCTTTGAGCAAAGGTTCGAGCCGTTTTGAACCGTTGTTTATCGATTTCAGATCGCGGTCAACCAGAGCGAGATATTCTGCACACAGCTCAAAAACCTCGCGATGCCCTGCCGACAGTGAATTTAGCACTTTTGCCGCGTCTGATTTTTGCCGTATCTGCTTGAGAATAGCGGCGTTACGCTCGATGGTGAGTTTGCTGTCGCCACGTCTTTCTGAACCTTGATAAGCAGCCGCATTTTCGACCGCACGCTGATGACGAAAAAATCGGTTTCTCGCCCGCCGCATTATGACCTCACGCAAGATCACAGCCCCCGCAAGGATGATGCTCGCACTTATCCCGGACGTTACCCAGGGCGTTTCAACAGCGTTATCGTGCAGTACGCCCCAAACCAGAAAAAAGAACGCCGCCGCAACTGCCAACGCTAAAACGTAATAGCTCATCGCCGGCATCCAAAATGGCCGACGGCGGCTATATTCCGCTTGAAAAGCCCGGCGCTTGCGTTGCGAGATATAGTGTCTGTCGTTGTAATTAGGCATCAACCTTAATCCAAAATACTGTGGTTTTTTGGAAACAAAGTCAATTGTTTCATCAAATAAGCCTTTTTTGCTTTGCGGTCTTTGCGGCTTAGCATCTTTGCGTTAAAACTGGCCTTTACCGTTTTCGGGTTTGATATAATCTTAATATGAAGCGGCGTAAGAAAAAGTCAGCGGAAGATCGGCCGGTTTTTGATTCGATCCGAAAGCCGACTGCCCCGCCGTCGCAAAAATTTGGCAGCGAAAAACCTGAGGAAAAGATTCATCCGTCGCTGCGAAAGGTAAAGCATAAGCACGACCCAAAGCTAGACGATTGAACGGGAGATATCTGTGAGGGAAACACCTGATTTTGTGTGGGCACGGCCCGAGATGAACGTCACTTTTCGTGCGGAGATCATGCCCGGCATCGAGCGTGAAGATCGCACCTACCGGATCAAAGAGGTCCTGCCAAACCATCGCGTCAGGCTGCACGATTTTCCGGGTGAATTTCGGGAGACGGCTTTTGAAAAGATAAATTTTCTAAGGGATAAGTGAGGTTAGAGTTCGTACACTTTGCCGACATCGAGAATTTGCACGCGCGGGATATTGGCGTCCGTGATCTGCTTGATGACAGTCTCGCGATACATCGGCTTTAGATTGATGACATAGACCGGGCAATCGGCTTTGTTAAATTTTTCAAGATCCGATTTGAGCGAGCTTGGCGTCAAATGGCACGAGACATTTGCTAGATCACCAAGTTCATCCGGGAAAGCACACTCAACAAATACCGCTTTTAGATCTTCAGTCTTATTACAGACCTGCCAAAATTCATCGGTTCGCCCGGTATCACCCGTTATCGCTATCGCCGTTTCTCCGTCGGACACGATGAACCCATTTGCCTCAACATCGTGTTTGACAGCAATGCTTTGGACCGACAAGTGAGCCGCTGTGAACGCCGCTCCGCGTTCGTATTCGACGTATTCCATCACGCGTCCTTTGTCATTGGAAAGCTCCGAAAAGCTAGGGTAGATCGACCAGTTAAAGATGTGTTGTTCGAGGATGTCGATCATCACGCGGGTCGCGTGGATGCGGATCGGCTCTGTCAGCCGGGCAAAGAGATCGTCAATAAACATCGGCAGCCCGGCGATATGATCGAGGTGCGTGTGGGTGAGGACGATGTCGCGGATGTTTTCGCGTTGTGCGTCGGTACAGGCAAATGCGAGGCTGCCGGCGTCGATCGTGACGCGGTCGTCGATAACGAGCGTCAGCATATGCTGACGTGCGGATGCACGCCCATTCTCATCGATCGTACTTGGTAGCAATTGGATACGCATTTTATCCCGCTCTATCTGGCGCAAGTCTGCCCGCGCCCGCCGTCAATTTCGTATGTCGCCCCCGTGATCCAGCCCGCCTTGTCTGACGCAAGATAGTATATCAATTCGCCGACCTCATCGGGCGTCCCGACGCGGCCAATCGGATGTGTTTCTTTTGAGTGTTTGAGAAAAGCGTCGTAAGCTTCGTCTTCCATACCGCCGCGTTTATGGATGTTTGTGACGACAACCCCTGGATTTACAGCGTTTACGCGAACGCCATGTGCCGCAAGCTCAAGCGCCGAGCACCGTGTCAGTTGGTCTATCGCTGCTTTTGAAACACAGTAAGCGAGCACATTTGGAAAAGACCGCGTCCCCGCGACGCTCGATACGTTGACGATATTGCCCTTGGTCTCGATCAAGTGCGGCACGCATTTTTGCGACAGGACAAACACCGAACGCAGATTGATCTGCATCATCTTGTCCCAATCGTCGAGCTTTGTGTTCTCGATATTGCCGTTCATAATTATCCCGGCCGAATTGACCAACACGTCGATGCGGCCAAAATTATGTACCGTCTCGGTCACGATCCGCTCGATCTGCGACATCTCGGTCACGTCCGCCAGATGAATCTTGATGGCACCTTTTTTTGATTTTAGCCCCGTGCCGAGTGCCGACAGCTCTTTTTCGTTACGGCCGACAGCCACGACCGTATAACCTTTTTCGGCAAATATCTTTGCCGTCGCGCGTCCGATGCCGCTGCTCGCCCCGGTAATAACCGCCACTTTATCACTCATAAAAAATTCTGTAACTGGAATGTTGTGGAAATTAGGATAGCAACCCAGATCGGAATCTGGCAAACCGGAAATCCCGCAACAGAGTTCCTTTTAGGCGTAAGCCCGTACGGAGTAAGGGCGTGACCCTAAACTTGGTCAAATGGGCTTGCCCTGTTGCACTGCGGCGAGGCTTGCCTCGACGTAACACGCCTCCCATATATTTAAGGAGGCTGTGCCTCCGAGGATCGGCGGCATAGCCGCAAACCCTTTTTCTAATGCTAACGTCGAGGCAAGCCTCGCCGCAGTGCGTTTACGGCAGAGCCGGTCATCTTTTTGGTCCGGTCCGGACCAAGGTGGACCAAGATGGACCAAGGTGGACCAAATCGGAAAAATACGTCATTTCGTGCAAAATGCAACAAACGCCGCAAAACATGATCGGGTTTCCGAAGAAAAAGGCCTCTAATGCGAAGCCTTTTCTGATTTGACTAGCTTAAAATATTATTGCGATTTATGATTCCGTCGGGCGGCGGGTGTTGCCGAATAGGAGTTCGATCGCGGCTTTGGTTTCGACGCTTTTGCGATCTTTTAGTTCGGTCACCCATTCGGTGACTGTCGATACCATTTCACGGGCGACGGCACGCGACGTTTTAGCGCGTTTTGCCTTTACTGGCCTCGTTTGGGCCTCGCTCCTTTTTACGACTTTTATTTTACCTTTCTCTTTCATTGATCTTCCCCGCCTTGATCGGTGCCGTGTTACGGCCCGGTATTATTTGGTATAGTATGAATTGCAAGATGCAAATTTCGGCTTAAATTACTTATGCTTTGCTAGCCATTAGATATACGACTGCCCTGTCGGGGTTGTTCCCTAAATCTTTGTTTGCATCTTTTTCGCAGGTGCGGCTGTCCAATGAAAATGACCATTATCGAAATTGTCATCATTTATCTCGCCCTCGGCACTCCGCTGGGCGTGTATAAATTTGCGTCACTGCCCGACAAATTCACCGGCCTCAGCCTATTGCGGACGACGTTTTCCTATTTCCTCTGGCCCGCCGCCGCTCCGAGGCTTGCTTACAGAATTGCGGTTGCTACTGATGACGTACAACCTCTCGCCGCACGCATCGAGAATATTCGCGGACGGTTAGAATCACTAGCTTTTGCCGGTGCCGCATCAACTGAGATATTTGATTTTCGCGAGGTCTTTTACCGATACGCCGGATTGACCGAAGCCGCAAACGCCGTCATCGGCACCGATCACATCGCAAATCTAGCCGCGATCAACGTGATCTCAGACACGGCCGTCGCTGCCCGTTGTGCGGCTCGCCGTAACCAGAAAAAGATCGACGCCTATCAGTCCGTCGCCCGCGAGGACATGATCGCACTTGTCCGGTATATCGCCCATCGCGACGCTGAGATCGGCATGCTGGCGATCGATCTCGCGGAAATGCTCAACGATCACACCACCGCCGAACAACTCCGCGAGATGCCAATAAGCACCGTTTCAACGCATCGATCCGACCGCATAAGCTCGCTTGCCGCTTAAAAGCACCGAGCGTACTCAGCCCTTATTAGAATGATTTTGTCTGCAACTGTTGACAGCAGAATGGATTCATAGCATTTTTTATGCAGACACCTCAGAATCAGTCCAATTTTTAGGAGAAATGATGAAAAGAAGATTTGCCCTCTTTATCGCCGCCGCTGTATTCGCTATGTTTCCGGTCATGTCACAGGCACAGGGTGAGGAGCCCGCCGAGTGGACACTTATGTTCTACATGGACTGCGACAACAATCTCGAAGCCCCGCAGTTAAATGACCTCGAGGAGATGATGCGGGTCGGCAGCAATGCCAAGATCAACCTGATCGCGCTCATAGACCGCAGTCCAAAATCAGGAACTCCGGACGAACGCGGTTTTACGGACCGTGCTGTTGGCGGGTTGCCAAACTGGACCGATGCGAAGTATGTGGTTATCGAAAAGGGCAAACTCCGGCTGCTTCGTTCGCTTGGTGAGGTCAACATGGGCGACCCGGCAAACTTGACGGCATTTCTCGATGAAACGGTAAAAACCTTTCCCGCAAAACGCTACGGCCTGGTTTTCGGTGACCACGGTGCGGGCTGGCCCGGGATATTGAGTGACGAAACTTCGAACAGTGATGGCATTGATATGAGCGAAATGCCGGTTGTTCTAAAAGATTTTGTAACAAAGCATGGCAAGCTCGACCTGATCGGTTTTGACGCTTGTCTCATGGCAAATTTTGAGGTCGCCCGCACGGTGGCTCCTTATGCAAAGACGATGGTCGCGTCTGAGGAACTCGAACCCGGCAACGGATGGAACTACACGCCGCTGATGACTCGTCTAACTCAAAATCCTGAGATGGACAGCTTTACGCTCGGCCGGACGATCGTCGATACCTACCGCGATTATTATTTCTCTCCCGAGCAACGCGACAATAGCACGTACATCACCCTGAGCGTTATCGACCTGTCAAAGATCGATGCCCTCGCCGCCGCGATCAGCGACCTCGCGGTTAGCAATCAGACATTTGTCAAAACCGGCGGCCGGCCCGCAATTTTAAAGATAGGTGCGGCCCGGTCTAAGACAGAGCAATTTGGCAAATCGACGGTGTCTGCCGAGGCCAATTCGAACAACTACGACATCCTCGGCTACGCACAGCATATCAAGGCGCAGGTTCCCGGCTCGGCGCAGTCCTCAGATGCGGTCACCGCTGCTGTCAGGGCCGCCGTTGTCTATAAGGTCAATGGCCCTACGCATCCGAACGCCAGCGGACTGTCGATCTATTTCCCGTCGAGAGTCAATTCGGTAGCAGTCTTGGGCTATAACAAACATCCGTTCTACACCTCGTTCAAATGGCCACAGTTGCTGGCCGAGATATTTAGCACATACAGTAAGGATACGCAGCCGCCGGTGGTGCAGGATGTGGCGACCACCGATAAAGAGATCGCCAAAGACGATGTCGTGCAGGTAACGGCTAAGATAAATGCCGACGACGTCGAAGAAGCTACGTTTGTCCTTGCCGTCCACGAAAAAGACCGTTCTATAATTATTGGTTCGATCCCTACTGAGCCGGATGAGAAAGGCATTTTGCACGAAGAATGGGATGGCTCATGGTTCACGATCGGCGATGGGAAAAACGAGCAGATCTGTCCGATCACGGGGTTTGAAGAGATCGGCGAAGGATCGGACGAATACATGGTCGAGGTGCCGGCCCAGATCCGCTTTCGCGGCGCCAAGCAATGGCGGGATATCACGATGTATTTTTTGATCGACTTTAAGGCAGAAGAAACCAAAGGCGAATTTGTATCAGCGTTTGAATTTGTAAAGGGCAATCCGCGTGAGATCGAATTTGAGATCGGCGACGACATCCGTCCGGTCTATCTGGCTGTTGACGCTCAGGGCGAGACCGAACAGATCGCCTCGACCGATCCTGCCGATATATTACGCCTGACGGCGGACAACGATCTGATCATCGGTAATACAGACGTGCCTGCCGGCGATTACTCTATCGGTTTTCTCGTTACCGACTACGCTGGTAATACGACCGACAAATTCGTTGATGTAACGTTGAAATAACTAACGTGCCCCGCTTGTGTGTGCGGGCGGGGCAAAATCTCTTAAATCATCGGCCATTTATGTGCTATTTTTTGAAAATGAAAAACCCACGCATTTTCGTCCTTGCGGCCCTGCTCCTACTTTCTTTCTCCGTGTCCGTTTCTGCCAAAGAAGAGTGGATACAGGTCAGATCAAAAAACTTTTTCCTAATAGGCAACGCATCCGAAAAAGACATCCGCAAGGTCGGCACACGGCTAGAGCAGTTTCGCCATACATTTCGGTTACTGTTTAGCAAGATGAACCTGACCTCGCCCATACCGACGAATGTGGTCGTCTTTAAGGGAGCGTCGTCATACAAACCCTTCAAACCAAAAAGAGCCGACGGCAAAGCAGACACCGAGATCGCCGGGTATTTCCAACCCGGTGAAGACGTCAATTACATTACACTCTCGACCGAGGGCGATGACAGCGATATGTTTGGCACGATCTTTCACGAATACGTGCATTTCATCATCGAGACCAATTTTGGTAAATCCGACGTGCCGCAATGGTTTAACGAGGGGCTTGCAGAGTATTACCAGACGTTTGAGATCGTTGATGATATCAAGGTCAAACTCGGCTTGCCGCAAACCGGCCATCTCAATCTGCTGCAGCAAAGCAAGCTCATGCCGCTTGGCACACTCTTTAACCTATCAAATGCACAGGTACATCAAACCGGCGGGCATTCGCGCAGCATATTCTACGCTCAAAGCTGGGCGTTGATACATTACATGATGCAAAAAGGTAAAGCCGCAGGTTTGGGTAAATTTCTGGGCGACCTTTCCCGCAACGTGCCGCCGGAAAAAGCATTTCAGGACGCGTTTCAAACCGGCTATTCTCAAATGGAATCTGAGTTGAAAAAGTATATTGGACAGAGCCAATATCAATATCAGATCTATGAATTTACCAGCAAGCTGACTTTTGACACCGATATGAGGGTGTCACCGCTAACCGAAGCCGAGAGCAACGCATATCTCGGCGACCTGCTCTATCACAGTCATCGCATTGAAGACGCAGAACCCTATCTGCTGACGGCTCTCCGGCTCGAACCGAACTTGAGTATGGCGAACACCACCCTCGGAATGGTCAAGCTCCGCCAACGTAAATACGTTGATGCTCGCACATTTTTGGAAAAGGCGATCGATGGAGACGCAAAGAACCATGCGGCTCTGTATCAGTATGCTTTCCTGCTTAGCCGAGAGGGGCGTGACGAATTTGGCTATGTCCAAAAATTTGATAAAGACGTTGCGGCGAAAATACGCGAGGCTTTGAAAAAGGCGATCAGTCTAAATCCGGCTTTTACCGAAAGCTATGAATTGCTCGCTTTTGTAAACATCGTAAATAATGAAGAGCTGGATGATGCCCTAAAACATTTACAAACCGCTCTGACATATCAGCCCGGCAATCAACGCTACACGCTGCGGATAGCCGAGATATACATGCGGCAGAGCAAATTTGACGAGGCCTCGGCCATTTTTGAAAAGATCGCACGCACGACGGACGACCCTGAGGTTCGCGGGCGTGTCGATTCTATGATGGATCAACTCGCTCAGCGAAAAATGATCGAGGAACGTAATGCTGCAGAGAAAAAACGCTATGAAGCCTCGATCGCGGCCGGAGGCGTCGGAGGGCCGCGTATACTACGCCGCATCGAAACCGGCAAAGAGCCGACCGAGGCGGAAAAGGCAAAGATGATCGAAATGGAACGAATGCGTTCGATCAACAGTTCGCTGCGAAAAACGCTCGACGGCGAAACCCGCGTCAATGGCCGTATCCAAAAGATAGACTGCAAAAAACGCCCGCTCGCATATACCATCAAGACCGCGACCGAGACATTTACGGTAACAAGCACAGATTTTGCATCACTTGATCTGCAAGCACTCGACCCTAGCTCGCAGATGGCAGAGGTCGGGTGTGACGCCGATCTGTCGGCGTTTAACGCTTTGCTAACTTACAAGAACACACAGAAAGGTACTGTCCGCGGCGAGCTTATCGCTATCGAGTTTATTCCAGCTGACTTTCGCTTGCTGACCGAGGAGGAAATGCGCGGCGGCAGCTATATCATTTACGACCAAAACGGCCCGCCAAAACTCACGAATACGACGGGGCCGCCAAAAGAACAGCTAAATCCCGGCAACGTCGAAGATGGTCGTAGGGCTGCAATGATGGAAGGCATTCGAAACGCGGTGCAAAAGCCCGGCGAAGGACAAAAACGCGAGATGGGCTTTCTCGAAAAGATCGAGTGTACGAATAAAGCCATCTTTTTCCACCTGCGCGCCGGTTCGCAGATATTCAAGCTTTCAAGCACGCAAGGGCAGCCGCCAAAGATCGGCCTCTACACACCCGACCTGCAAGGCGTCCAATTTGGCTGCGGCATCAAACCGATCGAGTTTCCCGTGGTATTTGTCTATAACGACAAGCCTGACTCTAAGGCAAAAACCGCCGGTGATATCGTTTCGCTGGAATTTGTGCCTATGTCGTTTACCCTTGCCCCGCCGCAATAATTTGGACGATCTATTTGCACAATTACCAACACGGTCGTTCACCGTTGCGGGCGGTGTGTGCTAATCTTTTTCGCAAGATATCAATTCAGGACTATCAGATCTAACCGTATGAAAGCATTTGCACTTTTGTCGTTGTTACTTTTGTCTCCGCTGTTTGTTGCTGCTCAACAGCCGCAAGTCCAGCCGCCAAAGCCTGCTGACAGCAAAGATGAGGCTCCGTCCGTGACCAAACATTCGATCCGCGTTGGCTCGCGGACGATAGCGTACACAGTGACGACGGGTTTTATGCCGCTCAAGAACGCTGTGACGGGCGACACCGAAGCACGCATCTTTTTCATGGCGTACACGCTTGATAATCCGCCCGCGAACAGGCCGCTGATGTTCTCGTTCAACGGCGGCCCGGGCTCGGCAAGCGTTTGGCTGCATCTCGGTGCCTTGGGGCCAAGACGGGTCAAGATGATGGATGACGGTGCGATGCCGCCGCCGCCATTTGAAATGGAGGACAACCAGCACACATGGCTCGCTGAAACCGATCTCGTGTTTATAGACCCTGTCGGAACAGGTTATTCGCGGGCGGCAAAACCAGAGTTGGCAGCAAAATATTTTGGCATCAACGGTGATATCGAATCGGTCGGCGAATTTATCCGTATGTACCTAGGCCGCAACGAACGCTGGATGTCGCCGCTGTTTCTCGTCGGCGAATCATACGGCACGACGCGTGCATCGGGCCTGTCAAACTGGCTTTTCGACCACGGCATTGCACTCAACGGCATCGCCCTCGTTTCGACCGTGATGAACTTTCAGACGATCCGTTTTGCCGAAAACAACGACCTGCCGCTCGTGCTGATCTTGCCAAGCTACACCGCGACCGCTTGGTATCACAGACGTCTGCCTCCGGCGATGCAGTCAAAGACACTCAAACAGGTCACTGACGAAGCCCGCAGCTTCGCGTCGAACGAATATGTGCGGGCGATGATGCGGATAGACCAGCTAACTCAGACGGAACGTTCGGCTCTAGCTTCACAATTCTCGTCATTTACAGGACTTCCGACGGATTTTATCGAACGAAACAATTTCCGTGTCGATCTGGGTGAATTTAACAAAGAGCTGCTCCGAAGCGAACGCCGCACAACTGGCCGTCTCGACAGCCGTTTCAAAGGCATCGACCGCGACGCCGCCGGTGACGGGCCGGACAGCGACCCTTCGATGAATGCCATTCGACCGCCGTACACGGCTGCGTTTAATAGCTATGTTCGCGGCGAGCTTGGGTATAAAACCGACACGGAATACTACATTCTCGGCGGCGGCATTACCGCTCCCTGGAACTACAACGTGACCAATCAATACGCCGACACGAGTATTCAACTTAAGGACGCGATGTCGAAAAATCGGTATATGAAAGTGTGGCTGTCACAGGGTTATTACGATATGGCAACGCCATTTTACGCCGCCGAATACACGATCTCGGCGATGAATCTCGACCAGACATTGCGGCGAAACGTGTCGTTCACCTACTATGAATCAGGCCATATGATGTACATTGAGAAAGACTCTTTGAGGAAGCTGCACGACGATGCGGCGTCATTTATCGCTGGCTCCGTGAGAAAGTGAACAACGCCGCCGGCGATTATCGCGTCTTTAACCTGACGCAGTTGGTCATAAGCAGAAAATTATTGGAGAATACCGTATGAAAATTTTTATTCGCACGCTTACGTTCGCATTGACGTTCACGATTGTCGCGGCAACGTCCGCTGTCTTTGCCCAGAAACCGGCGAAAGCACCTGATTACTCTATCGGCTTGATCAAAGTCAACGCCTTTGACGAGGCTGCAGGCGAGCTCTCGGACGCAAATCCCGTAGGCGGCGAGGTCAAATCGTTTTTCAACGACCTCAGCACTTCGCTTTTTGTCTGGGTCGCTATAGAAGGCCAGGTCGGTTCGTTCGAGCCCGGACGGTTCCTTAACGTTACTGTGTGGGAAGGCAAAAAGATCAAGATGACCCGCAGAAACGTCCAGATCGGCCTCATCGGCGAAAAGGGTATCTATCTCGTCCCCGTCTATGTTTACGGGCCGCTTTGTGAGGATGTCAAGATCACCGCAACAATAACGGGCCAGAAAACTAAGTCATCAAAGACAGTAAAAATACCTTTCTTGTGTGGCGAATAAGAGAAATTTGCCCGCGAAATACGCTAAATGCACAAAAGGACGGCCAATTACGGTCGTCCTTTTTCATGTGTTTCGCGTGTTTCGTGGGCAAATATCCTAATGTTCTTTTGTTCCGGATATCTGGTTTATCGCGTGCTGCAGCACGGGTCGGATAACCTCAAAACACTCCTCAACCCCTTTCGGGGAGCCCGGCAGATTGATGATCAGCGTCTGGTCGCGAATACCGCAAACGCCGCGTGAGAGCATTGCAAACGGATGCATTGCCGCTGTTTCGCGACGCATAGCCTCTGACAATCCCGGAGCTTCGCGGTCGATAGCGGCGAGCGTTGCCTCGGGCGTGTTGTCCCTCGGGCCAAAGCCCGTCCCGCCGGTTGTGATAATAAGGTTAATGTCTTCTCTTTTTGACAGGGCGATGAGTATGTCGCGAACGCCTTCGAGATCGTCGGTGAAGATAAGGCGTTCGATCATTTCGGCGTTGATCGATAAAAGCAGAGCCGCGAGTTTATCACCAGACAGATCGTTGGTCGTATTTCGCGTGTCGCTGACGGTAATTATTGCTGCTCTTATATCGATACTTGCCATGTAAATCAAAAGCTTATTCCAACAGGATCTACAGGATGGACAAGATAAGAAAATGGCTCATTAAATAAAATAAATCCTTTTTATCCTGTGCACCCTGTCAAATTCTTTCCTCTGCGTGCCCAGCGGACTCTGCGTCAAAAGCAGCCCTTAGCCTGCTGTCAGTTCGATCTCATCGAGTCGGCTTTGCCGCCGACCGTACAGCACGCTTAGCAAAACGCCGCAGACGACCAGTGCCATTCCTAACAGCGATAATATTCCCTGTGCCTCGCCAAATACAACCCAGCCGATGGTCAGAGCATAGACGAGACCCGAGTAATTGATGATCGCAACACCGGCGATACGTTCGCGTTGGAGAGCGTTTGTTAAGAATATCTGACCGAGCTGCGAAAATATCCCGACAAGCAAAAGATAAAGCCACTCGATACCTTGCGGCGTTTCCCACTGAAAGAACAAGCTAATAAATCCAACAACCGCTCCAACAAGCTGAAAATGCAGCACGACAGTAAGCGGATGCTCTTTGCCCCGCAGACTGCGAACAAGATTGTACGCCATACCCGAACAAAACGCCGACAGTATGCCCAGAGCCAGATAAAACGGTGAGATGCGGTCGTCAAAGCGTTCGATCACCAGCACGCCGCCAAATGCGATCGCGTAAAAGAGCCACTGCATCGAGCGGACCTTTTCGCTGAGAACAAAGATCCCGATCGTCGCGGTAAAGATCGGCGACAGGTATTGAATAGTCTGAGCCGACGCAAGCGGCATCTGTTGGAGCGTCAGGAAAAAACAAAACAAAGCGGTCGTGCCAAAGACGCCTCGAAGCAGCAGCATCAGATGATTTGACCCGATCACGGCACCCTTTTCGTTACGCAGTCCGTATAGACATATCGAGGTAGCGACGATGCATCGAAAAAACACCGTTTCCATCGCCGGGATGTGAGCGACCTGTTTGACGAAAACATTCGCCATAAAAAAAGCGAACGTCGACAAAAGCATCGAACGTACGCCGGGTGTTAGGAATGTCGAGTTTGCTTCCAAATTACGAGGGTAATTTTTTTGACGCCCCACTGCAACCGCAATCCGCATCACAGCCGGGTTTTGTTGAAAAAGCCTTTCGCTTTTTGAATAGAACAGCTCCCGCGTAAAGGCACGCAGCAACGATTATGGCAATAACAATAATAGTTTGCAGCATCATTCAAACCCCAACGCTTTGCCGCCCTGGTAGGTAATTAGCGCCGCCACGTACGCAAGCCCGGTCATATACGCGGTCATAAACAGCGGCCAGCTCCACGAATTAGTCTCGCGTCGAACAACCGCGATGGTGGACATACACTGCATCGCCAATACAAAGAAAACCATCAGCGTCAGCGCGGTCAACGGAGTCCAAGCGGGCTTTCCGTCATCGGTCTTGGCGTCACGAACGGCGGAAATCAGTGTTTCCGATTCCTCATTCTCGTCCTTGCCGACATTGTAAATGATCGAGAGTGTCGAGACGAGAACTTCCCTTGCCGCAAAACTCGCGATTAGAGCTACGCCGATCTTCCAGTCAAAACCCAGCGGCTTTAATACGGGCTCGATCGTATGCCCGAGCTTTCCGGCAAAGCTGTTTTTGAGCTGCTCAGATTCCGGCAGAGGCGTTTCTCCAGCCGGAACATCACCGGTCGCTACCACTTCCGGCACTGACTGCTGACTGCTGACCGCTGACTGTTCACCGCTCCGCGGAAAATACATCAGCGCCCATAGGATGATAGAGATCGCGAGGATGACCGTTCCTGCGCGTTTCAAAAACAGCCACGCCCGCGTGATCATATTCTGCAAAACAGTGCGTAAATTGGGCAGCCGATACGGCGGCAGTTCCATTAGGAAGGGCGGCGGCGGTGCTTTTAGGAGAGTTCGTTTTAGAATCGCAGCTACGATAATGGCAACGATAATGCCTATCGAATACATTATCAGCATCAGCAGAGCACCGACCGAAACAAATCCGAGTACATACTTGCCGCCAAAAAACGCACCGATCATCAGCGTATATACCGGCAGACGAGCCGAGCACGACATAAACGGCGCGATCATTATCGTCGCAAAACGGTCGCGGCGGCTCTCGATGGTGCGGGTCGCCATAATGCCGGGAATAGCGCACGCAAAGCTCGATATCAGCGGCAGAAACGCCTTGCCGTGCAGACCGACCCGCGACATCAGTTTGTCGAGCAAAAACGCAGCCCGAGCCATATAACCGCTATCCTCAAGCAGCGAGATGAACAGGAACAGCAGCAAGATCTGCGGCAGAAAAACGACCACGCCGCCAACGCCCGCGATGATGCCGTCAACCACCAGATCCGCAAGTATCCCCGGCGGCATGTCGGCCTTAACAAAATCGCCGATCGCTCCGAAGCCCTTTTCCAACAGATCCATCGGCAGGCTTGCCCACGAAAAGATCGTCTGAAAAACAAGCAGTAATATCGCGACGAGTATCAACAGGCCAAAAAACTTATGCGTCAAAACGCGGTCGATCTTGTCGGTGATGCGGTGCGATTGGTGGTCGCTGTGCCAGACCGATTCCTGCACGACGTTAGCGATAAAATTATAGCGGGAAAAGATCTTGCCGTGCGGGCCCGAATTTGGGTCGGCTTGATTGTATTCGTATGGAATCTCAGGAGTTGTGCCAAGTACGCTCACAACTTTTTCGGCAAGCTCATCAGCTCCGCGTCCGGTCTTTGCGTTTACCGCGACAACCGGCGTTTTTAGCTGCGCCGAAAGCATCTCGATATCGATCTCGTGCCCTTGTTTTTCAAAAACATCGATCATCGTCAATGCAACAACGACGGGCACGCCAAACTCAAATATCTGCGTAACCAGATAAAGGTTACGTTCGAGGTTTGTAGCATCAACTACTGCAATGATCGCGTCGGGTCGAGGTACGCCAGTCTGATCGCCGCGAATAATATCGCTCGCGATCTGCTCATCCAGCGATGTCGCATCGAGGCTGTAAAGCCCCGGCAAATCGATGAGATTCGCGGCTTTGCCGTCGAGCGTCCACGCACCTTCTTTACGTTCGACCGTTACGCCGGGGTAGTTTGCTACTTTTTGTTTGAGGCCTGTGAGGGAGTTAAAGAGAGTCGTCTTGCCGGCATTTGGGTTGCCGGCAAGAGCTATCGTAAGCTGGCTATTTTGTTCGTGGTCGCTCATTCATCGGCGGCGTTTCACGCTTTAAGATCTCAAATTTCAGATCTCAAATTTGAAATTCCAAATTACATCGACACTTCAATGGCATCCGACTCGGTCCGCCGCATTGCCAGGCTGTAACCGCGAACACGAATTTCGACCGGATCACCAAAAGGTGCCATCTTTATCTTTTGCACAGACACGCCCGGTATCACGCCCATCTCAAGCAAACGACGCGTCACGCGGCCCTCGCCGTTGACGGCGATCACGCGGGCATCTTTTCCAATTGGCAATTCGGTCAGTGTCATAAGGTTAATTTTTCTTTTCTTCTTTTTTGGGCTTCATTTCCCACAGCACGTTGATGATCACCCATTTTCCGTTCATCTTGCCGATGTGCATATAATCGACCCACTCAAGCATTTCGAGTTTAACGACCGCCGAGTTGCTCATAGCATCGAGGATCGTGACGTCCTTTTGCTGCTTCTCTTTCGGCGTTGATTTGCCGGAACCTCCGCGTGTTCCTTGCACCAATGCCATTGCCGTCATCTGGCCGAGGCCGCTCTGTCCCTGTGCATTTGTCCGAACAATACGCTTTGCCAGATCAGGGCTCAGGGCGCTTTCCATCTTGTCGGCGTTACCCTCATACCAGCCTTCGGCATAATTAAGTGCCGTGCGTTTGATCGCCTCACGATCCGCGTCCGTCTGTCCAAAACCCGCGACAGTCGTGACCGTCACTAACAAGAAAACAAATAAAATCTTACGTCGCATTTGAAACTCCTTGTCTAACAAAAATTCTATCCTAATTGAAAACCAATTTCAATTTCATTATACAGCTAGTTAAATAGCAGTAATATGGATACGCAAATTATTGGACAATGTTCTTAGCCGGGATGATCAGATCGGCCTGAAATGTGCCGACCGCAAATCTAATCGGAGTGCGATTAGCGGCACCGAGCCATATCTTAATGCTGAGTGCATCAAGCTTAGGGTTGCCGGTGTTAATAGTAATAAGCTGAGCCGAGACCTTTTCGCCATTGATGATAAGCTCGGCCGGAACGTCTGGCCTCAGCGTGAAAACGTGAGGTTTCGTTTCCCAAAAGACCGCAACGCGGGTGTCATTGACCGGGTTGTTCGCGACGTTACTTTTCTTTAGATTAAACGAGCGCATCGCGTAAATAAGTGACAACAGGCTGTGCGTCCCGACAGGGCCGTCAACCGGAGCAGAGCCGCCAAAGGCAATGTTCCCTGTTCTGGGGTCGAATGTGACGGTTTGATTCAGGCCACGCAGTCCGCCGGCAAATTTGGCTTCAAACCATTTTGGCGCGAGTGTATCAGGGTCGACCTGTGCTTTGATCGAATCCCCAAGTGCAAAAGTCTTATTGCCCGGATCGATCGCCGTAACCGTCGCCGTGAGCAGCAGACTGTCTTTTTTCTCAAATAAGTTACGCTCCTTTGCCTCAAGCGTAACGACGCCGATCGGCTTGCCGCCGTCGGAGAGGTTGTAATCGAGTTTTTCGCCTAACGCAAACCCAAGTTCCGGCAGCAGCGGCTGGTTTTCGACATACTGAGCCGGAGTCGCTGTCGGACGAGGCGTGGCGAGGACGATGGGGGTCGGAGACGGCGTCGCGGTCGGCGTGGGTTTCACGACCGGCGTTGTTTCATCCATGTGAGACGAAACAAGCTCGATACGGCATTCACCCTTCGCGGTCTTGAACCTGAACAGAACAGGGATGCGGTCTTCGTCGTTTGTGAAATTTATCTTGAGATCTTTTATGCCGTTGACCGCAAGAAACTCGCTCTGCACCGTCGATGTCGTCGTATCAAATTCGCCCGCGCTCAGCTTGAGACGTTCGGCTTTGCCGCCCACAAACGTGGCGGTATAAACCTGTTCGCCCTCATAAAAGGTAAAACTGCCCACGCCGCCTGAGTGCCGGATCTTATAAATTAGCGTGAGCGGATCAAAATTTGTCGCGGGAGTTTTTAGATAATTGGTGATCGTCTCTTTTGGCAAAGGTCCGTCATTCACCGTCCGGCGAATGTAAAGCGGCAAACCCGAATCAGGTGCGGCAAACACGGTGCGTGTCTCGTCCAGCATCGCAAAGGTCGCGCTGACAAAGCCAAACGTTTTTATCTTAGAGCGGATCTCTACCGAATCTTTACCGCCTAGCAAGCCGCGGGACGCGACGTAAAATTCCATATAGCCGCTGTCTTCAAATTTGCCAAACGAGATGCTGTACGCAAGTTTTTCGCCGACTTTGAACTGTGTCGGCTGAACTTGGGCAAATGATCGCCCCGTAGGAAATATACTTAAAAATAGAAACACAAAGACCGAACTGCGTAAGACACAACTCGTCAGGCGGGAGTTTTTCCGTTTTGAGTAATTTCTCATTAGCTGGCTAAACATTCGGCCACGATCTGATCGACGGCAGCGACGCGGTCTGTTGCCTGTGTGATCGGCCGCCCGATAACAGCATAGTCGGAACCACCGGCGAGTGCCTGCCGGAGTGTAGTTACACGCTTTTGGTCGTCAATTGTTGCATTTTCAGGCCTTATGCCGGGCGTCACGGTCAGAAAACTCGATCGCGAGACACCCGCTCTGATAGCCGGCACTTCACGAGGCGATGCAACGACGCCGTCCATTCCTGCTGATTCCGCCAGGCTAGCAAGCCGCACTACCTGTCCGTCTACGTCAACTTCAAAACCGATCTCATGCAAAGTCTGCGCGTTCGAGCTGGTCAGCAACGTCACTGCGATCATCAACGGCCGTTCACGCTGCTCGGCCTCACAAACTTTATCGACCTCTTTGACGGCGGTTTTCATCATTTCGCTACCGCCGCTTGCGTGAACGTTAAACATCCAAACGCCCAATCGAGCAGCCTCTACAGAGGCTTTTGCGACCGTGTTTGGAATATCGTGAAACTTGAGATCGAGAAAGATCTTATGTCCGTCAGCCGTCAGTTCCCTGACAAACTCCGGCCCCGCGAGCGTAAATAACTGCAAACCGACCTTAAACGCCCCGACGTGCCCCGCAAGTTCACGGGTAATCTCGCGTGCCTTTTCCGCAGAATCGACATCGAGAGCTACGATGATGCGGTCTCTGATACTCGCCGCCGAATCAGCAGCTTCCGTCGGTTTGGTCATTATTTAATCGAGGTCAAGCGGGTTTTTGTATGGAATATCCGAATCGAGATCGGCCCGTTTCATCGCCTCTTTGAACTTTTCGTCCAGCAAACGCTCGCGGTCTTTCATCGACGACATTTCCTGAGCAAATTTGTTCTCACGCAGCTCTTTTTGCTTGTTAAGCTCGCCCTGCAGGTCCTCGAACGAGCCGTGGAGCTTTTTCTTTTCTTCGTGGCCGAGCAAAGCTCCGGTAGCCGCATCTATTGTCAGAACGGCGTCGCAGCAAGGGCATGTCACTGAGTATTTTTCCATAACCTCGGTCAATTATACAGCAAAGTTGCCGCGTGTCAGTACGCCGATAGCTTGGATGTCAGATTTTGCTTTACGGATTCCCATTCGGTTTGAATGATGCTGAAATAGACCGAGTCGCGAAAGCGACCCGATTCGGTGATCATGTGATTTCGCAGCGTTCCCTCTTCGGTACAGCCAATGCGGAGCATCGCGTTTCTCGATTTGTCGTTGTTCGAATCGGTCTTTAGCTCGACCCGGATGCAGTTCCACGTTTCAAACGCGTGCGTAAGCATCAGCAGTTTTGCTTCGGTGTTTATTGCGGTTCGCTGCCATTTGGGGTTTATCCAAGTCCATCCGATCTCGACTTTTTTATTGGCCGTATCGATATTGCCAAAACGCGTCGAACCGACCACTGTTCCGCTCGCTTGTTCGATAGTGACAAATGGCAAAGCGGTTCCCTGCATCTGCATTGCCAAAGCTTCGCGAACGTACCGCTCGATATCGCTCGCGTCTTTTACGACATTGTTTGTCCATTTCCAGATAGACTCGTCCATCCCAACCTCGACAAGCGCGGGCAGATGATCGATCCGCATCGGCTCAAGCCGGACATACTCACCCTCTAAAATTACCGGTTCAACTTTCATATGAAAAGTGTAAATGGGAAACGGGTGAAAAAGGAAAAAAGTCGGCTTCGATCTTGTCACCAACTTTTCCCCTTTTTCACCATTCGACTTTTAGGCGTTAGATATCGTAATACATCGAAAACTCAAGCGGATGCGGACGCAGACGTAGCGGCGTTATCTCGTTATCACGCTTGTACGAGATCCAACGTTCGATCATCTTCGCCGAGAAAACATCGCCTTTGAGCAAGAAATCATGATCGGCTTCGAGAGCGTCTAATGCCTCATCAAGACTGCCGGGCAGCGACGGCACATTTCTTAGCTCTTCGGGCGGCAGATCATAGATGTCCTTATCGAGCGGTTCGCCCGGATCGATGCGGTTCTGAATGCCGTCGAGGCCCGCCATCAGCAATGCGGCAAACGTAATGTACGGATTGCACGATGGATCGGGCGGACGAAATTCGAGGCGTTTGGCCTTGGGCGAAGACGAGAACATCGGTATTCGCACGGCCGCTGAGCGGTTACGCGCCGAGTACGCAAGATTTACCGGAGCCTCAAATCCCGGGACAAGACGCTTATAACTGTTGGTGGTCGGAGCTGCAAAACCAACCAGTGCCGGAGCGTGTTTTAGCAGGCCGCCGATATAAAATTTCGCCATTTCCGACAGCCCAGCATATTGATCTCCCGCAAAAAGCGGCGAGCCATCTTTCCACAACGACTGATGGCAATGCATGCCCGAACCGTTATCGCCGTAGATCGGTTTCGGCATGAACGTCGCGGTCTTGCCAGCTGCCGCAGCCGTATTTTTGACGATGTATTTGAACAGCATCAGATTGTCAGCCGTGTGGAGCAAATTGGAAAATTTGAAATCGATCTCACACTGTCCCGCGGTTGCGACCTCGTGATGATGGCACTCGACATTGATACCGACTTCGCCAAGGATGGTCGACATCGTATTGCGAAGATCGACGAGTGTATCAAGCGGAGCGACCGGCACATAACCCTCTTTCGCACGGATGTGATAGCCGTTATTCGCCGAGTAATCATCGCCCTCGCGGCCTGAGTTCCAGTGCCCCTCATCCGAATTCACATGAAAACCGGCTGAGTGCTGATCGTTATGAAAACGGGCCTCGTCAAAGACGAAAAACTCGGCCTCAGGGCCGACATTGATCGTGTCGGCGATACCGGTAAATTTCAGATAGCTCTCGGCACGCATCGCGACCGAACGCGGGTCGAGGTCGTAGCCCTCTTTCGTGATCGGGTCAACGGCATTTGCGATCAGACACAGTGTCGTGTCTTCGGTAAATGGGTCGATCCAAAACCGCGACGGGTCAGGCACGAGCAGCATGTCCGATTCGTGGATCGCCGCCCAGCCGCGTAAGCTGGAGGCGTCAAACCCAAAACCGTCCTCAAAGCTATCCTCAGACAACTGATCTATAGGAAACGTGAGGTGATGCCACGATCCGATCAGGTCGGTGAACCGAACGGAAACAAACCTGGCTTCCTGGTCGGCGGCATAATGCAGTACATTTTTTGCGTTCATTTTTTCTCCTGGTTAGTAGAATCTTCTCAAAGAGTTTTTATCAAGGTAAATATCAGAATTTCAAAAATGAGATTCTAATGTACGGCAGGGAAAGAGCAAAGGATAAAATCGGGTTGAGTTTGGTAAGTACATTTTTCCTACAAATTTGTAAGATATGAACTTAAGATCGTGGATCAGCGTATCCTATATCAAATGACAAACAAAATGTATTGCCCGCGTTGCAGTAAACAGTTTGACCCCGGCACCAGTTACTGCCGCACTTGCGGCCTCGCGCTCGATGGCGTGTCCGACATTGTTTCGGGTCAGGCTGAAAGCGAGCCGATCGTAACACGGCGGCCAAATTTTAAGCTATTTCGGATCGGTATAGGCGTATTTATTTTAGGGTTGGTGATCGGGCTGATAAACGGTGCACTCAAAGATTTTGAGCTGTTTCCGCAATCGTATGGAAAGCTGATCTTTATGCTGTTTGTCGCCGCGGGTATGTTGACGCTCGGCGCAGGTTTTTTGTTTCCGACCAAAAAATACTCTAAACGCAAACCGTCAGAGCTTGGAGCTTCAAAAAAACCGCAGCTTGCAGAACCAAAACACGCCAATGACATCGTGTTTCCCGCTGATACCCGCGAACTTGAACCCGTCGCGAGCGTGACCGAACACACCACACGCGATCTCGACCAGGTCTAATTAGCTGATGATCTCACCGACCAGGTCGTACTCATGGGCCTCGGTGATCTTGACGTTGTAGATCTCGCCGACCTTTGGCTCAAGGCCCTCAAGTATGTCGTTGATGAGAATATAGCCGTCGATCTCTTGAGCCTGGCCTTCGAGACGGCCTTGGAAAAGAAGGTCGGATTCCTGCGACAAGCCCTCGAACAGAACCTTGTAAGTATTGCCGATCTTGGCTTTGTTGAGCTGTTTGCTGATCTTTGCTTGCTCTTTCATCAGACGATTTCGCCGCTGTTTCGCAATTTTCGCATCGACTTTGTTCGGCAGGTCATAAGCGGCAGTTCCCTCCTCGTCCGAGTAGGTAAATACGCCGACGTTGTCGAAACGGCAGTTTTGCACGAATTTGATAAGCTCTTCGAAATCCTCGTCTGTCTCGCCTGGAAAGCCCGTGATAAAAGTTGTGCGGATCGCAATGCCTGGAACCGCATCGCGGACACGCCCGATCAATCTTTCAAGACTTTCCCGCGTACCGCCGCGTTTCATTAGCTTTAGCACATTTCGCGAAGCGTGCTGTAGCGGCATGTCGAGATATTTAACGGCCTTTGGCGTATCAGCGATCGCGGATAAAAATGCGTCGGAAATGTGTGTCGGAAAAGCGTACATCGGGCGGATCCATTCTAGCCCATCGATCTCGCCGAGAGCTCGAATGAGTGCCGCAAGAGCGTCAACCTCACCAAGGTCTTCGCCATATCGTGACGAATCCTGCGCGATAAGGACGATCTCTTTGACGCCGTCTTTTGCCAATTGTCGTGCTTCCTCGATGATCGACCCAAAACGCCGCGATCTGAACGACCCGCGCATCCCCGGTATTGAGCAAAAAGCACACGGCCTGTCGCAGCCCTCTGCGATCTTCATAAACGCCGTGTATGAATCGGTCGCACGCAGTCGCGGCGTGTATTCGTCGTAAAGATACGTCGCAGACTTATTCCCTATCGGAGAAATGGCCAACTGCTTGGCGTCAAATTTGGCGTCCGCCGCTTTGAGTATTTCGCCGACTTGCGAAGTGCCGATAAACGCGTCAACCTCAGGTAGTTCTTTCATCAGATCGTCGCGATAACGCTCAACAAGACAACCGGCAACGATGACGCGGCTGGCCGCACCGGCGGATTTCCAACTCGTGGCTTCGAGAATGGCATCGACAGATTCCTGCTTTGCTGATTCGATAAAGCCGCACGTATTAACTACGACCGTATCGGCATCTTCGGCATTGTTTGTGATCTCATAGCCCGCCTCGGCTAGCTGCCCCATCATCACCTCGCTATCGACGAGATTTTTGGGGCATCCGAGACTGACAAATCCGACTTTCTTCATAACGCGTAACCAAGCAAACAACTAGGTTATCACACGCGACAGGTCTTATCACCGTGCCGACTTGCGTGATCGCCAATGATTGATTAAACTTCTTCAAACCACATTTACGCGTTCGATAAAATTTTGATTTAATCAGGAGATTCTTATGAAAAAGACAACTTTGATACTTGGCCTAGCCCTGCTAATTTTTGTTTCGGCTGGCTTTGAATGCAGCGTGACGACGGCGAATTTGGGTGACATCAAGTTTGCAAAAGATAAAGAGGGTAAACAGCCAGCGACCTCGTTTGATACCGGCAAAGAGATCTATGCAATGGTCGACGCCACGGGATTGCCCAGCGGTAAACACAAGCTGGCATGGAAGGTGACCTACGACAATGTAGCGGGTAAGACCAAGGGCGACAAGGTCGGCGAACAGTCGATGGACCTGACCTCATCGTCAACCGTCTGGACGACCTTTACGACACCACTACCTGGCGACTATAAGGTCGAAGCAACTTTGACCGACGAATCTGGCAAGACCATCGCCACAAAATCGGGCATTGCTAAGGTTACAGGAACCGCTCCGGCTGCCTCGGCAAGCTCGGATGACAAAAAGACTGACGACGAAGACGATAAGAAAGACGATAAGTAAGCACTCCTCATAGTCAGAAAAACCCGAGGCCGCGGATGATCATTTGTCATCCGCGGTTTCTATTTTTTTGAGCCAGTCTTCGATCTCGTCGGCCTCATCCGATGATAGCTCTCGCTCGCCAAATCTGACGCGATTGTATTTCTCGGTAATGCCCACAACCTCAGCAGATCCGAGCCCAAATGCAAACTCGAGCGGTGTCTGAAAAGGCTGACGGCTTATGCCCTTTTTTTCCAAGGACTGCTGCATACGTTCGTAAAATTCGACGACCGAATCGCGGCGTTGGGGTTTGCTGCGGCTTCGGATCCGCTGCCAAAGATTCATCTTTGCGATCTTTCGCACGACCCACACGAATAGCAGAATTCCCATGATTCCGCCAACAATATACACGACTGCATATCCGATGGCTGCAAGACTTGACTGCATTCCCTTGTCACCGCGCACTTCTTTCCACCATTCGGCAAAAATATCCTGAGCGTGAGTGAAATATGACGCTGACTGTGCCTGATATTCGACAAAACCGTTACGCAGCGTTTTGACCAGCGAGCGTTGCTCCTGGTTATCGAACGCAACAAAGTACTGTATCCAAAACGCTTCGAGAGCTTCGACGTATTTGTTAAATTGCCCCACGATCCCGGTCGAAGCTGCCGCCGCTTCACCTGAAAACGGCGTCGGATCAAACGGCACCCAGACATTTTCTTTTGGAAAATACACCTCGACCCACGAATGAGCGTTGCTCTGACGAACGACAGTCATATCGGCCGTCTCATTGTATTCGCCGCCATGGAAACCATTGACGATCCGCGTCGCGATGCCCTGAGTCCGTAGCATTACTGCCATTGCGGTCGCAAAATATTCGCAATGCCCTTCGCGGACGTTGAACAAAAAATCGGCGACCGGTTCGTCACCGCCCGCTTTTTGCTCAAGCGTGTAGCCAAAATTATTTTGAAGGTATTTTTCGATTGCAGATGCTTTGTCGTAGCGGTTCTTTTCTCTTGAGGCAATGCTATAAGCGAGATCAAAGATCCTCTTGTCATAGCTTTCCGGCAGTTGTAGATAATTTTGCGATTCGTGTCCATAGCCGGTGTTATCCTCGCGCAAACGGGATGTATCGGGAAGAGAGCGATCCGACAGTACCTTGTAAGTGACCCGCTCGTAATTGCGGCGAAATGTCAGAGCACCGTAATTATCTTTTTCAATAAGCGGAAAACTGCTCTGAACGGCCACCGCTTTGGGCAGAGCAAACAAAACGGCGGTATCGAGAGGTTCGAGATAGATTGTCTGGATCGAGAGGCTGTCACGTCCGGCCGGTTGGTCGATCTGGATGAACTCACGCTCGCCGCGGACAAAAGGTTCTTTGGTCACGTTTCTCGCACGGCTCCAAGCTTGATTATCAAACGTATCTAGAGCCGTTCCTCGAAAATAAAGCCCGCCCGGTTCTACACCATTGCCATCGAGCTTAACGCGCATCACTACCTCGTTATTTTGTTGGATGCGGCCAATGCCGCCAAGCCGAACGAGATCTGAAAATCCCGTCTGCGTATTCAGCCCGCCCTGTTTGCCGCCAAAACCCGCTCCGCCGACACGCGGCAACATAAAAAAGAGCGGCGCCGCGAGCATCACAATAAATACGATCAACGCGATCGAAGTCGTCGGTAATCTGCGGGCGGGAACAACGGCGGTTGATATAAATGCAGACGGCTCTTCTTTTTTATTGATCGTTGTTTTTGTCTCCACTTCCCTCGCTGTCTTTCGCATTTCAAAGGCAATGATCGAGCAGACCATTACGAGCAGATACGCTAGGAAAGTAACCAGATACATCGCACTGATGCTCAGTCCCGCGGCAAGCAGTACCTCAAAAAACGCCATCAGGTACAAAAATATCCAATCGCGGTCGCCTTTCTTTTGCAGCAGCTTTATAGCAGTTAGGGCGAGGATCATCCGGGCGAGAATGCCAGCGATCACCGTCTCGGCTCCATACAGTGAAATAAGCTCAAACCGCCACACCAGATAAAACAACGGCAATGCCAGAACGATCAAAGCCGTACCGATCTTTTCCGAGATCTGCCAACGCGAATCCTCAAGAAACCACGCCGCGATCATTATCCCAACAAACACCACCGTCCCAACGATCCCAAACGTCCCCGAAACCCACAACGCCAAAAAGCCGCAAAACACGGCGGCGTAAGAGACAAG
>CAZIZR010000019.1:0-74330 GCA_964543865.1 uncultured Chloracidobacterium sp.
TGATGAGATGAAAACCGTAGTCGATACACGTCTTGCCTTCGGCCTTTTTGTGCCACGCGTCGACACCCGCGGTCATCGATTCGCCCTTCGTCTGCACCGCAAAATCAATGATCGTCGTCGTCCCGCCAAACGCCGCCGCCCGCGTCCCGGTAAAGAAATCATCCGACGACGAAGTCCCGCCAAACGGCAGCTCCATGTGCGTATGCGGATCGATCCCGCCCGGGATCACGAGCTTTCCCGCCGCGTCAATCACGACATCGGCGTCCATCTCGAGCGTCTTCCCGATCGTCGTCACCGTCTCGCCGTCGATAAATACGTCAGCGTGATAATCATCAACTGCAGTAACGACGCGTCCGTTTTTGATTAGTGTTTTCATAATCCTTATACATTGCTGATCGGCGAAAGTCAGGAACTACAGCCAAAGTTTATTCGCTGTCAACGTCCAAAGCTTCGCGGAGAGCCAATAATTCGGGAAGTGCCAACTGATCCTTTGGCCTGTTTGCAGCTTGCTTGGCGTCGATCAGAGCATCCAAATTCAGAACCTGAACAGGCCGCTCGTAAATCGTAAACTCGACCGATCTTTCTTTCGCTGCGATATAGTCACCTACACCGGCAACTTCTGCCAATAGATCCATATCGCCAATTGTCGTACTAAAAGTAAAATTCGTACCGTTTCGCCGTGTGCCTTCGTCAAAAACGAAGGGTAATTCGTCGGGAATCCCCCTAGCACGAGGTTTAAACCCCTTAAGCGCCGTTGCGATCTTAACGAGGTTCGTATTTGTTCTCGAATAACAAAAATCCAGATCTTCGGTCACATATGCCGAGGAGTGAAGCGTAATAGCCACACCACCGATAAGAACAAACTCGACATCATTATCGACCAGCGCCGTAATTGCATCTTTCAGTTCGATCATTTCTTAACAACCCGAGCCTCTCGTGCTTTGTCCAACTCAACAAAGAACCGCATTACAGATTGTAGATCGTCAATCCGCTGTTGCGGAGTTTTTCTAAGTTTACTTACGATCAGAGTTAAATCAATGCCAAATTCTTTTGCGGCAGCGATCTTGCTGCCGGGACGCGGGTTGAGCAGTTTTTCTTCGGGCGTTCTCATTACTTTATTCTAACTTATATTTTCACTATTTCAGGCGTGATCCTCTTGCGGATGACGAATCTGCTTTGTGGTGTGTCCGATCTATTTATTTAAATTCCACACCCTTTCGCCAAGCAGGACGTTTTACTTCATTGGCGATCAGATAACCTGTGATCATCATCCAGCGGACATCTTCGACCGCTCCGGTCATGTCCCAATCGGGCATCACCTCGTCACGGACCTGGTGATAGCGATTGCTCCCGAACTCATTCCATTGCTTCTCGCCAAAATCCTTCGGCTTATTGACATAGTCAAACCCGCTCCACGGAAAGACGGCCGGAATCCCCACCTTGGCAAACTCGATCTGATCAGAAGCAAAGTAATAACCGCCGTTTCCATCAAGCGACTCTTTAAGAAAACTCCTACCTTGCATTTCCGCCGATTTAGCTAGAGTGTCATCGATCGTCGTGTTTCCAAATCCGGCGCTGCCCAGATCTCTTGTCAAACCAAAGGGATTGCCAGCATCCAAATTTATTGCCGCGACACTTTTGCTAATAGGGTATAAAGGGTTTTGGGCGTAGTATCTGGCTCCAAGAAACCCTTTTTCCTCGCCCGTCGTCGCTATAAAGAGTATCGAACGCCTCGGACGTTCCTTAAGTGCGGCAAAAGTTCGGGCGATCTCTATCAACTGGGCTACACCCAACGCATTGTCGCTCGCGCCATTGTATATTTGGTCGCCCTTGAGACTTTCGTCCCTGCCAAGATGATCCCAGTGAGCAGAATAGATCACATACTCATTTTTCAACCGCGGGTCCGAACCTTCGACTTTAGCAACGACATTAGAACTCGTGAAATATCTCAACTTGCTAGTCATTGAGATCGCACCTTTCGCTTTTAGACTGAACGCCTTGAAATCTTTATCCTGCGCCGTCTTCTCTCTCTCGACCGAATTCAATCCAGCCGAGGTTAGGAGTCGTTCAAAGGCATTTTTAGTAATGAGTCCGGAGATCGCTGGTTGAAATTTCACCGCCGAACTTTTCAAAGCCATGCCTTCCATAGCCGCAAACGTTTTGAATATTGAGAACGTTTCTGACTTTTCCGGATCGGTGATGACAAGTATCCCGGCTGCTCCGCGTTTTGCCGCTGTTTCGTATTTCGATTCTCGTGTCGAGTAATAGGTGCGAGTGTCGCCTCTAAAAAACGTCACATCTGAACTCTTTGCATCTGTTGGGTCAGGCCTCGATGGTTCACCACTCAACACCAGCAACAGTTTGCCTTTTACATCGACGTCTTTGTAATCGTCCCAGCCGTACTCAGAAGCCACAATGCCATAGCCCGCAAAGATAACGTCTGAAACACCAATGTTTACTTTTTGTGCCAAACGGGGAAGATCGTGAACAAAGTCCGTCATAAAATCCAACTGGACAGACTTACCATCTATTACAAGATCGATCCGAGGTGTGGTTTTATATCCAATAACCGGGGCATATTGGAAATACGTGCCGTCCGGATTTCCAGGCCGCAAGCCCGCTTTCCGAAACTGCTCGGCAATGTATCGTGTTGTTAGCCGTTCGCCTAGCGTACCCGGTGACCGGCCTTCAAATCTATCAGACGCAAGCGTTTTGGTATGCTCAAGAATCCGCTCGCCCTGTACCTGAGCCAACGCGAGCCTAAGTATGCTCGGAATCGTCTGCTTTCCGTTAGCTTGCCCCCCAACCGGCAAGCCGTTTGACAGCAGGAGTAAGTACGCAACTAGTTTAGCGAGGCTCTTTGAAACCATAGGGTATTAGCAAAGGGCAAAACCTGCATCCAACGCCTCAACCATCCGATCAACAGTTTCAATCATGGTTGGGCGTTCTCATATCTCTATTCTAACTCAATTTGAGGTCATTTCCGGCATTATTTGCTGGTGTCTTACGTCCGGCAAACGCACGATATTTATACCTCCAAATTAGAAATTCGGCAAGCAACAGATTTGGCACCCAGCCAAGCCACGCGACGGCGCGATAGACGTCCATTGGCGGCAGGCCATCGACGGAATTGTTGATGCTCCATTTCCACGCTCTGAGTGTCAGAGCGGAAAGCGTCAGAGCGTAGCTGCGGATCATGAAATTGCGATGAGCAACAAAATCGCCCCGGCGAGCGGTTAAAACTGCCATCGCCGTAAAATATATCCACCCGATCCCGAGCAGTATGAAAGCCACCTTTGACGTTATGCCGCCGTTTGCGTAAAACGCCATTATCAGGCTCGCGGGGCCCGTGATGAACAGTACATTTAATGCGTACGAATAGCCAAGTATGCGATGAACCTTTGGATAAAAATCCCTGATCTTTGCCGAAAACTGCGTAAAACCGGCGAGCAGAACCCAAGTGCTCATATAAACGTGGACAAAAAAAGCGATCCGCCAATGATCGATATCGATATAGTCCTGTTTGATCTGCAAAAAACCGATATCCGTGTTATATGGAATATAGGCGACCGTGATCCTCGCCATCAGCACGGTAAAGAACGCCAAAGCGGCCAGCAGGACAACATTCACCGCAAATTCACGGTTGTAAAAACCTCTGGAGTTGGGTAATAATTGGGGACTAGCCATATGAAAAAACTACTATTCGCTATCGTCGCCGCATCGTTCTTTGCCGGTTGTAATGTCGTCAAATCTGATAGTACAACCGCCAAGGTTAATAATACCACCGCCGCCGATCCGGTGACGGCTGAGACACCTTCGCCTGATGCCCCGTCTTACCAGGGCGTCGCAGCGGCGGATACTGAGGCACAAAAGATCCTCGGCTCTTACGTTGGCGCATTTGGCGACAACAAGATCACTCTTATGATCACAAAAGCCGCCGGTGGTTCGGTTACCGGACGCAGCATCGTGGGCGGCAACGATCGGCCGTTTGACGGCACATATAAGATCGAAAATAGCGTCGCGACGATCGAGGCCAAAGAGCCCGGCGATCATAAAGATGACGGCGTTTTCAAATTTACAGTTGCGACCAGCGATGCGAAACAGGTCAAAGGCACCTGGAAAGCCAACGACACAAAGCGTCCCGAGAAATCATACACGCTCGACCGCCGCAAATTTGAATACAAAGCCAATGTCGGCGGTTGGCCCGAAGCATCGACTCGCCTGCTAAAGACCAAAGATGTCGAAAATCTCAGCAAAGGCGAATTGCAGTTGATGCGGCAAGAGATCTTTGCCCGTCACGGATACTGTTTTAGCAAGAAAGAGTTTCGCCAGCGGTTTGAGAACGAGGACTGGTACGTGCCGGACACCGTCGATATCCGCGGCCGTCTGACCGACATCGAGAAAAAGAACATCGCCCTCATTAAGCGTTACGAAAAATACGCCGAAGTCTATGGCGATGAATTTGGCAGATAGAAAGATCTAGCCACGGACTACACAAAGAGCACTGAGAATATTTCTTAGTGCTCTTTTTGTTTGAGTGGCGGCGAAATGGCATAATCGGTCAATCTTCCGCGGCATTTGTCACAATTTTGTTATTCGAAATGAAGGTGCCCGATGGGTCGTATCCGTCAGTTCGAACTTGATCTTGAGCCCGTGCTTGCCCAATTCCCGGTCCAAATATCTACGGGTTTGAAAGATCTCTTTGCCATCCCAAATACCGCCGGACAACTGATGTCCCGTCAGGCTATGCCACGCGCCTGCGAGCAGACAGATGACCGGATAGGCGAGTTGCTTGACCTGCAACGCCCTAAGCCGTTCAGCCGCCATTGCCAAATAGAAGAGCGGGGCGTGCGTTACTAAGAAAAGGGTCGCTCCGGGAGTCATCACGCGGGCGATCTCGGCAATAGTTTTCCGGTTGTGCATATACGGCAATGCCACCCGGCACAATACGATGTCAAAACTCTGGTTCGCGAACGGCAAAGCCTCACCGCCCGCTCGGACAAAATATGCTCGGTCAGCAAACCCTCGTTCACTAAAATACGGAACGGCAACTTTACCAAGCTCTTCGCCAACATCGACTCCAACGCAAACCGCATAGCTTTGTTCAAGAAACGGCAACAGATCCTGCCCCGGCCCGCAACCGACGTCGAGTACACGCCGAAATGGGAAATCCTTTACGGTGTCAGAGACTAGATTTCGCTCGCTCGCGTCGCGCTTTTCATAATTCGCTAGCACCGCTCTGGCGTAATCTAAATATGTGCCACCGCTCATTTAACTAACAAAGAGCCAAACCCGCATCAAGCGCCTCGACCATTCGATCAACAGTGTCGGTGGTCGTGTTGAGCATCATCCCGGTGCGGATGACGTTGCCATAGAGGCCGCCTTTGCCGATGAGGACGCCGCGCGCCCGCGTTTCTTCGAAGACCTTGAGGACGGCTTCGGGATTTGGTTCTTTGGTCTTGCGGTCCTTTACGAGTTCGACGCCGAGCATGAGGCCTTTGCCGCGAACATCGCCGATACAGGCGTGCTTTTCCTGCAGTTCGTGCATGCGTTTGAGCAGATAGTCACCGACGACGCTGGCGTTGGTGAGCAGATCGCCCTCTTCGATCACGTTAATGACCGCAAGCCCCACAGCCGCCGAGACGGGATTGCCGCCAAATGTCGAGAACGTCAGCCCCGGAAATGCATTTGCGACTTCCTCGGTCGCGATCGTCCAGCCGATAGGCACACCGTTGCCCATACCTTTTGCCGAAGTCATAATGTCAGGCTCGACACCCCAGTGCTCGATGCCAAACCACTTATCGCCCGTGCGTCCCCACGCTGCCTGCACCTCATCCGAAATAAATAGCCCGCCGTGACGGCGAACGATCTCAGCGACACGCGGGAAATATTCCTTTGGCGGGATGATAAATCCGCCAACTCCGAGAATTGTCTCGGCGATCATGCCTGCGATCTTGCCCGTGGTCGTGGTTTTGATAAGTTCCTCGACATCGTCCGCACAGGCGACGCCGCACGAAGGATATTCGAGCTTGAACGGACATCGATAACAATAGGGCGCATGAGCATGAACAATACCCGCAACCTGCGAAGCGATCGGTTTCCAAGTGTGGTGCCCAATGGTCGAAAGTGCCGTTGCACTCCGTCCGGCGTAGCTATGACGCAATGCGATAACTTCGTTGTTCCCCGTAGCGATCTTAGCCGCGAGCACGGCGGTGTCGTCGGCCTCAGTGCCGCTGTTTGAGAAGAATGATTTCTTCAACTTGCCGGGCGATATCTCGGCGAGCTTTTCTGCCAGATCGCCCTGCGGTCCGTTCGCATAAAGCGTCGAACCGTGCGAAAACGTATTCACCTGATCGACCCACGCCTTATTGATGCGCGGATTCGCGTGGCCGAGGCTGACGGTCAACACGCCGCCAAAGCAATCGAGATACTCATTGCCCTTGTCATCCCAAACCTTTTCGCCCTCGCCTTTGACGATAGCTATCGGCTCCTGGTAATACATTGCCACTGCGGGAAAAAGAAACTCTTTGTGCTTTTCGATCGCACTCTTCAGCGGCGATTGTTGTTCTGCTTGACTCATAAATTTATCCCATCCACTAAACATCTAAAAGACACGAAAATAGGTAACCCATTTTACTCTACTTTCGTGTCTATGGCGTATTTAATACAAACTTTTACTTGTTGCTCTTTTCGTCTTTACCCTGATCCGGCGACCCTGGCTTTTTAGCTCCGAACGCCATCTTCCAGACGCCGTCCTCTTTGATAAACTCCATCGGCTTCCATCCGCCTTTTTCGTCGAGATATTCGATCGTCGCTGTGTCGCCGTCGATCTTTTCATTACGGGCCTCAGCGGTTGTAGCTTGAGGTTTTTCACACAATTCTTTTAGCTGATCGTCGAGAGTAGATTTTTTCTTATCATCAACCTCAGCAACCATCGTTAGAAACTCAAGCACGTCCTTAGACATCAGCTTTTTGAGGCCCTCGATGTCTTTATTCTTTCGCGCCGTGTATGCCGCCTTGTAGGCATCGGTCGGAGTTCCGGCCGAGTTCGTCGTCGTATTGGCCGGTACGGGCGTAGCGGCGTTTGCCGCCTGATTGGTATTCGTCGTCGCCTTGTTGTCGTTAGAATTGTTGGCAGCAGGCTTTTCGCATGCCAGCATCGCACCAAAAATGGCGACCGCAAGGAAAAGAAATATTTTGTGTTTTTGGATCGCACTCTTAAAGGGCGATATTTGTTCTGCTTGTGTCATATTTTTTTATTTTGGATCGCGCAACATCCGCGAAACTTGATCCGCCGTTTTAATCTAATTTCTTCTTTCGAAATGGCAATGGTACCTCTTTACAAGGTTTACGTTCCCGAAACCTTTAGTTCAAGCCTTTCCCAAAGCTTGAGGTTCTCAAGTTCCGCAACGGTATAGAATTTCTTTAGCGACTCGTACACCTTTCCGGATGAATGAGTTTTGTTGCCCGCCTTGTCACTTACATAATACTGGACCAATAAAGGTGACAGATATTTGACCGCGAGTTCAGCAGGATTACGCCCGACATTATTGCAATTACTGCCAAACCACGCCTTAAACTGGCTGCCTGAGATCAGCAATTCGGTCGATGGAAATGGCAGATTGCTGGTAACCGAAGCAGGTTTCGAAAACGAATTATAGAGATCGTCGCTATGCGTGAGATAGAGATCGTCTGCAACAAAATGAGCTAGCGAGTGCTGACATGCAAATTTTTGTTGTACCGGAATGTTGACCGCTCGTAAAACGCCCGACAAAAATCCCGTTGTTCCATAGCAGCCCGCAGTCCAGTGTCCAATCTCTTTGAGTTTCAGTGTTTGATTTATGGTCCCGTTGATAACCCTGGAGAGTGGCGGCATTCCGCCGTACTGCCAATGAGCTTTCATATTCTCGGTCGTATAGTCACCGGCAAAATGGAGGAGATAATAACGGCCCCAATCGAATAGCCGGGCGATCGTCCGGGTACGGGCGTTCTGAGCGGTCGGGAGTGATAAGGGTATCGGGATCTGCGGACGCCCTGTCTGTTTTGGTACCGCTGCGAGTCCAGGTATGCTCCCGAGACCGGTAATCGAAACGGCTCCGATCTGGTTAAGAAATTTCAAACTAAATTCCGGCGGTGACGGGGTAAAATAACCATTGTCCGACAACACCCTGTAACCATCGAGCGAATTGTCCCATTTATAGAGCTTTTCCGCGTCAAAAAGAACGGCGAGAGCCTCGCTCGAATACGGCTTGACCGACCATGGCACACGTTTACCAATTTCGATGGCGAGACTCTGTGCGACACTTGCCTTAAAGTAGTTCCAAGCTTGATCAGGCGGCATCACGGTCGCCGGAAAATTACTGGGCGACTCCAAATTAGTGGGCATATCAACAGCGTTGCTCGGCTGATTGTTCCAAGCCGCTTCAAATGCTTTGACCAACTCGTCCTTTCGGGTCGTGACCCAAGCTTGAAATTGCTGCTTGTCAGCCTTATACGTCTTTGTATTGGGTACAAGCCATGAGATCGAATCACGAACGTTCGGATTGGCATTAAGCCACTCGTAAAGATTCGGCGGGGCATAAGGTGAAGCACTTACCAAAGACTCCGCTCCCGGCAGCGTCGACATTGCCGCACCTCCCAAGCCAAGTCCAATAAACGAGCGCCTGTTAATTTTCATTCTTATTTTCTCCCCTCGTAATCAACCGCGATTTTACAACAAAATGACAAATTTGACAGCGAAACCGATTTTCACCAATATCAAATCATGCTAAACGCTATCGAATATTCACTGCCGCCCAAACTTGAGACCGCTGTGCTGACCGAGATAGAGAATTGGAGACTCGAAGATAAGGTAACCCGCATCTGGTCAAAGGACGCTTCTGTATGGACAAACGACGACGAAGCCAAATGGCTAGGCTGGCTCGATATTGTCAGCGAAGAACTCGGTGATCTGCAAAAGTATCGCGACCTGCAAAGCGACCTCGCGACCGCTGATCTTAAAGACGTTTTGCTGATGGGTATGGGCGGATCGTCGCTGTGTCCTGAGGTCTTGGCGGTGACGTTTGGCAGGACAAACTTTCACATCCTCGATTCGACCGTTCCGGCCCAGGTCAAAGCGGTCGAGGAAAAACTCGATCTCGCAAAAACACTATTCATCGTCGCGAGCAAATCAGGTTCGACGCTTGAGCCAAATTGTTTCAAGCAATATTTCTTTGAAAAAGTTGCCGAAGCAGTCGGGCGTAAAAATGCAGGACGGCAATTTATTGCGATCACCGATCCAGGCTCGAAAATGGAGCAGGTTGCCAAAGACGATCGTTTTCGTCACATCTTTTACGGCAAGCCGCAGATCGGCGGGCGATTTTCGGCGCTTTCGGCATTTGGAATGACGGCGGCGGCCTCGATGGGGCTGGATGTCGAGAGCTTTTTGACGAATGCGAACACCATGTCCGAAGCCTGCCGCAATGGTGACGGAGCAGCAAATCCTGGAGCGTTACTTGGTCTGATACTCGGCGTTTGCCACAAACACGGACGCGATAAATTGACGATCTTTACCTTTCCGGAAATTCACGATCTCGGAGCGTGGATGGAACAACTCGTCGCCGAATCGACCGGAAAAAATGGTGTTTCGATAATCCCTATTGATCGTGAATCGATGCAACTGCCAGAGCGATATGGCGACGACAGACTCTTTGCTTTTCTGAGCCTTAAAGGTGACGATTCTTTCATTGATAGTTTCGCTGAATTAACATCTGCCCGTCACCCGGCGGTTAAGATCGAGCTTGATAGCATCGACGATCTCGGCCAAGAATTTTTCCGTTGGGAATTCGCGACGGCGGTGGCAGGAGCGGTCATGCAGATCAATCCGTTTAACCAGCCCGATGTTGAGTCCGCAAAGATCGAAGCCCGCAAGATCACCGACGAATATGAAAAGACCGGCTCTCTACCGGACGAAAAAGCGTTTTTTGAAAGCGACGGTGTCTCGCTTTTCACAAGTGATGAATATGCGGAGAAATTAAAAGTGGCGCCGGGAACAGACATCTCACTACAGGACATAATTGACGCCCATCTCAGAAATATTGTCGAAAATGATTATTTCGCGATCCTCGGATATATCGAGATGAATTCTGAAACAGAAAAGCTGCTTCAAGCTATTCGCGAAAAGATCCTCGCACGAACGGGCGTTGCAACCTGTCTTGGCTTTGGACCGCGTTTTCTGCATTCGACAGGGCAGGCCTACAAAGGCGGGGCAAATAACGGCGTGTTTTTACAGATCACATCGGATGATGCTTTTGACCTAGCCGTGCCCGGGCAAAAATATACATTCGGCGTGGTCAAATCTGCGCAGGCTCGCGGCGACTTTCAGGTATTGCTCGACCGTGGACGGCGGGCATTACGCATACATCTGTCCGCTGACGTTGCTAAAGGCCTTGAAAAATTGGTCAGCCTATTCTCGGGACCTCTTATTTCGCCTTAGTGACCTCGGTTATCATTCTGCCCGGAAACTTGTGAAACCCGCGCTCGATAAGTTCGGGCGTCGGGCGGCCCTGATCATCAACTTTGCCCATTAACCACAAAACCGTCGGCATAAAACTAAGATTATCGTAGGGCTCGTCGATCAGTATGCCCCGGGGGATGCCTGTCTTATTTCCGCCGGCAAACATCAAGGTCGAATTTGTCGAAACGCGAAAGTACGAACCGTGATTACCGCCCGCGTTAAATCCGCTGACGTTAAAATTCCAATGATCTGCCGCGAGAACGATCAGATCTGGCTGGGTAACGTCACGTTGGCGTTGACGAAATCGCCGCATCAGACGCTCGTCCTCGGTCGTGCTCACATCGCCGTTGATTGGTAAAATGTGCCGCCCGATCTGCTCATTTAGCCCTATGACCGCATTAGAATAGATCGTCTTATGGGTTGCCCGCAGCCATTCAATCTCAGTATGCCATTCGTTGATCCACGCCTCGCGATCTGAGACAGCTAGATCCTTATCCTCAAAATGTTTCAGCGGAAAACCCTCGCCCCATTTCTGTCTAGTAAGGGTAACTTTCCCGCCGGCATCTTGACGCAGCCCCGAAACCGGCATATATCGATAGCTCTGTCCGCCGTCGGCATTTACCCGATTTAATATAAGTGCTTGTTTGTCATTTCCGGCATATAACCAAATAGCGTCCTCCGCTGAGCGCAGTTCCGGCGGTAACGCTTCAGCTAACGCAACTTGCGGGATCTTAACCGCCGTAAAGTCGACCGGCCTGCTGCCGACCTCGGCCTGGACATTGCTCCGCACTTTTTGTTTGGCCAAAAGATCAAAATAATCGACGCGTCGAAAACTTTTTTCCAGATCGACACCTTGATCTTCGTTTAATACCAGTCCGTTTGGCGACAACCCAATTACGTAGTTTTGAAGTTCGAAAACACTATTTTTCTCCCCCATAGCCCCAGGCGCTATCAGATCCTCGATCTTTAATTTTTTGGGATCAAATGTTTCTGGTTTTAGATCGATGAGGTTTTTGAGGATCGCAACATATTTCCGGTAATCGGCCTCGGCTCGCTTTGCGAGTTCCGCAAGCGCGTAGATTCTGCGAGCCTCTTTGTCTATCCCGTTAGCATAGTCCTCGGGCGTAAATTTATCGGGCTGAGCAGCGATTATCTTTTCTTGTTTCTCGATGGAGCGATGGAGGGCAACCATTTCTTCGCTGATCTGATCTACATTGTCCTGCCAGCGGTTTCGATGCTTTTTGACGATCTGAAAAAACAGATCGGTGGCGGCTTTTTGTTTTGGTTGTGACAAACTCTTTTGCTTTAACTGTTGGAGCAGGATCTGCAAAATATTTAGATCATTCTGGCGCAGATGTATAGACGCCCGCTCATTGCCATCGAGATCGACAAGAACGGTCGGATACAGGTCGTCCTGGCCTTTAAGGTAATAGGATTCCTTTGATGGATTAGTGACGACAGGAGAAAACGGATAGATCGCTTTGATCGAATAATTGGTCATCATCTGCTGCTTGGTAACAACATGATGGCCGCCGCCCGCCGAACTCCGAAACAGGTTCACCAAATTAAATCCCTGACTGTAGATCCGATCGTCCGAATTCGCTCCATGATCGGAAACGAGGATCATCGCTGTTTCGTCGGCACGAGATGACGATTGGATCGCCGACCAAATTCGACCGATTGTGCGATCGACGGCCTTAATTACGGCCAGTCGTGAGGCAGTGTCGTTGTTGGCGTGCGTAACATGATCAAGAGAGCTTGTATAATAATCTAGGTAATCAAGTTCGGGCCGAGTGACAACTTTGTCAACCACGTCCCATTCGGCTTGGTTGGCAGTTACATTTAAAAAGTCGAGTCCTATCGACCATTCGTCAACAAACTCCTTTGGTTTGCCAGGGTAGAGCTTTATAAAGCCGCTGGCGAGCGTACTCCAATTGTTACCGCGCTGAAAGAGCTGGTGACTCGTGTAGCGTTTATTGTAGGGAAAGGCATCTGACATCAGCGGTATTGACAACTGATCCAACACCTCTACACCCGGCATGTCAGCCTTTTTGTTGAGAAGGTACTGCACATAGTACGGGACTAATCTGAGGTGATCATAGGCCTGCTTGGTCAGACGGTCATACTCGACATGATCCTTGATCTGAAGATGCTGCCCGGTGTCTAACATGCTCCAGGACGGCGCCGAAAGGCTGATCCCTCGAGTGTAGAAATTACTGACACGTGACCCATTTTTGTAGAAGATCTCGTCAAACCACGGCAGCACAGACTTGCCGGTAGCCGGGTCACGCTGTTTCACAAACTGATCAACGTAATACCCCGGCAGGCCGTCGATCTTGACGACGACTACGCGCTTAACATTTTGGCCAAAACCATCGACAACACAGATCGCGGCCAGCAGCAAAATACAAAACAAAGCGTAGAAATTTGATCTCGATCTCATCAAAACCTGCTCGCTCTAAAAAAGGAAATTAGTTGTTGGCAAAACTGCCGATGACTGCGGCGTCGCGAGCTGAGATCCGCTTACCCTCGTCAAGCGCCCGCTTTAGGTAACCTGCTGAGAGTTTTCGGAGACTCTCGACCACAGCCGGATCCTTGTAAATAGCAAGCAAATATTTTTTCGCACCCGAATCATCTATACGGTACAGGCCCGCAAGGCATTTCAAACGCACCTCCTCGTCGTCGGTGATGGCAAAGATCTTTAATAATGAGCGTGCCGTTTTGTCGCCGGCATCATCTCCGTGCTCGGCAACAAATTCTAACGAACGCCTCAAAGCCGACATGTCGCTATCGACCTCAGGTTTTGCCGACCTATAAGCTATCTCATTCAAAACTCTTTCGTGATAGTTGAGCTGCCGCCTGATGTCGAGTTTGGCAAGCAACTCAGGGGTTACATTTTCGCGATGCGTATAGAGCCCAAATGTCAGAAACCGAGCCGCCGTTATAAGTGCCCGGCGTTTTCGCGAATGGGCAAGTTTGACCATCTCTTCGCGCCTGTCTCGGGCGATCAAAGCCGGCAGCCCGTCGTCGCGCTTGGCGTAGGCGATCAGATTAGCGTATTGTTTCCGGGCAAGATCAGCCTCGACTGACAGATCATTTTCGAGCGGATTTAGCGAGACTCTTTCCAGCCGATCAGCGATCTCGCCACGAAAATCTGCTGTGAGCGTCGCATCCAGCGAAAGCAGCATCTTTAGCTGGGCATACGACCTGATCCGCGATTCCTGGTTGATGTCGATCCCACGCCGTCCTGTAACAAAGTCGTATGCGAACTTGCTAACAAATAGCGGAATACTACCAAACGGCGAGAATGAGATCACACTGTTCGTCAGATCCGTTAGGATCCGCTTAGACATCTCCCGGCGTTTTGCGTTACGCGTATCACGAAAATCGATCAGTATCGTTGGTATTTTAGGATTATCAAGCCCATATAGGGCCAATGGGATAAGAGTTTTCGGTTTGGCGTTTAAGGTATGCGGCTCGACAATTCGCTCATCTTCGTCAAACCATTTGACCTGAGTGTAGCCCTTCCAGTTCGCAAGTTTTACATCATTCCATGGGTCTTTGATATTCAGAAAACGTCCGTCAAATTTACGGCCCTTATTTTCCGCCATATCTTCGGCAGCGATCCAAACGGTCGCGTGCCGTGCCGAGCCGTCCGGCATTTCTAACGGCTCAAAATACAGTCCTTGAGCCTCGGAATATTGCCGCAAAAGTTCCCAATTGCGCCCGCGCATATCGCGCTTTTTCACGATCTCAGTATCATAAACGCGATTCAGCTCTTCATCCGGCATCATCGCACCAAGGGTCTTGTCCGTCAGCCAAAGCCTCGCTTGGATATCTTTTGACTCGGCATCGCTCAATAGCTTTTCGCCGGATACCGATTCAAATAGCGACAAAACCGTTAGGGCTTTTGCAACAGATGTACGTTTATAATCTTGGCTGTTTTGACGATATTGCAGTACCGATGCTTTTGGCCCGACTCCCATTTCACCGAGTATCATTTTCTTGAAAACAACCCAAAGCACTTGCCCCCAAATGCCGTTATGATTGCTGTTCATATCGACCACGTGCGGCGGCGGCCGAGTACCGATGTCTTTATTATTCGTCGTCCTAATATAGAGAAACGGAACAAAAGCGGCAGCTTTTTGCCAAAACGATGCCCTCGTATACGAGTGCATCCAGACATATCTCAGGCGATCGTTCTCAGGCCGATCATCGCCCAATGTATCCCGCATCACGCTCAAAAGCGGTATTTCAGTCTGCCCGTCGCTCACATCAGCGTCAAAATTGTCCTTTCGGGCAAAGATAGTGATTATCTCAGCCCCACCCGCGACGGGTATTTTTTCAACCCGAAAATCAGGAGTGTCTTTCGAAGCAGCTACGATCTGCTTCGCGGGTTCGTCAACCGTCTGGGCAACAGTTGGAAAAACCGCAAAAAACACCAGCAGCAAAGCCGCAACAAGGCTAAAGCATTTTGTGCGGTTTTGGAGGGTGCTTGAGATCATCAACTGTTATCGCTATTGGCTTTAAGCGATTCACTTTCGGCCAAAAGTTGTCTCGAAAGTCCAATTCTTAATCCTTATTATCGAGGATTTGATGCAATAACGGTACCTCTGGTTCGACGTTTTTTTTGCGCTATTTAGTCGTAATTGAGTGCCTCGACAGCATCAAGACGAGCCGCTCGCAAGCCCGGATACAACGCTCCGATCATACCGCTGATAAGTCCAACGACTACGATCGTACCAACCAGCGAAAGGTCAATAGCAACTGTCAGCGTCGTCCACTTTGCAAAAACATATTTCAACCCGACCGTCGCGACCACACCAAATACGATGCCACCAAGACTTAGTAATAAAGCCTCTTTCACGATCGTCAATGCAATGCCTGTTTTGGACATACCCAATGATTTGAGTACACCGATCTGGCGAGTTCGCTCCGTAACGGTCGTGTACATTGTCAGCAAAATGATCAGTGCTGAGATGGCGCCGGCAACGCCGATGACAACGTTTAGAAAGACATTTAAGGCCGGAATGCCTTGCATATAAAGCTCTTCGAGTTCGCTGGTGAGAATTATCTGGTCCTCGGGAAATTTGGCGTGCAGATTGTCGCCGACCGTCTGCGGAGTAAAACCTTCTCTTACCTTCACCAAAAAAGCCGACGCTTTGCCCTCCGCCCCAAGCTGTGTCTGCATCGTCGATAACGGTATTTTGACACGCGCACCTGCGCTGGGCTCGTAAGTCCCAACGATCTCAAAATCGCGATCATAAACGCTCAACTTCCCGCCGATCTTTTCCTTACGTGCCGCTAGCCATGCACTGTCGCTTATCAGTTCGTCTTTGCCGTCAACAAATTTCCTACCCTGCGTGACTTGCAACCCGGCGACCGCCGCATACTTTTCCCACTCGACGCCATCAACCAGACGACTGCCGGTAATGCCCTCTTTTGACGAAACGCTGTTTTGCCCGATCGGAACCGCCGCCGCAACACCCTCAACCTTTTCGATATCAGGCCCCATTGTCACCGGCAGACGCAACACTTCAGAGCCGGTCAGCCCCATGCTCCCCGATGGACGAAACATGATCTCAGCCCCTACATTCGCTTCGCGTTTTGCGCGCTCACGCAAACTGCCATTCGCCAAACCAACGGTCACGATTATCAGCAATATACCGATGCCAATACCGACAATACTGACCACCGTCCTAGCCGGCCGATGGAGCATGTTTGAAAATACGAGACTGTTCATCAATAAAAAGTTCAGAGTGCGCGTCTTTGCTTGGACGCACTCTGAACAAAACAAGCTAAAGCTTGTACTCTAAACTTAAAACCCCGACTACTTCGCCTTCCCGACGAATAGTTATGGCGTAATTTTAACAAATGTTAGCTTGTATAACTAACTTTGAGGAGATCTGGGTGCAGTCATTCCTGCTTGCTCATCGACGCAAGCACGATGGCCACGGGAACAGCGATCGCGGCGGCGGCAATGATAAGGCCGATGCGCCGTTTGTTCGGCGGGATGCGCTTGCCGTTCCACGCCCGGCGTTCGCCATAGCCTTTTGAGACCTTTGTGATCTCCTGGTAATTTAGTTCGATAGTGTCCTTTAGATCTACATCGCGGATCAGCACAACCTCGTCCTCGATGCTTGAGAGCGTCCCGTAATATTCCTTGCCGTCACGACGAACCAGCGTCGCGTCGTTTCCCTGTCCGATCTTGACGATCTTTTCCTTCATCTTGGCAGCGTTCGCCAAAAGCTCTGCCTTCGTAATTGTCTGTGCCATGGCAGTTTCGGCAAATAAAAATATCGCACAAAGCGAGAGCACAAAACTGATGGCCGATACATTGATAGATCTTGATCTAAATATCATCCAGAAACTCCTATTTATAGCCTTATGTTGGCTTTGATGCGCGGAAACGCCCATCGTTGGCTTAGACGGGCCAAAATTTTTACGAATATTGGGTCTTATTCAAAGGCTTCGAGATACTTAATGCCGGAGCCCGTGTTGAATATTACGACTGACTCGCCTTCGTGCACTAGGCCTTCGGCGATCAGCTTCTTAAGAGCGGGCATGCACGCAGCCCCCTCCGGGGCGGTAAAGATGCCTGTTAGGGCGCCGATCTCAGCAACGGCGGCGACAAGCTCGGCGTCGGAAACAGATACAGCGGTGCCACCTGATTCGCGAATAGCGTCGAGGATGAGAAAGTCACCGATCGCCTTTGGCACCCGCAGGCCGGAGGCGACCGTTGAGGCGTTTTCGAACTCATCAGCAAACCGCTCGCCGGCATGAAAAGCCCGGACGATCGGAGCACACGTCTCGGATTGCACGGATATCATACGCGGCAGCTTGAAAACCGGCCATATGTAAGGCATCTGCTTCATTTCGTTAAACGCTTTCCACATGCCGATCAGCCCCGTGCCGCCGCCCGTCGGGTAGATGATCACGTCCGGTAACTGGGGCAGCGTCATTTCGCGGTTGGCTTCGCCGCCGGTCGCAGAGCTGCGTCGCGCAAGTTGCTCCGCCAATTCGTAGCCCATCGTCTTTTTGCCTTCGACGCGATACGGCTCTTTGAGCGTCGATACGTCAAACCAGCCCTCGGCGTCCTTTCGTTCGGCAACGATCTTGCCGCAATCGGTGATCAGCCCATCAACCAGCGTGACGTTCGCACCCACCTGCTGACAATCGACGATGTTTGCAAGCGGCGTGTCGGACGGCATAAAGATGTGCGCCTGCATACCGGCCTTGGCGGCGTAAGCAGCCATAGCACTCGCGGCGTTGCCGGCGGACGGCACTGCGACCTTTTTGACGCCAAGCTCCTTGGCCATCGAGATCGCGGCGGTCATTCCGCGGGCTTTGAATGATTGCGTCGGATTTTGCCCCTCGTCCTTGATGTAAAGATCGAGCTTTATGGGAAGCGTCGCGGCAAGAGCGTCGGCCTTTAACAACGGCGTCCAGCCCTCGCCGAACGAAACAATATTATCGGGGTTTTCGACCGGCAAAACCTCACGATAACGCCACAGCGACGACTCGCGCCGGTAAATAAACTCGTTCGGTGCTCGACCCGTGTCATTCCACGTGGGCGGATATGCCTTTTCAAAACCCGCGGCCGCTTTTTCGAGATCATAACGGACCAGCAAAGGCTTACCACATTCACGACAGAGGTTTTGCAGAGTGTTAGCCTCGTGTCTGAGGCCGCATAAGGCACATTCGAGATGGGTAACGTTCATGTAAGAAGTTTAGCCACGAATTACACGAATTGCACAAATTAGATTACTCATATTCGTATTATTCGCGGCAAAAATTCTTAACGTGACAGCATTGGCTTGAGAGCTTTATACACATTGGCGGTCATTATCTTTGCCCCTTCGGGGTTTGGGTGGATGCCGTCAGCTTGGTTGAGTTCCTTTTTTAGCGCGACATTTTCGAGCAGGAACGGCAGAAATTCGACCTTATGCTCGGTCGCGAGATCGGGAAACGCGACGGTGAAATCTTGCTGATACTGTTGCCCCATCGTAGGCGGAGCGAGCATACCGCACAGCAATATCTTCAAATTCTTAGCCTTTGCCTTGCGGATGATCTGGTCGAGATTTTTCTTCATTTGCGCGACCGGTATGCCGCGAAGCAGATCGTTGCCTCCCAGTTCGAGAATGACGATCTTGGCGTTGTCCTGTTCAAACACCCAGTCCGCACGCTCCAACCCGCCAAGCGTCGTATCCCCCGATACACCAGCGTTTATCACCTCAAAATCGTAGCCATCCGCCTTTAGTTTTTCCTGCAACAGGTATGGATACGATTCTTTTTCGGCAAGTCCAAATCCCGCCGTCAGGCTGTCGCCAAAGGCGATGATCTTTGGACGATTGGCAACAACTTGAGGTGTGGCAAGAGGCTTGTTTATGGCTTGATTCGCACTCTGCCTGCTGCACGAAGCACCTGCAAACGCGAGAAATATGAAACTAATAACTGCTGTTTTTCGAATAAGATAACGCATAATTGAACGCTTTATTGTACGCTAAAACAAGTGCGAAAGATGCAAAAAAGCTTGGAATCAAAGGACAATGATCGAACTTAAGAATATTACCAAAACCGTCCGCTCGGGCACCGAAGATCTGACGATACTCAACGATGTGTCTATCGAGATACACGACGGCCAGTTTGTCGCGATCACCGGTGCATCAGGCAGCGGCAAATCGACTTTGCTCGGCCTGATCGCGGGGCTCGACGCACCGTCGTCGGGAAAGATATTCATTGACGACGACGAAATAACTGCCACCGCCGAAGACGGCCTCGCACGTATTCGCAGCGAAAAGATCGGTTTTGTGTTTCAATCGTTTCACCTGATCCCAAGCCTGACCGCGTTTGAAAATATCCTGATCCCAATGGAAATTTTGGGACTCGACGGTGTTGCCACCCGTGCCGAAAAATTGCTAAACGCGGTCGATCTGACCAGCCGCGGCCATCATTATCCAGCGGAGCTTTCGGGCGGTGAACAGCAGCGTGTGGCGATCGCTCGCGCCTTCGCCAATTCGCCCAAGATCCTGCTCGCAGACGAACCAACGGGCAATCTGGACAGTAAAAACGGGCAGCACATTTTCGAGCTAATGACCCAACTTCACGCTCAAAACAAAGTGACGCTCGTGCTCGTGACACACGATCCGGTGCTTGCGGCACAAGCACAGCGACAGATCATCCTCGCGGACGGACGAGTGGTGCAGGACGAATTGAATGATGTAAAAAATAATTTTTAACAGGATGAACAGGATATCTAGGATAAGAGAAGCAGAATACTCAATGTTTTTCATCCTATATATCCTGTCTATCCTGTTTAATTAGCTCTCCCAGACTGACGAACTATGAGGTTTATCATTAACCTAACCAGACGCGAGATCCGCTCTTCATGGCGGCGTTTGCTGTTTTTCTTTCTCTGCATAGCGTTGGGTGTGGGTTCGATCGTCGCGCTTCGTTCGCTGATACAAAACATAACAAAGGTCGTTGGCAATGATGCGAGAGCCTTGATGACCGCAGACTTTGAGGTCAGCTCGACCAATGATTTTTCACCAACTGACATCGCAAAGATCGAGGATGTGATCGGCCGGTCGACTATCGTTGAGGCACGTAACGAGACGATATCGACCGCATCGATGGCACGTCCGTCCGATCCGGCAAACGAATCGTTGGAATTTGTCGAACTCAAAGGGATCGAGCCGCCGTTTCCACTTGTCGGCACTTTTGCTACATCTAACGGACAAACTTTTGATTTCAAGCTGCTCGAAAATAACGGAGCCGTCATCGCCCGCATCCTGCTCGAAGAATTAAAAGTAAAGGTGGGCGATAAGCTAAAGATCGGCGAAGCCGAGTTTCAAATTCGCGGCACGATCGACGAGGAACCCGGCGGCACGAGCGGCTTTCGGATGGGTGCAAGGATCTTTGTCGAGAAAAAATCATTTGACGATGCAGGTATCACCCGCAACACGAGCCGCATCCGCCGCCGGATACTTTATCGCACGTCAGAAAACCCGACCGCTCTCGTCACTCAGCTTCGCGATGCCCTAAAGGGGACAACAATACAGGTAAATTCGTATCGCGAACAGCAGGAAAATCTCAATGAGCAATTTGCCCGCACCGAAAATTATCTTTCGCTGACAGGCCTGCTGATCCTAGTGCTCGGCGGTGTCGGCGTGTGGAACGTCGCACGCGCATTTATCGAGCAGAAACGGAAAACCGTCGCCGTTCTCAAATGTTTAGGAGCGACCGGCAACCGCGTGATCGCCGTGTACCTGATGCAGATCTTAACGCTCGGCGTGATCGGCAGCATGTTTGGCGTCTTTCTCGCTCAATGCGGGCTATGGGTCGCCAAGTGGCGGTTTGTCGATGCTCTGCCGGCAAAGATGAGCTACGTCGTTAATTTCGCGTCAGCTTGGCAAGGTATTCTGCTGGGCGTTTTGATCTCGGTACTTTTTTCAGCGTTGCCGCTACTCCAGATCCGCTCGATCAAACCCAAACTGCTCCTCCGTGACGAAAACAACGTCAACATCAACCGGCTCGATTGGTCAAAATGGATATTTGGAGCATTGTGCATCGCGGCCCTGCTCGGCATTGCCGTGTGGCAGGCGGGATCGTTAAAGGTCGGTGCGTTCTTCCTCGGCGGACTGGCGGCGACGGCCCTCGTTCTTTATTCCGCGGCCGCGATCCTGACCTGGATACTAAAACGAACAAAATCGCTCGGCTCGTTTTCAATGCGCCAAGCGGTCAATTCCCTCTATCGGCCGGGCAATCAGACGCGGATCATATTGCTCGCGGTAGGGCTGGGTGCGTTTGTCGTTATCGCTGTCCAAGCATTGCAGACCAACCTCGTGCGGGAATTTGATTTCTCGCGTAACCAGCGTTTGCCGAGCATGATCTTTGTAGATGTGCAAAAAAGCCAGATCGACGGTGTGATGGAAATGATCGAAAAGGCCGTCGGTGAGCGTGCCGAATCGGTGCCGACGGTTCGCGCGAGGATCGCGGCTGTAAAGGGCGAGGCGGTCGATTTTACCCAGCGTGAGATACGCCAGCAACAAGGGCAGATCGGGCGTGAGTTTGCGATAACATACCGTCCAAAGCTCGATGAGAACGAATCGATAGTCAATGGCGAATGGTGGACAGGAACCACGGACGAGCCGCAAGTCTCGGTCGAGGAGGTCATGGCACAGACGCTCTCGGTCAAAGCCGGAGATTCGATGACGTTCGACATCTCCGGGAGAAAGGTCACGGCCCGCGTCGCCAACGTCCGCAAGATCGACGTTCGTAATGCCCGCACGGCTTTTGTTTTTGTCTTTCGGCCCGGCACGCTCGATAAAGCTCCGCAGAGCTTTGCCGCGACCGTTCTCAAACACGTTCCGGCGACGGACCGTCAGCGGCTACAGCGAAACTTGCTCGAAAAATATCCAAATGTACAAATATTTGACGTCGCCGATATCATCGCTGCGGTGGATAAACTCGTCAGCAATTTTGTTATCGCGATATCGTTTGTCGGCAGTTTTGTGCTGCTGAGCGGCATCCTGATACTGATAGGTTCGGTCGCTCTGACCAAATCGCAGAGGATCTATGAGAACGCAATACTAAAAACGCTCGGAGCAAAAAGGCTCACCCTAGCGACGATATTGTTTTCTGAATATGGATTGTTAGGCTTGCTTGCCGGTGTGATATCGACCGGTTTTGCTGTAAGTTTGTCGTATGTCGTCTGCCGCTATCTGATGGCGATCGAGTGGCAATTTGATCCGATGCTCACTGCCGGCGGTGTGGTGATAACAACGCTACTTGTGACGTTTGTCGGCGTAGCAGCTAGTTTTGATGTGCTCTTCCGCAAACCACTTGCAACATTGAGGTCACAATAGGAAGAATCGTCCACAGATGGACACGGACAAACACAGATCGAGTTTTCTTATCTGTGTATATCTGTGTTTAAGATTTCTTAAGATTCAAATGGATGATCCGCCAGAACCGCTCGCAGGTTGACCTGCCCAAACAGCGTGTCCAAATAAGCTCCGAAACGGTGCAGGATCGGCACTAGGTCTTTGTTTTGTTTGGTAACGAGGATCTCTTCGATAAAACGCTCGACGGTCTCGGTGTCTTTATAGAAAAGAAACCTGACCTTTGCCGTCATAAACTCGCGTAACGATGTCTGTAGTTTATCAATGTTCTGAGTTTCTGGCTGTTGCTCGGCCGTTTGTACGAGCCGCGCGAGCGATGACAGCTCGCTTCTCAACGTTATCGACTCGTCTAATTTCTTCTTAAAATTTGGGAACAGATCGTGCCCTTTCGACTTTGGATCGACAAGCCGGGCAAAACCGATGAGCATCTGCTGAAAGCCTTCGCTGAGTAGCGAATAGGCGGTTTCCATCCTAGCGTAGATCGTCGGCGAAGGCCGCAAACGCGCTAGGCCCGCGAGCTCCTGCGAATAAACCTTTTTCAATTCGATCGACGCGGTGTATGACGCCGCATCGAGCGACCCAAATATCGCCGCCTCTTCGTCCGGAAAGCTCTCAAGCCGGTTGTTGATCGAACCGATCAGCTCATGCACCTGCTCATTCACACTCGAAAATATCAGCAACGCAGGTTTTAACGGCTCGTCGGCCTCAAGCATTTTGCCGACGACATCGAGCCACTTCAGTATCTTGCCAAATCGCGGCAGCACGAGAGCAAGTTCTGCATGCTCCGGGTCATCCGAGGTTGCATTAATGAGCTCTCGCAACTGAGCGGGCAAAAACCGCTCGCCGTCAGCCTCGGCAATGCGGACGATCTTTTTGAACGCGGTCAAATGCGTCAGCCTTTCGGCAAGTGAACCGCTCCACGCTTTCCATTCGGCAACGCCGATATGTTCGGACCGTACCATACAGTCCGACACCAGTATCGAATCGCGTATCGCCGCCGCCAGATCGCTCAGTTCACGTCCGCTTACTTGTCCACCGGCCTGATCCGTCTTGTGGACACTCAGCAATATCGCATTCAGACGGGCTATCCGCAGCAGGGCCGAGTGGCCGACGCGAAACTCCTTGACCATTTCCGAACTTCCCTTTGCATCACTATTATCCGCAAAAGAATAACGGCCCGAGGCCAAAAAACTCTCGATCCCCGACAGCCAAACGCCGAGCTCGGCAATGACCTCGCCTTCGTTTACTACGGGCGGCTTGTCTTTGACCTTACGACGTTCCGAAGCGGACGGTCGTTCGTCAATTTGCGCGTCGATCTGATTTTCGATCAAGATTGCTGACAACTTGGAAATTCCTCACAAAACGGGTAGAAAAGATAGGGTAAGAGCGGGAAAACCGCTATCTAATTTATACCCTGTTTGCTACCTCGATAGCAAGGGAAAAGTCCCGTACTGATCGGTGCCGAAAGCTATGAAACCTCAGAAATTACTTGTAGCGACCCAGAACTTAGGCAAGCTTGCCGAACTGCGGCTACTCCTCGCCGGTCTGCCAATAGATCTCATGGGCTTGAGTGATTTTGAAAACATAACTGAAGTACCCGAAACCGGCTCGACATTTATCGCCAACGCAAAGCTCAAAGCGTCGGGCTATGCTTGTCAAACAGGTTTGTTTGCTCTAGCCGACGATTCGGGCCTACAAGTCGATGCTCTCGACGGACGGCCCGGCGTGCTGTCGGCCCGATACGGCGGTGATACCGACTTTGACGAAAAGATGCAGATGCTGCTCCGCGAAATGGATGGATCAACAAACGATCTGCGCACCGCTCGGTTTGTCTGTTCGATAGCGATAGCCGCACCAACCGGCGAGATCCTTTACACCACCGAAGGAATTTGCCCTGGCGAGATCGCATCAAGCCCGCTCGGAAACGGTGGTTTTGGGTATGATCCGATCTTTATTCCCGATGGTTTTAATGAGACCTTTGGCGAGCTTTCGACCGCAGTAAAACAGAAAATAAGCCATCGAGCACGTGCTTTTGAGCAAATAATGCCGTTTTTACGCGATTTTATCGCTGTTTGACTTGACCTTGCTCATATTCAGGCTTAGAATTCGACACTTGGAATCGTTTCCTAAGCGAAACAGACGGGGCATAGCACAGCCTGGTAGTGCGCTCGCTTTGGGAGCGAGAGGTCGCAAGTTCGAATCCTGCTGCCCCGACCAATCTTTTTTACCTGATTGGCAATTTCCTCAAACTGGCCGAGTATTTTTTGACGGTCAAGACAGTTCGCTAAAGAAGTTTTAATAAAACAACCAAACTTGGAGGTTACTTAAATTATGGCACGTATGACACAAACTGAAATCATCAGCAGCTTGGCTGATTCAACCGGATGCAAGAAGACCGAAGTCAAAGCTTTGTTTGACGCTCTGGCCGCCCTCGCTACCAGCGAGGTCAAGACAAACGGAGAATTTACCGTTCCCGGATTTGGAAAACTCAAGAAGACGCACCGTAAGGCTCGTGACGGCCGTAACCCTGCAACGGGTGCCGTGATCAAGATCCCGGCCAAGACAACGGTCAAGTTCAGCATCGGTAAAGCGATGAAAGATGCAGTTGCCTAATAGCACAGCATATTGTATGTGTTAATTATTAAGCCGGTAAACCTAGTGGTTTGCTGGCTTTTCCTTTTGCTCGCCGCCGCAAAAAAAAGTAGTGACATTTTGTTTTTATTTTGGTAACCTCTTCTTACGGATTGAGACGAAAGCTCGTATTAATTTTTTCAGCAAATACACGGCTGGAGGTTTCAACCTATTTCGTCGGTTCGGTGTTATGTTTCACATCAACCGAAATGTTTTGCCGGTGAGGCATGACGAGTTTTCCCCGATAGGGTTTAATTTCGAAACAAAGGAGAATAAAAAGTGGCAGCAGCTAGACCCATGACCTTGCAGGATAGAGTCCTGCAAATTGACCATATACAAGCACGCCGGTTTTCAAAATTGACTGGTGATTGCGTAGAGATCGCCGCCGAGGGCATCATCAGACACCTGCGGGCTTGTGCTCGTATGGATGTCAACCCTGACGCATCGGCCGTCCGCGAGATCATTGACGATGCCTTAAACGGCAGACGCGTTTTTGCCGAGACCTCTAACGACCTCTTGGCAGCCTAAAATAGCTTTAATATTTAAATAGTAATACCAGCTAGGACCGCTTCTCTAAGCGGTCTTTTTTTATTTGAGCCGCAACCGGTAAAGCACATATTTGCCGTGCGTCTCGCCCGCGTCGCGTTCGTACCATTGGTCGATGCGTTCAAAAAACTGGTTTGGCTCGTTAGATGTGACGAGGTAATTTAGCCGCACAACGCCCGGTTTTGTAGCCGCAAAATTCTTAACGTATTCGTCATAACTGCGTGACTCTGCATCGATCTCACCCAGCGTGAGCGGCTTGTACTCTGAGTTGAGCCGATCGGTATGACGGCCCCAGCCAAAGAGGGCGATCATCGAAACAAAATCGTTGCCGCTCTTCATCCCGTTGGCTAGGTCTCGCCCTGACACACCCTGATAATACAGCTGCTGGTAATAACGCTCTTTGTTCTCGTCCCAAGTCACACCCGCAAAAACGTGCTGATGCCGAGCCCAGAGCACCGCTTGAGGCGCGACGGTCGGCAGATCGTCGGCTTCGGCTATGCCAAGATGTAACACGTTCTGATGGTGTTTGTCGGCGTCATCTTTCCCAAGCTCAGCCAGCCGCCGTGCGACAGGCAAAGCTTCGTCACGCATCACATTAACGTCGTCGAGCACACGCACAGTGTAATGACACTCGACAAATCCCCATCCGGCGGCGACCAAAGCGACCGAGGCAAGCGCAACGCGAGATGATAGCTTTTCCCTGCCGTCCGCTGTCCGCCAGATAAGCCCAAGCGTAAAAACGACAGCCAGCCCCGCAACATAATTGCCAATAAAAACCTGATAGTGTATCGGTTGCAAAGACTGTCCGGTAATGACCTGCTGGTTAAACACAACGATAGGCGTGAGAGCCAGCGAGATGGCAAAGAGCGTCGCTCGGTCACGCAAGGCAAACATCTTCATTACAGTGCCCATCGCGATCCCGATCAGCACGACAAAGCTGACAAGCTCGGGCACACGCGTCAGATCGGGTGCATGCGTTCGCACAAGCATCTGCACGTCGTCCATCGTATGCGAACGCTTTGACAGCAGCCACGCATACGGAGCTAGGCTCAGAGCACATCCGAAACCCAAAAAAATCAGGGACTTGATGTCTTTTCCAAACCCGTCAGGCCGGACAACCAGCCAGCAAATGCCAAGACACCCAAGCCACGCAGCGGCTGTCGTCCACACGTAAAAATATGAAAAGACCGTGTAGCCAACCGCGAATGCTGCCAAACCGATCAGCAGAAACGGTGTAGGTGTTACGCCCGATCTCGCGTCGGCCTTGACCGCCCGTTGGCCGCCGATCATATGCCAAACGACGCCGATCAACCCAAAGAACGCCGGGAACGCCATCGCCGGTATGTACCGCCGAAAACCGGGAAAATACGGATACGAAAACCCGCCGCCCACTACCTCGCCGATGGCGCCTTCGCCGGCAAAAAGCGCACCTCCGGCCAGCACGATCAGGCTTCCGGCCATTGCAAACAGCGAATCCTCAGTCAGCATCCCGATCAGCCAAAATATCGCAAGCGCGCTTAGGAAAGCCGCTACCGCACCCGATATGGTCATTGCCCACGTCGCCGGAACACCCAGTACACGTGCCGGTATCGCTATCGTATATGGCCCGGCAAACTGTATCGAAAACAAAGACTCCGGCTGAGGGTTTTCGGGCGTATCGTCGCGGCCGGTATAAGGGTCGTTCTTACGCGGACGTCCGTCGATCAGCGCCTTGAGATACGATGCATACGCGACCTCGTCCACGTCGTTGTATGCGTAATGGCCGTTCCACTCAGCCCCGCGAAGATACACCATCTTCAACTGCGGATAGAGGGAAAAAACTGCGAGGAACAACCCCGCGATAATGCCAAAACGCCAACGTAATTTCATAACAAATGATCGGCCGTCGTCACGACGAACGGTGAGCGAACGGTAAGTGATTCTCTCATTCTCTCCGAGCCGCTGACAAATTTGCAGTCCCTGAAAGGGACAGATGCAATATCGTCGGGAGCATCCCGACGATAAGTATCTGCCGGATCCGTTTCGTTTGGTTCTACCCGACGCTATTACATTTGTCACCTTCGGCGACCCGTGAACGGCGATTTTACAAACTTTTACATTTCATGACGAAAACCTCGTATCCGAGTGCCGTATCGTTTCGTCTTTACTATTGAACGACAAATGTCCCGGCCGATGACAGCGGCGGATCGCTCGGGTTTATAAGAAGTAAATGCCGCTAATATTTTATACGTAGTCAAAACAGGAGAAATAATATGTTTCATAATAAACTTAATTTTGTTACCAAATCTTTGTTCGTAGCTGGTTTCCTTGTTCTTGTGGGTATCTCGATAGCAAACGCTCAGATTCCCGGCACCGCAATCAAATTTAACGCCGAAAACTCATTCGCCCTCAGGGGCAAAGTTTTCCCGGCGAGTGAATACACCATCACCCGCACACCGGGCATCAGCGGCTCAGATTCGCTCGTCCTTCGCGGCGAGGGCGGCACTGCGATCTTTAACACGACCCCGACGTCATCAGCATCCGCTGCCGAATACACACAGGTCCTTTTCGAAAAGATCGACGGCGTCAATTTCCTATCACAGATCCGTCTCGCAGGCGAAACCGCCGGCAAATCGATCAACATCACCAAGTCAGAGATGCTGCAGGTCGCCAAGATCACACGTAAAAACACCATCACAGACACGATCGGCCTCTAAGGCTAACGTCGAATCACAATAACAAAAAGAGTGCGGCTCAAACGGCCACACTCTTTTTCATTCATTTTCGCGTTTAGGTTGCCTCAAGCCACTTGTTTTTTTAGACTCTAGTTATGAGCTTAATGGAAACGATGGTCGCTGATATGACTGCGGCGATGAAGGCGAAAGACGCCGATAAACTGTCAACGCTGCGGATGGTCAAGGCAAATCTCATGAACCGCAAGATCGAAAAAGGTTCGGAACTGACCGACGAAGAGGTAACGAAAGCCCTGCAATCGCTGGTCAAGCAGCGTCGTGATTCGATCGAGCAGTATGAAAACGCCGGGCGTACGGAGCTTGCGGCAAAAGAAGCGGCTGAGATCGCTGTGATCGAAGTTTATTTGCCGCAAGCGGCGACGCAGGACGAAGTAAACGCCGCTGTTGAGGCGGCTGTTGCGGAAACGGGTGCCTCGTCGATGAAAGATATGGGCAACGTGATGAAAGCCGCGATGGCACACCTCGCAGGAAAATCAGCCGACGGCAGGATGGTGAGCGAAGCTGTCAAAGCCAGACTAGCCTAACTAACAAAAACGGACATCGCCACCGCGATAGACCCGCATCTGTATTGCGACAGTTTTTCATTTCACAATTTAGAGGTTAGAATTTTCAAAAATTAGGTCACGGGACCCGAGGAAAAATGATCAAACAAATAACAATTACTGCGTTTGCGAGCCTGTGTTTTATAGCTTGCGGCGGAACCACTACAAACACGAACACCAACACAAATGCGAATGCCGCCAACACAGCGGCCAATACACCCGCTAACACAAACACGGCCAACGCAAACACCAACGCCAATTCGAACGCCAACACCGCCAAACCTGCTGACGGGGAACCAACGCGGCTTTCGTTCAAAAAAGGTACAGACAACACGGTCGAGACATTTGACCTCGAACCCGGGCAGTCGAAAAAGTTTGTGGTTGGAGCTAAAAAGGGCCAGGATGTGACGATCGCCGATGCCGACAAGGCGGCAAAGATCACGATGATCACCACCGCCAAAGGAAAACTCGTTGATGTGACCAACGAACTTGGCAACTACAACGCGACGACCGTCGCCGACGGCGACCTCGTTTTTGAGATCAGCAATCCGGGCAAGAAAAAGATCAAAGCGTCGATAAACGTGATGATCGTAACAATTGGCGAAGACTGATTTTTGGTGATGTAAGGGCGTAACATCCAACTTGGGAGTTACGCCCTTACTTCGTTCGGGCTTATGCCCATTAATTTTAGCCAAAAATATTTCTCACCTTATCGATGAACGATTCGTCCGAAAAATCGGCATCCTCGATCTCGGCGAGCTGCTCGAGCAGTTTTCGCTGCTCTTTGGTAAGTGATTTTGGCGTCATCAGCGTCACCGCGACAAACAGGTCACCGTGGCCGCGCGAAGCGAGGTTTGGCATTCCTTTGCCTTTGACGCGAAAGACCGTGCCTGTCTGTGTACCAGCCGGAACTTTGAGGTCTTCTTCCCCGTCGAGCGTTTTGACCTTTATATCCGCACCAAGCGCGGCTTGAGCAAACGTTACCGGAACGGCGGAATAAAGATTTGCACCCTGACGCTCAAACTGCTCGTGCTCCGCGACGTGCAGGACGATAAAGAGATCGCCCGACGGTCCGCCGTTTACACCGCCCTCGCCTTCGCCGGTCACACGCAAGCGCGAGCCCGTTTCGACGCCCGCAGGTATCTTGATCTCGATGGTCTTTTCCTTCTCGACACGCCCCGCTCCGCGACATTTATTACACGGGCTTTTGATGATCTGCCCTTTGCCCTGACAGTTGCCGCAGGTACGCATGACCGAAAAAAAGCCCTGTTGATAACGCGTCTGGCCGCTGCCCTGACAGGTGATACAGCTCTCAGCGGTCGTGCCTTTTTCGGCACCGGAACCCCCGCATTCTTCACATTTTTCGAGACGCGGGATGCGGAGCTTTTCGTCCTTACCGGTCGCGGCGTCCTCAAGCGTGATCTCAAGATCGTAGCGCAGATCCGAACCGCGCTGGACGGTCGACCGCCGCCGGCCTTGCTGCCCGCCGAACATGTCGCCAAAGCCAAAGATGTCGAAAATATCCTCGATATTCGAAAACCCGGGATCAAATCCGCCCGCACCCGAACCGACCCCCTGATGTCCAAAACGGTCGTAAGCGGCACGCTTTTGCGCATCTGATAGCACGGCATAAGCCTCGGCGGCTTCTTTGAATTTGTCCTCAGCAGCGGCATCGCCGGGGTTTTTGTCCGGGTGATACTGCACGGCAAGACTGCGATAAGCGCGCTTGATCTCGGCGTCGGTCGCCGTTTTTGAAACGCTTAAAACTTCGTAATAATCTCTTTTGCTCATTTAATCCAATTTCAAATTTGCGATCTGAAATTTCAAAAGCGTCAGTCCATCTGATGAACTGACGCTGTTAATATTTTGCGACAGTTGCCGCATTTTCTCAAGTCAAACCTGTCTACGCCATCGAGAGCATAGCCGCTGTTATCTTGTTCGCGGCGGTCTCGACGTTGCCAAGCTGGATCTTGATCTCGTCAATGCTCGTCGTAGAAAGTGCGGCGTCAGCGTCGTTTAGGACGGCATTGATCGCCTGTTGCTCTTCGAGCTCAAACGACTTGCCAACCTCGTTCATTGCACGGCGGGCGTTTTTGATGAGCGTATCGAGGCGGTTCTTTTCGACGATCAGTTCTTTTTCGTCGCGGTCTTTTTCGATCGAAGTTTCGGCTTCGATGATGAGGCGTTCGATCTCGTCCGGAGCTAGGCCTGACGAAGGGGTGATCTGCACCGCCTGTTCTAGGCCGGTCATCTTGTCCTTGGCCGAAACGCTGACGATACCGTTGGCGTCGATCTCAAACGTGACATCGACCTGCGGTACGCCGCGTGGTGCCGGCGGTATGCCGACCAGCTCAAACTTGTTAAGGCTGCGGTTGGCGCTCGATATTTCGCGTTCGCCCTGCAAAATGTGGATCTCGACTGACTGCTGATTATCGACAACGGTCGTGAACGTCATCGTGTTTTTGAGCGGGATGGTCGAGTTTCGCGGAATAAGTTTGACGAACAGACCGCCGCGGGTTTCAAGCCCCAAGCTCAGGGGCAGCACGTCGAGCAGCACGATGTCTTTGACATCGCCGGTGAGTACGCCGCCCTGGATCGCCGCACCCATGGCGACGACTTCGTCGGGGTTGATCTCGGCTGATGGTTCTTTTCCAAAAACCTCAGTCACCGTCTTGGTGATGATAGGCGAACGCGTCTGGCCGCCGACGAGAATTACCTTGTCGATATCCGAAGGCTGCAGCTTTGCGTCCCACAGAGCTTTCTGACATGGCTCGACCGAACCCTCGACCAAGTCTAGAACAAGCTCCTCAAATTTTTCACGCGTAAGTGTCGCGTTGATGTGCTTTGGTCCGGTCGCGTCCGCCGCGATAAACGGCAGGCTGACCGTCGTCTCTGCAACGCTCGACAGTTCGCATTTTGCACGTTCGGCAGCCTCTTTGAGCCGCTGTAATGCAAGCCTGTCGGTTCGCAGGTCGATGCCATGCTCGGTCTGAAAGCCCTCAACGAGCCAATCGATGATGCGGTGGTCAAAATCCTCACCACCGAGAAATGTGTTACCTGATGTCGATAAAACCTCAAAAACACCATCGTTTATCTCAAGTATCGAGATATCGAACGTACCGCCGCCGAGGTCATACACGGCGATCTTTTCGTTCTTGTTTTTGCCAAAACCATAGGCGAGGGCAGCAGCCGTAGGCTCGTTGATGATGCGTTCGACTTCGAGACCGGCGATCTTACCGGAATCGCGGGTCGCCTGTCGCTGCATATCGTCAAAATACGCGGGCACGGTGATGATGGCTTCGGTGATCTTGTCACCGAGAAATTCTTCGGCAGCGAGCTTCAATCTTTGCAGCACGATCGCCGATATTTCAGGCGGGCTGTAGATGCGGTCGAGCACGCGAATGTGGGCGTCGCCGTTTGGTGCCTTGCAGATGTCAAAGGGCACGGTCTCGAGCATCTTTTCGACCTCAGGCGAATCAAACTTACGCCCGATCAGACGCTTGACCGCGTACAGCGTATTTGCCGCGTTTGTCACAGCCTGACGCTTGGCGATCTGGCCGACCAGCCGCTCGTCTTTATCGGTAAAACCGACGACCGACGGCGTTGTACGACCGCCTTCTTTGTTGGAAATGATCTGCACTGTGCCGCCCTCTAAAACAGAAACGCAGCAGTTTGTTGTGCCTAGATCGATGCCTATTACTTTGCCCATAGTATTGTCCTTAGTGCTTTATTGCAGCCCCTGGCGAGGCTAGTCTTTTTCGGTGAGTGTTTCGTCGAGATCAAAGATGTCCGCCGGCATGTCTGTCGGATCGGGCAGCTCATCTTCGGGTACGGGAATAGGAGTAGCGGAAGTTTCCGATGCAGGCTCGCTCTTAGCGGGAGCGGCTCCGGCGGTAACCTTGACCATTGAATGCCGGATCACACGATTGCCGATGCGATAGCCGCGTAGCATCTCGCCTGTGATCGTGTTTGGCGGCTCGTCAGAACCCTCTTCGACAGCGACAGCCTCGTGAAAGTTCGGGTCAAACGGCTCGCCGACAGTAGCGATCGGCTGGACGCCCATATCCGAAAAGATCTCGCTCACTTGCTGGTGAACTAGCCCGATGCCGTCATAAAACTGTTGAAACTCGTCGCTCTTTTTGTCCTTGAGCCCGCTGACCGAATCAATGGCACGTTCGAGATTGTCGAAAACCGGCAGCATTTTCGAAGCAAGATTACTGATCTGGTCGATAAACGCACCGCGGCGTTCGCGGTCCATACGATATTTGTAATTTTCAAAATCCTTGAGCCTACGGTCGCTCTTATCCTGAACCTCATTTCGCTCTTCACGCAACCCCGACAACCTTTTCCTTAACGACTCGACCTCCTGCTCAAGCTCATATATACGCGTCTTGGCACCAACACCAGCCTGCTGAGGTGCCGAGGGAACGGACGCCGGAGCATCAGGAATAAAGGCCGGTGCATTGCGCGGATCATACTCTGACTGTTCGATCTCGATCGTCAGGTCGGCCGTGATATGCAGATCCTTTTCCTTCTCTTCGAGCTCCTTGATAAAATCATCGACCGATCCGGTCGCGTCCATATCGAGCTCTTCGAGAGATTCTTCGGGCTTTGGAATTTGTTCTTTGTGGTTCATGTTTATGCGGTGTGGCGGGAAGTTTCTCAACCGCGCATGGCCTAGTTTTGCGAGATGTCGGCCGACATCATTCTCTCGAGTGTGCGGGCGACATAATTGACTATCGAGATCATCCGAGCATATTCCATACGGGTAGGCCCGAGGACGCTCAAGGTGCCTACCGCCGTGCTGTTCCCGATCCGGTATGGAGCCGAGATCAGCGTACAGTTTTGAAACGACGGTGTGCGGTTTTCAGAGCCGATGACGACCGAAACGTCGCCTTTGCTGCTCTGATCGCGTTCGATGCACTCGGTCAGGATCTGCATCAGCCGCGATTTTTCGCCTATCGTGTGCAGCAGCTCACGCAGGCGTTCGAGGTCGGCAAAATCGCGTTTCGTCAGGATATTCGACGTGCCGTCCACGAATACTTCGCCCAGCCGGTCTTCCTCGTCCTCGATAGTTCCCGAGCATAGGATCACGGCCGTTTGAAGCAATTTGTCAAAGAGAGCCTTTTCCTCGTGCATGAGTGTCATGATCTCAGCACGAATTTCGGCAAGGCTTTTTCCGGCAAATTCCCTGTTCAGATAATTTGCCGTTCGTTCCAGTTCGTCGCGGCTAAAGCTGACATTGAGCCGTATTATCTTGTTATGGACAATGTTCGGCGCCGACACCAGCACAACCAAGATGCGGTTGTCGCTCAGATTGACGAACTCGATATGCTGCAGGCGGTCACTCGCCAAGCTTGGGCTGACCACGATGCCTACATTATTAGAAAGAGCCGATAACAAGTGAGAGGTCCGCTCCATCAACCTATCGGGAGTCTCTGCCGCGTCGAGTGCATTCAGACCGTATTCCGCACCGATACGGTGCAGATCGTCGTTTGAAATGCTCAAAACACCCAGCAGATTGTCAACGTAAAAGCGGTAGCCCTTATCGGTCGGAACTCGTCCGGCTGAGGTGTGAGGCTGCTCTAGCATCCCCATTTCCTCTAGCTCACCCATCACGTTGCGAATCGTTGCCGAGCTCATACCGCTAGCGTTGGCAAACTTTTCTGCAAGCACTTTCGAACCGACAGGCTCGCCCGTGACAAAGTGTTCGTTGATAATGGCCGTCAGGATAACCTGTCCGCGGGAATCGGGAAAACCGGTATTTTTTTCACCGTCGCGGCCAAGTTTTGGGTTGATTTGATGCATACTGCCAATCAGCTGTATGCTGTTCCCATATAAAGGAATAGCATTTTGACAGCCGCAGTGTCAATAAAAAACATTAAATAAAGTTAAACATCGTTGTGACACATCAACTTGACGAAATACGGGAAATTTACGCCGAGGCTTACCGCTGGTACGATCCAAAACGCGCCGCGCCCGCACTCCACCTATCATATTACCCGTATGTCGGCATAAATCATACAATTAGAATACGCGGCGGCGAAATTTTTGTGAGGATCGGCGAGATCTGCCGCGAGATGCCGCTTGCCTGTCACAAAGGCCTCGCGTACATACTCGTCGGTAAATTATTGAGAAAAAAGATCCCTGCGGGCGCGAGAGAGGTGTATTCGGCTTACGTCAAATCCGAATCCGTCCGTATAAAAGCCGCCGACAACAAACGCGCTAAAGGCCGCAAGGTCGTCACAACCTCAAAAGGCTCGGTCTATGACCTCGACCAGATATTTGCGGAGCTAAACGCAAAATATTTTTACGACACGATCCCAAAACCCGCGCTTACTTGGTCCGCCAAAAAGACCTATCGCATACTCGGCCACCACGACGCGACCCACGACCACATCACGATCAGTAAGTCTTTGGACACCGCAACGACGCCGCGATACGTCGTCGAATACGTCGTATTTCACGAAATGCTCCACATCCATCACCCGACCAAACACGTCAACGGCCGCCGCTACAACCACACCGCCGCTTTCCGCCGCGACGAGCAAAAATTTGCCCATTATCAAGAAGCCGAGACCTGGATCGAGCGAAACGTCCGGCGGATGAAAAGAGAAGCAAAAAGAAGTTAACAGGATAGGCAGGATTAACAAGATAAATTGCCGTTCAAGCCATTCTTAGATCCTGCTTATCCTGAATATCCTGTTTGAATTTAGTCTTGAGCCAACTGAGCAATGATCGCCCCGATCAGGCCAAAATCAGAGGTCGTTTTGCGCTCCATGCCGGATTTTGTAAAGCGGGTTTCGGTGAGATAGGTCGAGACGGCTTGGGTGTCGCCGTGGCCCTCTCGGGCTAAGAGGGCAACTATACTATCAACCCCTCGATCATTACCAAAGGTTATAATCGATGCATGTCTATCACGGAGCTTATACGGTAAGTCTGAAGATATAGGTGGTTGCCCAAGATAGGATGCTCCACTTATCTTCGCAACACAATCGTAGTCACCAGCGATGACAACACCCGCGTCAAAAAAAGCAGCATGCTGTCCGTCAAGTGATCTATACAAGACCGCTCCTTCCCCACTATTGACCGCCCGAGTTTGAGCTAATAAAGACGCGTGAGCCATTTCTCCGCGTTGTTTCGATCCAATAATTGGATTCTCATCTTCGTTTTCTGAGCATTTCGAAGTCACAAGGATGGGGCCAACAGAACTTAGAAACCCCTCAGGATCGCGGATACCATATGGCTCCACAAATGACTCGGCGAGGGTGGCAAAGATCTTGCCAGCCAATGGGTCTGACATCTTTTGCATCACAAGAAGCAGACTTCGCCAAGCAAGTTGGGGATTATTAATGTTGTATACAGTAACCGATTGATTTGTCGGGAAATATTCAGCAACTTCGAAATCCTTTGAATCCGACGGCACCATTGTCTCACTGAAAACATTGGCCATATCTGTCGGCATCCCGATCTGATATATATCCTCAATTCCCTGCTCGGTTTTGGTCTGCGTCCACGTAACATCGGTCACTGAATTGCGAATAAGTTGCGGCAAAATCCCGGCGATGGCGGATTGGACCTCGCCTTCGTCGCTGGCCTGGGACGCAAACTGGAGTCCGGCGATATTTGCGATCTGGGCGACGCCATCGGTTGAGACGTAGCCGGAGGCGAGAGTTTCCTGGGACGCAGCTTTTACCTTTCCGGATTTGGCGACGCTGTCGGCTTCGCCTCGTTTTACGGTGAGGCATTTCTCGATGGCAGATTCGTCGTTGCCAAAATAGATGATGCTGTCGAGTACGAGAGCATAGGCTTTGCGGCCGTCTCCCTCATTAGCCCGGGCCGTCCAGATAAAATATTTACCGCCGTGTTTGTCACTTCGCTCAAGCGTCGGTTCGCTGTCGTAGATCTCAGTAACAAAGCCGCCCAGCTTTTTCTCGGCAAACGCGACCGCCTGATAGTGGAATGCGTGCGTATCGGCAACCGCGACAAAGTGCGGCTGCACGCGTCCGACGCTGTGTTCATCGGTCAGCTTTTCTTCGGAGGTTTCAAATCCCGTGACGGCGACCGCAAGCTGCACGCCCTTTAACGCCGAAAAGTCCGGCTTGGTCTTCGCGACTTCTTTGAAAGGCTTCGCATCGACGATCGGCTGCAGAGCGGCGGCGAGATCATTGGTCTCAAGATAAACGAGCGTCTCCGCCGGCACGAGAGTACGCATATCCGTCGGCTTGGTCGAGCAAGAGGTAAGAAATATTAGCCACAGATAAACACAGATGGACATAGATAAAGACAAGATATTTTTATGTTTCCTGCCCCGACCTGATTTTTTCTTATATCTGTGTTTATCCACGTTCATCTGTGGACGATTCTTTGCTAAAATCCCAATCAATATGGACAAAATATTTGCTGACAATATTTTACAGGGTAAGGTCGCGTTTGTAACAGGCGGCGGCACGGGAATCACGGGCGGCATCGCCAGGGCGTTTGCTGAGCACGGGGCAAAGCTCGCGATCACGAGCCGCAACCCAGAAAATCTCGCGGCGATGAAAGCTGAGGTCGAAGCTTTTGGCGGCGAGTGTTTGGCCGTTGCGGCGGACGTTCGCGAGTATGAGGCGGTCGAGGCGGCCATCGCCCAAACGCGCGAGCATTACGGCAAGATCGATATCGTCGTCAACGGTGCGGCGGGCAATTTCTTGTGCGCGGCTGATCAGCTTTCGCCAAACGGCTTTGGTACGGTTGTCGATATCGACACCAAGGGCACGTTTAATGTGTGTCGTGCGTCATTCGAAGCATTAAAAGAATCCAAAGGCCAGATCCTCAATATCTCTGCAACGCTGCATTATCTGGCGACGCCGATGCAGATACACGTCTCGGCGGCTAAGGCTGGCGTCGATGCGATCACGCGAAATCTGTCGGTCGAATGGGGCCGCCACGGCATTCGAGTCAACGGCATCGCCCCAGGCCCGATCGAAGACACCGAAGGGATGAAGCGTCTGCTGATACCCGAACTCAAAGAAAAGATAATGAAAAAGATCCCTGTCGGACGTTTTGGCCGCATCGCGGACATTGAAAATGCCGCGTTATATCTCACGTCCGACGCCGCGAGCTACGTCAACGGCGTGACGCTGGTCGTTGACGGCGGATCGTGGTTGCTGGGGACAAGTTTGATGTGACTGGAGAGGCGAGCATCCTTGCTTGCCAGCCGCGAATGCGGCTCCTCTTCGGACAAAGTTGAAAATGTACGCGAAGGGTTCGTGCTTCGCTCTCAGGCAAGCAGGATGCTTGCCGCTCCAGTCAAGATGTTACTTGTAGTAGACAATTACGATTCTTTCACCTACAACCTCGTCCAATATTTGGGCGAGCTTGGGGCGGAAATGCGTGTCGTTCGCAATGACGAAGTAACGGTCGATGAGATCGAGGATGACATCAAACCGACGCGAATCTTGATCTCGCCCGGTCCGGGAACGCCTGATGCGGCGGGCATTTCGCTGGAGGTGATCGAGCGGTTTGCGAATAAACTGCCAATCCTGGGCGTCTGTCTTGGGCATCAGGCGATCGGCCAGCATTTTGGCGGCAAAGTGTCGCGTGCCCCCGAACCGGTTCACGGAAAGCCTGTCGAGATCATCCACGACGGCAAAACTGTTTTCGCGGGCATTCCAAATAATTTCGCAGCGGGGCGTTATCACAGCCTGATCGTCGAGCGTGAGAGTTTACCGGACACGCTCGAAATATCAGCCGAATCACCCGACGGGCTTGTGATGGGGCTACGTCACAAGATATTGAAAATTGAGGGCGTGCAGTTTCATCCGGAGTCTATATTGACCGAGCACGGCAGAAAGTTATTGCAAAATTTCCTCGATCTCTGACATAGTAGATGTAGGGCTCTGTTCCCTTTTGCCGCTTTCTCCCTGCTCACTAATTTTAGTTTTTATGACCCGCTCACGCTCCGATTGGCTGCCCTCGGCACCGATCACCGCCACAAATCCAAAGGCCGACACGCCGCTGTTTCCGTTTTTCGCGCGCCTTCTACGTGGCGAAGACCTGACGGCTAACGAGGCTGCGGATTTTTTCCGTGCGTTAACGGATAGTCGGACGGGCTCGAATCAGATCGCCGGAGCATTGACCGCTCTCACCGCCAAAGGTGAATCGCACGAGGAACTCGCCGGCATGGCGAGCGTGATGCGATCGCTGGCTGTAAAAGTGCCGGGATCGAAAAAGGCTTTTGACATTGCGGGAACAGGTTCCTCGACAGCGAGAACATTTAGCGTCTCGACCGCCGCTGCTCTTGTCGCCGCCGGTGCGGGGCTCGTCATTGCAAAACAAAGCAATCGCGGCGTGACCAGCAAAACGGGTAGTGCCGATGTGCTCAGCGAGCTTGGAGTCAAGGTCGCGAGCGAACCGGACGTTTCCCAAATGGCTCTCAACGGCGTGGGATTGAGCTTTCTGTTCGCACCAAAATTTCACCCAAGCTTGCGTCGGCTCGCTGATGTCCGCAGCAGTCTTGGCATTCGCACCTGTCTCAATATTCTCGGGCTGATGGCAAATCCGGCAAACGTCTCGCGACAGCTTATCGGTGTCTGGCATCAATCGATGCTCGAGCCGACCGCACGGGCTCTTGCAATGCTAAAAACGGAAAAAGCTTGGGTCGTTCACGGGTCAGACGGGCTCGACGAGATCACGCTCGCGGGTAAAACGTTTGTCGCGGCGGTGACCGGAACGGATGTCAAAGCTCACGTCATATCGCCCTCTGATTTTGGCCTCAAACCGGCAAAGATCGACCATCTAAAAGCAAGCTCGGCCAAGGAAAGTGCAAAGATCATCCGCGATGTGCTCGCCAGCCGCCGCCGCGACGAGGCACGCTCGCTGATCGTGCTAAACGCCGGTGCCGCCCTGTTTCTCGGCGGCATTGCCAAAGACCCGATGCACGCCGCGCGCCTCGCCGAGCAGAGCATCGATAGTGGCCAGGCTCAGAATAAACTCGACCGGCTCATCCAGATCACGAATAAAAAGTGAACAGTTTTTCGTTGATATCAATTGGTAATTGATAATTGATAATTGATAATTAACGACAATGTTGTCGCTGGTATCAGCCATCTACGGAAAGGTCGCCGACGTTCGAAATACACTTTATGACAAAGGTGTTTTCGAATCGCACGATCTCGGTGCGCGTGTGATAAGCATCGGTAATATCACAACGGGCGGTACCGGAAAGACGCCGCTTGTTGCGTATGTGGCTAATATATTGGCTGAGCGTGGCGAAACGGTCTGTATCTTGACTCGCGGCTACGGACGCAGAGATCCCAAGAGCCGAGTCCTCGTATCTGACGGCGAAAATATACTCGCAACCGCGGCCGAGTCCGGCGATGAGCCGTTCGAATTAGCAAATAAATTATTAGGCAAAGCCATCGTCATCGCCGACGGCGACCGCGTAGCGGCTGCTGAGTGGGCAAAGCGTAAGTTCGGCGTGACCGTGTTTGTGCTCGACGACGGGTTTCAGCACCGCAAGGCAAGACGGGATGTCGATATCGTCTGTATCGACGCAACAAACCCTTTTGGCGGCAAGATGCTACCCGCAGGGCGTCTCCGCGAGCCGCTGCATAATTTATCGCGGGCTGATGTTGTTCTTATCACGCGTAGCGATCTGGTCGAAGATATTTCGAATTTGAAATTTGAGATCTCAAAATGGGCGTCGGATGCGGTTGCGTTTGTTTCGAAGAATAGAATTGTACGGATTGTTGGATTAAAAGAATTTAACGCAAAATTGCAAAGGCCGCAAAGCGAGGAAAAGGAAGAAGCCATCGATGGGATGGGAACTGGATCAATTGGCTCACGCCCCGCATTCGCCTTTTGCGGGCTTGGGAACCCGGAAAATTTCTTTGAGTTGCTGAGGCGAAATGAGATCGCTGTCATGGGATCAATGGCGTTTCGTGACCATCATAATTACACGCAAAGGGATATCGATAATATACAGACCAAAGCTCGAAATGCCGGAGCTGAGGTTTTGATGACCACAGCAAAAGATGCGGTCAAACTTTCAAATTTAGAATTTGAAATTCCTTGTTTGGTGGTCGAGATCGAAACAGCGATCGAAGATCAGGACAAGTTTGCGGCGATGATCTAGTGTTTCTTTGTCGGCGGTTCTTTTTTATCGCCCCAATAAAATGATCTCACGACGAGGACGTAGATGAGGATGCTCAGGGCGAGCAGCACAAAAAAGAATACGACCAGCCACGCTATCGAAGACATTTTACTTTCCTGCCTCCGGGTGCGACTCGGCGTCTTCGATCCAGCCTGAAACAAGTCCGCGTGTGCCGCGATGTTCGAGTACGTGACGATAGATGACGGTCGCGACCGCGACTATCGGTATAGCGAGGAAGACGCCCGGAATGCCCGCAACCTGTTCGCCAGCGAGCACTGACAGGATGATCGCCAGCGGGTGCAGATGAATGCCGCCGCGAACGATGCGCGGATATGTGACGTAATCGTGGATGATCCTTAGTACGACGAGAAAGATGGCGACGTACAGAGCTTTCCAAGGGTCGTCGGACGCTGCGGCTGTAGTAATGACGATAAGGCCGATGGCGGCCGGGCCGAGCAGCGGAACAAATTCGAAAATGCCCGCGAGTATACCGAGCAGCAAAGCGTATTTCAGCCCAAGAAAATAAAATCCGATCGTGCATACCACGCCTATCAGCACGCACGATATGAGCTGCGCCCGTGTGTATGCAGCGAGCGTCGTGTTTACATCCTGTAGCACAGATTCGGCACGCATACGATATGGCCCAGCAGGAAACATTCGCAGCACTGCTAGCCGAAATTGATTTACGTCTTTCAAAAAGAAAAACGCCAGGATCGGCACGAGCAAAAACCACGGCAGATATGTGACCGACATCAGCACAAAATTACCGACCGCCGTCGTGATACTGCTGCCGATATCGGTGGCTTTTTTGTTGATCTCGGTCTGGACCTCATCGGGAATTCTCAAGCGGTCGAACCGCTGATTGAGTTCGTTCGCACGAGCCCGCAGCGACTGGGCATATGCCGGGATATTTGTTCCAAATTCTTTTGCCTGCTCGACAACACGCGGGGCAATATTTGAGATCGCGATGCCGAGAACGGTGAAAACGAGCAAGTACGCAATTACGATGGCAAATGATCGCGGCATCCATTTTTCTTTTCCGCGATCTTTGAAAGGCCTGCGAATCAATCGCACAAGCGGGTCGATCAGATATGCAAAAAAGACCGATAAAACTATCAAGAAAAACAGATATGTAAGCGACGAGATAATGGTCTGGACAAAACCCGCAACAAACAATATGATCAGCACCACGGCAACGACACGCAATATCGACCGCAGCGACGGCGACGACGGGTCGAGCACGACGCGGGTCGCAGGCGGTTTTGGCACGTCAGGCGGAGGCGGCGGATCGATCTTTGGCGTTTTCAGCTCGGGCATATTTGTTAATAATATACGCTACTTATTAGTATTTGTGTTCGCATTAGTGTTCGTATTTGCTGCGGCTGGCGGCGAATAATTTTCGACGGCAAAGCGATCAAACAAAACGAACATATTTTTCGGTGGAATTGGCGTATTCGATCCGATAATAAACGCCTTGTCGTTGTCAGAAGATATACGACGATTGGCGTCAGCCGTCTGTGCCCTGATAACACTGCGGTCCTCGGCGTCGATCTTGCCGCCATCCTTTCGCCGCAAAACATAAACAAAACTAAAATCCGCCGTCCGCATCGATGCGAGGTCTTCTTCAAATACAGACTTTGCCGGCTGGGCGTTCGACGAACCCGGCGTTTCTTTCCCGGATCTCAGGATTCCGTCATTGGCACCGCACGCAGCGAAAAAAGTAACGGCAAGAAAAACGAGCGAAAAGCCAGCCCCTTTTCCCCTTTTCGCCTCTTCCCCTTTTCTAATTGTCCGGGTCATCATCTGCATTAGCATTAACGTTCTTAGCGTCGTTGCGCTCTTCGTCGTCGAGGATCTTTTTCTCCTCGGGCGTTTCTGCGGGCTCGTCTTTGGCTTCGTTTGGCGGGTCACCCTTGACCGCACGGATCTTTAACAGACGTGCGTCATCATCCTCATAGATCGTCTCGACCCAGCCGCTTTCGAGCGCTTTGGCGATCATATCGGTATTTTCTTTGGCGTCGGCAAAGATATAATTTGCGCCAAATTTTTCGCGGATCATCGGCGCCGGATCGTCGATCTTGCCCTCGGTCAGATCTTTTAGCAGTTTGTACAGCTCAGGATTTTGCGAATAGAGATAGTTCGGGTCGAGGCCGTACACGTAGGTGTGCTTGGTGTCGTAGAAAAACAACTTTGGAAAATCGTCCCAGGTGCAGTTAAATATCCGCTCGCCTTTTGGGATGTTGTCGGCACCCGTTTCATCCAGACCCGTCGCAAACTGCATCGCACGTTTGTACTTATCGCCGGGTTCATTCGTTTTGATGTTGTCGATCATCCCGGCTTCGTCAAAGCCAAATTTGTGCAGCCCGATCATGTTATAGAGCCAAAAGATCGTCAGCAAAATGCCAATGACCCACGGTGTTGCCTGGCGCGCGGCGTGTAGCCACGACTGACGCTCGGTCGGCTTGTCTGCGTCGAGATACGGGTCGATGTCGCGTTGAAATTCATCGGGCAGCTCGGCGGTTTTGGGAGCAGTAAAGGCGTTGTAAGCAAACGCTGCAAATAGGACAGCGAACGGCGGGAAATATTCGGCAAAGCGTTTTGAACGAAACTGTGCCGCAAGCAATATGCTGGTGAAAGCTAGGAAAAACGCCGCCTTTTCGGGCAGCTTGCTTCCCTTTGGTACGAACAAGATATAGCCGATGAGCATTGCCGCAAGCGCGACCGGGAAATTCATCAGCAATTCCATGCCCGAATACGGATACCATTCGCCCCCGACCGCGACGACAAAATCGCTGCCGACCTTAAATTTCGTCCAGAAATGCTCAAAGAACAGACCCAGATTTTGCGGAAAGTATGGGTTAATTATGTTGCCCGCGATCATGCCTGCGGTCGTATAGGCAAACGGCCGCCATTCGAAACGCCGTTCGTTCCACGCGATGATGAGAGTCCAGATGATCGCGGCAAACCACAGCAGCGGAAACAGGCTGTACGTCCAGACAAACGCAAACATCAGCGGCAACAGCCACTTGTAATTTCGCTGAAACAGCAAATGCACGCCGAGCACCGTGATGATGATCGTGAGCGGCGGCGCCTTGCCCATGTTCATCCGGTAATAAAAGGCGTTTGAGCAGACCATGATCGCCGCAAGCCATAGTAATTGATGCTTTATCTCGTAGCGGTAGATCAGCCAATAGATCGAGAAAATGGCAAGCGTCGCGTAAAAAACGGTCGCGACCTTAGCCGCAGTGACCGGTTCGAAAAACCATAAGAACGGGATCTGCAGCAGATGGAAAAGAAAATGATGGTCGGCGTAAGCCTGTGGATTCAGGACGGTTAGCGGCAACCATTCAAACGTCGGCAACCATTTGCCCTGACTAAAATTTTGCCACAAAAGCTGCGACCATTTGATGTGATAATAGCCGTCCCAGTCGCCGCAGCAGATCGCGTCGGTCCGCGTTTGCAAAAACGTCATCACCATCAGGATCGCGAGAAACCCGAAAATGAGATATATGACGCGCACGGCACGCTCGCTTTCGAGAAATTCGCTCCAGCTTTGCTTTGGTTTTTGTTCCTTTTCGTCCGCGGTCGCGGGCGTTTCGTTTATGATCTCTTCCATGAAAATAAAAGCTAAATTACTGAAAAAGTATCACGAAAATAGGGCTGTTTGCGAATTGGCACGGCAGAACCTAAAATTGAGAATTCGCTTATGTATCCAAAAGGCAACCTTTACATCCCTGCGTCACACGGCCGGCTTGAGGCGATACTGAAAGAACCTGCGGGCCATGAACGGCGTGGCGTCGGATTAGTATGTCATCCGCATCCGCTTGGCGGCGGGACGATGCATAACAAGGTCGTCTTTCGTGCGGCTGCGGGGCTCGTTTACGCCGGACTGACGACGCTGCGGTTTAACTTTCGCGGTGTTGGCGATTCGACCGGCGAGCATAACGAGATCGAGGGCGGCACTGAGGACGTGGCTGATGCTCTCGGGTATATGTTTGATCAATACCCGGACGAGGATATGACACTTGCAGGTTTTTCGTTTGGTTCGCGAACCGGAATGGAGGTCGGAATGGCCGACGATCGCGTAAAACGACTCATTTCTATCGGCACTCCGGTCGAAAAGTACCAGGATTTTGATTTTTTGACCGCCGTCAAAAAGCCGATATTATTTGTACACGGCGACAAGGACGAGTTTTGCACCGTGGAGGGCTTGCGTAGTATTACCGACGGCATACCACACGCCGAAGTGGTGATATTTGAGAACTGCGGACACTTTTTTGACGAACACCTGAACGAACTGCGGGATACGATCCACAAGTGGGTAGAGAAAGAAATTCAAACAGGATGAACAGGAAAGGCAGGATTTCGTAGAACTTCCAAAGGTCAGCAGATTCTTATCCTATCTATCCTGTTCATCCTGCTAAAATCTTACTTATGCAAGAAGAAACGAACAGAGATGCGGCGATACGCTTGACGATGATGCCGCGTGATACCAACGCACACGGCACGGTTTTTGGCGGTGTTATTTTGAGCTATATCGACGTCGCCGGTGGCGTTGAGGCGGTGCGGCACACTAAACACGAGCGTTTTGTGACGGTCGCGATGAACGAGGTGATCTTTCACGAGCCTGTGTTTATTGGCGACCTCGTCAGCTTTTACGCGACAACGCTAAAAGTCGGACGCACGTCAATCACCGTTCACGTCGAGGTCGAGGCCGAGCGTTTTGGCAGCAAAGGCCACAAGGTCCGCGTCACATCCGCCGACCTTACATTTGTCGCGATCAACGAAAATCGCGAAAAAGTAGTGATCGGAATTTAGCCGATTTTGCACATTCACCGCAGCAAACTAGAATAGAGATATAGGAGAATAAATGCCACACATTATTGCTGAAACAGCTACTGGAACAATTTCATTCGAAGCCGAGACGGGAAAAAAACTCGTGCTCGCGCTTAAGGACAACGGCGTTGACATTTTGCACCGCTGCGGCGGCAACGCCCGCTGCACGACTTGTCGCGTCGAGGTCGTGGTCGGCGACGCCGGGACGATGGGCCCCGACGAAGAAGCCATTTTATCAACTAAAGGCGATCTCGCACCAAACACGCGTCTGTCTTGCCAGATCCGTTGTGAGAACGATATGGAAGTAAGGGTTATCAATCAGGCAAGTGTAAACGGGATCGATCCGGGCACGAGACCAGAAGATTAATATACTTAATTAGTAATTAATAATTGACCAATTACTAATTAGTGTCGGGAAGAAGGAGAATTGAAAATGGGAACAAATACGACATATACGGCCAAAACATTTGACCTTTCGGACTTAACCGGAATCTCGAACGAGACGCTGGCGATGCACTTTAAGCTCTATGAGGGCTACGTTACCAACACCAACACCTACAATCAACGCATCGCCGACATGATCGGCGGCGGCGAATTGGACGCGAATCAGGTTGCGGCTTTTAGCGAGATCAAGCGGCGGTTTGGGTTTGAATACAACGGCATGGTGCTGCACGAATATTACTTCGAAAATATGCAGAAACACGGCACTGGCGACCCTTCGACGGGCGATGCGTTTATCAACGCGGCCGAGGCGAGTTTTGGCAGCTACGACGTGTGGAAAGCCGATTTTATGAACACCGGCAAGATGCGCGGCGTGGGCTGGGCAGCCTGTTATCAGGACCCGTCAAACGGTGCGATCTCAAACCATTGGATCAATCTGCACGAGACGGGCAACGTGGCCGGTTACAAACCGATCCTCATTATGGATGTCTGGGAGCACGCGTTTATCAAAGATTACGCTCCGGTCGACCGCCCGAAGTACATCGAGGCTTTTTTTGCCAACATTAACTGGGACGTTGTTAATTCGCGACTCGGATAAATTAGAGGTAATATTTAACAGGATGGACAGGATTTTCAGGATGCGTTTATATCCTGCTTATCCTGAACATCCTGTTTGAATTCATGATAGAAGAAAAAGTTTTAGTTCAGAAATTTCTCAACCGCAAGCAGCGTGAGCGGCTCAAAAAGCCTGATTGGCTAAAGATCAAGCTCGGCGACCCGCGCAATCAGAATGCGGTGCTTGAGCTGATCGACGGGCTAGATCTTCACACCGTCTGTCAGGAAGCTAAGTGCCCGAATATCTTCGAATGCTGGACCGACAAGACCGCGACGTTTATGCTCGGCGGCGATACTTGCACACGGCATTGCGGCTTTTGCGCGGTCAACAAAGGCAAGCCAATGGATCTCGATCCGTTTGAGCCGACCCACGTTGCCGAGGCCGTCAAACATCTCGATCTCGCTCATGCCGTCATCACTTCGGTCAATCGTGACGACCTGCCGGATGGCGGTTCGATGCACTGGGCTGAGACGATCTTTCGCGTTCGCGAAATGAACCCTGAATGCAAAGTCGAGGTTCTGATCCCCGATTTTAACGGTGACGAAGTCGCTCTCAACAATGTCCTCAAGGCGCGTCCCGATGTGCTTAATCACAACACCGAAACGATCGCACGGCTCTATCGCCGCGTTCGTCCCGATGCGAAATATGAGCAAACGCTCGAATTACTCGAACGCTCGGCACATTTTCGTGACACCCAATTCCCGGCAATGAAGACAAAGAGCGGCATCATGGCCGGCTTGGGCGAGACTTTCGAAGAGGTCGTCGATCTCATGAAAGATCTCCGCAGCGTCTCATGCGACATAATGACCATCGGCCAATATCTGCAGCCATACGAAAAACGCCTGCCCGTCGAACGATATGTCACGCCCGAGGAATTTGCCGAATGGAAAAAGATCGGCATGGCGATGGGCTTCAGACACGTCGAGTCATCGCCGCTCACACGTAGCTCATACCATGCCCGCGAACAAGCGGAATAGTCACTTTGGAAAGTCAATTGCGGTATAATTTGAAGCCATATGAACGAAACCGATAAACAAAAAGCGATCGAGGTCTTGAATAAGATCATGGAATTGGAACTGGCGGGCGTGGTGCGTTACACGCATTATGCGTTGATGGTGTTTGGCTACAACCGGATACCGATCGTGTCGTGGCTGCAAAGCAACGGCGACGAGTCGCTCATGCACGCTCGCAAAGCAGGTGAGTTTGTGACGATGCTCGGCGGCCATCCGTCTTTGAAGATCGGCTCGCTGCTTGAGACTGAAAAGCACGATATCGGCGATATTTTGCGAGAGAGTTTTGAACAGGAAAGGACAACTCTGGCAGCGTATTATGAGCTGCTCGGCACGGTCGAGGGCAAATCGGTATCGCTTGAGGAATATGCCCGCGAGATGATCTTGCTTGAAGAAATGCACCTTGACGAGGTCAACAAAATGCTCCGAAAGCCGGGAGAGATCGCACCATTTAGCGAATAGTCAGACGAATGAATGTCTTAGAAACTGAGAGATTAACACTCCGTAAATTAGACTCCGCCCTCGATGCGGAGTTTATTTTTGAGCTGCTCAACACGCCAAAGTTTGTCAAATACATCGGCGACCGAGGTGTCCGCTCGGCTGACGAAGCGAGCGATTTTATCGAGGACCGCTATCGCCAGAGCTATCGCGACCACGGCTATGGCCTCTATGCTGTGGAGCTAAAAGCCGACAATACCGCGGTCGGGATGTGCGGATTTGTAAAACGTCCACATTTTGAGTTTCCGGACCTCGGCTTTGCTTTTTTGCCGGAGTACGAGGGTATCGGATACGGTTTCGAATCTGCCTCAGCGATGGTTGATTACGGCCGCGAAAGGCTTGGCTTTACCGAGATCCATGCGATCACGTCGCTAGACAATGAAGTCTCAGGCCGCTTGCTCGAAAAGCTCGGTTTTACCTTTACCGGCTTGATAGATTCGCCCGAAGGTGAAAAACTACGCCTGTTTGCAAGCATGTCCTAAAGAGCACCAAACCAACCCATGAACTATGGCCTGATAGCCGGAAACGGTAAATTTCCATATCTTATCGCCGAAGGAGCACGAAAACAGGGCGTTGAGCTTGTCGTCGTCGCGATAAAAGAAGAGACAGATCCGGCGATCGAAAGCATTGCTGACAATGTCACGTGGGTCGGCATCGGCCAGCTTGGCAAGATGCTATCGGCATTTAAGGACCGCAATGTCGAAAAGGTCGTCATGGCCGGACACGTCAAGCACGTCCAACTATTTTCAAGTGCTATACCGGATATGCGCATGGTCAAGATGTTGTGGAATCTGCGCCGACGAAATACCGACGCCCTCATCGGCGGCATCGCGGACGAACTCGCTAAAGAAGGCATCCAACTGATCGATTCGACATATTTTATACCGGAAATGCTCGCACCGGGCGGTCTGCTAACCAAGCGGAAACCGACCGATCTGGAGATCGAAAATATTGAGTATGGGCTGCATATCACGGCAGAAACAGCCCGGCTCGATCTCGGCCAGACAGTTGTCGTGCGTGGCAAAGCGTGCGTTGCGATCGAGGCAATGGAGGGTACGGACGAAACCATCAAACGAGCCGGAGAGCTGGCAAATGGCAAGCTTACGGTCGTCAAAGTCGCTAAGCCCGATCAGGATATGCGGTTTGATGTGCCGGTCGTCGGGGTGTCGACGATCGAAACGATGATCGCCGCGGGGGCGACGTGTCTGTCGATCACTGCGGGCAAGACGCTGATATTTGACCGCGATGAGATGCTGGCTCTTGCTGACAAAAACAAGATCACGATAGTTGGAACTCCTGCAAATCAAAAATTTCAGATCTGAAATTTGGTATCGTTCGGACGAAACAATTTACTTAAAAACGCCGTAAAACTAAAAAGCATGACGACATCTTAATTTTCTGGAGAAAACATGAAACGAACTATTTTTGCATATCTGCTGATCGCTGCGTTTGCGGTGCAATCGGCATTTGGACAGGCTGCCGCACCTGCGATCAAGATCTCGGCGGACGAGAAAAAGATCGCTGAGGGCGTCACTGCCAAACAGCTTAGCGACTATCTTTATTTTGTCGCATCGGACGAAATGGAGGGCCGCGACACGCCCTCACGCGGGCTCGATACGACCGCGAAATTTATCGGCATGAATCTGTCACGCTGGGGATTCAAACCCGCGGGCGACGACGGTACTTTTTACCAAAAGATGGCTCTCAAACGTGACGCTATCGACCCTGCGGCAACATCTGTTGAGATCGGCGGCCAGAAATATTCGTACGGCGACGACATCGTCCGTGCTTCGGGCACTGCGACCGGCAAGATGACCGCAAAGATCGTTTTTGCCGGAAACGGCTGGATGGTCAAATCAAAAAATATCAACCCGTACGCGGGGCTCGATGTTAAAGGCAAGATCATTGCCGTGTTTGGTGAGGGTCCGATCGGCGGGCGTAATCTCGTACCGATGCCCGCCGGCATCACTCAGGCCGACCTGACCGGAACACGCGGAAAAGACTGGGCAGACGCCACAATGTATGCCCGTGAAAACGGTGCGGCCGGTGTGATGGTGCTCTCTTCAAAATTCCTTGCGGCAAATTGGGGAGCCGTCACGCAGATGTTTGGCCGCAGCCGTATGGTTGTCGAAAAACTTGCAGCACCGCAGGCAAATCCTCAAGCCGGCCCGGCTCCGACCGTATTTTTGGCGTCAGAAAAACTTGCAAACGCTGTATTTGCTGGCGAGGCGGGTAACCCGCTCGCGGGCTACACCACTTCGTTCGAGCTGACCAAGGATTTCAATTTCAGCATCGGCACCAAATCAGAAACCGCCTGGACTCAAAACGTCGTCGCCGTTTGGGAAGGCAGCGATCCTGTTCTCAAAAAAGAAATGGTCGCCATCGGCGCCCATTATGACCACGTCGGCATAAACCCGAACGCTCCGGGCCCGGACAAGATCTTTAACGGTGCGGACGATGACGGTTCGGGTACGGTAGCCGTGCTATCGATCGCCGAGGCACTGGCAAAAGCTCCGAAACGTCCGAAACGCTCAATACTGTTTGTCTGGCATTGCGGTGAAGAAAAAGGCCTGTGGGGCAGCGAGTATTTTAACAAATTCCCCACCGTTGATATCAAACAGGTCATCGCTCAGCTCAATATCGACATGATCGGCCGCAGCAAAAAGGCCGGCAATACAGAGCCGCGTGATAAGGATCTGACCGACGAAAAATCGATCTATGTGATCGGTAAGGACATGATGAGTTCGACGCTTGGGGCTGTTGTCGATGGAGCAAACAAGGGCTATCTCAACATGAACTATGACACCCGCTACGACGACCCTAAGGACACTAACCGGTTCTTTTTCCGCTCGGACCACTTTAACTATGCGGTCAACGGTATACCGATCGCGTTTTGGTTTGACGGCGTCCACGTCGATTATCACGGTGCGGGGGATCATCCCGACAAGATCGACTACGTAAAAATGGAAAAAGTCACGCGGACGATCATGCTCACGATGCTAAAACTAGCGGACCTCAAGGAACGGCCAAAGGTTGATAAGCAATTGCCGCCTGAGCTTTCACAAAGGTAGGTACCAAGCAAAAAGGCAAAAAAAGGCAAAATCCGGGAGGCACCTCTTGGTTTTGCCTTTTTACTTTTTACTTTTTACTTTGGTTTGCCGGTAGGCTTCTGATTTACTTACACCAAATTCTTTAGCCGCCTTTTTTAAGGCGGCCTTGTGATCCACACCCTCTTTTTCAAGTTCTTTCACCCGCTCTGAAATGGATATCGGGGTTGGAGCTTCGTGTTTCGGTGCTGCTAATGCCGCCCGTTCTATGATCAGGACGACCTCGCCTTTAACAGATTCTCTACTATATCTTTCGGCCAGCTCGCTCAGGCTGCCGCGCGCCGTTTCCTCATGAAGCTTGGTCAGTTCGCGGGCGACAGCCGCCCGTCGATCTCCTAAAACTTCAAAGCAATCGACAAGCGATCTTATTAGACGATGCGGCGTCTCGTACAGAACGAGGGTCGCCGGAATATCGCGGATCTCTCCGAGCCGCTTACGGCGGTCGCTTTTTTTCGAGGGGAGAAATCCGCCAAAGAATATTGAGTCAGTTGAGATGCCGGATGCGACGACAGCATTAACAAACGCAACCGCTCCAGGTATTGGAACGACCGTCGCACCAACCTCGGTCGCCCGCTGTACAATGCGAAATGCCGGATCGCAAATTCCAGGTGTGCCCGCGTCGGAGACAACTGCGATATTTGTTCCGGCGACAAGGCGGTCGGCAAGCTCTTCGGCTCGTTCGAGTTCGTTGTGCTCGTGATAACTGATGAGCCGATTTGAAATGCGGAAATGATTTAGCAGCTTGAGCGTATGGCGGGTGTCCTCGCACGCGATCAGATCGACGCTACGCAACACTTCGAGAGCGCGATGCGTTACGTCTTGTAGATTGCCGATCGGCGTCGCGACCAGATAAAGCGTTCCTGCCATTCTCTGACTATAACAAAAAAGCCCGCGTCACTAGAGACGCGGGCGTAAAGAAGATAGGTGAACTACTGTCTGGTCAGAAAGGCCACCAGCTGGGACGGCCATTGCCGTTTCCGCGACCGTTACCCCAGCCGCCGTTGCCATTACCGTTATTCCAGCCGCCGTTGTTGCGTCCGTTGTAAGCATTGGCGACAACACGCAGATCGTTGCTGATCTGGTACCAGTTTTGTAGGTACTGATGCAGACGTCCGCGACGGATCTCGCGTTCTAACTGATTGCCGAGGTCGAGCACACGTCGAGCTTCGCTTGTACTCTTGTACTGATCGCGGCCGTCATCATATTTGTCCTCAAGCTTGTCAGCCGCTTTGCGAAACTGATCCGCGAGATGCCTTAGATAATGGAAATCTACATTATTGTAGTACCCGCCGTTACCGTAGCCGCCCCCATAATAACCGCCATTGCCGTAATAGCCGCCATTATCTCGGCGGTCGTCGAGCCGCTCGATCTCTTTCTTGAGGTCCTTACTGCGGTCCTTGAGGCTGCGGACAGTGGATCTAATGTTGTAATAATAGCCGTTATTTCCGTACTGGCCGTTGTTATAACCGCCATTTCCATAACCGCCGTATTGAGCCGAAGCGATGGCCGGCAAGATTAGCACCATTATTGATAATGCCGAAATTGTTATTAAACTTTTGATCTTGTTCATTGTTGACTCCCTTTTTAATAAATCTTGGGCAATGATGTCGCCATTGCTCACTGCTTAATGGCAAAGAGCGTGCCATTCGGCGTTGGTGCGGCGTGAACAATGCGTAAAGCCCTGTTTTCACAAGGCTTTACGGTCAGAATAATTTTTGCAATTTATCCGGCAGATTACTCCATTTTAGAGTAATTGTCCCAAATCGTTAGTCTAATGTTGCAGATGGTCTAGCAGCTTGCCGGCAATGGAATTTGCCGCGCAGACACGTCCGCCGGTGGCGACTTTTCCGTTGAGTGTATCGATCTTGTCGGCGGTCGAGAGCAGACGCTCGCGGAGTTTTTCCATCGAGATCTTTGGTTCTGCGGCAATGATGAGTGCCGCGACACCGGAAACATAAGGCGTTGCCATAGACGTTCCAGAAGCCTCGCGATATGCTCCGCCAAGCCACGTCGATAGGATGTCTTTGCCAGGAGCGGCGATGTGAACCGTTTTGACGCCAAAGTTTGAGAATGAGGCGAGCCGGTCGTTGCGGTCGAGAGCCGCAACACTGATGACATTTGGCAGATCGTAATTTGAAGGGTAATGCGGGCGGCTGTCGTTATTCGAACCGTCATTTCCCGCAGCGGCGACAAACAAAATTCCTGCTTCACCCGCTGCGCGGATCGTATCCTCGAGCGCTTTTGACTTAGATGTCGATCCCCAGCTTGCGCTGATGATACGGACGTTGACACCATTTTTCTTCCGGTCGATGGCGTAGTTGATCGCCTCGATCGCGTCTTCGGTAGTGCCGGAACCGCCGCGTCCGAGGAATTTAAGCGGCATGATCTTAACCTTTTGGTTGATGCCGGTGATGCCCTCGCCGTTATCGCCCTCAGCCCCAATAATGCCCGCGCAATGGGTCCCGTGGCCGTTATCGTCCATCGGGTCAGCGATCTTGTCGGTGCCGTTGTAGCCGTTAATGTCGTTAAATGTGCCAAGCTCATCGTCGGTGTATGCAGGAACATTTGCCGGACGCGTCCACATATTTCCTTTAAGATCGACGTGCGTAAAATCAACGCCGCTATCGAGTACGGCGACGACGACTTCGTCGCTGCCCTTGGTCTTTGTCCACGCCTCAAGAGCGTCAATGTCCGCTCGCTGAGTGCCGCCGTCTTGACCAAGATTATTTAGTGCCCATTGTTCCGCAAAAAGCGGGTCGTTTGGCATCTCTGCGGATGTTTCGCGATTAACAAGATCCTTGGCAGTAACCTTTTGTATCGGATCATCGAGCTTGATGCGGTAATTGACCTCGGCATAGGCGACCGAATCGCTCATTGCCGAATACTGATCGGCAACCGCCTGTGCATCCGCGTTGTCGAGGTCGTCTATAACCGAGAGCCCGCTGACGGATTCGATCTCGTCGGCAAGAGAATCATTGTTTGCAGCTGCGATCTGGCGTATGCGGTCAAGGCTGATCCCGGGCTTGAAACGCACGAGCACTTCAGGTACCGCATTCGCTCTTTGCTCAGTTTTGAGCGTTTCGACGCGTTTTTGGACGGCGTCCGTGCGGTCGTGCAGCGATTCTCTCCAGCGGCCGATCTGCCCCAAAACTGCCGCCATCGTGATCAGAACCACGGCGACGCCGATGTGTATCCAGATATTATTACGATTCATGGTACTGCTCCCGTTTGGAGTCCCTGCTTAGCTGGCCGTCTAAAGTCGGGACTCCAAACATCATTTCACAACGTAATTCTCACCCTTAAATCCAACCAGCCGCAGCTGATATTTATCGCCACGATATTCGTACTTTTCACCATTCGCAGCGAGCACTATCCGCCAGCCGCTTGAGACCATCTGTGCCGACATCTCGCCCTCGACGGCCGCCTCGAGCGACATATCAGGGAAATCTTTGTCCGCGATATCAATGATCTCGACGCCGCCCGCGTCAATATTTAAACGCGCGGCAAGGTCGGTTTTTGCAAGCTCAGCGGCAGTTTCTCTGGTAAAACTCATGTGTTTTCAATCTTGCTCTTTTTACGATAGCGAGTCAATAAAAGTTCGGCGGGTGAGGCCAAAGGGAAATCAACTGCAGATGAACGCAGATAGACGCAGATATTATCTAGGATTTATTCCAGAATCTTATCTGTGTTCATCTGCGTCTATCTGTGGTTAATTCTTCTTTGCGTCAGATTACGTGTGATCTCGACAATAGCCGGGACGATATACGTCGCGCAGGCGACACCGAGGATCAGGCCGGTGACGAAGCGCGAAAAATGCGTGTTTTCCCAGATGCCAAATACCGTCAGCGACCAGTCAATGCCGATGGGGATCAGCGAGAGAAATAGCCAGATTCGCGGCAGCGGTTCGATACCGTCTATGTTTCGCCACAACGGATAAATTGCAAAACCGAAAACCAGCCCGAAATACACACCGAAACAACGCGAACAAACGGCAAATTGTTCGCCCTCGACGTGAAATGAGCGGTCAGATATTTGGTGGCAGATGTAGCCGAAAAAATTGTAGAGCGGCGATGAAAACGCGATAAAGCCGTTCGCCTTAGCAAGCGGTGCAGAAACAGTCAGCAAAACCCACGCCCCAACAACGACAAAACCGGCCATCCAAACCCGTATCGCTTGTTTTCGCATTTTTGCTGCGAGATCAAGCGAGACGTAATTCGAGGCCGGCTCGGTCATTACATTAGTTGCTAAACGGTCGCTGCTTCGGCAGACGGTGCAGCTTTTGCCGCCGCACGACGTGCCAGTTCTTCAGCAGGAATGTCGCCGCAATCCTCACGCAAATGCTTGAGCATATTGGGTTTGAGTGTTGCGAGCAGCTCCGCACGGGTTTTGACCTCGATCGGCTTGCCGAGATAGATCTTGCCCATTTTTGCGAGGCGTTTTTCGGACAGCAGACCTGCAAACATCATCAACGGATAGGTAAAGTTTGGCCCGTTCAGACGACGCAGTTTGTACATCCACATACCGATCGAACCGATACGCCACGCGGTCGGCCCCCACCAGCTATATTGGCCCGGACGCAGGTTCATCTTCCAGCATTTCATCATCAACTGCCATTGCAGCGGCGAAAGCTGTTTGGTCTCGGTCACGCCCTTTTCCATCTCCATACGCGTGTCGTGGAGCGGCGTAAAGATCGACGGAATGAGAAATGCGAACAGGCCGCGGCGTTCCATCTCGTAAATGAGATCAAGCGTTGCCATGTTGTCTTCGTCGGTCTCGTCAGGGTTACCGACGATGAGGGTCATGGCCGGGAACCAGTTGTTCTCGTTCATTACGCGGAGGCCTTCGAGCACGACGCTCTGCCAGTGATCGATGGCAAAAGGCACACCTTTTGACGACATAACCTTTTTAGCCATACGGATCGAACCGGTCTCAAGTCCGATAAGCGGAGCGAGAGCTTTTTTCTCGGGATGCGAGCTCAGATACGGGAAATGTATCGGGCTCTTTGGCAGCAGTTTGTTCGAAAGCTCTTTGATGAGGATCGGGTCAACGACCGCCGGAGCAATGGTCGCATGACTCAAAACGTGTTGCTCAACTCCGGGCGTATCGACGATCGAGCCGTACAGATCGAGCAGAGCCTCGCGGTTCGGAAAATAGAACGGCGTATCAGTGTGCACCTGTCCCCAGATGAACATATCCTCGGTCGCAAGGGAAATTTGCTTGTTGCCCTCGCGGACATTTGCCTCGACCGCACCCATGATCTTGTCTTTTGGCAGATCGATCTGCGGATTTAGATCCGGTACGCAGAATTTACAACGACGTCCGCAACCGGTTGTCATCTCGACAACGCCAAACGTCGTACGCGTATCCGGAAACATGATCGAATCACGCTCGGTCGGGTGCTTGACGGTTATCTCTTTAGGCAGGTCTTCACCGCGGATCGCCTGTGCAAACAGGTCGAGTGTATCATTCGATTCGCTGCGTCCGTCAACAACGCAGTCGATTCCGAGTTCGTCGTACAGATCGGTCTGGATGATCTGCCAGCCGCCCGAACCGCCGACGATGACCTTGAAATTGTCACGGTGCTCGTTGCCCTTGATCTGGGCAAACAGCTCGCGGGAATAATGCGAGTTGATCGGCATTTTCGATGATCCAAAGATCGAAGTATAAACACCGGCGGCAAATGTCACACCCAGCGGGTTATGCGTCGAGACTGCAACAACGCGGGTACGCGGGCCGATAAATTTTTCGAGGTCCTGCGGATAGCACGAAACGATGTCGTCCTGCTCGTACGCACGCAAGAGCGATTTCTCGACCAGACGGACACCGGCGGGCATATACTTAGCCGAACCGTCGTCATAATGCTCTACGTCTCGCCACTGCGGATACTTACGATTCAGAATACCCTCAAGCCAAATGGGCAGGCTGGCCATCGCCATTTGAATAAAATACCCGGCGTGGTCGATAGCCTCGGTCAACGGGGCCGTCAAAACGATCAATTTGCCCTGATCATCCGCCGGTTTGGTACCGTTCATCTTATGGCCATTGCCATTTACATGGCCGTTGCCGTTTGTATTCTGTTCACTAAAACTACTACTCATTCATATCCTCCAAGCAATATTGAATCCTAACTTAATCGAGCCGACTAAGCTAGTCATTTTTAGCTAAAATCGTATCACTGCGTCGGGCCCGCCCTCAACGTGGACGGTGTCGACAAAGCGGATGCTCTTGCTGTCGGTAGTCATAACAACCGAGTGCGTCCTCTTGCCCGATCCAAAGAACCGCACGCCTCGGAGCAGAGCACCATCGGTCACACCAGTTGCGGCAAAAATGATCTTTTTGCCCGGAGCAAGATCGTTGGTGTCATATACCTTGTTAGGGTCGCTGATGCCCATTTCGTCGAGACGTCTCATCACCTCATCATGAGGCGGCACTTTATCTTTATCGACGCCTAATCTCTCAGGATCCCACACAAGTTTAGCAAGTATTTCGCCATTGAGACATTTCATCGCGGCTGCGGTAATGACGCCCTCAGGCGCTCCGCCTATGCCCATCAGGGCGTGGATATTTGTTCCGGCAACCGCCGCCGAAATACCCGCTGACAGATCTCCGTCCGAGATCAACCGGATGCGTGCACCTGTCGCCCGAACATCGTCAACGAGTTGTTTGTGCCGCGAACGGTCGAGACAGATAACAGTCAGGTCGTCAACATCACGGCCAAGGCGGCGGGCGATGTTTTTCAGATTTTCCTCGACAGGAGCATCGATATCGATCGCACCACGGCACGACGGCCCAACAACGATCTTGTCCATGTAGAGGTCAGGTGCGTTGAGCAAACCGCCGCGTTCGGCCGCTGCCAGCACAGCGATAGCGTTGTTGGCACCTAGCGCACACAGATTTGTTCCCTCAAGCGGATCAACGGCGATATCCACCTCGGGAAACTCGTGGCGAGCCTCTTCGGAAAAGATGCCGCCGCCGACCTCTTCTCCGATGTAGAGCATCGGGGCCTCGTCGCGTTCGCCCTCACCGATCACGATACGACCACGCATCGGGACGGTGTCCATAACCTCGCGCATCGCTTCGACGGCGACGTGGTCACTGTATTTACGATCGCCCTGGCCCATCGTCTTGGCAGATTCGATCGCGGCGGCCTCGCAGACGCGCAGAAAATCGAGCGATAATTCTCGTTCAGCTTTGATAGTTTTCATTTTGTTTCCCTATCGGAAAATGACCCGCATTTGAATAGGTTATTCTAGGCATTTTACCACTTGTTAAGGCGGATTTGACAAGTTAGACTCAGGATATTACGGTTTTAAGTTGCTACTTGCTAGAAATAGAGGAGAATTTTCAAAGCAAATGACCTATATCACTACACCGCCGTGCGTCGACTGTAAGTACACCGATTGCGCCGCCGTCTGTCCTGTTGAGGCATTTCACGAAACGCCCGACAGGCTTTTGATCAATCCCGACAACTGCATCGATTGTGACGCATGTCTGCCCGAATGCCCTGTCGAAGCGATCTTTTCCGATATGTCGATCCCCGAAGAATATATGGATTGGCTCGAAAAAAATGCCGAGGCGGAAAATTACCCGATCATCAGCACCAAGATCCCTGCCCTCATGGGTCCCGGATGCTCAGGCCCGCCGGAAGCATAATTGTTACAAATTCATTGATATTACAGGCTCATCGGAGGTTTATTCGATGGGCCTTTTCCATTGGCACGAGAAAAAATCGTTGAAAAAGGAATGCGGTAATGTTTAAATGTGTATTAACAAAGGAAAATTTCTAAAAATTGACCTAAAATGCTTATGTTCGATACTGTGACAACAAGCACGCCTAAAATTTTGCGAAGCGCCGTCGATTGGCGGATGAAGGTTCTCGTCCTGTTTGGGACCCGGCCCGAGGCGATCAAGCTCGCGCCGGTCATCCACGAACTGCGAAAGAAATTTTTCCAGACGGTCGTCGTCTCGTCCAGCCAGCACAAGCATTTGCTTACGCCGTTTCTCGCGTCTCTCGACATCGATGTCGATTTTGACCTCGGTGTCATGAAACGCAACCAATCCCCGTCGGATGTCTGCTCGCGTGTGATGTCGAAATTGGACAAGATACTCGCTTCGGAAAAGCCTGATCTGATATTGGTACAGGGCGATACTACCACGACGCTGGCCGGAGCATTGGCCGGATTTTACCGGAAGATACCAGTCGGCCACGTCGAGGCGGGACTTCGGTCGGGTAATCTGATGAGCCCGTATCCTGAGGAAATGAATCGCCGTGTCGTGTCGCAGATAGCGTCGTTTCACTTTGCCGCGACCGAAAAGAACCGACGCAATCTGCTTGCCGAGGATGTGCCCAGCGAAAAGATCTTTGTCACCGGCAACCCTGTCGTCGATGCGATGAAGCACATGCTCAAAAATCTCGATGTCAGCCCTGAGATCGCAGAGCTGATCAAAAAGACCGAGGGTAAAAAGCGTCTGCTGCTGACGACCCACCGACGCGAGAGTTTTGGCGATACGATGACGACCAATCTCAAGGTGCTCCGTGATTTTGTAGATAAACGCAAAAATGTCTGTCTGTTTTTCCCGGTCCACCCAAATCCAAATGTAAAAAGTATCGCAAAGGAGATCCTTGGCAAACGCGAGAGGATACATCTGCTCGATCCGCTCGATTACTCAGACTTTTTGGCTATTATGCGGTCCGCGTGGCTGATCGTGTCGGATTCCGGCGGCGTGCAGGAGGAAGCTCCGTCACTCGGCAAACCGCTGCTCGTAATGCGTGAGAACACCGAGCGGCCTGAAGCTATCCGCTCCGGCGTCTCAAAACTGATCGGCAACAGCCCCGGCTCGCTCAAACAGATGCTCGAGGAAAACTACGATGTCGAAACCTGGATAAGATCTGTCAAAGAGGTCGCAAACCCCTTTGGCGACGGCCGCTCTGCCACAAGGATCGTACGCGTTATAGAGGAAAAACTTGCGGCGAAAACGCCTGGTTCAAAAGCCGAACAAGGCACACTTTTTTGATCTACAACTTCTCCCTTTCCATTAAAAAACTTTACTCCAATTACGGAAACTTCCCTTGTTTAAAAGTTTATAAACAAAGGAGCTAATTACGGGCGTTGCACCCGGCTCCTTTCCTGCTTATTCGGCAGCCCCGCGATAAACAGGAAAACGCAAGTCGCGAACCCACCTTCCCGCAAAAGGTTTTTGGTATCCGGCCCTGGTCGGAGCACACTTTTTAGGATCGAATATGAGTGCCGAGAAAAAAAGTTCAAAGAGCCTGCTGACCATTCTGGTCGAGGATTATTTTCATGTCGGTGCGTTTGAGAATCTCATTCAGCAGCGCAACTGGCAGAATTTTGAGCCTCGTTACGAGCAAAACACCCTAAAGACACTCGATCTGCTAGATCGCTACGACACCAAAGCGACGTTTTTTGTGCTTGGCTGGATCGCCGAGGCAAATCCTGACCTGATACGCGAGATCGCGTCGCGCGGCCACGAGGTCGCAAGCCGCGGATTTTATCACCGCAGCCCGCGCAATCTCACACCAAACGAATTTCGCGAGGACCTTCGCCGCACAAATCGCGTGATCGAGGACGCCTGCGGGCAAAAAGTGATCGGCTATCGCGCCGCCGAAAAGCTGGCATTTGACCAAAGTGGCTGGGTTTTGGACACACTCGCCGACGAAGGTTTTACATACGACGCTTCATTTTTGCCTACGTCGAGAACTGAAAAAGCAAAGCGCATCGCACACGAGATAAAGCTTGGTGACAATTCGATCTGGGAATTTCCGTATTCGACGACCGATCTCGGGGTCGGCCTATTGCCAATATCAGGCGGTAATTATTTCCGCCAATTGCCCTACACGCTAATGCGTAAAGCGGTGAAAAATTGGCACGACAAGCACGAAGATCCGTTCACATTTTATTTTCACGTTTGGGAACTCGACCCCGAGCAGCCGCGAATCATGGCCGCCTCGCGATACAACCGCATTCGTCATTACCGCAAGCTCGACAAGATGGAGTGGATCCTGCACGAAAATCTGGCTCTATACAGCTGTACCGGCGTTGCCGACCATCTCGGCCTGAGCCGCGAATTGGCTGAGAGCGTCGCGAGTAAGATCGCTGAGATCGAACCGGTCGTCCGTGATGTCAATACTTTCACACCTGTCTCGATAGTCGTTCCTTGTTATAACGAAGAGGAATCGCTGCCGTATTTGGCAAAAACACTCGCCTCGGTCGAGACGCGTCTTAATGAAATCGGTTACACATCCGAGCTGGTCTTTGTCGATGATTGCAGCCAGGACGATACGCTCAACGCGATGCATTCGCTGTTTGGGCAGCATCGCAACGTTCAGATCCTCCAGCACGAAGTCAACAAGGGCGTTGCGGGCGGCATTATGACCGGCATTCGTGCAGCGACCAACGAGATCGTTTGCTCGATTGATTGCGACTGCACATTTGACCCGCACGAACTGGTCAAGATGATCCCGCTGCTGAAAGAAGATGTCGATATGGTGACAGCATCGCCGTATCACAAAGACGGCGGCGTGCAGAATGTGCCTGGCTGGCGGCTCTTGCTTTCAAAAGGTGCATCTGTGCTTTATCGCCGAGTATTGCGGACAAAGATCGCTTCGTACACGAGCTGTTTTCGCGTATTTCGCCGCTCGGCGATGGTCAATATCAATCCAACCGCACCGGGTTTTCACGGCGTTCCCGAAATGCTCGGATTGCTCGATCTCGAGGGCGGCAAGATCGTCGAATTCCCTACTGTGCTGGCGGTGCGGCTCTTTGGCGTTTCAAAAATGAATACGCTCAAAACAATTGTGGGCACGATCAAGCTGCTCTCGCATCTAGCCGTACTGCGGATAACAGGCAAGGGCGAACCTGCTAAGCCGGCATTGTCGCCCGCGGCTCTTACATCTGTCACAAAAGATCTGTCCAAGTAAATCTATTTGATATGAAACAAAATATTGCCATTGTCGGTTCAGGCTTTCTCGGTATGACGCTCGCGATGCGTTATGCCGACGCGGGAGCAAAAGTGACCCTGTTTGAATCGGCTGCCGAGATCGGCGGGCTCGCTTCGGTCTGGGATATTGGCGACATTGTGTGGGACAAGCATTATCACGTCGTGCTCGCGTCGGACCGTCACACACGCAACATTATCGAAGAGATCGGCCTCGGCGACGAATTTCGCTGGGTCGAGACCAAAACGGGTTTTTATACCGACGGCGAACTGCTATCGATGTCCGACACGATGGAGTTTCTCAAATTCAAGCCGCTCGATATCATAAGCAAACTCCGGCTCGGAGCGACCATTTTCTATGCGTCAAAGGTCAAGAACTGGAAACGGCTCGAAAAGATCACTGTCGAAAAATGGCTGACCAAACTCTCGGGCAAAAAGACATTTGAAAAAATGTGGAAGCCTCTACTCAAGGCAAAACTTGGTGAGGCGTACAAGGAAACCGCCGCCTCATTTATCTGGGCGACGATCCAGCGGATGTACTCGGCACGCAACTCGGGCATGAAACGCGAGATGTTTGGCTACGTTCGCGGCGGCTATGCCCGCGTGCTTGAGCGTTTTGGCAAAGTCCTGGTTGAAAAAGGCGTCGAGATCAGGCTGAACTCACGCGTCGATAAGATCGAGCGACTCGAGTCGGGCAAGGTGCTCGTCAAGCCCCTTGCCACACGCCGCCACAAAGACACCAAGCCAACCATTGTGTCGCAAAAGACAAAATACGCAAAATATCAGGCAGCAGCGGTTGCCGCACCGGGTTTTTCAGCCGGGTTTATGACGGAGCCAAATCTGGCGAAACCGACAGTTCGCCAGTTTCCACGCGGAGATTCGTCCGAGGTCTTTGACCGCGTGATACTGACCTGTCCGTCAAATGTCGCCGCCAAGATGCTGCCGCAACTCGATAAAGCGGAGCGTCAGGACCTCGAAAGCATTAGTTACCAGGGCATCGTCTGTGCATCGGTTTTGATGAAATGCTCGCTGTCCAATTATTACGTCACAAACATCACCGACGACACGCCATTCACCGGCATTATCGAAATGTCGGCTATCGTGGACAAAAAGGAATTTAACCGCAATGCCCTCATCTATCTGCCACGATACGTCGCGCCGGATGATGAGCTATTTGATAAAACGGACGACGAGATCGAACGGTATTTTCTTGGAGCTCTCGAAAAGATGTATCCGAATTTCAGAAAAAAAGATGTTGTGGCATTTAAGATCTCGCGCGTCCGTCAGGTATTCCCGATACCGACCGTCCGCTATTCCGAAGGCCTGTCCGACATGAAATCCTCTGTCGATGGTGTCTATATCGTCAACTCGTCGCACATCGTCAACGGCACACTGAACATCAATGAGACTGTCGCTCTCGCCGAACGCTTTTTCGGAGAGGATTTAACCGCAGAGACGCTGATCCGCAGAGAGTCTTAAAGGGCATTTTCCGCTCCGCGTCTTTCCTTCTCTGCGGTGAAAGATCTATATGAAACCAATCGCGAGCCTTTCGCTCGATCTAGACAATCAGTGGGCGTACATGAAAACGCATGGCGATGCGGGCTGGGAATCTTTCCCGTCGTATCTCGATGTGGCCGTGCCGCGTATTCTCAGCTTTTTGAAAGAGCGAAATCTCAAGATCACATTTTTTATTGTTGGGCAGGATGCTGCTCTTGAAAAAAACTACGCGGCGATCAGATCGATCTATGACGCCGGCCACGAGATCGCAAATCACAGTTTTAACCACGAACCGTGGCTGCATCTATATTCGCGTGACGAAATCGTCGAGGAATTTGAAAAGACCGAAACGGCTATCGAGAGTATAACGGGAACGCGTCCTGTCGGCTTTCGCGGACCCGGATTTAGCCTGTCGCCAACGGTGATCGATGTCCTTGGCGAACGCGGCTATGAATACGATTGCTCAACTCTGCCGACATACGTCGCACCGCTTGCGAGGGCGTTTTACTTTCTAAAATCGCCAAAAATGAGCGTTGAGGAAAAAGAAAAGCTTAAAAAACTCTTTGGTAAATTTTCCGACGGCTTTCAAACGCTAAAACCGCACTTTGTCGAAACGGCCGGTAAAAGCCTGGTCGAGATACCGGTGACAACCTTTCCCATCGTAAAGACCCCTATTCACGCCACATATTTGTTGTATCTTTCGGCGTTCTCACCGTTGGCAGCTAAAATGTACTGGCGAACGGCTGTCGCGGCCTGTTCGTTGACCGGGGTTCAACCTTCGCTGCTCCTGCACCCGCTGGATTTTCTGAGCGGTGAAGATATTCCCGAACTTAAATTTTTTCCCGGTATGAACATGAGCGCTGAGAAAAAACTCGGCCTCGTCAACAATTTTCTCAACACCTACACCCGCTCGTTTGACGTGGTGACAATGCGCGAACACGCAAATTCCGTACGCCATATCCGGCCTGTTACGCAGCAGCCAAGCGAGATCGCGTTGTAAGATAGCTGTTAATGGAAATGACCGATCGCACCAGCTATCTTAAGTACATCGGCCTGCTGATACTCACTCACCTGCTCATCGCGATACCGTTCGCGTATTACCTAAACATCTGGACCGACGAAGCCTCGACCCTGTACGCAACACAAAATGGGTTTGGGGTCGCGTTTCAAACGGCTGTCATCGAACAAAAACAAGCACCGTTGTACTTCTGGATCCTGAGTCTGTGGCGGCAGATAAGCGAATCGATCTTTTTCGCACGGATATTTTCGATCATTTGCAGCGCCCTCGCCATCTGGCTTTTTGCAAAACTCGCAGACCGGCTTTTAGTTAAAAAAGCGGCGCTTCTCGCAAGCGCTTTCTTTGCATTGCACCCTTTTCTGTTTTGGGCAAGCGCCGAGATCCGGGTGTATTCGCTCGTCATTCTGCTGTCGCTGGGTTTGATCTACACATTTCTCGATGCGTTTTGGGACAATGCCGAAAATCGCATCGCCCCGATCGTACGGTTTGGCGCGCTGGCGATCACAGCTCTTTATACAAACTATTATCTCGGCCCGATGCTGGTCGGGTTTCTGATACCGCTCATCGTCTATCGCCGCTGGCGTGCGGTCACAAACTATCTTGTGACAATGGCCGTTGTCGGGCTCGCATTCCTGCCGATGATCCTTTTTGTGCGGTCTGAGATGAACGCACGAAGCAGTGTCTTTATAGAGGAGAGATCCGTAATCTCAGGACTCAGGATCCTGTGGAACCATGTGCTCACATATCTGTTGCCGACTGAGATATTTTCAACAGGCGTTACATCTACCGTAGCAGTAGCAAGGTTGTGGTTTGTAAGAATTTTGCTCGCAGTGGTCGCGTATTTTACGTTCACACGGCGGCGGCTTTTATCAGAAGAAACGATCGTGCTTGCAACGACGGTAGCTACGCTAATCGGTTTCTTGCTGGTCGCATACTTTGTTGTCGGCAGTTGGCTGGTCGCCATCCGTCATGCGTCGATAATGTTTGCCCCGCTGATTCTGTTTTTCGCGTCGCTGCTCAATGACCTTTTTGACGAGGATGAGAAGAACCGCAAAGTATTTCGCTTTGCGGCACCCGCATTTGCCGTCATCGTACTGGTTTGTTTTTGTTACACACTCGTTAATCTTTACCCTAACCTGACAAAACGCGGTGATTGGGCTCGCGTCGGGCAATTCATTGAACAAAACGAAAAGCCCGATCAGCCGATCGTTATTTCGCATACGTACGATGCAATAGCCCTGCCTTACCATTACCGCGGGGTGAACCGGATCTTGCCCGATGAGCGTTACTTTGAGTTTGATTTTGGCTCGCCGACCCCGGAGTTTATCGCAAAGCGAACAGCTTTCACACTCTCAAAGATCCCCGTTGATTCACCGGAGATCTGGTTGTTAGTTAATGATGAGTGCGACACGCCGGGTATCTGCGATTCATTTGAAGAATACATCGCCGCAAATTATACGGTTGTGATCGAAAAAAATTTCTCAGGCCAAAAAGCGTTTCTACTGAGAAAACGTGGGTCTTGACCCACGCCTTTCAACAAAACTCACTTTCCTGATATATTTGAACCACTATGGAAACGTCAGAAAAACCGGCCGCCAGATGTTCGAAATGTGACCGCGAAATGGATCACTACAACACGTTTTTATCGCCGACCAACGAAAAGAGTGTAGTGTGTTGGGAGTGTCTCGCCCGCGAGGAAAAAGGCTTTAACGCAAAGCGCGATTTTCGCCGCTCGGCACGCTCAGGCGTGATCGTCCGATAGGTCACCAATGATAGGTGCCAAAGACCTGCATTCCCACAGATTGCAGAAAAACTAACGCCGCGAGCTGCAAACGGTTATCCGCTCCTAACTCAGCGTCCTCAAGATAATACCCGACCGGAAACAGCAGATACGGATAGATATAGGCACACGCACGTGCCGTCTCGCCCGTCCGCCACGCTCCGGCAGCGTACATTCCAAGCAAAGAAACACAGCCCAAAACCGCTAGGATAAGTAACGGCCGCTGACGCAGGTCGGCAAGCGGTCTGACGTGAAATTTTTCTCTAAACCCGCGAACCATCAAAATGAGCAGAAACGGCCCGAAAAAGAATATGATCTCAGCAATGTCTTCAAAACGGGTGAACAGATAATTGACTGGATCAACGAACAGCATAAACCCCTTTGGATTTTCGTAGAGCGACGCATTTCTGAACGAATGCCACGCATCGTACCCCAGGAGGAGATAAAACAGGACATGAATGCCGACCATCCAGCCGATAACGATCAGCGAGCGCTTTAAGCTCCGTTTGACGATCAGCTCAAACCCGACGAGCACCGGCAAGATAAACAAACAGACAAATGTGAGCAGAAACGACACGGTCAGCAAAATCACCGCTCCGGCCGCCGATCTGTATCCTTTTCCAAAACAAAATAGATAAAGCACACCCGTCAAAAGAGCGACAATAAGGGCATCGATCGTTGCGAGATAATATATCTGAACCGCCGGCAACAGCACCAGTAAAAACGCAAGATACCGCGCTGTATCTTCACTAAATTCGGTTAGCAATAACCGATAGAAAAAGAAAAGCGTAGGTATCGTCGCAAGGATCATTATAACGACCGCAATTACCGCCGGATCTTGAAACAATTTTGTCAGCACATAAAACGTCAGCACCGCGCCCGGCGGATGCGTGTGCCCGTGCATATGCAGCGTCGGTTGGATCTCGTTGTAACGACCGAAAAAATCAACCGGATCTGTAATTTTAAGTGCGTCGTGAAAATACTCCTGACCGTCGAGTGAGTATGGCGTGAGCACGCCTGTACGTGCGTCTCCGGCGATCGGAGCGTAATATCCGATCTCTATCCCATGAATAAAATTCAACCCTGCGATCAGCACCACGCCAAACGCGATCGACAGCACGATGTTATATCGTTTCGCCTCCAGAACGCGGTAAAACAAAAAGAATGCGGCCGTCACCGCCGCCGCGACTGCCACATCACGCACTGATGGAAATCGGGGGCCAAAAATGCTCACCGGCCAGTAATATGTATAGTCAAACGCGACAATGTGCTCAGCGACATATCGCAGCAACCGCTGGATAATTATCGTGATGCCGACGAACGCGACCGTATAGATCAATACTTGCCGCCATGAAAATAGACGCGAGGTGTTATTCATATGATCGGTCACCCGGATCGGCTTTGTAATGGGTATCGCCCGCTATAAACTATCTGTACGTAAGACTTGTTGTTTTTCGGCAATGGCCTACGGAACAGATTTTATGATAAATAACATGAAAGAACCATCCGGTTATCGTTTATGGCAATACGGAAAATAACAGAATATCCGGGAGCAGTGCTTGGCGAAATGGGAAAGCCGGTGACGGAGTTTGACGGCAAACTCGCCGAGCTGTGTGCGGATATGTTTGACACTATGTACGATGCTGAGGGCGTCGGACTCGCCGCTCCGCAGATCGGTTTGAATTTGAGATTATTTGTTATGGATTGTGAGGGCGTCAAACTTATTGCCGCTAACCCTGAGATCATCGCAACCGACGGCGAACAATCCAGCCAAGAGGGCTGTCTGTCCGTCGGCAAAGTGCCCGCAGTCGTCGTCCGGCCAATGAACGCAACGCTCCGCGCACAAGACGAAAAGGGCGAGTGGTTTGAACGCGAAGCCAGCGGCTACGCCGCTCGTGCTTTCTTACACGAAACCGACCACTGTAACGGCACATTATTCATCGACCACCTGCCAAAATTGCGTCGCGAGATGATCATCAAACGGTTCAAAAAAGAAAAGAATTGGAAGTAGTTCTAGGTGGAGTTGAATACAGCTGACAGCTGTACTAAACCGACACTATGAACATTGTTCTATAGACGGGCAGGGATCTGGCCTCTACGGAAACTTCCCTCTCGGTCTTTACCGGAAACGGATTTTCACTCGTCTCGATCTCGGCCAATCTCTCGTCTGCTCGAAACAACTCAAACATTTCATCTGCTAAAAATTCGATGTCTGTCTGGACGAATATCTTGCCCCCCAAAGCCAGTTTATCAACGACTGTTGCAACCAATTCGGCATTGACCATTCTGCGTTTGGCATGACGTTTCTTGAACCACGGATCGGGAAACTGGATCGTCACTGCTTGCAATACGCCGTCCGGCACATCTGACAGCAATTGCCTGAGCCGTAACATAGCGTTGCAAAAAACGTAGTGCAGGTTACTTAGGGTTGCTTCGGCCGCAAGCCTATTTGCCTCATCGACCAATGGTTCGCGAATCTCGATGCCTAAGAAATTCCACCCCGGCTCAGCCGACGCCATTTTTAGAATAAACCGCCCGCGAGCGCAACCAATATCAAGATGCAGCGGCTTTGTCGGTTCAGCGAACAGCGCCGAAAGATCGACCGGCTCCTGCTCTTGGAGGTAGTACGGCGATAAGGGGTTGACGTGTTGATGAACGCGGACGCGGGCCATGGATTAGACGATACGGAGAATAAGCAAAATACTAAAAGCACAAGCGGCGATATAGATACCGAGCGAGGCGAGCCCGGTAAACTGGGCCGTCGAACCAGCCTCTCTCGGATCGATATGAACGTCTGACGGGATCTGCAGCAAACCATACACAGCCCCGGTAATAAGCCCGCCGATGTGGCCAAAATTGTCGATCGTCTGATATAGTACCAGCCCAAAAACAAGAATAAAGCCGATGTTTACAAGCAGACTCTTACGAAATTCAGGCGAGATAAAATCGCGGCGGCGAAAAGCATAGGCCGCCAGATAGCCGATCAGCCCGACCACGCCGCCCGATGCTCCGACCGAAAGTCCGTCAGGCTGAAAGACAAGACTTAAAATGCCGCCGCCGATTGCCGAGAGCAAAAATACGATCGCCAGATGTGCCCGGTTTGACAGCATTTCGAAAATACGGCCAAAGCTGTAAAACGCGTAGCAGTTCATCGCGACGTGCATGATGCTGCCGTGCGTCGTCGCCCCGGTCAGTATCCGCCAATACTCGTGCTGTTTAAGAAAAAGCGGTTTATCAAACCCTGCCGCCAAAATCGATGCTTCGAGTCCCGTCAAAAACTGCGTCAGCGCAACCGCACCAATCGCCACGATAAACGTGATGGTATAGACAGGCATTGGCGGGGCGGGCTGTTCGACCGCATCTTCTTGCTGCCCCTGCAGCTCATCCTCTTCGGCTTGATAGTTGAGCGACATTTTTTCCTACATCGCTAAGCCGCCGTCGGGCTGGATGACCTGTCCGGTGATGTACGCCGCTGACGGCGAAAGCAAAAAGCAAGCGATCTCTGCTACCTCGGTGACGTTGCCGAGCCGTCCGAGCGGGATCATCGCGAGGATCTTTTCGCGGTATTCGTCGTTCATCTCAGATGCCATATCGGTTTCGATCAGGCCGAGGGCAAGCGCATTAACGGTGACCTTTTTGCTGGCGATCTCCTTGGCAAGCGATTTTGTCAGGCCGATCATACCGGCTTTTGAAGCCGAGTAATTTGACTGGCCGAGCATGCCGACAACGCCTGAGATCGACGCGATATTTAGTATCGAGCCGCCATTCTCATTACGCATCATCGGGCGGATCGCGGCTTTTGAAAAATTCCAAGCGCCTTTAAGATTGGTATCGATCACCGAATCCCAATCTTCTTCTTTCATCCGCAAAATGAGCTGATCGCGTGTAATACCGGCGTTGTTGACGAGGTAATCGACAGTGCCAAAAGCGTCCTTTACCTGACCGACGAACTCCGCCGCTGCCTCCGAATTGGCAACGTCGCATTGCGCGGCGATGGCCTTAACGCCAAGCTTTTCAACCTCAGCCTTTAACGCCTCAGCTTCGTCAGCACTTTTCGAATAATTAAACGCCACATTGCATCCGCGACGTGCTAGTTCCAACACGATCGCCTTGCCGATACCACGCGTACCGCCGGTGACGATCGCCGATCTTCCTTCAAATTGTTTTTCGCTCAATTTATTATTCTCCTCACAACAACCTATGATTCTAGTTTTTGCGGCCGCCCGCGTCAAAATGACGTTTCGCTGCGTTGGACGCCGCTCGTGAGGTTCATTATGATTTCTGTAATTATGAATATCCGCATCACATCTCGCTTCGTCATTGCGATCGTCATTACGTTACTACTTACGGCTTCAGCCTTTGGTCAAACAAGCCCCATTGTCCTCGTTAATGCCACGATCATTGACGGCTCCGGTACGGCAGCGTTTCGCGGAAATGTTCGTATCAAAAACGGTAAGATCGATAAGATCGGCGACTTCAACCCGTCGAAAGATGATGAAACGATTAACGCATCGGGATTTATGCTCGCACCCGGGTTTATAGATATTCATAATCATTCCGAGTCCGGGCTACTTACTGAAGGGACGGCCGCAAATCAGGTATCACAAGGGCTAACAACCATTTTCGTCGGTCCCGACGGCGGCTCGCCGTTTCCGATACCCGAGTATCTGGCAAAACTCGAGGGCAGGATAGCGGTCAATGTCGGAGCATTTATCGGCCACGCCACAGTCCGCGAACAGGTGATGAAAAACGATTATCTGCGAAAAGCTACCGATGACGAGATCCGTCAAATGGCCGAGCTTGTAAAACATAGTATGGACGACGGAGCATTTGGCCTGTCCTCGGGGCTCGAATACGATGTCGGTTTTTCGGCCACGACCGAGGAGCTGATCGCTCTCGCAAAAGCCGCGGCCAAACATCATGGCATCTATATGACGCACATGCGTGACGAAGAAGAGGGCATGGTCGATGCTCTACGCGAAGCGATCCGCATTGGCCGCGAAGCAAAGTTGCCCGTACAGATATCGCACATCAAAATGGGCAACCGCAATGTTTGGGGCAAATCAGCCGAGGCGATCGCGTTGATCGAAGAGACACGTCGGAACGGTTTTGACATTACGGCAGACGCTTATCCATACACTGCGTGGGCGTCGACGATAACGGTCCTCGTACCGAGCCGCAAACACGAGGATCGCATTGAGATCGCGGACGGCCTCAGCGACGTCGGTGGTGCAGATAAGGTCCTCATTACAAGCTGCCCGGCCCATCGCGACTATGAGGGTAAAACGCTCGAGCGAATCGCTGCCGAGCAAAAAACGACTGCGGTGGACGTATATATCCAGATCGTCAAAGACGGTGGGGCTAGCGTCGTTTGCAACTCGATGAACGAAGCTGACATCAAGGCATTTTATCAGCAGCCGTGGGTCATGGCGTCTAGCGACGGTGGTATTGGTAGCCGTCATCCGCGCGGAACGGGAACGTTTACACGTGTGCTGGGACGTTTTGTTCGCGAAAATAAATGGTTCAGTCTTGAGGAAGCAGTGCGAAAGATGTCCGCAATGCCCGCCGCCAGACTGCGCCTAAAGGATCGCGGACTCATCAAAAAAGGAATGCGGGCAGATCTCGTTCTTTTTGACGCGGACAAGGTCATCGACCGTGCAACGTTTGCTGAACCTCAAGTGTTTTCAGACGGCATCAGGACGGTCTTTGTAAACGGCGTTCGCGTCTGGGACGGCGGCAAGATCACAAACAATCTGCCGGGCGTGATACTGCGGAGCAAGTGACCTCAACCAGCTAGGGCATTTCGCTGAATCTCAAACAATTTATTAACGCCGATTTCCGCAAGTACAAGCATTTCGTCCATTTGCCCGCGGGTAAAAGGCTCGCGTTCGGCGGTGCCTTGGATCTCGATAAATTTACCGGCCCCCGTGCAGACGATGTTCATATCGACATCGGCTGTCGAGTCTTCGGTGTAGGCAAGATCGACGATGGTCGTGCCTTCGATAACGCCGACGCTGATCGCCGCGACCTCGCTGAGGATAGGATTGGTTTTGATGACGCCCTGTTTTACAAGTTTGCGGCACGCCAGAGCAAGAGCCACATATGCTCCCGTGATCGACGCGCAACGCGTACCGCCATCGGCTTGGATGACATCACAATCGAGATAGATCTGGCGTTCGCCAAGCAATTTTGTATCAACGACCGCCCGCAGACTGCGGCCGATAAGCCTCTGAATTTCCTGCGTCCGCCCCGACGGGCCGTTTTTTGTCTCACGCTGCGTACGGGTATTGGTCGCTCGCGGCAGCATCGAATACTCAGCCGTTACCCAACCTAAACCCTTATTCCGCATAAACATCGGCACGCGGTCCTCGACCGATGCTGTGCAGATCACCTTAGTCCCGCCGACTTCGATCAGTGCCGAACCCTCGGCATAAGGCGAGATATTCGGGGTGATCTTGGCATTACGGATCTGGTCGTGCGTGCGGTTGTCTTGTCTTAAATATGTCATTACAGAAAATTGTCCACAGATAAACACCGATGGACACAGATCAAATCAGCAAAATATATCAGTGTTTATCTGTGTCCATCTGTGGTTAATTCTTCTTCAGTTCATCAATTCCATAAACCTCGATAGCTTCGAGTTTTGACGGCGTTGTTCCTAAGAATCTCTCGGCGACGCGGCCAAATCTATCGGCGGCGTCGGTCACGTAAAAATGATCGAGGTCGTCGCAAAGCTCACGTTTGCCGCTGACGGCGTTCGGATTTTCGAGTCCTTTTTCCTTTAACAAAGCCGCCACTTCGTCAGCGGTCGCCTCACCGGAATCGACAAGTTTAACATTTTCGCCGACCGTTTGCTGGATCACATCCCGCAGTATCGGGTAATGCGTACACCCGAGCACAAGCGCATCCGGAGCAAAATCTTTCATCGCTGCGAGATATTTTTCCGCTATCGAAAAAGTCTCCCGTTCCGTTGTCCAATTCTCCTCCGCAAGCGGCACGAACAAGGGACAGCCCGCCTGCATCACCTCCGCCGTTTCGGATGCCCGGCGGATGGCTTCGTAATAAGCATTACTTGCGACTGTAGCCTCGGTCGCGATTACGCCGATCTTTGCATTTGGATTGTCCCTAGTGATCTCGACTGCCTTTCGGCCGCCGGGACCGATCACGCCGACGACATCGAGGCCGATCTTTTCGCGGATCTTTGGCAGCGCAAGGGCAGACGCTGTGTTGCAGGCAACAACCAGCATCTTTATCCCGCGCGACGCGAGAAAAACCGAGTTTTCGATAGCATACCGCTCGACCGTCGCCATTGATTTTGTTCCATACGGAACGCGGGCAGTGTCGCCAAGGTAAATAAAATGCTCATTCGGCAAACGGTCGTGCAAAGCGCGGTAAACCGTCAGGCCGCCGACGCCCGAATCGAATATGCCGATCGGCATTTCGTTGACAGATCTATTGCTCATTACCAAAGTAATGAGCATAACGCCGTAGCGTCACAAAATCCAAGATCTGAAATTTGATATTTGAAAAAGATGGTGGAGGCGGCGGGAATCGAACCCGCATCCAAAGGTTGCGACCAGTAAAAT
>CAZIZR010000020.1:0-72678 GCA_964543865.1 uncultured Chloracidobacterium sp.
AGGACGTCAAAACGCCCTACCGGAAATCGTGTCCAACCTTTTCCACGCCCTAAAGGAGCGTGGCTATGTGCCGCGAAACGCGGACAAAGCGCGTAAACAGTTTGGTCCACTTTGGTCCACCTTGGTCCGGACCGGACCAAAATGGACCATCTTTGGGCGTAAGCCCACACGGAGTAAGGGCGTTACTCTCAAGTTGGATGTTACCCCCCTTACTAACGTGCGGGCTTCTACACTGGAACGCCGGTTGGAGGCACAGCCTCTTGGTAGATTGGGGACGTGTCACGTCGAGGCAAGCCTCGCCGCACTGCAACGCGGCAAGCCGCAATTGGGCAGCCGCCTAAAGGCGGGACTCCAAACCCAACCAATCTCAAAACGCGATCCTCGGATAGTTGCCTTTGTGACATTCGGCGCATTGAAACTTGGATATGTCGCCGAGGTTTAGCGGGTGGGTGAATGTGCGGTCGCCTTTGTGACAGGCGGCGCATTGCCAGGTGTTTTTGTCACCGAGGTCAAGCGGATGGCGAAAGACGCCGTCGGTGCTCGCGGTCGTTTTGCCGCGAAACGTCTGATCTACCGTTGTGTGACAGATGCTGCACTCGTTGCGGATGACCTTGCCCTCGGGGCTAAAGTGCTGGCCGTCATGACAGCGAAAACAGCCTTGGGCGTTATAGTGGCCAATGTTGTTTGGGTGTGCCCGCCAGTCGGTCTTCATCTCCGGGAAAAAATAAGTCTGATAGACGCGTTGGGTCTCAGCAACGGCGGCCGCGATCAACTCCGGCTTTGACGCCGAGATATCGGGATGGGACGCTCGGTAGTATTCGTTGATGATCCGTCCGATAGCCGCGACCGCTTCGTCATTGGTGGCGTATTGTCCGGAAAGAGCCTCGACGGCCTTAGCCTTGATAAACGGCAACTCGGTTGACAGTCGGCCCGCGTCGAGCGAGCGGTCGATCGCTTCGTTTGGCGAGAGATAGATGTGCGTCGGGCGGTTGTGGCAGTCGATGCAATCCATTTTGCGTTTGTTAGCACGCTCAATGTCGGGAGGGGGCATCACGGCGTCTTTGGTTTTGTATTCAACGATGTTGCCGGTGCGGTCTTTGACGCGAACCCACGGTATCACCTCGCGTTTGTCATCGACCGAGACATACGTTACCTCGTTGCCGATATTCATATGCCAGTGGATGCCGCCGACCGGGCCTGACGCCGGATCACCGCCGCCGACCTTAAGGAGCATTCGGGTCTGGTTGAGCGAATTTTGCTCGTCGTAGGAGTAGTGGTTAAAGACCTTGAGCTCGTCGCCGTGAAATTTCTTGGACCAGTGGCATTTTTGACAAGTCTCGGTCGCCGCCCGCATATTATGGACCGGCGTCTGGATCGGCCGGTTAAAGTGGCCCGTCACGACACCGACAAGCTGCCGCATGCCGGCAAATTTCGAATTAACATATGCCTCGGCACCGCCGCCGACGTGGCATTCGACGCAGCGGATCTTAGCATGCGGGGACGCATTGTAGGCGACGAACTCTGGCTTCATTACGTCGTGGCACGCCTGTCCGCAGAAAGTGACCGACTCGGTATATTCATACGCCCGATAGCTGCCAAACGCACTCATGAACAAAAAGATAAACCCAAGGCAGAGCATCACGACCAGCGAACGCCGTTTGCTCGGGTCGTTTAGGTCAAGCACCGGATACGCGGCGATCTCGTCGTGCGATCTGCCTCGCCTTCGCCGCCTTTCGAGCAGCACGCCGACGAGCGCAATAAACAGTCCAAACAGCAAAATGCTCGGGACAAAGATAAACGTTATTAGATCGGTATAAGGGTTTTCGTTCGACCCCGACCACTGGATCAGAAAGAGCAGTATGAAACTGGTAAGGCCGGCCGCAGCTATAGCGAGACCGATAAAGCTGATGTAGTTACGCAGCAAGCTCGGCTGTCGAGCCTCGCCGGGCGTTGTATCATTGTTGCTCATATTCACCTTCCATTTCCGGTCACGATAAATGCAAACAAACCAAGGCCGTCAGCTCTCGGTGCCCGAACTCATTCAAATCTCCGGGACGAAAGCGTGACGGCCGTGGCTCCTATTGGAGGAACAAGACCGGGTGTTAATTTTTCAATTCGCCGGCGTTCGCAAGGCTTTCATATAATCAGCCAGAGCTTTTGCTTCGGGCTCGGTCATGCCTTTGTCACCGAAACCGGGCATATACGGCGGCTTTTCGCCTTTTTTGCCTTTGAGGATGACCTGAACATGTTCCTCGTCCGTTTTTGCCGGATCGTAGAACTTTGCCGCGGTCGGCAAATGGCATGCGGCACATTTTGCCTTGTACACGGCAGCTGGTTCGTCCGCGGCCTTTGCTGCCTCAGTTGCCGGGGTTACTTTAAAGACCGCTAATATCAAGAGCGGTAGTGCGAAAAATATGATTGCGACTAGTTTTGTGCGATTGGTATTCATTTTCTTTACCTCAAACCAAATGTCGGTTCGGAGCGGGCACCTTGCCCGGTCTGTCTCCGCCCTTACAGTCGCAATCAATGTGCCAATCGCTTGTGTGCCAGTAATGTCAGTAAATTACTGAAAATAAACAAAATAGGCTTGTCGTCCAATCGTGTCCCGCACGCAAACTACACGTAAGGTGCGAAATATTACGCACCCGCGCTAAAACCTGAAAGTCTTTCCCTCATGACACCGTTTGCAATTAGCAAAATCGCTTATGCCAAACGCCCGCTTGCTGTTATGACACGCCGCACAGCTTGCCTTGCCGGCCGGTGCAAAATGCATCGATGCCGTCGGTGATGTCACCTGCCGCCCGCGTACGCCACCGGCAAGCACGCTATGACAACTGGCACAATTTATCCCACCACGGCGAAGGTGTTCCTGATGGCTGAAATTCACGCCGTAGGCTTTGGCATTTTCGGACGTGCGAACCAGACGGCCCGGCTGATGACAGGTGTTGCACGAACCGATATTTCGCCCACCGATCTCTGTCTGCGGCCCGTGACATTGAAAACATGACCTGTGTGCCGTTGCTCCTGACGGAATGCTGAGTGCAACGCCGCGGCGTGTCGGTTTGTGACAGGTCGCACAACCCGTCTGCTGAACGTGCCGCCCGTGATTGAACATCGCGTTGAAACTTCGCAGGGCTGGGAAGGGTTTTACTCCCGTCGCTGTATGACAGATCGTGCAGAGCGGACTCGTATTATCCGCAAATTGCTGTACATGACACGCTGCACACGGCGTATGCCCGGGGCGTTTTGGAGTGAACAACCCAACCTCGCGTTTGTGACATACGAGGCATGGCAGACGTGTGTGTTGTGGTTCGCTGTGGCTGAATTTTGAGTAATCGGGTGGTGGATCGATCAAGGGAGCAGCGGATGTTTCCGGCGGCAGGTCGTTGGCCGCGGCAGTACCTTGAAAGGCGTAGAACATATACCCGAATGCCAAACACACGGAGAGCAACACGACCGCCTCTGCCCGGCGTTTACGTCCGGTGACGGTGAGCAAGGTTTTGGCCGATCTAAGTTTCATTTTGCCGTTGCCGCTGCTTTGATCGCGTCAGTGTGCGATGTCGGGACCGCCATTTTTCCAAAGGTTATATGACACTTTACGCATTGGAACGTCGGCGTTTTTGCCCGCGAATCGACCTCGTAATTTAAGGCCCCGCCGTCGTCTGATGTTGGCGTCGCATGACAGGCGGCACACGACGCGATGCCGACCTTGGTCGTCTCGGGCTTTGCTGTGTCCATTTTCAAGACGTTGTGACACGTCGCACAGCTCAGCTCGGCGTGGCTAAACCATTCGTGCCGAAACGTCCCTGCAGAGGCGCGCCGCCGCCAGCTATCAAACATCATCTTGTTCTCGATGCCGAGCGTCGCGGCAAATTTTGCATCGAAATCGCTCGCTGGTTGGGGCGGCTTTAATTGATGGCACGCTGCACAATTGCTCGGAGCCGGCAATATACCCGTATCTGCCGAATGGCACGTAAAACAGGTAGTGTGTCCAGTCGGGGCGGATTTGAATGTGCCCTTTTTTAGCCAAAATCCGTCACCGATATTCGATGGGGGTTTTGTTATGTACTCGTCGTCGGATTTCTCCTGTGGTAGCACTGTCTTATGGCAAACAGCACAGCTTTCTTCGGCAACGGGTTTGCTGGTGCGTATAAACGATGCATTGACGAACGCTCTGCCTTTGGTTTTATGACCGGCAACGATGTCAATGTGTTTGTCGTGCGGAAAACCGACAACAAAATCGGACGTCGCGGTCTTGCCCTTTGGCGAGGTGTCAAAGATCTCACGCGGATTTGGGAAGGGGTGACGAGTTGCGTCGCGTGGGCTCGGATTTGTATGACAGATCGAGCAGATATTTGGCTTTGCACCCTTGAAAAACTGCTGCATGTGGCATTTCAGGCACGACTCGTGACGCGGATATTCGGTCACGTCGGGAAATCCGTCGGTGCCGGTGCGAACCTTGTTCCAATTTGCCGAAGGGAATTTGTGACACGACGAACACTCGATCTGATGAGCCTTTGCACTATGCGGAAATTCTTTGTAGTTAGGCTTTGCCGCTTCAGCGGATGCCTCGGTCGACACGCCGAAATACGGCTCTCCGATCACCACCGCAACGGCGACACTCAAAAAGATCAATACCAGTAACGCTTTTGAACGCGGCAATCCCATCTCACAATGCTGTCGAGCTAGTTTAGAACATCGACATAAGTGCCCGATGTGATATCAGTCACACGCGAGCCACTGAATTTGCAAAGTGCGGGAAATTTCGCACTTTTCTCCTTCATTTGCAGAAGAAGATTTTGGAGGGTACAGCTAAGTTGTTCACATCACGGAGGTTAGCTATTCGTGTGTGGCATTCGGGCGGCGGCACGCAGGTTGCCATATTTGTAGCGGAGTGTCAACAAAACTATGCTGCCATTAGATCAATCGGTATCAAACAGTAACATTGCTGTCCAGCCAAAAGAACGGACGGGCGAGTCTCTCCTCACTCGCTTGATCAAGGTGCTATGTTCAGTGCGTTTCGGGGTTACGCTGCTTGTCCTGCTTGGGCTGGCTTGCCTGATCGGGATGCTCGTGATGCAGCAAAATGTTGACGGGTTTGAGCGTTATTTTGCCGAGCTGACGCCATCGCAGCGGCTCGTGTACGGCAGGCTCGGGCTTTTTAACATCTACCATGCTTGGTATTTCAACGCCCTGCTTGCGGTGCTATCGATGAATATCATCCTCGCGTCGATCGATCGTTTTCCGAAAACATGGGCCAAGTTTTCCAAGCCGAACATCACGGTGCCGCTCCGGTGGCTTCGCGAACAAAAGCAGACGGCCGCCATCGCAGTCCAAGGTACGGGTGAAGACGTATCCGAAAAAGTCGCTGTAGCAATGAAAACAAGCCGTTGGCGAAAGGTGCAGACTGCTGAAAAGAACGGCATACGTTACATCTTTGGCGAATCGGGACGTTGGAACCGTTTTGGTGCGTATCCCGTGCACGTTGGTTTATTGACGATATTTATTGGTGGATTTCTGACCGCTCAGCTTGGTTCGACCGGCCAAATGCCTTTGGCACCGGGCGAGTCGAAAGATCTGATGTCGGACACCGTTGTGGAACTCGACAAGACAAATGAGATCACCCGGCGCTTGCCCTTTCGCATAACCGCTACTGATATCCAGCAAAAACTGATCAAGAAAGAAGGCTCGATTTCGGCGATGAACACCATCGACTGGATAACGCGATTTAACATCACGGACGAAACCGGAACGTACGAAGCGATGGTCCAAATGAATCGCCCGCTCGACTATCGCGGCTATCGGTTTTTTCAGGCGAGCTTTATCCCTGTTGGGCGTGCACGCAACATAACAGTCAATGCGAAAGCGGCGGATGGCTCCGTGCAGACGGTGACAATACCTCGTGACGGAACGGCGAAGCTATCGGACGGGACGACCGTCAACTTTAGTGAGTTTCGCGGCAATTTTCGCATCGGCCCTGAGGACCCAAACGAAGATACCTCTGATTATCCCAACCCCGGTGCTGTCTTGCAGGTGACCGGCGGCGACGGTACGGCACAGACCGCGTACGCCTTTGGCCCGCAGATGGCGGATCTGCCGGTCGCAAGCAGGCCGGTTGCCGGATACACATTTCAGCTCACCGACTTTGAAAAAGCGGCGGATCAGCACGTCCTATCGATCCAACGCGATCCGGGTGCAACGGTCGTTTATGTAGGTTTTGTGCTGCTGGTGCTCACGCTGATCGCCGTTTTCTTCTTTTCACATCAGCGGGTCTGGGCGGCGATCGAGCCGTCGGAAGACGGAACCGCGAAAATTACCTTTGGCGGGGACACAAACCGCAATTCGAACGCATTTGACGAAAAATTCAAGCGATTTATTAACGCTCTGGAGACAAAAACATCATGAATCAGGAAATACTTGACCAGCCGCTTATCGGCTTAGGACTAAAACCGCAGGCGGGGAATTTTGCAGAACGTGCGTCGCTTTATGTTCCGGCGGCGCTGGCGATCTTTGGCTCGTTCGCAATGCTGATGCTGAGGATCAATGTCGGCGGCGAGCGTTTTATCTCGGACGGGGCATTGATGATGCTCGCACTCGCGTCGTATCTGATCGCGGCGGTTTTTCACCTGACAAACATCTACGCACCGTTTCGCCTGGCCGAAAAACTTGGGATGTGGGCGGCGACGCTCGGCGTTTTCTTTAACCTGTCGAGCTGGCTCGTCAGGTGGGCGACTGCATACGACCGCGAGCTGGCTATCTTTAATGCGCAGGGGGCGAACATTGCCGATATGCCATGGGTCTTTCGGTACGTGCCGTTCGCAAATCTATACGATCTGAGTCTGGCGTTCGCGTTTGGCGCCGGTATCACGACGCTGCTGGTGATGAAGAACCGTAATTTTCGTGTGGTCGCGGCACTATCCCTGCCGCTCGCAGCGATCATTTTGGTGCTTGCGAGATTTATCGGCAGCGAGATCATCGATCTCCCGCCGGTGCTCGATTCGTACTGGCGTCCGATCCACGTCGGTATCGCCAGCCTGAGCTATGGCATCGCCCTGGTGTGTTTTGCGGTCGCAGTTCTATACCTATTGAAGGACGGTCTTAAGGTCGAAAAGATGGCGGTCTGGACGAGCCTATTTGCACTCGCGGTGTTCGCGACGATCAGTAAATTCAGCGTTTTTTCGCCTGCGTCGTTTGCGACCTACACGGCGTCGACATTTGTCGGTACGTCTCGTCAATCGTTGGCGTTGCGGGCGGATATCCCGTATGTCGGATGGTTTATCGTAGTCGCGGCCGTATTGTTGATCGGTGCGATCGCGGCTTTCGTCGTATCGTTTTCAAAGGAAAACGATAGTGCCCGCAAGTGGGGAAACCGTTTGCTCTACGGCGCTTTGGCGGTGCAGGCGGGCGGCATCGCGATGCTCGTTTATCAACTCAAAACTCTTCAAAATGTCGTCTCGCTCATTAGCACGGCGCAGTATCAGAAGTTTGCCGTTTGGATGCTTCAACAGCAAGATATGCCGCAGCAGCAGATCGCGTCGCTCGGCCAGCAGCAGCTTTATGACATTGCAAATAAATGGGTTACTGAGAATGGTTCGCAGCTGCACCTAAGCCTGAACGCAAATCCGGTCGAGCTGTCTGCTCTGATCACGGGGTTTGCCGGAACTTTCTTTGTCGTGCTCTTTGGCATCAAGACCGAGCGGATCCGTGCGTTGCTGCCGTCCGCGGACAGGCTTGACGGGTTGATGTATAAGCTCGCTGGCGTCACATTTGCCGGACTCGCATTATTGCTGATCACCGGTGCCGTTTGGGCAAACGAATCGTGGGGACGTTATTGGGGATGGGACGCTAAGGAGGTCGGAGCATTGGTCGCATGGCTGACCTATGCCGGATTTCTCCATTCTCGGATCGCATACGGCTGGCGAGGGCGGCGGTCGGCGTATTTCGCGGTCGTTGCCTTCCTCTTTATTATTTTTACCTATCTCGGGGTGAGCTATCTGCTGCCGGGATTGCATTCGTACGCATAAGACTATGAATAAGGATAAAATTCTCTTTGGAGTCGCAGGGCTGATCGCTGGCCTGGTCGTCGGGTTTTATTTTGCGAACTCGATCAATCAACAGACAGTAACATCGGCAACTCAATTGCCGTCGGCCCAGATGGCGTCTGTAAATTCGAATATGCCGCCCGGACACCCTGATATCAGCGGAACGGGCGGGGCGATGACCGGACAGGGAGCTCCGCAGGCTGAGGTGCAAGCTGCTGTCAGTAAGGCAGAGCAGTCGCCAAATGACGCCGACGCCCAGCTAAAGGCAGCGGAGCTTTATTACCAGATCAACCGTTTTGACGAGGCGATCACGTATCTCAAAAAGGCATACGAGCTAAGGCCCGACGACCGCGAAGTGCTCGTCCATCTCGGTAATGCAAATTTTGACGGCGAGCATTACCAAGAGGCGGAGAAATGGTATATGGCCGCTCTTGCTAAGAAATCCGACGACGTCAATGTCCGCACCGATCTGGGGCTGACATTCGTTTTTCGCAGTCCGCCAAATTTTGACCGGGCGATCCAGGAATTTAACCGCTCGCTCGAAAAAGATCCTAATCACATCCAGACCCTGCAAAATCTGACAGTGGCGTATAATAAAAAGGGAGACAAAGCAAAAGCCAGAGCGACGCTTACTCGACTAGAAAGCGTCGATCCGGGCAATCAGGCGATAAAACAGCTAAGGGCAGAAATAGAAGCTCCGGGCTCAAATTGACGTAAATGGCAGAAAACGCAGGCAAGGTTTTGATCGTAGATGACGACCGTTTTGTGCGAATGGCGCTCGTCGAGGCCCTGCGTACATGGGGCTTTGAGACGGTCGAGGCAGAAACCATCGGCACCGCTAAATTTATCTTCGCCGACACTGAGCCCGCCGTGGTTCTGCTGGATATCGATCTGCCGGACGGATCAGGGATCGACGCGCTGACTTTTTTCAAGCATATCAATCCGGACGCGGTCGTCGTGATGATAACCGGAAATGTCGATGTCGAAAATTCGGTCGCAGCCCTGCGCGGAGGTGCGCACGATTTTATCGGCAAGCCCGTCAAACTAGAAGAATTGCGGGTAACGCTCAGGAACGCGCTCGAAACCGAAACGCTTAGAAAAGAAGTAAAGCGCGCACGCACTGAACGGTCGAAGGGTTTTAGTTTCGATGAGATCATCGGCGATTCTAAAGCAATGGAAGGTGCGAAAGATCTCGCTCGGCGTGTCGCTGCGTCAGAGGTCGGTTCGATCTTGCTAGACGGCGAGACCGGCACGGGTAAGGATCTGTTTGCGCGTGCGATCCATTTTGCCTCGGAGCGTGCGAGGGCGCCGTACCTTGCTATCAACTGTGCAGCTCTGCCGGCAAATCTGATCGAATCCGAACTGTTTGGCTACGAAAAAGGAGCGTTTACCGACGCTAAGTCTCGTAAAGAAGGGCTGTTTGAACAGGCGCACGGCGGGACGATCTTTCTAGACGAGATCGGTGAAATGGAGCTCGCCCTGCAAGCAAAGCTACTCCGCGTGCTTGAGGAGGGGGCTTTTCGACGCGTCGGCGGATTAAAAGATATCCAGTTGAACGCCCGCATTATCGCCGCATCTAACCGCAATTTGAAACAAGAATGCGCGGCAGGCAATTTTCGCCTCGATCTCTATTTTCGTCTCTCGGTCATCCAGGTTGATATTCCGCCGCTTCGCGAACGCGGCCGCGATGTGCTGCAGTTGACCGAACACTATATTAAAAAGGCAAATCTAAAACGGCGGGGCAAGCAACTCAGCGGACTTTCAAAAGATGTCGAAAAGATCTTTCTATGTTACGGCTGGCCGGGCAATGTCCGCGAACTGCGAAACGTCATCGAGCGTGCATCGATACTTGAGGATGGCGAGGTTGTCACCGCCGCCCATCTGCCTGCCGATATGATCGGGTCCCACGCGGTTGCAACTTCTGGTTCGGCGACGATACTCTTGCCGGCGGCCGGAGTTTCGCTCGAATCGGTAGAATTCGAACTTGCAAAACAGGCTTACGACCGGACAAACGGCAACCTCACACGGGCGGCCAAGCTGCTAGACATCTCTCGCGATCAGCTGAGATATAAACTTCGTAAGGCCGGTTTTGAAATGCGCGGCAGCACCGACGATCAGGATGGCTGAACAAATTTCATCAGACGAACAGACCGGTGTCGGACATGACCTGATAAAGGAACTGTCCGATCTTAAATTTGCGCTCGACCAATCCGCGATCGTCGCCATGACCGATCAGACGGGGCGGATCAATTACGTCAACGACAAATTTTGCAACATTTCCGGCTATAGCCGCGACGAGCTGATCGGCCAGGACCACCGCATCATCAACTCTGGTTATCATCCAAAAGATTTTATCCGCAGCATATGGACGACCATCGCTAATGGTGAGGTCTGGCGAGGCGAGCTTTGTAACCGTGCAAAAGATGGATCGATCTACTGGGTCGATACGACCATTGTGCCGCTGATCGATGAGCATAAAAAACCGTTTCAATACGTTGCCATCCGTTATGAGATCACCGAGCGAAAGCTTGCTGAGGACCGTATTCGCCAACAAGCGTCGCTGCTTGACAAAGCTCAGGACGCCATTATCGTCTGTGACCTCAATCATCAGGTGCTGTATTGGAATCAGGGTGCCGAACGAGTTTATGGCTGGTCCGAGGACGAAGCGTTTGGCCGTCATATTGCCGATCTGACGTGCGGCGGTGATCGGCGCGAACTCGAAAAAGCTATCAGGTCGCTTGAGAGATCTGACGAATTAAAAGCCGAGTCGCGGCACACCACCCGCAGCGGCGAACGGATCATAGCGGAGAGCCGCTGGACGCTCGTTAGAAATGATGCCGGCGAACCGGATTATTACCTGATAATAAACACCGATATCACTGACCAGAAACGAACCGAGGAGCACCTGCTACGGGCTCAGCGTATGGAATCGATCGGCACGCTGGCGGGCGGCATCGCACATGACCTAAACAATGTCCTCTCGCCGATCATGATGGCGGCCGACATGATGCGAGCCGATCCCGCTGGCGACGCGACACGCTGGGTAGCGATGATCAAGGAGAACGCCGAACGCGGTGCTGACCTGATAAAACAAGTTCTGACATTTGCCCGAGGGATGGCAGGCGAGCGGGTAACCGTCAATCTAAAGCACCTGATAAAAGAGATCGTTTCCGTGCTCAGAGAAACGCTGCCGCGTTCGATCAAGCTCGAATACGATATCGAGCCCGAGTTGTGGACGATCTCTGCCGACCCGACACAGATCCATCAGGTTTTGATGAACGTATGCCTCAATGCACGCGATGCAATGCCCGAGGGCGGCACACTCAGCATCCGCGTCGGCAACGTCGCGATTGACGATAATTACGCAAGGATGAACATCGACGCACGCCCGGGGAGCTATCTTTTACTGACCGTGACCGACACCGGTACAGGAATGAGCACGGATGTTGTTAACCGAATATTTGACCCGTTTTTTACTACAAAAGATGTGGGCAAGGGAACCGGTTTGGGGCTCGCGACGACGATGACCATCGTCAAGAGCCACGATGGATTTATCAATGTCTATAGCGAGCCGGCAAAGGGCACAAAATTTTCGATCTATCTGCCGTCGGCCGAGGAGCACGTTGTTCGAACCACCGCAGGCGATGACCGACGCACTGCTCGCGGCAATGGTGAGCTGATCCTCGTCGTCGATGACGAAGAGAGCATTCGCGAGGTCACCGCCGCGACGCTGTCAACAAACGGCTATCGCACTGTAACGGCCGCCGATGGGCGTGAGGCTCTGGATGTTTATGAGGAGAATAAGGCGGATATCGTGGCGGTGCTGACCGATATGGCGATGCCAAATATGGACGGAACGGCTATGATCGCCAGGCTGCGAACCAACGACCCCGCGCTCAAGATCGTCGCAATGAGCGGAATGCTGAACGACGATCAATCCGCCGACCTGCAAAAACTCGGCGTTGAAAAGCTCTTACCAAAGCCGTTCACCGCCGAGAAATTACTGACGACACTTGCCGAAGTTTTATCTTGACCTTACTCTGTTTTACGCACGACCAATACTGAACACGGCGAATGATGCGTCACACCATCTGACACCGAACCGAGCAGGCGGCCCCAAAACCCGCGTCCGTGCGAACCGACAACGATCAGATCTGCGTTCCAGGTTTTTGCTACCTCGACGAGCTGCTGGCCGGGATCTCCGTTGACTATGTGGGTGTCGATGGCTAAAGGTATGTCATGAAACCCCTTCTTAAAGATCTCCAGTGCTTCGTTTGCCGAGCTTTCCGCTTGGGCATATGCCGCGTCCGTGGCCGCTTGGTAAAACTCCTCGGAGATCACGAAGGGCTCGGTTGCTATCGCGTAAGCATCCTCATACGCCGCGAGTATCTTGACCTCAAGATCCTGGCGTCCGGCAAACAGCCGGCAACACTCATCGACCGCTTCTTTGCTGTAATCCGACCCGTCTGTTCCAAGTAATATCTTCATCGTATTTGCCTCCATATCCACATCATAAATATATGCAATCGCCATACCCTTGGCGAGCGGGTTCGGCGGTCGGTCAAAAAGCTACGACAACGGTGTTCGCTACATTAACGTTAATCGCCCCGCGTTCCATCGCGTGTGAAATATCACGCAAAAACCCACAGCTACGTGGATTTTTTCACACGACGCTAACGCTAATATGGCGATAAACATTGGGTTTTGTGCGGAACACCGTTTGCAAAATGTATAGGCGGCGGCGGTAAAAATCGTTTGAGCCAAACTTTATTGGAGGTTCTTATTAGATCATGACACCAAAATTTTATTCATTCCTATGGGCACTATTTGCGATAGCAGTAGGGGTTTTTTGGCTTGGCGGTGCGATGTCGATGCTTGCGCTCACGGTCTTTGGATTTGTGTCGTTCGGATTGGTATTTGTCGGTATGATGTGTGTTCTGCCCGGCGTGGTTGGTCACTCGCACGAACACACTGAAAAAGCTCCGACGGCAAAGCGCGTGAAACGCGCCAAGATCGAAGCCATGCTTAGCCCGGCGGATCTACGTGCCAGATCTACGTTTAGTTTGCGGCCGCACTAGTCTAATATTTGGTTGGTAGGTAGAAAAAGGGCGTTGCTACGTGCAACGCCCTTTTTTAATAAATGGAGCCGTCCATCGGAGTCGAACCGACGACCTTTCGATTACGAATCGAATGCTCTACCAACTGAGCTAGGACGGCTTGTTTTTCGGCAGTGCCGAATTTCAGAATATACGTTTCCAACCAATGCCGTGTCAAGGCGTGGGCGCGGCAGTTGGCTTTTTTGCGCGAGAGATAGTAACATTTGCTGTATCAGTCAAAATATACGTTTCACGAGGTTTTATGAACGACGAATTTATTCTCAGGCTGCGAACAGCGTTTGAAAACGCCTCGATGGCGGTCGTTGCACGACGGCTCGGCATACCGCACGCGACGGTCCGCAATTATTACCAAGGCCGTCTGCCCGCGCCCGAGGTGCTGATAAAGATCGCGGCCGAGACGGGCGTGTCGCTCAACTGGCTGCTAATCGGCACCGGTGATATGTACGCCGGACAGACGCCGCCTGTCGGTTTGGGTAAGTTTATCGAGGCTAAGATCGCTGAGATGATAGATCAGCGGCTCGCGGCATTTACAAGCGGCGGCGTGATGGAGCTTGGGAACATCGACGAGTTTGATGTTGAGGCGGCACTTGCTAAATCGGATGACCCACAACGCGTGATGAGCGACTGGTTCACGTTTGAGGGTCGTAATTATCCAAAAGATTTCGGCGTTGTCTTCTTTCGCGGGTGGGAGAGTTTTTCGCCCGCAGACAAAATAGCGGCGGTCAAGGATGCAAAACGAGTGTTAGACCGCTCGCTTGCGGATTGACATACAGAATATGTTAGTTGAGGCGATGTTGTGTGATACAATGTTGCACCACTAAAACAAACCGGCTTCGTATCGTATGCAATTTCTCACAGAAAAAATAGCCAAATTAAAGTTCGGGTGGAACGAACGTGAGCTGACCGAGTATGATTTTTTCCGGCTCTGCCGCCGCTTTAGGATCAAAGTCGTCGAGATGCCGCTGAGCACTGGCGGATTTTACTATCGCGTGATGGGCCGTGATTTTATTGCGGTTGATAGCCGTCTGTCGCAGACAAAAAAGTTGCTTGTATTGTTTCACGAACTCGGGCATTTTCTATTTCACACACCCGAAAGCGGAGCAACGGCGAATTTTCACGGCGTCGGGCGTCGTACCCGTCAAGAATGCGAAGCGGACGCATTTGCACTCTGCGCGCTGCTCCCCAGTAAAGTGATCGAGGCCAAAACCGCCCAAGACCTTATCGATGTCGAAGGCTTTACGCCTGAGATCGTCGCCGAGCGGCTTGCGGTGCTTGAGCGTTACGGCATATAACCGGTAGTTTCACAAAATCCCCAATTCGTTGTAATATTCCGCTGTACCAATAAAACACAAGTTCTCGGAGAATATTTATGGCGGTGAATGAACCATTTGACTGGCGGCGGTCTGATCGACGGTTCTATGCAGCGGTTGCAGTTCTGTTTCCATTAACGGTTCTGATTGGATTTGGGCCGACTTATTATCTCAAAGGTTTTTTTAACAGCCCGGCACTGCCAAGCATGATCGTCCACGTGCACGGATTGTTAATGTCCGTGTGGGTCACGCTCTTTGTCACGCAAGTATATTTGATCTCGGCAAAACGCATCAAGCTGCACCAGACGCTTGGTATTTTTGGCTGCGTACTGGCTCCCATGATCGTGGTAGCCGGAACAATGACAGGGATTGCCGGAGCAGCCCGCGGTGCGACAGTGCCCGGCCTCTCACCGCTCGCGTTTTTGATCGTGCCGGTGGGCGACGTATTTGTTTTTGCGATTCTCTTCGCTGGAGCCATTTATTATCGCAAGAACGCCCGCAACCATAAACGGCTGATGCTGTTGACGGTTCTAAATTTTCTGCCGCCGGCCCTAGGGCGTTTTCCTTTCGCGATGGCAGGGGCACCGCCGTTCTTTTGGGGGGTGCCTGACCTGGTCGCCGTTGGTTGCCTAGTCTATGACACTTGGCGAAACCGCAAGCTAAATAAGGTGTTTCTCGCCGGTGTGCTACTGCTGATCGGCTCGCATATTATTCGGTTGGCAATGGCTGACTCGGTCGTGTGGCTGCGTTTCGCATCATGGTTGACCGGAACGCCTGCCTGATCACTCCGGCGTAAAATCCAGCCCGGTCACGTTCTCAAATACCTCTACGGTACGCGGAGCAAAGTTGAACCGCCGTGAGCGGACGCTGATGATGTACGTGTGGCCTGTCTCGACATCCGCGAACACAAACGCGCCGTTAACACCCGATAGCACCGAGCGCGTCGCACCTGACGGGTCGACCATCGTCACTACCGCCTGACGCACCCCGCGGCCATCGGCCGTCATTACGCGGCCTGAGATGCTGACACCGGCGGCCGTCGGTAGTAGAGAAAACGTAGGTGCGAACTCAGACGTGTTGCCCGAAGCATCGGTCGCGGTCGAGGTGATGCGGTCATTGATGCTGATGCCGAGCGTTGCGATCGGCCCGAGATCGACGGTCTTCATACCCGGCGAACCGCCCGCGTAGTCAGCGGCAGTGTAATAAACTGCCCCGATGAAATGCTCGCCCTCGCCACCAGCGTCCGCACGGAAAAATTCGACGCGTATCCCGCCCGTTCCATAATCAGAATTTGCTGGTGCCGAATCAACGTTAAAGCTCAACCGCAAAATCCCGCCGGTGGTCGAAGCCGACCCGATGACCGGATAGTTTTGCAGCTTATTGGGCCCCGTATCCGGATCATGCAGATCGTTTATCGTTGGTCCGTCACGACCTATATCAATACCTAAGCCGATATTTCCATAAATGCGGTTATTGCCAATTCGGTTGTTTCTACCCGCCGTGGACGACAGCGTGATCCCGTTTTGGCTGTTTCCCGTGATCGTGTTTCCGTTTGACGGTCCGCCCTGAGCCCTCAACCGCGGTGCCTGAGTTCCTCCGTCACCGATAGCATTGTCCTCTGCACCATCCTCAATAAGGACACCATCCTCGCCGTTGCCCATCGGCTCTCCATCCGTGCCGTGATGAGTCGCAACTTTGCCGAGAACATTATTTACGGCGCTAATAGAGCTGGACAATGCTCCCCTGACCCGAAGGCCTGTGCTCGTGCTAGCAACCACAGAATTGCCGCCATTTGGATTTGTGCTGCCGACCCGGACATTTGATGAGTTTTCGACAAGCACGCCAATTGCATTAGAAGCCCGGCTTGCAATCGAACCAAAGGAGCTTAGTCGTCCACCAACCAGATTTCCTGAGATAACAGTTGGTTCCGGGACTTGGGGAGTGGAGTGCGTCGCCTTTAGGGCGATGCCCGCTCCAGTGTTGTTTCCTGAGATATTCCATGTATCAGGTGTATCACCGCCGATAATCGCTCCAGGTGACTCTTCGGCAACAACACCGTCGCCAATATTTCCAAAAGTATTGCCTGAAAGTCCGGCTAGTTCACCAACCCCAACTCCGTTTCCTTTTATCAGTGCCCGGGCTGCGCGAATGGCCTTAATACCAACGATCTGGTTTTTGACCACAGTGTTGGATTCTACGGTGACATCTTCGCAATCTTCAACAACAATACCGCCCCCCAGGTTGTTTCCGACCAGGCTCCCCACGTTGCCAGAACCGATCCTTACCTTTTTGGAGTTTTTTGCGCTGATGCCAATGAGTCTATTGCTTAGATTGGAAACGCCATTTGCTGCTTTTGCAAATAGGGCGGCACCAACACTGTTGCCTTGAATTACCGTCGGCGGCTCGGCCCCGGTCGTTGGATTGCTATCCTCGATTTCGATACCGTGACGGAGGTTTGAACCAATAATATTCCCGAGGCCGCTGCTGGCTCCGCCGACCTTGACGCCTTTAGTCTGCTTGATGAGAATGCCGGACAAAGTGTTGCCGATGGAGACGTAATTTTCCGCAAACGGATCGTATATCACGCCTACGCTGTTCCCTGCGATCTCTGTATGTGTTTCTCCCGGAGCGGGAACAGCCGAACTTTCAATGTAAATTCCGCTACCAGCGTTGTTTCCGATCACGTTGTCAAAGATCCTCGTCTTTATCGTATTGCCAATAACGCTGATGCCGTTGCCGCCGTTGCCGTAAGATGAACCGTTCGGAGCCATTCGGTAGCTATGTGCCGGGCGATTAGCCGCGGCGGGCAGAACGCCTAAGTGATTGTTAATAAAATCATTGCGCCAGAGACTTCCAGTGGCCTGAACGCCGTCGCTGGTAGAGCCGACGATGATGTTGCCGAGGTCGCTCGTTTCGCCGCCGATCAAATTATCTTTAGCCTGGAGCAAGACAAAGCCGAGTTTGTTCGCGATCGTAGTCTGAAGCTGTCCATCGAGCCCGATGATGTTCGCTTGGATCTTATTCAGTTGAGGCACTATCTCTTCGCTCGGATTCTCAGCCAGTGTGCCGAGAAATATTCCATACCCAACCGTATTTGTGTTTCCTGACACTAGATTATAGGCACCCGGCAGTCCAATCTGATTATTTCGGGCGTTTTCGCCGACGGCGATGCCAAACGAGTTAGGAACGGCCGCGTTACGCTGGAGATTCAGGCCGACGGTGTTGCTGGTGAATACATTACCCTCGGTGTAAGTTTCACCTCGATTGAGAGTTGTCACTTCTGGAACATATCGGCGGGTAAGCCCTCGTGTTTCACCAAGGCCGATATTGGTACCGACCAGTATTCCGATGTCATTACCCGAGACCAGATTGGTCTTGAGTGTGTTGTTGCTCGCCTGTCTCACCCAGATGCCGATCCCGTTGCCGAGGTCGGAAGTGCCATTGACTGCCACTCCAACGAAATTGGTTTCGATGGTATTCTCACTTGGCCCGTCCGTTAGAGCGATGCCGACAAAGGTATTAGATGAAACAAAGTTGGCCGTAACATTAGTACCCTTAACCTCTCCGTTCAATCGAATGCCGTACTTTTCATTACCCTGATCCTGATTTAACGAATTCGTTCCGACCAAGTTGTAAGAGATGACATTTCCCTCGACCACGGTATTTGGACCATCAGAAAGGCTCGACACATAAATGCCTGCTTCTTTGTTACGAGAGATCAGATTCATCTCGCCTTCGGCTCCGATTACTTGGCTATCGGCGAATATTGCAACTCCGTAGTTGTTAGGGATCGAGTGTTCACCGTCGAGACCCGAGACGCCGATCGTATTATCGAGCACTCGGTTCGACATACCCGCTTCGGGCAGTAACACGATGCCGGCGGAATTAGGTGTCTGGTCGTGGCCTCCAATAGCGTTGTTCTTTACCGTATTTTCTTTGGCTCCTGTGTCAAAAAGTATTCCGTGAGTGCCATTTGGCAGAACGCCGGTTCCATCAGGCGTCGTCCCGATCTTGTTACCCAGGATTTGATTGGTCGCTGCGCCGGCGCGCACAATAACGCCAATTCCTGCATTGCCGGAGATCAGATTGCCACTTTCGCCAGCCTCATCGCCTACGCTATTGCTGTTTGAACCCTCGATCGTAACACCGGCTCCGTTAGGGATCGAGACAGTACCGGCCGGGTTTGTGCCGATTTTGTTGTTACGAACGCGATTGCCGGTTGTGCCACCTAGCATTATTACTCCGTGGACATAATTCGAGATAACGTTGCCGTCACTGCTAAAGCTTCCGCCCACGATATTGTCTACTGCCGTACTATGTTGAATAAATACCCCGCCGAATTGCTGTTCACCAGGTGTGCCGGCGGCGTTGCCGTCAGGCCCAAGTCCGATATAGGATTTCGTGATCTTGTTTCGTGCAGATTCAATCTGAATGCCTACGTGACATCGATTTAAAGAAAACCCGATAATTGATGAGTCTGAACTACCAGCCCCAAGACCGAGACAATAGGCGAGCAGCGTGGAACCCTGCACCTGAATCACGGGACTGCCGCTGTATCCGGGCTGCGAAGTTGCGTCGATGCTTACGCGATCGGTTATTGGCGGAAGTTCGGTGCCGGGCGAGATCGTTTTCACGCCGCCGCTGGGAATATCGAAGGTTATAAGGTCAAAGCCGGATTTATTGTTTGCGGTGTCGATGGCGGCTCGCAGACTGCATTGGAGGCCGGGCATTGAGAGGTTGACGTCGCAGATCTCGTTGCCGGGACTGGTGTCTTCCTCGTCGGTATCGATGTTGACGATGATAGGCGAGAGGCATTCGAGACCCATTGCTTCGACGAGACCGGCAAGGCCGCCGGTGCCTCCTTCGCATTGTCCGGCGAAGCATGAGAATTCAGAGGTATTTCCGGCGGAATCGGTGGCGGTGGCGGTGATCTTTAGCCCCGGAGCGACAGGTATGGTCGATGTAAACAAAAAAGTCGATAGCCCGCTGCTGTCTGTATTCACTAGTTTAGAGCCAATATAGGTTTGTCCCTCGCCGTAGTTTGACTTGTCAGCCGTCGAATTTGAGTAGAAATCGATCATGAAACTCTCGGACACGGCGCTCTGGAAAGCTCCTTCGATAGTGACCGTTCCGTTGCCGTTGAAAACGGGCGCGGTCAGAACCGGAAAGTTTTGCCGTTCGTTGGCGAGCGAGTCGACATCAAGACAATCGTTGGGCGTCGGGCCATCGGGCGTCAGTGGAAGGCTAGGCCTGACAGTCAGATCAATACCAAGCGCTCCGTTACCGTAAATTGAATTTATGCGGATCGGATTGCGGATCGCCGGAACCGAGGAAAAATTAAGACGGGCGAACATATAGATGCCGTTGGCACCGTTGTTGGCGATGACATTTGCCGTCTCGGGTGAGCCGCCGATGGTGACATTGCTTGCGTTTAGGTGTATGCCGTTGGCACCGTTGCCGAGCGGTTGGCCGTTCTTATTTACACCGATATAGTTGTTTGCAATAACGGGGAGCCGGCCGTTGCCGCTGACAAAGATGCCGCTGCCGGCGTTGCCGGAGATGATGTTTCGGGCAAGCGGGTCAGAACTGCCGACTGTTGCGCTGGTGCCGACTAGTCCGACAGCAGTCGAGGTTGCATCGCTGGTACCGTTTGGGATAGCGGTCAATCCGGCGGCGTTGGTGCCGATCAGATTACCCTCGATCCTCTGCGGTACGAGGCTTTGGGCGAACGACATATTAAACACGATCGCCTGAAAACGGTTGCCGGATATAAGATTGCCTAGCGGCACAAAACCACCGCCCTCGTCGATACCGACCGCGCCGACGCGCGTCAGCCCTCCCTCGTCAGATCTAAAACCGTTGCCATTTGAAAGAGGCGCACTCCCGCTGCGATTGGTGCCGATAAAATTGTTAAAAACACCGACCTCGCCATCTCTGCTGCCGCGATACACGCCTTCTGTACCGCTCGTAACCGGGCCGTTGCCTGAGATGAGATTACAAAAACCGGTACACGCACCAATAGATGTGCCGCCGGGGGCTCCGACATTAGAAAAGGTATCGGTGTTTTGAACTACGGTCGTACCAAAATAAAGTACAAATGAACCGTAGTAGTTGTAGTCGATGTTTGGGATCGCGATGTTGCCGTCGGTGCTGGTCCCGATATTGTTGCCGCTGATGTTGCAAAAGCCTTCGGGAATGGGGACGCCCATATCGACAAAGTCGAACGATCGCGGGATCGGAGTACAATAGATCCCGTTCTCTCGATTCCCAGAGATAGTGTTGCGGCCCAATTCGGTGATCGAACCAACCAGGCTTGAGTGGCGCGGGTTGGAGAGCAATCCGACGCTGCAATTTGCGAGAGCGGCAGTTCCGTCGGCGTTGGTGCCGATGCGGTTGCCCTTGTAGCTGTTTCCGGTCGTCAGAAATTCATCTTCATCCAGGTTGACGAGCGTTTCTTCCCACACGCCCTGTCCTATGCAAGCATCGGGACGGGAGTGTTGATAGCGGTCGCCGTTACCTGAGATGACGTTGCCCGCACCGGGTGCGTCACCGCCGATCTGGTTTCGCCCGCCGCCGAGCCTAATGCCAATTGTGTTATTGATCTTGCCCGCTCCGGTGGCGTCTGTTCCGATATAGTTGCCCTGCACCACATTATCCATACCGGCACGAAAAGCGATACCGACGCCTTCGGCCTGGGGCGAAATATTTGGGTCATTGTTCGTTCCGCTGCCGGATAGGATATTTCTCGCCGCAGGGGTGGTTCCGCCGATCGTATTGTGAGTCGAATCGTAGATATTTAGAGCGGTATAGTCATTTCCACGGTCGATCATTCCGGTCGGATCGGTGCCGAGATAGTTGCCCTCAACAATGACGTTTCGAACAGAAAGTGAACCAGTGAAACGAGCGATCACGAGGCCGTTTCCGCCGACATAAGCTCCTTGATTGGAGTCGTATTGACCTTTTATCCGGTTGATCGCCAGGCCGCGTACGACGCTGTTGCTTCCGGCTATTTGTAGGCCGTCTTTACCAGCCGCGAGTTGAGTTCCCTCGATCTCGACGACCGGAGCACCTGCATATCCCGGCTGCGTAGTGGCATCGATCGTTACTGCGTGTTGGACAGTATCAAACTGCGAGGCAGGGCTGATGGTTGTCCCGCCGGTCATGTTAAATGTGATCATGTCCGGCCCGACGCTACCATCTGCAATAAATAAGGCTCCACGCAACGTACAGTTGCCAGGCTCACAGTTGGCCCCGTCAGAGGCGGAGGTGACGACTATCGTAGCCACCGGGGCAGACAGGATCGTAGTAGGTGATGCGGAACCTTCTCGAAGAACAACGAGGTCTGATATGCCGTCGGAATTGAGGCGCATCGATGTGATAGCGGTCGGCCGGGTGTCCATATCGAGCGAGACGGTCTCGGTCGGCAATATCTCTCCGGACGGGGCTTTTGTTTCGCGGATCAACAGATGCAGCTTGTTGCTCAAGCTGTCCGTAAACGCAAGCTCGTCGCGGCCGGAATCGGAAATGCGGACCTTGGTCATCGTTACGCCAAAATGTGTTGAGGCAGCGGCATTTGCCAGTCGGCTGTCGAGGGTAAGGCGGTTTAGTCCCCAACGGGAAAGCGGTTCGGCGGCGGCTGGAGAGATAGCATTTAGGAAACCGGCTTTGGCCCGTTCGCGGTCGTTCGAACCTTTTCGCAACGCAGTTTCCATCTGCGCTTTTTGCTCTGCCGGGGTCATTTTGGCGAAATCGTCATCCGCTTTTACCCGGCGCTCAGCAATAAAAGCCTCGCGTTCCTCAGGGTCGGCCGGGTACAAAACCGGAGCATCCGCAGCGGTTGGATCTGGCGTAGATATTTTAACCCCGGATCGAAAACGCCTACTTTGAAGTCCAGCCGGTGCATAGAAAGCTTCACCATCGTTCCTCTTTGTTTCGCTTGCCGGAATCGCCCGCTTTGCGGGCTCTGGGACTAATATAACCTCGATCGAGCCGCTCGTGGTGAGCATCGCCAGACTGTCATTTTGTTGGTCGGAAAAATCGCCGATTTCCATTGCTGCGATGCTAAATGGCATCGAGCGTGTCGAATACATTGCTTTCGGCCTTGTAATGCCCGAATCGGCGACCATATCCCACGGATAGGCTTGGCCACGGCCACGGACAATAGTCAGTTTGTTATCCGAAGCAACTGCTATATCTCTAAAGATGTCTGAGTCAAGACGTCCGATGGCGATGGCGTTTGCCGCCGACGAAAGGTTGATCTCCTCGGGCTTGCGGGCAAACGCTCCCTCAGGGTGTTCAAATACGAGTAGCGATGCCGTCCCTTTACGAGTCACAGTAACGGCGATGTCGGTCTGCCCATCAGGGCGACCGATCTCTCCGGCAAGCAACGCGGTGATCGAGCCGGTTATCGATATTTCCTTGGCAAGTGTCAGGTTGCCGTTACCATCGCCGGTAAGCAGATACATGGCAGAGCTGCCTTTTGCGGCGGTGATAACGTCTTGACGTCCGTCTGCGTTAAAATCGCCTGCCGCAAAAAAATCAGGTGATATCGGAAGGCTGACGGCGGTTGAACTCTCAAAAAACGCGGTATCTGCAAAAATGCCGTTATCTTTGCGTACCTTAGCCTGAGGGCTGTTTGGGTAGATCGAATCGACATTTCCCTTATGAAACCTTATTAGGCCGGTGCTTTCCACCGTCACAATGTCGGCAGTTCCGTCAGAATCAAAATCTCCTGATGCCAAAGCACGACCCGAAGTGCCCTTTGCCTCTTGTTGCTGGCCGATCTCTCGCCCGTCTTCAAAATTTGCACGCGGAAAAGCTCTCTTTCCACCGGTCACTGTCACGGCTCTTTCCGTGGCGGTTTGTTTGTCGTTTTGACCGGCGGCAATATGCAAATAAGGGCTTGCAGCTATGCCTGCCACGACAATCAAGATGAGACCAAAAACTATAAAAGATCGCTTTTTCATAAATCCTCCGAGACACGTAAAACACTAAAACTTTCGATTGAGTAAAGGTTGTCTTGTAGGTATATGCGTAGAAAGTTTGGCGAATCAGCCAAAAAAATAATAAAAAATGCGCTAATATCGCTAATACCAACAAAATACAGGTCGCGAGCGGTTAGAAATATCGATAACTATGGTTGAACGGCAAGAATCCGAGATCACTCAAATACTGCACGATTGGAACGACGGTAATGTCGGGGCCAAGGAGCGGTTGTTGCCGTTCGTCTATGACGAGCTGCGGCGGCAGGCACGGTTTTTGATGTCGAGCGAGCGGTCAAACCATACGCTGCAGCCGACGGCGCTTGTTCACGAGGCATTCATGCGGATCACGGAGCAATCCGGCATCGACTGGCAGAATCGCAGTCATTTTTACGGCATCGCATCGCGGCTGATGAGACAGATACTGGTCGATCACGCGCGTGCGCACACCGCTGCCAAACGCGGCAGCAATGCCGTACATCTTTCCGTTGACGATATGCAGATACCGGTCGAGGAGCGGGCGCATTCGATATTGTGTCTCGATGAGGTGCTGGAGAGGCTCGAAAAATTTGATGAGCAGCAGGCAAAGATCGTCGAGATGCGGTTTTTTGGCGGTATGAGTAATGGCGAGATCGCCGAAACGCTTGGTGTATCGGAGCGAACGGTCGGGCGCGACTGGCAGACGGCCAGGTTGTGGCTTTACCGCGAATTGAACCAAACCGCCGCAACATAAAAAAGTTTGGCTGTTTTTTTGAGCCGCTTACGCATATCACTCCGGGTAGCAGAATTCCATCTTATGAATGCGGAAACTTGGGATCAGGTAAAAGACATTTTGAACGACGTTCTCGAAGTCGAGCCGGACGGTCGGCGTGCGTTTTTAGAACGATCAGATGCGAGCCCGGAGATCATTGCCGAGGTCGAGTCGTTACTCTCGTGTGAGACGGCAGCAACGGGCCTGATGGACGCTCCGGCAATAGCGTTCGCCCAGTCGTTTCTTGACGATGACGAGCATGACGGTGCATTGATCGGCCAGAGCGTGGGTGCGTACAAGATCGTTCGCGAGCTTGGCTACGGCGGCATGGGAGCCGTTTATCTGGCGGAACGGGCGGATGGAAAGTTCGAGCAGCGTGTCGCCCTCAAGCTGTTAAAACGTGAGCTAAACACTACCGCGCTTCGACAGCGGTTTGAGCAGGAACGGCAGATACTTGCTTCGCTTGAGCATCCAAATATCGCGCGTCTGCTTGATGCCGGTGCGACCGATGACGGTGTTCCGTATTTTGCGATGGAGTATATCGAGGGGCTGCCGATCGATGTCTATTGTCAGCAAAACGATCTCGACCTCGATGATAGACTCGACCTGTTTCGCGAGGTGTGTGCGGCGGTAAATTTTGCTCATCGCAATCTGGTAGTTCACCGCGATCTCAAACCGTCAAATATTTTGGTCAATCAAGAGGGCGATCCAAAACTGCTGGATTTTGGTATCTCAAAGATGATCTCGGACGAATTTAGCCAGACCGCAACCATAACCAAGCTAGGTGCGATGACGCCGTCGTATGCCTCGCCCGAACAGCTCCAAAACAAAGGCACATCGACAGCGACTGATATCTATTCACTCGGGGTGGTGCTGTATGAACTGCTCAGCGGGCATCGTCCGTTCGAATCGCGTGAGCACGATCTGAAAGAGATCTATCAGGCGGTGATCGAGGCCGATCCGCCTGCTCCGTCGTCGATCACCGGCACGCATTCTGGGTTGTTGCCGGTCCGTTCGGCGGTCGAGGGAGAGAGTTCTGCTAACGATACGGCAGCAAATCGTTCGGGCGTTACCAGGCCACATGCTCTAGCAATAAATGCCCACTATCTACGCGGCGATCTCGACAACATCGTTCTTAAGGCTCTCAAAAAAGAGCCTGAGCGCCGGTATTCTTCCGCCGAAAATCTGGCCGAGGATATTCACCGCCATCAGCGGGGGTTGACCGTTACGGCGCGACCAGATGTTTTCTCGTACCGGGCGGCTAAATTCATCCGCCGAAACAAATTTGCTGCCGGAGCCGGGGCATTGTTGTTGCTTGTGGTAATTGCGGGTGTCGCGGCAACAATGTGGCAAGCTCGTGTTGCCGCCTCCGAACGCGACCGAGCAAAACTTGAGGCCGAAAAAGTACGAAAGATAAATACGTACACTCAAAACATCTTAAATTTTTCTAATCCTCATTGGCTCTCGTCGAATCCAAAGCGAAATCGCGACGCCAAGATCTCGGACGCTTTGGACGAAGCGCTCAAAAATATCGATACCGATCTGGCAAATGAACCGGAAATTCAAGCCGAAATACTTTTTACACTTGGCCAGACCTACGTTGGCCAGGGACAGAACGACAAAGCAGAAAAACTGTTAAGACAGGCCATCGACAAATTTAACCTAGTTTTTGGCGAGGGAAATCTGAGGTCGATGCAGTCATCGGTAATTTTGGGAGATACTTTATATTTAGCGGGAAAACTAGATGATGCTGACAGTTTTTATAGTAATGCCATCAATTATTTTCGTCCCAAAGTTGTCGAAGATAAGAGTCAGTATAAATGGCTCGCTATCGCGCTAAATGATCGAGGTAATGTTTATGCAAATAAGGGCAAGTTCAGGGAGTCGCAAGCATTAGTTCGCGAAAGTGTCGAAATTTCTGAAAACATTACGGGCAGAGACCGTTATGTGCTCCCTGTCGTTAAATCGAATTTGGGTACTCATATGGGAATGACCGGAGACTTTCAAGAGGCATTGAAACATTTTGGCAATGCGCTTGAGGACATGCGCTCATCTGGCAACGAACTTACTCTCGAAGGCGGTACAACCTACTTTAATATCGGCCGCATGTACACGGCCCTCGAGGATTACAAAACGGCCGAATCCAATTTTGAAAAAGCGAACCAGATACTAATCAACTCGGGAGGTGAGGAGCATTTTTATACCCTTCAAAACAACCTGCACACCGCGATCAACTACTACAAACAGGAACGTTATCAAGAGGCTAGGGAACTGATCGAGAGGACGCTGAAACTGCAGCACAAAGTTTATCCGAACGGGCATTTTTCCATCGCATATTCTCACCGGCTGATAGGCTCGATATATACAAAAACAGGTCTTGTTCAGGAAGGAGAGAGCCAGATACGCCAAGCTCTAAAGATGATCCTTGAAACCCTAAAAGAACCAAATCCGGAAATTTCGACGATAAAAACCGCGCTCGCGGAAAACCTTATTGCGCAAAAAAGAAATGCTGAGGCTAAGGAAATATTAACGTCGGCTCTCGACGGTTTCGTCAAAACCAAGGGCGAAGATCATCCGGCAACAAGAGAATGCCGCGAACTTTTGAGCAAGGTGTGACGGCTCGAGCCATTTAACTATCCCGCACTTTCCAATTACCATAGTCGTAGTGCGCGTTCTCATCATAAAACTTGGCAGTATCGGCGACATCATCCACACGCTGCCGTCGCTCGCCGGCATGCGGCGGGCGTTGCCGGATGCCCATATCTCGTGGGTTGCAGAGGAAAAGTCGGCTGAGATACTTCGCGGTAATCCGATGATCGATGAGCTGATCGAGGTCGATACGCATTCGCTTCGCGGCGGGCGCATCGTCGAGGAGATGCTGCTCGGTGCGAGCCGCCAGATCAAAGAGCTAAGGCAGCATGAGTTTGACCTGTCGATAGACTTTCAGGGACTCTGGAAATCGGCGATGATCGGCAAACTCTCGCGGGCCGGCCGTCGCTGGGGCTTTTCGCGCGAATCCTTACGCGAACCCGCGAGCCGTATCTTGCTGACCGACACGGTCAAAACACCCAGACAGATAAACGTCATCGAAAAAAATCTTGCGCTTGCGGCCGGTGCGTTGGATATTGCCGTGCCGACGGACAATTTTGAATTTCCGATCGCAACGGCCGACGAACACACGTCAGAAGCGGCGGCTATTATCGAGACAGCGGGCGGTGATTTTGCCGTGCTAAATCCGGCCGGCGGTTGGGTGACAAAGCTGTGGCATGCTGAGAAATTTGGGCAGTTGGCGGACAAGCTGTGGGAAGAAAAAGGCCTGATCTCGATCGTTGCGACCGGGCCAAAGGAGGCTGAGCTTGCGAACCGTGTTGAGGCAAACAACCTCAGCGGAAAGCTCGTCATTACCCAGCCGAGCCTCAAAGGCTTTTACGAACTGGTCAAACACGCCCGCGTCTATGTCGGCGGTGATACCGGCCCGACGCATCTCGCCGTAGCCGCCGGTGCTCCGGTCGTCGGGCTTTTTGGGCCGACCGAATGGTGGCGAAACGGCAGTACGAACCTTGAGGACATCTGTGTTCAACGCACGGATATCGATTGCCGCGTCGATTGTCACCGCCGGACGTGTTCGAAATGGATCTGTATGGATACTGATGTCGAGACGGTTTTTGCGGCCGTTAGCGAACGGATCCGTCGGGCAGATCTTAATTTGTGAAACTTTTTGCCCGCTCGCGGCATCTATGGATTGGTTGAGGAATAAATAGGATGATGAAAAAGACAGCCGTTTTTTTGTTTGTGGTGTGTTTGTCGGTCGCGGCGTTTGGCCAGGAAAGCGGCATCACCAAAAAAGACTTGAGCCAGACCGAGATCGACCGCATTATCAAAAAGACCACTGAGAATGAGGGCGATTTTCGTGCGGCGCTGACAAGCTACGTTTTTAACCGCAACGCGATGGTCAATATCATCGGGCTTGGCGGCCAGATCGCGGGCACATATCAACGTGATTCGTTTATGACCTTTAATCAGGACGGCTCGCGGTTTGAAAAAGTGCTGCGTGCTCCTGTTGCGACCACGCCGCCCGGATTTGTTACACCCGAGGACCTTGAGGATCTCGGCGGTGTTAATCCCTTTGCACTCGAACCGGCATTTGTCTCGCAATACAATTTTTCGTACCTCGGAGTCGAGCGTATCGACGAACTCAACCTCTACGTTTTCGAGGTCCGACCAAAGGTGATCCCGGATCCAAAGAAAACAAAAATGCGGCTTTTCACCGGCCGGATATGGATCGACGTTGATGATCTTATGATCGTAAAAACAAAAGGCAAAGCCGTGCCAGAGACCAAGACCAACAAATTTCCGATAGTCGAGACATACCGCGATCAGGTGGACGGAAAATACTGGTTTCCGGTCGATGCTCGTGCCGACGACGAACTCGTTTTTGACAACGGCAGCGTCGTACGTATCCGCATGCGTGTAAAATACGCCAACTACGCCGTCGGCCGTAGCGAGGTCCGCATCCTTGACGATGTGCCAGATCCAAAACCAACACCGACCCCGACCCCGAAGAAACCCTGATCTTGGCGAAAGCCCGCACGGAGTAAGGGCGTAACATCCAACTTGAGTGTAACGCCCTTACTTCGTGCGGGCTTGTGCCCAAGATTTATTACTTTGGTCCGGTCCGGACCAAGGTGGACCAAAGTGGACCAAGGTGGACCAGAAAAATACAACAAAGCCGGAAAAACAAGTCATATCGTGCAAAATACGTCATTTTGAGAACGATTAGCCTCACACAACTATCCATGCGTAAATAGAATTTACGTTTGAAATAAACTTGTGGCAGTATCTTCACATGGAAAAATGCCCGGGAAAATACCTAACAACAGCGGCTGCGTTAGTTCTAATGGTCACCGCTCCCTTCAACATAGCCGTGGCAGAAAAGCCGATTTCGCCCGTCGGTTGTTTTCAAGATTTGCGTGAGGTGCACGGGGATATATTCGGTTTTGGTGTCCTGAAGATATGGAAACGCAGTAAAGCTTATGCAGGGACTTTCTCCGAGCGTAGGACCGAGTTAGGCGAGCACTACGATGAAACTCGGCTTCGGAATGTTCGATACGTCCAGCGAACACATACGTTGAGGTTTGACATTACCTTCAACGACCCAAAATATACGCTACGTAATGCTATCGCGATCGTCTCTCGAAACGGAATCAGGTTGGATGTTGGTAGGAAGATGCGTGCCACATACCAAGGACCCAACCCTTTCTTTCGTCGAAAGTTTAAGGATTGCTTCTAAACGGTTTTCAGCCCAACTCTTTGGCAATAGCCTCACGCGTTTCGGTCAGCAGTTCCATCACATCTTTTCCATCGGATTCAATAGGCGGGAGCAGGACCATTTCGATCTCGCCCGCGTAGGCGACGCCGGTTCGTTTGCCCATCATCCAGTCGGTATTTTTTATTGCGACGGGGACGATGGCAGAGCCTGTTTGCAGGGCGAGGTGAAACGCGCCTTTTTTGAACGGCAACAGTTCGCCGGGCATCGCTCTCGTTCCCTCGACAAAGACCCCGAACGAATACCCGGCGTCCATCACTTTGCGCGCCTTTTCCATTGACCGCAGGGCACGCTCGGGGTTTGAGCGGTCGATGGCGATGATGTTGACGTAGTTCATGCCCTGGCCGAGTACGGGAACTTTGAGCAGCTCGCGTTTTGCGACAAGGCCCATCTTTTGACCGGCGTAGAAAAATAGCGTCGCGGTGTCGAGATATGAGCGATGGTTCGAGGCAAAAACGTATGAGCGGTTTGGGTCGATGTTTTCTTGGCCCGTAACATTGACGGTTGCCCCGCACGCCATTAGCCACGTTCTGGCTCCCCAATGTGCCAGCGGAAACAGCCACATCCGTTTGTTTATTATCCCGAGTACGATCAGAGCGGGCGTTGCGATCAGCAGCAGCAGCGTTCCCGCGACGAACCAGCCCCACCAATACCGAATTTTCCCGACGGCGCGGGATTTGTTAGACTTTTGGACAGGAAAGGTCAGTTTTGTGTTTTCGGCTTCGGACATTTTTTGCCACAGAGGTCACAGAGAGAATAAACAGATTATGAGCAGAATGGGCCGTTTTAGTAAATCCAGATTCGTAAAATGTTTTATATCGAGCGGCATACTGCTTTTAAGCTCGTTGGCCGCTACGGCACAAGTTCCGTCGCCAAGGTCGGTGCTTGGCTTTACGCCGACCGATGACAAGACCATTGCCGACTGGCGGCAGATCACGGATTATTTTGCAAAGCTCGACAAAGCCAGCAACAAGGTCACGGTCAAGGAGATCGGGAAATCAACCAACGGAAAACCGCTGATCGTAGCGTTTATCTCGTCGCCGGACAACATCAAAAACCTTGAAAAATATCGCCAGATCTCAGCCAAACTTGCCGACCCGCGCGCCGTTAGAAACGACGGTGAGCTTGCGGATCTGATCAAGAACGGCAAGACGATAGTGTCGATATCGTGTTCGATCCACTCGACTGAGATCGTGGCATCGCAGATGTCGATGAATCTCGCGTACGAACTTGCGACCGCGAACGACGCCGACACAAAAGAGATACTCGACAACACGATCCTGCTGCTCATCCCGTCGCCCAACCCGGACGGTATTGACATCGTCGCCGATTGGTACCGCAAGACGCTTGGCACCAAAAGCGAGGGCACAGCTCCGCCGGAGCTTTATCATCATTACGCGGGCCATGATGACAACCGCGATTGGTTTATGCTCAACTTGGTCGAGACTCAGGCGATCACCAAACTTTTTTGGCAGCAATGGTTTCCGCAGCTTGTTTATGACGTCCACCAGCAGGGACAAAACGCGTCGCGATTCATAATCCCGCCGTTCTTTGATCCGCCAAATCCGCGTGTCGCACCGTCGATACTGCGTGAGGTCGGGTTGATCGGTTATAAGATGGCGGCGGATCTGCAAGCCAAAGGCATTGAGGGCGTGGCGACAAATTCGACCTACGATACATGGTGGCACGGCGGATTTCGCTCGGCACCGTACTATCACAATTCGATCGGCATCCTCAGCGAGGCGGCGAGTGCAAACCTGATGTCGCCGGTCACGATCAAACGCGAAGATCTTGCCCGCAACCGCAACACTCGCGGATTGCCAAATCTGCTTGAAACGGCGACCAATTATCCCGACACCTGGGAAGGCGGGCTTTGGCGTCCGGCGGATATCAACGAGATCGAGATGACGGCGTCGCGGGCTTTGCTTTCGATAGCGGCAAAATATCGTCCTCGATATCTGCGTAATTTCTACGAATACGGCCGTGCGAACACCATCCGTAAGATGGATGAGCCGCAAGCTTTTATCGTCGCAGCCGGCCAGCCAAATACCGAGACGATATCGAGATTCATCGAGATCCTGATGGCGCAGGGGATCGAGGTCCATCACATGACCAAAGAGCTGTGGCTCAAGATGACGCCGACCGCTGAGTTTCACGAGATGCCGCACGGCAGTTTTTTGGTCTATGTAAATCAGCCGCAGAAAAATAACGTATTGAGCCTGTTTGAAAAACAGGTCTATCCGCACCGTCTGCTGCCAAACGGCGATGCCGAGGCACCGTACGATGTTGCGGGGTGGACGCTGCCTCTGCAGATGGGGATCGAGTATCACCCCGCGTGGCAGATACGCGACATTGACCGCGACGCTCCGACAATAAAACGCATCGAAAATCTCGATCAGGCCCGCTCGGTAATGAACCTTGGCCCAAGCGGCGGCTCGTTCGCCAAAAAACCGAACCCGCTAAAAAGCACACCAAAGATCGGGCTGTACAAAGGCTTTACCGGTTCGATGGACGAGGGCTGGACGCGGCTCGTGCTCGACACTTTTCAGATACCGTTTCGCTCGGTGTCGGACGCGGATATGAGATCCGCAAACCTCGATCTAGATGCGATCATCTTGCCCGCCGACAGCGAAAACACCATTGTTAACGGCCTCAGTGCCGAGCGTTATCCGGCAGAATACACGGGCGGCATCGGTGCGGCGGGTGTCGAAAATCTCAAAAAATATGTCGAAAACGGCGGTAAGCTCATCTGCTTTGACGATTCGTGCGAGATGGTCATCAAGCGGTTTAATCTGCCGATGAAAAATGTTCTCGCCGGGCTAAAACGAAGCGAATTTTACAATCCCGGCTCGGTCGTCAGCCTCGATGTTGATACAAAACATCCCCTGGGACGTGGGCTTCGCTCGGAAACGGCGGCTTATTTCTCGACCAGCTCGGCATTCCAGATCTTGTCAGAACCACCTGCGGTAGCGGGTGGTTTAACTCGACCATCGCAGATCAAATCAGTCGCCGAATACGCTAATAAGGACGCCCTGTTGTCAGGTTGGATGCTTGGCGAAAAATTTCTCAACGGCAAAACTGCACTCGCCGAGGCAAGCTATGGCAAAGGCAAGATCGTGCTGTTCGGCTTTCGCCCGCAGCATCGCGGCCAGTCGTGGGGTACGTTTCCTTTTATTTTTAACTCACTCGAGAAATAGCGCCCGTCAGGTCTGCTAAAATCGATCTATGAATATACGTAGTTTTTTATTCGTCATCGCTATCCTTTGCCTACCAACCGCGGCCGCGCGTGCCAATAACGAATACGAATTTTATCGTTTACCGGCTGAACCGTTTATCAGGATTGGCTTGGCAACGAACGCGAGTTCGGCTACGATCACGACGAATGATTCGTCGCTTGTGGCGGTCAGCCCTGATGAGCCTTTGCGGCTGTTGGCTTCGACGCGAGTAACGGTTTCGGCGAGGGCGTATCGTCCGCCGGAGATCGAAAATTACCGTATCGAATTTCAAAATCTTCCGACACAGGCTGACGCTGCCGCTCTTGCAAAAGACATTCGTGACACGACGGGCGAAACTGCCCTCGCGAGTCTCGACCCTGCGACTAATCTGTGGAAAGTGTGGGTCGGTTCGGTCAAAGAATCTAGCGAGGACGCTGAGGAGCTAAAGGCAAAGCTGGTTGAAAAGAATTTTGACGACGCGGTGATCGTGACGGAAAAGAAAACAGTCGCATCGCCAGACGCGGTCGCACTGTCACAACAGTTAAAGACCGCCGGCAAGAGCGAGGTCCGAAGCCTGATAAAGACTACCGGATCAACGCAGCCAAACGTCTCCGGGCCGGTCGATCCAAACCTCCGTGAGGTCATCGTCAATGCACCCTCGACGAGTTATTCGTCACTAAAATCAGTGGCCTTTGGTTCGGTCAATGAGCGTGCAAATCCTGTCCGGCTTAACGGCAAAGCATATCGCGGCAAGATCGAGGTTTTTGTAAACGCACGCGGCTCGTTGACGGTCGTTAATGTCGTGCCGATCGAAGACTACCTGCTCGGAGTTGTTCCGGCTGAGCTTGGATTACCGCAACTCGAAGCTCAAAAGGCTCAGGCCGTTGCCGCCCGCACATATGCGATCGCTAATATCGGTGCGTATGGCAAGCAGGGATTCGACATGGTGCCGACGATCTGGTCGCAGGTTTATTTGGGCGTGTCGATCGAGACCAAAATGGGCACGATGGCAGTACAGCAGACCCGCGGGCTGGTGGCGACATATCAGGGCAAGCCGATAATGGCTTATTTCACATCGACTTGCGGCGGTCGGACTGAGGACGGCGGTAACATTTTTGACCAAGGCGAGCCGTATCTGAAAGGTGTCGAATGCTCGCTCGAAGGGCATCGACATTTTGAGCCTTTCCTCATTAAGACAACGCGGCAACCGGCAAAGCTCCGCGACGAAGCTAACCTTGAGCTTGCGCGTCAGATGTCTCTGTTTGCGTCGAACGGCTTTTTTCTGTCAGCGACGCAGATGACGGATGAGTGGTTTGAAGATGTGCCGCATGAGAATGAAGTGCAAAACTGGCTGACTCAGCTTGCCGGACGTTTTGCCAAACCGTTGCCTGCGGTGGGTCGCGATTCGGCTCGTCCAACTGAGCTTGCCCGCATTATCGCAGGGTTTATCTACGCACCGGGCTACGCTGATACGATGCTGACCGAATCGGATATCAATTATCAGCTATCGTTTGACGACGCGGGCGAGATACCAAAAGAACGCCGTGCCGAGGTCGCTCTGCTGCTCAGGGACGGTTATTTCACGATCCACCCCGATCTGACGCTCAAGCCAAACCGTCCGTTTTCACGTGCAAAATTGTTGCGGCTTATCACGGAGATCTATGCCAAGAAAAAATGGAATCCCGAGATGCTCAGCGGCACTGCAAAGCCGACGGTCGATGGCAAATTGGTCTTAAAAAACGGTAAAGGCGAGCGGCAGGTGACTGTCCGCCCGGATGTTTTCTTGTTTCGCGAATTTGGCAACAATATGTATCCGGTTCGCGAAGCGGCCCTCGTTGGCGGTGAGCAGGTCAACTATCAGCTCGATGCAGTCGGTGCCGTGAAATATCTCGAGATCAAGCCGACTGACATGCCGACGACCGCTGAAAATATGTCGCCGTGGGTATTTTGGAACAAGTCTGCGTCGGCGGGCGAGGTCCAATCGCGTCTGTCGCGATACGTTCGCGGCATTGGTACGCTCTATGACGTTAACATCAAAAAGGTCGGCTATTCGCGCCGCCCCATCGAGCTTGAGATCATTGGTTCTAACGGAGTCAAAACGCTCAAGGGCGGCAAGATCCGCTCGGCGTTGCGGCTGCCGGAACAATTATTCGTGATGAACAAACGCTATTCGGGTTCGACGGTGACGGGCTACACTTTTACCGGCCGCGGCTGGGGCCACGGCGTCGGTATGTGCCAGTACGGGGCGTTTGGCCTAGCCAAAATGGGTGTGAAATTTGACGAGATCATCCGCCACTATTACACCGGCGTTGATGTTACAAAGGCCTATTAAGTTATCCGATCAGAGCTTTTTTCCACGCCTTGCCTTTTTCGCGTCCTTCGCCGATGTCGGCGTTGTCGTTGTGGGGTTCGACAAACGAAAATCGGTAACTATCATTACCAATTCGCATCTTGAAACCGCCGCCGAAATAATACCAGGGAAAGTTGATGTCATTGATCTGATCAAGCGCCACATCAAAACCGACGCCCTCGTTTGGCGTATAGATGAGACGTCCCGACCTCAGTTCGAGATGCCCAAACTCGCTGCCCGTTAGGCCCAAAAGTTTCCAGACGGAAGTGTACATATTTTTCGTCGGCCGTTTTTCTCCTATCTGATGTGCAGCAGCACAAGAGCGACGATCGCGGGCAGCGACTGTACAAAGAATATTTTCTTGTTCGCCGTCACCGCACCGAAAATGCCCGCAACGATCACGCACGTTAGGAAAAAGATCAGGATATGAAAGCCAGAATGCCATTCGCGGGATATATCAAAAATGCCCCAGATCAATCCCGCCGCTAGAAAACCGTTATACAATCCTTGATTTTTAGCTAGCGTTTTGGTCGCCGCAGCTTGTTCAGGTGTGTGGCCAAAGGCTCGAAAGCCCGGAGCCTTGTCCCACAAAAACATCTCAAGTACCAAAAAATAAAGGTGTAGTACCGCGACGATGCCGGTGACGATCATGGCGGCCGTTTGCATAGCGTTCTCTCCTTGAATGGACGTATGTTACTATTGGCGGCGATGCTGAGCAAAGCTATCTAACGGCGAAACGATTTGTAGATCCGATCATTGCCGCGAGTGTACCAGTACGCCCATAAAATTAACAGAAATTGCAGCGGCAATCTGACCCAAAGAGCGATTGGCGGTATATTTGGATACAGCTCGCGGTGCATCGCCATGTGGATGTTGGCGGGAAAGATGGCGATCAGCAGCAATATCAGCCCCCACGCTGAGTAGCGGCTTGTCTTTGGGATAAGTAGCCCAACACCCAGCACAACCTCAGCAACGCCGCTGATCATCACGAGAGTATAGTGCCACGGCAGATACGGTGGCATGATGTTTTCGTAAAATGCGGGGTTGATAAAATGATTTGCTCCGGCGGCGATAAATAGAACGCCGAAGATTATTTTGCTGACGAGCTTGAATGAGACCATAGCTAACTGTAACACCTGCGGGCAATTTGGATTGCATTTCTACACGGTTTTATCTGATAATCGCTGGCAAAAGCCGGATATGACAGAGTTTAATACACGAAAGATCTTATTTGTTTTGATCGTCGCGGTTGCGATGTTTGCAGGCACGGGCTCCGCCCAAACGCCAAGAACCGCAAAGGTAGAAAAAGGTTCGCAGACCGCGAAAGACGGTTTTAAGAACGAAGACGAGATCCGCGACAAATTTAACAACTGGCGCGAGGACAAAGACGCCCGCGATTGGCTGGCGGCAATGGGTATCAACACCGCCGAGATCGAGTCGGTCACAGCCGCCAAACCTCATGGCGAAAAAGCGGATGTTGAGATACGCGTTAAAACCAAAAGCGGCGAACAAAAGCACGGCATCTCGATCAAGCTCGTTTCCAACGCGACGGGCTTTAACCAGATCGACAAACGCTGGCTCGCGACCTATGCCAAGATGTGGAAAATGCCTGATGCGGTTCGCGAGGCGTTAAAGCTTTTTGTCGGGGAAGTGCCGCCGACAAAGCCGTCAAAGGACGAAAAGCGGATGTATCTTAACGAACTCGATGCCGATACACAAAAGGCTGTCCTCGATTTCTTTACCGTCAACAAAGACAAGATCGTGTCGGACCTGTTTGCGGGCGACGGTATTCATGCGGCGGGCTGGGTGATGGTTGCTTTTAAGGTGACGGAAAATACACGCTGGGTAATGCGCTCGTCCGCCGACACGATCAAATTTTTTAGCGAGGGCAAAGTCGAACTCACTCGTGCCGGCAACCTAAAAATTGGCCGCGTCACCATGCAGCGCAAAGGCGGCGACGGCGGCCGCGACACGGCAAAGATGTTGCAGTTCAAGATAAATCCCGCACTGTTATTTGACGCGAAATGAAATTTTCAAAAAGCCAGATTACCGGAGCCTGCGTGCTGCTCGCGTTGATACTGGCCTTCGTTCTGTTAAGGACGTATTTGTTTTAGACTTTGTCAGGCCTTTCGTAGTTTTTGCTCTACATATTCCAGTAAGACGCCATCGATCTTTGATTGCCAGCCATCTCCCAAAGATCTAAAGTACGAAAGCACTTTAGGGCTATATCTTATTGATACAAGTTGCTTGGATGACGCAGAGCGCGGCCTGCCGCGTAACGACCGCATTGGAACCATTTGTGCCAGTTGAGTTGTAGTCATAGGCAGAGCATCAGGGTCCGATTTTGCTGCCTTATTGATAACACGGTCTTCGGCAACTGTCGGCATCTTGATGCTCGGATGTTTAGATGTTTTTGACATAGTATTTTACCTCGCGACGATTTGCTTTGCGAAGGCTTATGATTCGACGAACTCGCCCACGGTCAACAAACGCAACGTAATACAGCGTTTGTGAATTTGGAGCCAAAGCGATCATTCTAAGCTCGCCGTAATCGTTGCGTTCATCGATCCAAACAAGTGAGGATTCCCAATCGAGACTGGCTGCAAAAGCTAGAGAAACACCGTGTTTGGCAGTATTTAACTTGTCTTTAGCAGGATCAAAATCGATCTCCATTATTTATTGTAGCTACAAGAAATATATTGTCAAGATTTTTTTGCGGCTTAGTTTTCGAGCTTTGCGTCCATCGTGATCTCAGCTTTCAAGAGCTTAGAGATCGGGCAGCCCGCTTTTGCGTTTGCGGCGCAGGTCTGAAAATCGTCGTCCGTTGCTCCCGGAATTTTTGCGGTAACGTCGAGATGAACCTTGGTAACGGCAAAGCCGTCCTCGAGTTTCTCTAACCGAACGGCGGCGGTCGTTTTGATATATTCCGGGTCAAATCCGGCATTGGTCAATTGCCCCGACAGAGCCATCGAAAAACACCCCGCGTGGGCCGCCGCGATCAGCTCCTCAGGATTCGTCCCGATCCCGTCCTCAAAACGCGTGCTAAACGAATACCGCGTCCCGTCGAGCACGCCGCTCTCGGTCGAAATCTTACCGCCGCCTTCCTTAATGGTGCCGTTCCACTCTGCCGATGCCTTACGTAACATAATTATCTCCTTGAATTTGGGCTATAGAATACGAGTCTAGCACGGCTCGGTCTGATGCGAACATTACGAAACCAGGTCGCTCAGACTCAGGTCGTCAACTAACGCCGTGTTACTCTGACAGTATGACCCGAGATCGTTGGATTTTTGCCATTTCAGGGCCGACGTGCTCGGGCAAGACCGCGCTTGGGGTTGATCTGGCTCTGCGGGTCGGCGGCGAGATCATTAATTGCGATTCGGTACAGATATATCGGGGCATCGAGATCGCGACGGCAAAGCCATCCGAAGCAGAAAAACGCGGTGTTCCGCATCACCTGATCGATTACGTAGATCCAAATATTGATTATTCGGCGGGCGAGTGGGCACGTGATGCGGCGGCAAAGATCGCGGAGATCGAATCGCGCGGTGCCGTTCCGATACTCGTCGGCGGGACAGGGTTTTATTTGCGTTCGCTGCGGCAGCCGCTGTTTGACGGGCCAAGAACGGACGGTGACCTTCGGGAGCGTCTGCGTACTATTGGCAAGCGTCACGGTGTCGAACATCTGCACAAAATGCTTACACGAGTCGATCCTGATGCGGCGGCAAAGATACCTGAGCGTGATCATGTGCGGTCGATGCGCGGGCTCGAGGTATTTTTTCAGACGGGGAAACGGCTTTCTGCAGAGCAGCCAAATCGTGCCGAGCCGCCGGAGTTTGCCGGCCGGATCAAGCTTTTTGTATTAAATCCGCCTCGAGACGTCTTGTACGAAAAGATAAATGCCCGTGCCAAAGCTCATTTTGAAGCCGGGCTCATCGATGAGGTGAAACAATTATTGGTTGATGGCGTTAAAGACAATACAAATGCGCTAGGGGCTCACGCGTATCGGCGTGTTTGCGAATATTTAAGAGGTGAGCGTGACCTTGCATCGGCGATAGAAAAGTCGCAACAGGACGTTCGCAATTACGCCAAACGTCAGCTCACATGGTTTCGCAAAGAGCCGGATGCGATATGGCTCGATGGGTTTGGCGACGAAGATAGCGTGAGAAAAGCCCTGTTTGTTAACATTTGAGCGGCAAAAAATGAGGGGCTTGTTTGAAGCCGGAAATCTGCTATAATCAGGGAAATTTAGTAGTTAAGCGAGGAGATGTGATGGAAAAGCAAGCTGCCCAAAACATACAGGACGCGTTTTTGAACTCGGCACGCCGGGAAAGAATGACGGTCGTAATACACCTCCTTACGGGTTCGACCTTTGCGGGCCGGATCAAAAGCTTTGACAAATTTTCGGTGCTGCTCGATGTCGGCGGGCCGGACGTATTGCTATTTAAACATGCTATTTCATCTATCTCGCAGGAGAAACGGCCCACACCGGAAACCCAGTCTTGACAGGAAAATTCATCACTTTTGAGGGCATTGACGGCAGCGGCAAATCGACGCAATTGCGTATGCTCGCGGATGTTTTGCGTGAGCGCGGACTTGATGTCGTGACCACACGCGAACCGGGCGGCACTCCGCTGGGGCGGGCACTGCGCGAAGCGTTTCTTGAGACAAACGAAACGGTCGCACCGATGGCTGAGCTGCTTGCGTTTGCCGCCGACCGCGCCCAGCACGTCGAGTATCTCATCAAACCCGCCATCGCCGCCGGCCGTATCGTTATCTCAGACCGATACGCTGATGCGACGTTTGCGTATCAAGGTGCGGGCCGTGGGTTTCCGGTGGACAAGGTAAACCAAGTTATAGAACTTGCGACCGGCGGGCTAAAACCCGATCTCACGTTATTTTTTGACATCACCGTCGAAACCGCCATTTCGCGGATGAATAATCGCGAAGAGTCGCAGGCAAAAAAGAACCGCATGGACGAGGAAACAGCGGAGTTTTACGGACGCGTTCGCGAGGCTTATTTTGGGATCGCGGAGCGTGAGCCGGACCGGTTTCAGGTGGTCGAGGCGAGCGGTTCAGTAGAGTCGATCCATGAACAGGTTGTCGAAATAGTAACCGGCATTTTGAATTAATGTTTAGCAAGCTGATAGGAAATGATAACGCCAAGCGCACCCTAAAGCGGCTGCTTGCGAATGGCCGTGTGCCAAATTCGCTGCTCTTTGCGGGTGACGAGGGCGTCGGAAAACGGCAGTTTGCACTTGAGATCGCAAAAGCGTTTGTCTGCAAAGAGCCGGTCGAGCACGAGGCTTGCGGCGTATGTCCGGCGTGTCGCCGGGCGGATGTATATGTGTTTCCAAAGAGTGATAAGGGCGACGATTACGAGCAGGTATTCTTTTCCGAGCACCCGGATGTCGGCACTGTTATTCCATTCAAACGAAATGTCCGTGTTGATGCGATACGCGATCTTGAAAGGGAAGCGAACTTTCGCCCATACGAGGCGGCGGCTAGATTTTTTATCATCGACGATGCTCACAAAATGAATGACGCTGCGGCCAACGCTTTGCTCAAAACGCTCGAAGAGCCGCCCGCGACATCTTACATTTTTCTGATAACATCGCGCCCGGACAGTTTGCTGCCGACGATCCGTTCGCGGTGTCAGATGATGCGGTTCGCTCCGGTCGCAAGCGACGAGATCGAGCGGTTTTTGATCGCGGATAAAGCATTCACGCACGATGAAGCCAAACTCGCTGCGAGACTAGCACGAGGCAGCGTAGGGCGTGCGGTGTCGGTCGATGTTGCAAAATTCAAAACGAACCGTGAGCGTATGATGGGTGTGTTGCGAAATGCCGTCGAGACCGGCGATCGTGCCGCGCTGCTAAAGATCTCTGAGGAGATGAATGACGCTAAGAATAAGGATGGCTTTGAGGACAATCTCGACATACTTGAATCGTTGATCCACGACGCGTGGACGCTGCGGCTAAGCGGTGAAGACACACGTATCGTCAACACAGATCTTGCAGGCGAACTGTCGCGTATTGCCGACAACGCTGTCGGGCTTGACCTCGCGGCATGGCTCGGCGGGATCGAAACGACGCGTGAAAATTTTGCCGTCAACATTAACCGAAAGATCGCCGCCGATGCTTTGTTTGTCACGATGGCTGCTTGACCTTAGCTGTTACAATACGACTATGCGAAAGTTTATCCCTTGTCCTCTGATCTTTATCTTTCTTCTATGTTCGGCTCTCATCGGACAAGTTTCTGACGGAGCAAATCCGCGTATCAGCGTACCGGATATAAATGGAAGAGCGATCTTACTGGTAAAACCCGACTTTCCCGAAACGGCAGTCGCAGCAGCGGCTGACGGTGCGGGCGTCAGTCTCAAGGTAGTGGTGGATGAGAACGGAGATGTGATCTCAGCAACGTGTTCACTAAACTGTCATCCGATGCTAAAAGATGCTGCCGAGCTTGCGGCATCAACATCAAAATTTAAGCCATTAATCTTGAACGAAAAAGCTGTTAAGTACGAGGGTATTTTGCTTTACACTTTTGTTGTTGACCGCGTCGAGTGGTTTAGATTTGGCACGGCACTCGAATCCGCGAGACAGTTTGACAACATTTCGCTAGGACCTGTTGCCCAAATATTGTCCTCAAGATTTGCTGAGGAACGAAAGCGACTATTATCGTTGGATGCACCTGGTGTCGATCTAAAAACCCGATGGGCGACCATTCGTGAGGTCGAAGGTGTGTTCAAAGAGAAGCTAAAGGATGGTGATCGCTGGCGGTTTGAGATCGGGATGGGTCTAAGGCGGATAACATTTTGGACGATGGCGGGAGAAAAAACGGATCGGGCATTGCTACAGCAGGCCATCGACGATTTGCCTAAAATTATTGCATCGGCACCGGAGGAAGTTTCCAAAGAAACGATCGATGCTCTCACGGCAATTTCAAAATACCGCGTACCAGCCGATTTGCCCGAACGTGAGCTAAGGCAGACAATATACAATATGGCCCGAACCGTCAGGATTCAACCGTAATGCAGGCAGAGCAACAGATATCACCATTCAAAGTGCCGCCGCTCGTTGAGCGTTTGACGGCGGGTGCGGGTGCGGCTGTGATCGCCGCCGGCTCTGCGGCTGTGTTTTATTTTGACCCGTCAAAGCATCAGTTTTTTCCCGTCTGTCCGCTTTACGCAATGACCGGACTCGCTTGTCCCGGTTGCGGTCTGACACGCGGATTTCATTCTCTTTTCCATGGCGATGTGATCCCCGCTCTAGATTTTAACTTGCTGATCCCGGTGTGGGCGGTTATTTTTGCCTATGTGTGGGTATCGCTGGTGCTGATGGCGGTACGCGGAAAAGGGCTAAAGATGTGGCCGACCAATCCGAAATTTATGTCTGCGTTTTTTATTGCGCTGGTCGTTTTCGGAGTGCTCCGAAACATCCCCGTCTGGCCTCTAACAATCTTGTTCCCATAAGAATATTTTAACCGCGAAATACGCAAAAAAAGCTAAAAAGAGAAATCTCTTATTTAGCATTTTTCCTGATTTTCGCGGTTAAAATCCTTAGGTGATCTGGACGAGTGGTTTGTCTTCGAGGAGCGACTTGGCCGTTGAGCCTTCTTTTCTTAGGATCTCGACCTCTTTAACAAATTCTTCGACAATGTCGGCGCCCGCGACCTTACGCATTGGGACGCCGTCCTTGAATATCATCCCAACCTGTCGGCCAAAGGTGATGCCGAGTTGCGAGTCGTGTGCTTCGCCCGGGCCGTTGACTGCGCAGCCCATGATCGATAAATGCAAAGGCTCCTCGACATGAGCGAGACGGCGCTCGACTTCGGTGACGATCTCGACAAAATTATCGACATCGAGCCGCCCGCATGTTGGACAGGCGACGACGGTGACGCCTCGTTTGCGGAGTTCGAGAGATTTGAGTATTTCCCAGCCGACGCGAACCTCTTCGTGCGGCTCGGCTGCCAAAGAGACGCGGATCGTGTCGCCGATGCCCTCGTGCAGCAAGATGCCAAGCCCGATCGCAGATTTGATCGTTCCGCCAAACGGCGTTCCGGCTTCGGTCACGCCGAGGTGCAGAGGGTAATCGACCTTTTGTGCCATCAGGCGGTAAGCCTCGACCATGCGGTTTGCGTCCGAGGCTTTGAGTGAGATGACGGTGTCGGAAAAGCCGAGGTCCTCCAAAATTCTTACGTGCCGCATGCCGCTCTCGACCATTGCTTCGGGTGTCGCCGAGCCGTATTTTTTGAGCAGGTCTTTTTCAAGCGAGCCGCCGTTTACGCCGATACGGATCGGCACTTTTTGGGCTTCAGCGGCACGGACGACTTCGCGAACGCGGTCGATGTGGCCGATGTTGCCGGGGTTGATGCGGAGCTTGTCGATGCCGGCGTCGAGGGCTTTGAGAGCGAGCTTGTAGTGAAAATGGATGTCTGCGACGATGGGTACATTGGTCCGCTTGCGGATCTCATACATCGCCGCCGCAGCGTCGTCGTCGGGCACAGCAATGCGGACGATCTCGCAACCGGCCGCGACCATCTCATCGATCTGCCGCAGCGTCGCGTCAACATCCGTCGTGTCCGTTTTGGTCATCGACTGGACAGCGACCGGCGCACCGCCGCCGATCTGGATATCACGAACTTTTACTGATCTGGTAACTCGCATCAATTAAACTTTCTGGGCAGAAACGCGAGTGCAAACGAGCGTGCCTTTCTAGATCCGCACGCTTCCTAACGGTCGCGTTTCTGTCGCTACTTTCCTAGCAGCCGCGAAACGTCAAAGAATATCACCGTTACCATGAGCAGCAGAACGATGCCGAGGCCGGTTAGCTGGATTCGTTCTCTCGCGACTATCGACAGCGTTTTGCCAAACCACGACAGCACTTTTTCGATGCCGAGCACCATTATCTGGCCGCCGTCGAGCATCGGAATCGGCAGCAGATTCATAACGCCGAGGCTTAAGCTTATCGCCATCAGTACGCCGAGCAGACCGATAAAGCCGCTGGCGAAAACGGTCGTGACGATGATCTGGCCGATGCCGATCGGACCGGAAACAGTGTCTTTTGCAGATCGTTCGCCGGTGCCGACCTGGCCGAGAGCCGAGCCGGTCATACGCAGAATACGTAGATTTTGATCGACCGCACTGCTGATCGCACCGCCGATGCCGACGGGCTCGAGATTCCTGAGCAGCGTCTGGTCAAAGCGAATGCCTATAAGCCAGTCGTTATCTTTCGCGACGGCATTGGTCGTGATCTCTTGTTTTTGCTCGCCGCGGGTCACGCTGAGGCTGATCGGTGCGCCTTTCGATTCGGCGACCATCATCTTCATTTCCTGCGTGTTACGGATCGCCTTGCCGTTGACGGACGTGATCCAATCGCCTTTTTGCAGGCCGGATGTTGCGGCGGGCATCGATTCATCAATGCTGCCGACAACGACCGGTTCGACACCGGCGTCTGCCGCCATTTCGAGAAAGCCGCCTGACTGGCCGTTTTCGGTTACCTTAGTCGGAGCCACGGTCAACGTTATACGTTGGCCGCCGCGTTCGACGGTGATGGGTACTTGCTTTTCGGGGATAAGCAGAGCACTGTCCTCGATGCGGTTCCACGAAGGATTTTCCGCTCCGTCAAAATTGACGATACGGTCGCCCGGTTTGATACCAGCTTTGTCAGCGGCACCGCCGGTTTTTACAAAACCTACGATCGGCGAAGGATTTGCCGGAACACCGTACACGAGAGCCATCGTGAACGGTATTGCAAGCGCAAGCACGATGTTCATAAACGGCCCGCCGATCATCACGAGAAACTTTTGCCAACGCGGACGCAACTCGTATAGCTCCGACTCAGGAACAGGTTCACTGGCCGCATCTTTTGCCTCAAGCGGCCCGGCACCCTCGTCGCCATAGAGCTTTACATACGCGCCGAGCGGGATCGCCGATACGCGATAGTCCGTATGGCCGACCTTAAAGCCTAAAAGCCTTGGCCCGAGGCCAAAAAACGAATAAGCCTCAACCCGCATACCAAATATCTTGGCGACGATAAAGTGGCCAAATTCGTGGATGTTGATCGCTATACCGAGGACAAAAAGTATCGCTAAAATTGCTATTAAAAAATCAGGCATCAATAAATCCTTATAATAAAACCGTCAAAATACTTGTAATTAGAACGCTAAACCGCACAAGTAGTTGTCAATAAAAAGTGTAAGCGCGGCGTGATTGCCAGTCAACTAATTGGATATCGCTGCGGAGGTTGCTTTTACTGCCAAAAGCCGGTCTGCCGCATTGCGAGCCCAAGCATCGACCCGCAATACAGTGTCGATGTCGGCGACCGGTTCGGACGTATGAGCCTGCATCACACCGGCGTTGATCTGGGCGATCTCAGATAGCTTTATACGGCCATCGAGGAACGCTTGGACGCTCGTTTCATTAGCAGCGTTCAACGCTGCTGGCATTGTGCCGCCTTGCTTTAACGCATCGTATGCGAGTGCGAGACACGGGAAACGCTCAAGGTCAGGCTGTTCAAAATCCAGGCGGTTTAGCTGTGACAAATCTAATCCGGGCAGACAATTTTCACGCCGCTTCGGGTAATCAAGCGCGTATTGGATGGCGTGTTTCATATCGGTCACGCCCATTTGGGCGATGATCGAACCGTCGATCATCTCGACCATTGAATGTACGATCGATTGCGGATGAACGACGACCGAGATCTCGTCAGCGTCAAAGCCAAAAAGCCATTTCGCCTCGATGACCTCTAGCCCCTTATTCATCAGCGTCGCCGAATCAATGGTGATCTTGTCGCCCATTTTCCAGTTTGGGTGATCTAGAGCCTGTTCGCGAGTGGCATTTTCGATCTCTGTTTTCGAATTCGTGCGAAATGGACCGCCGGATGCAGTTAGGATAAGGCGTTTTACTTCACCCTTTGTTTCACCCCGCAGACATTGGTGAATGGCGTTGTGTTCGCTATCGACGGGCAGCAGCTCCGCACCCGATCTAGCAGCGGCGGCGGTCATCAATTCGCCTGCCATAACGAGCGTTTCTTTGTTTGCAAGAGCAATTCGTTTACCGGCCTCGATCGCCCGCAGCGTTGGGACGAAACCAACTGCTCCGACGGTTGCCGAAACGACAGACTCGGCTTCCGTGTGCGTCGCAACGGCGACAAGCCCGGCATCGCCTGTTTCGATGCGAGGAATTACGGCTTTCAAACGGTGCAATTCACGAGTCAATTCCTCAGCACGAGCATCATCGCTGCATGAGACAAGCTCCGGCTTAAAGGCCGCGATCTGCTCCGCGAACACGCCTATATTACGCCCGGCCGCCATCGCGACGACGCGGATGTCGCCCAGATGTTGTACTACTTTTAGGGTGTTGCAGCCGATCGAGCCGGTCGAGCCGAGGATGGAAATGGACTTCATAAGAACAGTCCACAGATTAACACAGATAAACACAGATAGGAATTATCTGATTCGTGGACATTCGTGTTAATTCGTGGCTAATTTTCCGGCTTTTTCTCAGCGAACTCAAGCGGTGCTTCGAGGCGATTGGTTTTCGTTTCGCCTGAGGCTTGTTTGTCGGCAAGGAATTGATTGAATTCAGCCGACTTGTTTTTCGGCACGCTTAGCGTTTTCCAGTTGGCGGACTTGAAATGCTTGGCGAGCAGGACGATCTGGCCGATGTGATAGCTGTAATGCGTGAGTTGGCGGTTGATCGCCTCGATGATGGTGTGCGGCTCGCCTCGAATGAAAACGGTGCGGCTAAAATCTTCGGCGGTGAGCGGTTCGAGAGCGTCAAAAAGCGTCCGCCAGCCGCGTTCCCAAAACTCCATCAGGTTTTCGCGTGTGTCGCCGATCAGCTCAAACTCGGTGTCGCGATGACGGTCGTCTTTCTCGCCGTCGCTTGTGAGAAAATCTCGCCAACGCGAACGCGCATTGCCCGCAATGTGCTTGACGATGACGGCGATCGAATTTGCCTCGGCGTCGATCAGGGCAAAAAACTCCTCGTCCGACACCTGCGCGATGGCACGCTCGGCCATTTTTTTGTAGTTACGAAAAGAATCGAGGGCGTCGGCGTGGTAGTTTGAAAGAAACTCTTTCATAGCTCTTTTAGTTCGCGTAGCGAACCACAGCACCTAGCCCATAGCGATAGCTAAGGGTTAGGCTTGGTCTTTCATCTTATGCTAGCCACAATCTTACGATTGTGGCTAAATGCTGCTTTCCGCTACGCGGACTCGCTGATCTTGGTAGCCACGTTGGCGATCGGCTCACGAAAACGTTCCTTTGTCCGCAGGTTTTGGAACGAAACCATACCCTCGGCGATGTCCGTGTCCTTTACCGTGCAGATCCACGGAACGCCAATAGAATTGGCGTATTTCCACTGTTTATCTTCTTTATCAGCTTGAGGATACAGCGTCACGCGAAGCCCTTGGCCGCGAAGTTCATTTGCCAATTTCAACGAATCAGCGACCGTCTCTTCGCTAAATATCGTGACCAACACGTCCGCAGGCGTCGAATCGGCGATCTCAGGCGGGAACATCCCGCGTTCTTCCATCACGACGAGGATGCGTTCGAGGCCGAGTGAGAATCCACACGCCGGGATCTGCTCCTTACCAAACATTCCGATCAACCCGTCATAACGCCCGCCTCCGCCAATGCTGCCTTTGAAATCACCGTCTGTAAGAACGATCTCCATGATCGACCCGGTATAGTATGAAAGGCCGCGAGCGAGCGAAGGGTCGATCTTTATTGGGAAATCTTTGCAGAGTCCGAGCAGTGCATCGAGGTCATTGTTAGACGAATCGCCGGTGACTGCCGTAAGGAACTTATCAGCCGATGCAGCGGAAATACCGCGTTCGAGCAACTCTTCCTTTACACCATCCGCACCGATCTTATCGAGTTTATCGAGAGCGACGAGAGCATCAGGTTCGTTATCGATGCCGGCATTGGAGACCATTGATCGCAGCAATTCGCGATGGTTGACGCGGACGAGAAAGTCGCTAAATCCGAGCTTTTTAAGTATGTCGCAAGCCGCGGAAATTATCTCGGCCTCGACGACCATTGATTCTGAGCCGATGCAATCAACATCACACTGATAAAACTCGCGAAAGCGTCCGCGTGCGGGGCGGTCCGCGCGCCAGACGGGTTGGATCTGGTAGCGTTTGAAGAATCTAGGGAGGTCATTCTTTCGGTTTGCCACAACCCTAGACAACGGGACTGTTAAATCATATCGCAGGGCCAAATTCGCAAGGTCCGAAAGTGGAATTTCCCGGGCAAGATTTTGCATCGGCACATCGGCTCGAGCATGCATCCATGAATTCCGTAGGTTTTGAAAAAACGTATCCAGTTTTCCTCCGCGAGCGAGCACGCGGTAGATAAGCTGGTTCCCCTCTTCACCGTATTTGCCCATGAGGGTTTCGAGGTTTTCGACCGAGGGCGTTTCGAGGGGTTCGAAGCCGTACGATTCATAGACCTCTTTGATGATGCCGATGACGTAGTTACGCCTGCGGACATCCGCAGGCAGAAAATCGCGCATTCCACGGGCTGGATTTGTGCTTGCCATACTTAAGAAAATTTAACCACAGATGGACACAGATAGACACGGATAAAGACCGAAAAATACCAGTATTATCTGTTTTTGTCTGCGGACATATAAATGCCTTTAAGCTCGACGTAGTTTTGCCAAGACGTGTCGAGATAGGCGATCTCGTCGTCGGTCAGGTCGCGTTTTACCTTTGCCGGCGAACCTAGGGCAAGTACGCGCGGCGGTATTATTGTTCCCGGTGAAACGAGCGAACCCGCGCCGATCACAGTCTGTTCGCCGATGCGGGCATGATCCATGACGGTCGCGCCCATGCCGATCAGGCATTTTCGCTCGACGTGACAACCGTGCAAAGTGACGCGGTGGCCGACGGTGACCTCTTCTTCGACAATTGTCGGGCCAAAATCAGAGCTGACGTGGATCATCGTCATGTCCTGAATATTGGTTCGGGCACCGATTCGGATGTAGCTGACATCGCCGCGAATGACCGAGCCAAACCACACATTAGCGTCCTCAGCGATCTCGACATCACCGATGACAAATACGTCGTCGGCGAGGTAAACAGAATCGTGGATCTTAGGCGTTGTGCCGTTGAAATCTAATATTGTAGGCATAATTTACCTCGCAAATTTTCGTTTTAACGTGCTGAAAAGCTGCTCTAGCTCGTGGACGCGCAGCAACTTGGCGACGATCAAAAACGACAGGCCGCCGATGCCGATCGGGACAAAGGCTTCGGCAAACCGCAGCCAAAATCCATCAGAGCCAAAACGTCCCAGCATAAAATGATAAACAAAATAACATACCGCCGACAGCACCGCAGACGCGATCGCGATCTTGACGAACGAAGCGATGATCGCGCGGCCGTTCAGGCGTTTGATACGCCGCCGCATGATTATGGCGAGGGCAAAAAAGTTGACCAGCGCGACGATCGAGGTCGCCAGAGCCACGCCGACGTGTCCATAACCATGCGGCGTCTCAGGCGTAACGCCGTAGTGTGAAAACAATTCACGCAGGTAATAACCCCCGAGAAAATTGACAACGATCGACGCCAGGGCGATGATCATTGGCGTTTTCGCGTCGTTCATCGCGTAAAACGCGGGCGACAAGATCTTGATCGCTGCGTAACCTGTGAGGCCTATCGAGTACCCCGCCAGAGCGATCGCCGTCATTGATGTAGCGGTCGCGTCGAACTTGCCGCGTTCGTAGATGAGGCGAATGATCGGTTCGCCAAGCACGATCAGTCCGCATGCCGATGGCAGCGTCAATAGAAAGACGAGATTCATCGACGAAGAAATAGTGTCGCGAAAATCTTTAGTCTTGCCTTCGCTCGCAAGCCTCGATAAAACCGGTATCGCTGCTGTGCCGACCGCAACTCCAAACAATCCGATCGGGAACTGCATCAGCCGAAACGCAAAATTTAGCCAGCCTTGGGCTCCATCGATCTGCGAGACAAAATAGGTATTTATCAGGACATTGATCTGGACGGCGGACGTACCTAGGATCGCGGGTGTCATCAGAGCAATGACTTTTTTGACGCCTTCGTCGGCGAGACTGAGTATAGGCGTAAAGCGAAAACCGACCTTGAAAAGCGATGGCAATTGCATCAGCAGTTGAGCACCGCCGCCGATCAGCGTGCCGATCGACATCCCGATGATCGCCCATTGCGAAGGCCCGTCGGGGATCGCATTTTTATCGGCTGATGTCAGCCATCCGCCGCCGCTCAGCCAATACGCAAGCCCCAGGCCAAAGACTATCGAAACAACATTAAAAACGGTCGAGGCTGACGCCGGAATGCCAAAAATGCCTTTGGTATTGAGTACGCCCATCGCCACCGCCGCGAGTGCGACGAGCAGGATGAACGGGAACATTATCTGAGTAAGTGTGGTCGCAAGTGCGATCTTTTCGGGGGCAAAACCGTCAGCGACTAGCTCGACAAACTGCCGCGAAAAGATCATGCCGACGATGCAGATAACGCTCAATACGACCGCGAGCAGATTAAATATCAGGCTTGCGAGCCGCCACGCTTCTTTTTCGCCTTTGGTGACCTGAACGTCGGTGAACACTTTGACGAACGCCGCCGAAAGGGCACCCTCGGCAAACAGATCGCGCAGCACATTTGGTATTCGAAACGCGACAACAAATGCGTCCGTCAAAAATCCCGCACCGAAATATCGTGCAAAGATCATCTCGCGTGCCAGCCCTAACACGCGTGAGAACATCACCGCGATAGACACGATACCTGCCGAACGGGCGACACTGGTTTGTTTTGTCGCGGGCTCAGTTTGCTCAGACGAAACAGCCGAGTCGGCAGGTAATTCGGCCAAAGACTCGGGCGATTCGGTTGCGGGCAATTCTTCTTTGATGTCACTCATCGAACAGGCGGATTATCTCACGACAGGCACAAAGCGCAAAAAGTCGGGCCGCAGCCCGACTCTTGATGATCTAATTGGTATAGAAACTATTCCCCGCCGCGCATTCGTCCGCCGGGATAGCTGATCTTGGTACGTGCAAGTCGCGTCTCGAGCGGCAGAGCGTTATAGGTCATCGGAGCGGCTCCGCCAAACTGTCCCTGCACGAGCGATACAAAATTGTTTTGGAACGCACGAAACTTTGCGACTCCGCCGCGTTGGTTAAATATCACAAACAGATACCGGCCGTTACGCGTATTTATCTCACCCGCAAGTGCACTGACACCGCCGTCGGTGTTTGGCAGGGTTCCGGTTTTGCCGACGACGCTGCCGACTGCAAAATCAGAGTCAAAGCGGTTCTCAAGCGTGCCTTTGTCGATACCGGCGACCGGCATAATGTCGGCGAACGTCATTTTGTACCGCGCCAGATCGTCGCGCAGCACGTGCAGCAAACGCATCATCGCGTTCGGTGTTACGCGGTTATAACCGAGCCCGCTGGATGTCTGGAGCGAAAATTCATTTTGCGGTATTCCCGCATTTAACTGGACGATACGCGATACGGCAAAAGCTCCGCCGAGCATATCGCCGAGGCGTTCGGCAAGAAAATTGTTCGAATAGCACATTGTGACCTTGACGATCTCACGTAGCTGGGCCGATTCGTGCGTGAACAAAAGCTGCAGGCTGCTAGGTATCGCCTGGACGTATGTGCCGCCGGTGAACGAAACACTCGGATTACCAACGACCGTACCCGAACGTCCGGCATACGCTAGAAAATTGAGCCAGTTTCGGGTTGCCGCCGCTGATCGTTTCGATGCATCGAGCGTCGCGGCCAGCGAATTAGCCGACGCGACCGGCGATGCCGAATAGTACATCGCAAAATTGTCGGTCACGATCAGGTCGCCCGTTACCGTGCGAATGCCCATTTTGTTTAGCTCATAAGCCAAAGCTACACCATGCTCGGCGTTAAACATCGGATCTTTGCCCGACACATACAGATTGCCGTTTAGCGTGCCCGTCGAGCGGTCGATCGCACCGTCGGTATAGACGCTCGTCATAAAACGAAAGTCAGGGCCAAATGTCTTTAGAACGGCATATGAGGTCGCGATCTTGACATTTGACGCAGGGTTGAACAACATTCCGGGGTTGCTTTCGACGACGACACTGCCGTTAAGCGATTCGACCAGGACACCTGAGTAGCCCGGAATCTCAACCTCTGCAAGGGCCGGAAACAGTGTCCTAATGCCGCTCGACGACGGCACAGGCACTGAGCTGCCGGTTTTTTGAACAAGCGGCGTTGCGGTTGCCTGTGGGGGATAGTTGTTATTCTGGACCTTGATGTCCTGCAGTAGCGGCGGCGTGCTCTGGCCAAAGCTCACAACAGCCATCGCAGCCGTCATAATGGCGACAAATAACCAATTTACTACTGTTGTTTTTGATCTGATCATCGATCGGAATGTTTTGGTGGATCTCTTAAGAAAAGCTTTCGGGGCATCGGAAAGCTCAAATTACACTATACCATATTTAGCCGCCAACGCGGCTCGTATTTTTTGATGGCAATCTCTCGCACCAGCGATGCCTACGATTCGAATTGCTTATAGCAGCAACTCGAATTAGTTATAGCACATCAGTTTCAAATGACCAAGAATTTTTTGCAATATTAACGTCGCTTAATTATTTGACGATTACCCTTCGGATAAGGGGCATAAACAATCCGTCCGGCAAAAGCTTTCGGGCGGTGAGGATGCCCTTGGTATTTGCTCCGTAACGCAGCCGTTTGGTGCCGTCTGTAACGGCGGTAAAGATCGCCTGGGCGACGACTTCGCCGTCGGGTGCGTCTGCACCGCCTTTGTTCATGGTATCCATCACGCGCGAAACAAAAGCGTCATAGGCGGTCAGGCCGTCGCGTTTTGTCAGATCTCGCGAGCGGTCGTAAAAATCAGTCTTGATGGGGCCGGGCTCGATGATCTTTACGCGGATGTTAAATTGCTCAACCTCGTATTGGAGGGATTCGGAAAAGCCCTCGACCGCCCATTTTGTCGCGTTGTAAAGGCTCGACGCCGGAAAGGTCATAAGCCCGCCGATCGAGGTGACGTTAACAATAAATCCTCGTTTTTGCTCGCGAAAATACGGCAATATCTCGCGGCAGACGTTCATCACGCCATAGACATTTGTCGCAAACTGACGCTCGATCTGCTCCGGCGTTGCGGCCTCAAAAGCACCCATCAACCCGTAACCGGCATTGTTGACGACGGCGTCGATACGGCCAAATTTCTCGATCGTCGCGTCGATCGCCACGCGGATAGATTCGACATCAGTCACGTCCAGCCGAATACACTCGACATCGACGATACGTTTCAATTCCTCAGCCTTTTCAGGCGAGCGCATAGTCGCGGCGACCTTCCAGTTTTTGGCTTGAAACAACTTAGCGGTGTGCAGCCCGATGCCGCTCGACGCACCGGTGATAAGGACGACTTTGTTCATGACAATTAATTTAACGCAAAGTCGCAAAGAGGCAAAGACGCAAAGGTTTTTGAGCAGTTATCTTGGCGTCTTTGCACCTTCGCGTCTTTGCGTTGAAAGTCTTATACTCCGACTATGAAGTTTCTCCATATCGCAGATGTGCATCTCGGTTGCACGCGGTATCAATTGCCGGAAAGTCCGCGTGACTTTTTCGAGGCGTGGATCGACGTGCTGCAGCGGTACGGCATCGACGAAAAGGTCGATTTTGTCATAATGTGCGGCGATTTTTTTCACAAACGCTCGGTCCCGCCCGAAACGATGAACTACGCCGTCGAGGGGCTGACGATGATGCGCGAGGCCGGTATCCCGGTTGTCAGTATCGAGGGCAATCACGACCAAAAGCACACGGATAACGAATTTAGCTGGCTACGTTCGCTCTCGAGCTGGGGGCTGGTCAAACTGCTAGAGCCCGTTTCCGTCGATGGCAAAATGATCTGCGAGCCTTGGGACGAGGCCACAAAAAAGGGCAGCTACATCGACATCGGACGGGCGCGAATATTCGGCTCCGATTGGTACGGTGCGTCGGGCAATTGGGCGATACCGATGCTGACCGAAGCGATCAAAGACGCTCGCCGCGATGGTGCTTTTCACATTCTGATGCTCCATACCGACGTCGAAGGCCATCAGATGCATCCGATACCGGCGTTGTCGCTGGCGGCGCTAAAAGAGTTAAAAGCTGCGGTGGAATACGTCGGGCTCGGCCACACGCACAAACATTACGAGATAGATAATTGGGCGTTTAATCCCGGGTCGATCGAGATCACGAACATCAGCGAGTTTCGCGAAACTCGCGGGGCATTTGTCGTCGAGGTTGACGAAAACAATAACGTCAACGCTCGTCACGTCGAGGACTATCATTACCGTCCCTTCCAGCAATTGGCGTTTCAGGTGACCGGTTATTCGGATGCGAAAGAGATAACTGTCGATCTGTTAGATCAGGTCAAGCGCGAGGCACGCGTTGCCGAACCGGGCAAGCCGCAACCGATCGTTGAGATCGCTTTGCGCGGCCAGCTAGGGTTCCCAAATTCGCTCATCGAGATGCAAAAGATCCGTGACGAGGTCAAAGAGATGACCGGTGCTCTGCACGTGCGGATAAAAAATCACACTGTCCCGGCGGACTATCTTGACACGCCCGACGAGTCGGACGACGCCGGCCGCGAAAAACTCGAACGCCGCGTGATCGACGACCTCGTCTTTCGCGACAATCGCTACAAAACCCGCAGCGAAGACATTTCCGAAGCCGTAATCGGTGCAAAACGAATGGCTCTCGGTGAAGAGCCTGCGGAGAAAATTGCGGATTTTATTGCACTGAAAGTAGAAAAGGGGAAGAGAGGAAAAGGGGAAGAGGTGCAGATCTAAAAAACGTTTGTCGCTCCTTTTCGCCCTTTCATCTGTTCTCCTCTTCTCAAACCATATGTCTGAGTTGCTCGAAAAATTTAGCGGCATAAAACACCTGCCGATATTTCCGCTGCCGCTTGTTATGCTGCCGGGCGAACTCGTGCCGCTGCATATTTTTGAGGAGCGGTATCGCAAGATGCTCCGCGATGTCGAGACAGAACAAGGGTTTTTTGGCCTGAGCTATTTTGAGCAGTCCGACGCTTTAAATGATGCACCGGCGATCGGATCGGTCGGTTGCGTTGCAGAGGTCCGCGAGTCCGAACTGATGCCCGACGGACGGTCAAACATACTTACCCTCGGCATCGTCCGCTATCGTCTGATCGAATTGATCGACGCCGGGGAACCTTACCTGGTTGGCGACCTCGAATTCTTTGAGGACGATGCTGAAAGCGAGGGAGAGGTCGACCCGCTTGCCGATGAGGTCTTTGCGTTGTTTGAACGTATGGCAAAAGCGGCGTTCAAGATGAGCGGAGCACGTGGTCAAACGCCTGAAATACTGCGCACAAATCCCGAATCGCTGTCGTTTCTGATCACCGCAGCTCTCAATTTTGAGAACGAAAAGAAATACGAAATGCTTTCGATGACCTCGACGGTCGAACGGCTCGAAGTATTAAAAACAGTCCTCACCCGAGCCGTCGTCCCAATGGAAGAAAGCGCGGAAATCCAAACCGTTTCCCATACCAACGGTCACAGTAAGAAGAAGCTAGACCTATAGGAAGAAGAGGAGAAGAGGCGAAAAGGTGAAGAGGAGGCAAAACCATGAAGATTACTCGACATCAGGAATTAGATGTTTACAAAAAAGCGTTCGAAACCGCTATGGCTATTTTTGAGTTGTCGAAATCGTTCCCCAAAGAAGAAACCTATTCGTTAACAGATCAAATACGACGTTCGTCGCGGTCAGTGTGTGCTAATCTTGCTGAGGCATGGCGTAAGCGGCGCTATGAGGCAGCATTTGTTGCAAAGCTGAACGATTCCGAGGGCGAGGCGGCTGAAACCCAGACTTGGATCGAATTTGCAGTTGCTTGTAGATATGTAGATCGAGATATTGCCAGGGGCCTTTATAAATCGTATGACGAGGTAATCGGAAAGCTGGTCACAATGATAATCAAACCCGAACAATGGGTGATGCCGACCGGGCGAAAGCCTCTGAAACGGACCTGATCAATCCGCTCCTCGTCGCCTCTTCACTTTTTCCCCTCTTCTCAATTCGTCAACGAGTTGCGGAAAAAATCGATCAGCCGCTGGTCGTATGCTTCGGATTGTTCCATCGACGCATTTGTGATGCTGTAGCCGGACGGGCTGAGGTCGAGCTTGTTTTCGAATTTGTTGTTGGCCGGAAAGCATTTTGCGAGCTTTGAGGTCGAATCTTGAAAGTCCTGTGCATCAATGCCGGCGAGCAGCATGATATTGCGGTTTTCGACACTGCGTGCCGTGTCACAGGCCGGTTCGCGTTTGTAGCAGCCGTCAAAAAAGTAAAATCGCGTGCCGAGTTTTGCGAGCTTGGCGGTGGCAAAGCTTGCGAACGGGAACCGTTTATCGACCGCTGCAGTCAACAATTCATCGGAATCCGACGGTACCGAATCAAGTGCGATAGCCTTGATCGTCTGGTCTTTTGAGGCGATGGATATTGCGACTAAGGCTCCCATCTCGACGCCGAATATACCGATATTTTTACCAACAAGGCCGATCTGATTTTGGTTCTTAAGATTTTTTAGATACTCGACTGCGGACGCCGCATCTTCGGCCTCGCAGCCGCCAAACGAAGCATTTTGCACCGAGGGATTTTCGCCGTGAGCCCGCAGGTCGGGCATCAGAACGGTGAAGTTTGTCGATTCGTTGAGTTTCACGCCTAAATTTAGGACGTGTGAGCGGTCGGCTCCGTATTTGTGATACAGGATCACCGCCGGGGCGTTATCGCTACCGCGCAGCAGCCAGCCGCGTGACGTGCTGCCATCCTTATTCGACCACGATTCTTCGGTCACTTGTGCCGCACGGCTGCTGAGCTGGCCGTATTTGTCGGGCGTGACCAGATACCGCGTTTTTAGCGGGCGGGCGGTCGAATAGACGAGATAGACCGCACCGCCGGCGACGGCGATAACGATCAGCAACAGCGCCGGTAGCAACAAGCGGGCAACACTCTTAAAAAGACGGGTCGGATTAGCCATAACGGTCGATTTATTGGCAGAAATTTGCCGGATCAGGCATCAAAAGTTGGGATGTGAAAGCCGAAAAGTAAAGGCTTTCGGATAGACACCATAAATGTTACCATAAACGCCATTATTAAAGGAAGATGTTTTTAAAGATGTTCAACACAAAATTCCTCGCCGTTTTCTTTGCTGTTTTTACACTTTCAGCCAGTCTTTTAGCACAGTTGCCGGCCACGGACAAAGGCCCGGTGCAGCCGCAGATCTTTCCTTTGGCGGAGTTAAAAGAAGGTATGCGGGGAACGGCGACGACGGTTTTTCGCGGCACTAAACCCGAGGAATTTAACGTTGAAATATTGGGTGTCGTCCCAAACTGGATCGGCCCAAAACAGGACATGATCGTTGGCAAACTGAGCGGCGGGCAGGCGGACCGGACGTTTGTTTTTGCCGGAATGTCGGGCTCGCCGGTTTTTATTAACGGCCGCCTCGTCGGTGCGATCTCGTACAGTTTTCCGTTTGCAAAAGAGCCGATCTGCGGCATCACGCCGATCGAGCAGATGATCTCGACGGTGGTTTCGCCGAGACTGGCGACCACGAATGCGCGGGAGCCGAGGACGTATTCATATGCGGAGCTCCTTTCTAATAACTGGCGCCCGAGCCTTCGCGGCGATGTGTTGCGATCTTCGCGGGCGTCGGGATTTGCACCGGATTCGCGGCTGATGGCGGTTGCCGGACAGACGTTTCAACCCATAGCCACACCGCTTGCGATCTCGGGCCTGACGCAGCGGACGATCGATATGTTTGCCGCCGATTTTGCCGCGGTCGGTATAATGCCGGTCGCTGCTTCGGGCGGTGGTTTAGCGATAAAACCGTTGAAAAAGTTTGGCCCAACGACGCTGCTGGGCGGTGATTCGGTCGTGGTGCATCTGGCTCGCGGCGATATTGAGATCGCGGCTGCGGGAACGGTGACAATGCGTGACGGCGACAAGATCTACGGGTTTGGCCATCCGTTTTTTAGCCTCGGCTCGACCAATTTGCCGATGTCCGAATCGCACGTCGTGACGGTCGTGCCAAATGCTAACAACTCGTTCAAACTTGCGGTGCCTGATGCTTTGGTCGGTTCGATGACGCAGGACCGGGCGACCGGTATTTACGGCAAACTTGGCGACGCTCCTAAAATGATCCCGGTCAAAGTGCGGCTAAAAACGAGCCGGGGCCAGATCGAGGAGACAAACTTTGAGAGCGGCATCGACGATACTTTGACGGCTCTGATCGTAAGTGCGGGTGTCGGCAATGTGCTGGCGGCGCAGGAACGCGGGCTTGGCGAAACGACAATTGACCTAAGTGGCGAGATCAAGATCAAGGGCGAAGATTCGATACGTATCAAGCGGCGATTCGCCGGGCAACAGGCCGTGGCTCTGGCATCGTCCGCTGCGGCCATACCGCTCGCGGCTCTGCTGCGCGGCAATTTTGAGGGACTTGAGGTCTCGTCAATAAATCTCGAAATGAACTCGGTCGATGGCAGCCGGACGGCGACGGTCGAACGCATCTCGCTCGACCGCAATCAGGTCCGCGCCGGTGAAACGGTCGAGGTGAGCGTCGAGTCACGCACCGACAGCGGACGCTTGTTTGTGCAAAGAGTGCCGGTGACAATTCCAAAAGACGCCGCTCCCGGTGCGATGACAATTGCCATCGGCGATGGCGGAACGGTCCAGCAAAATTCGGCGATCACACAATTTACTCCGCGAAACGCCGCCGAACTTATCGCAACGATCAACCGCCTAAAACGCCCCGACAGGCTCTACGCCGTTGTGACGCGAACGACTGCGGGTACTATAATCGGCTCCAGCGAGATGCCAAATCTGCCGCCGTCGATGCTCGCAACACTAAACAACGACCGCAGTGCCGGCGGGTCAAAAGCCACCGTAAATACTATCGTTACCGAGATGGAATTGCAGGCGCTCGAATTTATCGTGTCGGGCCAACAGACGCTTAATATCGAGGTCGTGCGGTGAGGTTGTTCTATTGATTTTTGCCGAGCAATTTGGCAGACTGAAATGTGAACAACCTAAATAAAACGCTGCACGCGGCCCGTTTTGCAGCTGAAAAACACACCGGGCATTTTCGCAAAGGTTCCAGACGCGAACCTTACATCAATCACCCCATCGAAGTAGCAAATCTGATCGCCAACATCGGCCTCGTCGATGACGAAGACATATTGTCGGCGGCTTTGCTGCACGACACCGTCGAAGATTGCGGCGTCACCGCGGACGAGATCAATGAGAAATTTGGCGAGATCGTCACGAGCTATGTTCTAGAGGTAACGGACGACAAATCTCTGCCAAAGCACGAACGTAAACAGCTACAGATCGAGCATGCCCCGCACCTTTCGTACGGTGCCAAAGTGATCAAACTGGCCGATAAGATCAGTAATGTCCGCGACGTTATTGCTAGCCCGGCCGAGGATTGGGACAAGCAGCGACGCGTCGAATATGTTCAATGGGCGGTGAACGTCGTTAGCGGCCTTCGCGGAGCAAATGACCAACTCGACGGCCTGTTTGACGAGGTCGTAGCGATGGCAAACGATAAGTTGGCTGGGTTGGATTAGTCGAGCTGTGCGTCGCCCTCGACCCACTCTTCGCCGTCGGCATAGACCTCTTTTTTCCAGATCGGGACGGTGCGTTTTAGCTCTTTGATGAGCCATTCGCACGCCTCAAAAGCTGCCCGGCGATGCGGTGCCGCGACCGAGATCACGACGCTTGTTTCGCCGATCTCAAGCTTTCCCGTTCGATGGACAATTCCTACATTTGAAATTTCAAATTTGAGATGGGCCGCCTCGATCAGCTTTTGCATTTCTTTCAGCGCCATCTCGTCATAGGCCTCGTAAACAAGATAGAGCGTATCTTTTATCTCACCGGTTTCCTGGTTTTTGGTATATTTGCGTGCATAGCCATCGAGCGTCACCGTCGCACCGCACTCCGGCGGCACGACGCGGCGTGCGACGGATGTGATGTCGATGGGGTCGGCTGTTAGTTCGTAGAAATCCATTTTCTAACCGCCGGAAACTGCGGTAAATACCGCCAGTTCGCCGCCCCAGCCAATGAAAGAATCTCTGGTTGCAAACTCTTGGTTGAGAGCAAATTGCAGATTTAATTTTGCAAGCCCTGGGTAATCTTCGACCAATCGGTCAATGATCGTTCCGACTGTGGCATCTTGGGTGAGCATGGCAACTTCTGATTTTCCAACAACTTGCGCAGTCGCACCGAAAAAAAGCACTCTAACCATCGGCTAAGAAATTGCTCCTTCTATAGGACTTGACGCCGATGCATACAGGCGTTTGGGCATTCTGCCTGACAGATAGCCAAGTCGTCCGGCTTCGACGGCTAGTTTCATGGCGGTGGCCATTTGGGCGGCGTCGGCTGCTTCGGCGATGGCGGTGTTCATGAGGATCGCGTCGGCGCCGAGTTCCATTGCTATTGCCGCATCGCTGGGCACGCCTACACCCGCATCGACGATGATCGTTGCGTCCGGCAATTGTTCACGCATAATGCGAAGATTTGAGGGGTTTTGCACACCCATTCCCGAACCTATCGGAGCCGCAAGCGGCATCACCGCCGGGCAGCCTGCATCGAGCAGTTTCTTTGCCATTATCAGATCGTCGGTGAAATACGGCAGCACGATAAAGCCCTCTTTTACCAAAACGCGCGCGGCTTCGAGTGTTTGTTCGTTGTCGGGCAGCAGCGTTATTGGATCTCCGATGACCTCGAGTTTTATCCACTCCGTTTCGATAGCTTCGCGAGCCAAACGTGCTGTACGAATGGCGTGCTCAGCGTCGTAGCACCCGGCGGTATTTGGCAAAATTTTCATTTGCGGATCGAGATGATCGAGAAACGATTCGGCCGACCCGTCGAGCGGCACGCGATTGACGGCGACCGTCACCATTTCGGCGCCGGAAGCAATATGAGCGGCCTTCATCTCGTCATAAGAGCGGTACTTGCCCGTTCCGATGATGAGGCGTGAAGAAAATGTTGTTCCCGCAAGTTGAAAGGTTTCGGACATACAAGAAATTTACCACATAGGGCACATAGAGCACATAGATAGGAATATCGGCGGCGTCTCCCCTTCTCCTCCACTCCTTTTCTCCTGATCTTTTTTTTAGCCGCCGCCGACAAATTGCACGATCTCGATGCGGTCGCCGTCGGTTACGCGTGTTTGCTCCCAATTTGTCCGCAGTACAACGGACCTGTTTAGTTCGATCGCAATTCGCTGTGACGGCAGGGACAATGATTCGAGCAATCGGGCGAGATCGATTTCTGGTTCAACCTCGCGCTCATGTCCGTTGAGAAAGATCGTTATCATTTCTCAATTGTATTTAGTTGTGCGGTAAAAATGAAATTAACCTGGCGTGACGACGCGGCGGAGCTCGATCTCTTCGCCGGCGGCGATGGCTCTGATGAGCATAGCAGCTCGGCCGGCTTGAAAGCTGGGTAATTGCATATGGACCTTGGCGAGGCCGTTGGCGTCTGATTTGGCGTGAAATATCACGGGGCGAAAGCTCGACCCTAGAACCTTGAGCATGATCTCAGCTCCGGCTACGACCTTACGGTCCGTGCCGCGACAGACCATTATGTTGACGGTGCGGCGGTCGCCGCCCTTAAATTTTGAATCGCCGAGCAGCTCGAGGCTGAGCTTGTTATTGGTCGGGCGATCCTGACCGGAAAGCTCGCTAACGACCTCGACAGCTTCGGCTTCGAGGACGATCTCTTCTTCGATGATGGCGACAGCCTCGATCACGGGCTCAAGCGAATATGGTTTTGATGCGGCGATACGAGCGGATTCGACATTTAGAGCTGTAACCTCCGGAAGCGCAGCGGCAACTGGTTTGCTGACCGGAATAACCGGAGGTGTGACAGTAGTCTTTGGTTCGACAACCGCAGTTTTTGCGGATTTTGACCGCTCCTTGCCGGTCATTTCTTTCAATTCATCGATGCGTCCGGCCCGAACGGCGGCACAGATCAGCTGATGTTGGCGGTTAAGACGCTCTGCAAGTTCTTTTTCGTCAAACGCACCGTTAGCCAGATCGTCATAGTTCACACGTTTGCTGGCGAGGATCGTCCCCTTGTCATAGACAAGCGACAATATCAGCCGCGACTTCAAACCTTTGTCTTCGGTTTGAACGTGATAGACCGTATTTCCGACCTTGATGTCTGTATTAAAACCTGAGATCACGATGTCTGTAATTTGACCAAATGACGCGGGAAAACGGCGTATTTACAACACTTTCCGCCATTATGAAGTTAGCATACGCAGAAAGTTTGGGTCAACGAATAAATAGTTTTGCTATATGCTGACTGCCTTGACACTAAATGGCGCTTAACTTACGATTTAGTTTGTGCCAATATTCACAAGGTTTTGACGGTAAAGTTAGAGATTTTACGCATCTTTTTCGCTCTGCATCAATAGCAAGGCGGCAAGAAAGATATGTCTGAATATAACGTTTTAGATTACGTCCCCATCGGGATCATGTTTTTGGTCGCCGCTGGTTTTGGCGTCAGCCAATTGCTGGTCACCCAACTGATCGGCCCGCGCAAACGCACGGCGACAAAGCTGATGCCATACGAGTGCGGCAAAGATCCGATCGGTGGTGCTCGCGACCGTTTTTCGGTCAAATTCTATACCGTTGCTGTTATCTTTCTCCTATTCGATATCGAAGTCCTATTCATCATCCCGTTCGCCGTTTCATTTAAGAGCCTGATGGCAGCCGGACCTGCGGTTTTTGGCACGGTAGCGTTTATCGAGATCATGGTTTTTATCTCGACGCTGATCGTTGGATATATTTACGTGTGGAAAAAGGGAACATTTGATTGGGGATTACAGGCACGTGCCGAAGCCCGCGAAGAGGCAAAATTGATGGCAAAACAGCGTCGCGAACAGGAGGCTCAAGCCAAATTGGCTGCGTAATTTATGGGTCTCGAAAATCAATTATTTGAATCGCTGCCGGACGTCGTCACTGTCAAACTCGATGCCGTCGTCAACTGGGCGCGCAAGAGCAGCATCTGGCCGGCGACATTTGGCTTGGCTTGCTGCGCGATCGAGATGATGAATACCGTCTCTGCACGTAATGATATGTCGCGTTTTGGTGCAGAAACTTTTCGTGCGTCGCCTCGACAGGCAGACGTGATGATCGTGTCAGGCCGCGTTTCGCGAAAGATGGCGCCGGTTTTGCGAAGAATTTATGATCAGATGCCTGAGCCCAAATGGGTGATCTCGATGGGTGCATGTGCTACATCGGGCGGCGTTTTTGATAATTACGCGATCGTACAGGGCGTTGATAAGGTCGTGCCGGTTGATATTTATGTGCCGGGATGCCCGCCGCGTCCGGAAATGCTTGTTCATGCGGTCATGATGCTGCAGGACAAGATCATGAAAGAATCGGTCAAGGACCGTCGCGATACATACGAGCCTGAGTCGCGCGAATCGATCGTACCTGGAACGCTGCCGGTGACCGAGGGCACGGCGCTTGAGAGAGAAATGGAGACGGAAGTCGCGGCCGGCGAAACATCCAAACCGTATTCGGTGCCGTCCAAGCACGAACGCCGACGGTCGTTCTAGAAATATCTTTATGACTGAAAAGCTCCACGCATTTGTGGATAAGCTGAAAAGTAAAAACGAGGCTTGGATCGCTGATGTGACCGAGGCCTTTGGCGAAGTCACGGTCACGGTTCCGCGTGAATCGATAGTCGATGTGTGCCGCTTTTTGCGTGACAAGCATGATTTTGACCTGCTTGCAGACCTTTGCGGTTGCGACCGCGGGCCTGAGGAAGATCCGCGTTTTGAGGTCAACTATCACCTTTTTTCGACCACGCATTACAGCCGTCTGCGCTTGAAAGTGCTTTTGAGCGAGGACGCTGCGAACGTGGCGACTGTAACTCAGATCTGGAAAACGGCGGATTGGCACGAACGCGAGACATACGATCTGGTCGGCGTCAAATTTGACGGCCACCCCGACCTGCGGCGCATTTTGCTCCCGTCGGATTTTGACGGCCACGCATTGAGAAAAGATTATCCGCTGCGAGGCTACGAGCCTTACAGTTTGAACTAATTTAATGGCAACTGCAGTAGAAAATATCGAACAGCCAGAGGTGCTCGACGGGGCGCTTGAGTCGCAGATGACTTTGTCGATGGGGCCGCAGCATCCTTCGACGCACGGCGTTTTACGTCTCGATCTGCGTCTCGACGGCGAACTGGTTATCAAGGCGATTCCCGATATCGGATATCTCCATACGGGGATGGAGAAGCTGTTCGAATACAAAAAATACCAGCAGGGCATCGTCATCACAGACCGGATGGATTACCTCAATCCGCTTGGCAATAACCTCGCTTATGTGATGGCGGCGGAGAAACTGCTAGGGCTTGAAATACCGGAGCGTGCTCAGGTCATCCGCGTGTTGATGTGCGAGTTGCAGCGAATCGCTTCGCACATGGTTTGGTTTGGCACGTCTTGTCTCGACATGGGTGCGATGACGCCGTTTTGGTTCACCTTTAAGGAACGCGAAAAGATCCTCAACCTGATCGAATCTGCATCGGGCGGGCGTATGACGCCGAGCTATTTCCGCATCGGCGGACTGATGATGGATCTGCCGGCGGGATTCGAAAACCGCGTCAATCAATTTCTCGAGGATTTTCCTGACGCGCTAAACACTTTTGACACGCTCATTACCGGCAACACTATCTGGCACAGCCGAACAAAAGGCGTCGGCATTATCTCGAAAGAAGATGCGATAGATTGGGGTCTGACCGGTCCGAGTTTAAGAGGCAGCGGCGTCGAGCTTGATCTGCGTAAAGCTACTCCGTACAGCGGTTACGAAACGTACGATTTTGAAGTTCCGGTCGAACCGGATGGCGACGTGTGGTCGCGTTTCAAGGTTCGTATGCGTGAGCTGACCGAGAGTTATAAGATAATCCGTCAGGCTCTCGACCGCCTAAAACCGGGCCCGATAAAAGCTGATGCTCCAAAGATCGTTCTGCCCGATCGCGACGATATGCGTAAGCATATGGATTCGCTGATCCACCATTTTCTGATCGTCGCCGAGGGCTTTAATGTGCCTCCGGGCGAGGTCTATCACGCTATCGAGGCGTCAAAAGGCGAGCTTGGCGTGTATATGAAATCAAACGGCGGCCCGAAACCCGAACGCGTACATTTTCGCGGCCCATCGTTCGTCAACCTATCGGCCCTGCCGGTAATGAGCGAAGGCGAGATGATCGCTGACGTTGTGGCAATTATTGGTAGTTTGGACATCGTGTTGGGGGAGATCGATAGATAATGGCGGGATCAACAGCCACAAGTTATACAGATAAGGTTCTCGTTACTGACGAGGTAGCCGAATTCTCTCCGGAGGTTGTCGAGGAGATGAAAGCGCACGTTGCGAAGTACCCGGCGGACCGTTCGCGGTCGGCGTTGATACCGCTGCTGTTTGTCGTGCAGCGTGAGCGCGGCGGGTGGCTTGATAATTCGGGCATCAATTTCTTAGCGCAGTTTTTGAATTTAGAGGTGACGGACGTATGGGAAACGGCGACGTTTTACTCGATGTTCAACCTGCGGCCGGTCGGCCGTCATCACATCCAGATCTGCAAGACGCTGTCGTGCAAGATCATGGGCGAACCGGAGATCACCGATCATATTTGTTCGAAATTGGGCATTCATCCCGGCGAGACGACCGAGGACGGTAAATATACGGTCACGATGGTCGAGTGTTTGGGCAGCTGCGGAACGGCGCCGATGATGCAGATCGGGTTTGATTATCACGAAGATCTGACGGTTGGGAAGGTGGATGAGATCCTCGCGGATTGTAAATAGATGGAGATAAAAGCACTAGGCTGCGAGCCGTTATCGCTTCGACGCGTGTTCATCAAAGATGGCCACACGCTCGAGGTGTATAAAAAAGACGGTGGTTACAAATCGCTCGAAAAAGCTCTTGGCATGACGCAGGACGCGATCATTCAAGAGGTAAAAGATTCTGCGCTTCGAGGACGCGGTGGTGCCGGATTTCCGTCCGGGATGAAGTGGTCGTTCGTTCCCCGCGATTCGCCAAAGCAAAAATATATCGTCTGTAATGCCGACGAATCTGAGCCCGGCTCGTTCAAAGACCGCTATTTGATGGAGTACGACCCGCACGCTCTGATCGAAGGTATGATCATCGCGGGCTATACGCTTGGGTCAAATACAGGTTACGTTTATGGTCGCGGTGAATATCGATATCTGCTCGACATTATGGATGTCGCGATCGCTGAGGCTCGTGCTGCGGGATTGCTCGGGAAAAATATTCTCGGATCTGGCCTGGATTTCGACCTCCACACGCACACGGGTGCGGGAGCTTACATCTGCGGTGAAGAAACGGCGTTGCTTTCTAGCCTAGAGGGCTATCGCGGCCATCCGCGTTTGAAGCCGCCCTTTCCTGCGATCGAGGGCTTGTACGCATCCCCTACGATCGTCAACAACGTCGAGACGCTCACGAGTATCCCGCAGATCATCGATATGGGCGGCATCAAATGGCGCGATCTCGGCACCGAAAAATCTGGCGGCACAAAGCTCTGGTCGATCTCGGGCCACGTCAAAAAACCGGGCGTTTACGAGCTTCCGATGGGCTACGCCGATATGGAAAAGTTCATCATGGATGACTGTGGCGGGATGCTTCGTGACGGAAAGAAATTGAAAGCGGTCATTCCCGGCGGATCGTCAGTTTACATTATGAACGCCGGCCAGATCCTGGGCCAAAACGTCACGCTCGATTACGAGGGGCTTGTCGCGGCGGGATCGATGCTTGGCACGGGCGGGATGATGGTGATGGATGAGACGGTCGATATTATGGAAACGACCAAAAACCTCACCGAGTTTTATAAGCACGAATCGTGTGGCTGGTGTACGCCTTGCCGCGAGGGGACCGATTGGCTCGTTAAGATCTTTAACCGCATTTCGATCGGCGAGGGGCGGCCCGAAGATGCTCAGCTAATGCTCGATATCTGTGACAACATCGAGGGCAAATCGTTTTGCCCGCTTGGTGACGCGGCAGCGTGGCCGATACAGTCGGCGATCAAGCAGTTTCCGGGCGATTTTAAGAAATGGCTGGTTGATAATGTTTCGACCAATGGCGTTAGTCCAAATGTGTAATGGCAAAGCGAGACATCAGAAATGCTCTTCGGTTGAGCGTACGAATGGGCATTTGCTTGTTCGTTCTGAGCATATCGCTGTTTGCACAGGACAGGAATCCGATCATCCTGATCCCGGGACTGACGGGTTCGGAGCTAAAGCATAAGGTCACCGGCGAGAGAGTTTGGTTTAAGACGTTAAAGTCTAAGGCCGAGGACCTGAGGCTGCCGATCTCGACGAGCATTGATAAAATGCACGACGATCTTGTTCCCGGTGATATTTTGCGTGAGGTCAAGATCGGAATATTTCCGGTGACGGACATTTACGGCGGCTTTCTCAGGGCGATGGAGATGCGGGCCGGCTATCGCGAAGAGAGTTGGAAAGATCCGTCGGATGACGGCGACCGCAATGCGATATACGTTTTTGCGTATGATTGGCGGCTCGATAATGTAGCGAATGCACAGCGGCTCGTTCGCGATGTCGAGGCACTGAAGCGAAAGCTGAAAAGGCCAGATCTGAAATTTGATCTCGTAGCCCATTCAATGGGCGGGATAATTTCGCGGTACGCGGCCATGTATGGCGACGCCGATCTGCCGATGGGAAACCGCAAAGCGGTGCCGACATGGGCCGGAGCAAAGCTGTTTGACAAAGTGATCTTGCTCGGAACGCCAAACGAAGGAGCAGCCGGGGCTCTCGGTTCGCTGCTCAATGGATATACCTTGGGGGGCTTTAGGATCGATCTGCCGTTTATTCAGGATACGTCGAAATTTACGGTTTTTACGATACCGTCGGCATATCAATTGTTACCGGCCCCGGGAACGCTGCGAGCGTTTGATGAAAAGCTAAAGCCGCTGACGATCGACCTTTATGATCCGAAAGAGTGGACAAAATACGGTTGGAATGCGATCGAGGACGATGATTTTGAGCGGGAATTCACCGCTGCTGAACAAAAGATCGCGTCGGCGTTCTTTATTGCCGCACTGGATCGGGCAAAACGTCTGCACGACGCTTTAGCAGCCAATAGCAGCCGAGCAGAGGGGGTTTCGTTCTTTGTCGTCGGATCTGATTGCAAGACCGCCCTGGATGGGATCGTGGTCTATCAAGACGGGAAAAAATGGAAAACGCTCGTCAAGCCAAAAGACTTTACGCGTGCCGATGGCAGCAAGGTGACGGACGACGAACTGAAAAAAGTGATGCAATCGGCGGGCGACGGATCAGTTACACAGCGTTCGCTTGAAGCGGTAACGCAGTCAGACGCGGCAAAGGTCGCCTCGATATTAAAGAGCCAGCCGGCTAAGATGGTCTGCGAGGACCACAACAAACTGGCGACAAATGGACGGATACAGGATTACATTATCAACGTCCTTGGCGGAAAAGGATCGACGATCGGAAATTGATCGTCAATGAATTAGCAATTATTTAGAGGTTTAATTAGCATTATGGGAAAAGGTGATAAACGTACACGACGCGGGAAGATTTCCGCAGGCAGCTTTGGTAAATCAAGGCCAAAATACAAAAAACCGGCATTTGCGGCGAGTACTGCGGAAAAGGCTCCGGCAGCGGAAAAACCAGTGAAAAAACGGGCACCAAAACGCGTCCCGGCGGCTGAAGCGGCATCAGAATGAAATTTGCTGAATCATTAGAAAGCGGCCCTCATGCAAGCCTTGCAAAGTTTGCGGGTGAATGGACAGGGATCACCAGAACTTGGTTTGAACCCGATGTTGTAGCCGACGAATCGCCGATGTCCGGCACGATCAAGGTCATACTCGGCGGTCGGTTTTTGATTCACGAATATTCGGGCAGCTTGCAGGGAAAGGAATTTGAAGGTGTCGCGATATTTGGTTTTGATATCGCGACCGGCAAGTTTCAGATGGCGTGGGCCGACAGTTTTCATATGTCCACCGGGATAATGTTTTCGGAGGGAGACGCTGCGGATAAGTTCTCGGTATTCGGGACATATTTCACGGGGCCGGAATCACCGCGTTGGGGTTGGCGAACCGAGCTGGAACTGATCGACGATGACAACATCGTCATCACGGCATATAACGTCGAGCCCGACAGCGACGACCAAAAGGCGACCGAGACGCGATATACGCGAAAAGTTTAATGTCAGAACAGATAAAAGTAACCATAAACGAACAGGAGATCGAGGTCGAAAAAGGCGCTCGGCTGATCGATGTGTGTCGCGACAACGGCCACGGGATCCCGTCGTTTTGCTATTACCAGGACCTTGAAGTTCAGGCATCGTGCCGTATGTGTCTGGTACGCATCGACAAGATGCCAAAGCTGCAGACGTCATGCACGATCACTTGTACCGATGGGATGGTCGTCACCACGCAATCCGAAGAAGTCGAAAAGGCACAGCGTGCGATGGGCGAATTTTTGCTGACAAATCACCCGCTCGATTGCCCGGTATGCGACCGAGGCGGCGAATGCGAGCTGCAAGAGGTCATCTTTGACTGGGGCGATGTCGAGGAGCGTTTTACCGAGAAAAAGAACGCCGAGCCCGAAAAATATCTATCGCCGATCGTTGCTAATGACCCGCAACGGTGCATTTTGTGCAAACGATGCACACGAGTCTGCGACGAATGGATGGGTGAGGACGCTATCGAGGCCGGCAATCGAGGCGTCAACACCGTCATCGGCACATACGGCGGCTGGCTAAATTGCTCGCAGTGCGGCAACTGCATAGAGGTTTGCCCGACGGGCACGCTACTTGACGGAGTTTACCGTCACGAAACGCGGCCTTGGGAGCTTGATCAAACTATATCGACCGACGTTTACGGTTCGGACGGTATGCAGATCTCGATCGGCTCGCGCAGCGGCAAGGTCCACCGCATCGTTGCCCGCGACCGTTACGTCAACGGTTTGAACGGCGAATTTTTAGACGTTAAGGCACGCTTTGCTCACGAATTTATCAGCCACAGCGACCGCATCAAGACGCCAATGATCCGCTATTCCAAGGGCGGCAAGCTTATCCCCTCGACGTGGGACGCGGCCATTAAATTTGCTGCGGAGAAACTAACAGCGGCAGATAAATCGGTGGGCGTCATCGCCAGCCCGAGACTGACGAATGAGGCGATATTTACCTTAAAGAAATATGCGACCGACGCTGCCAAATCGGACAAATACGCGGTTGCTGATTCGCAGCCGGTCGATCCGGTCTTTGATAATCTGAGCGTTCCGCTTTGCACACACAAAGAGATCCGCTACGCCGCGACCATCGTCCTCATAGGTGGCGAACCCGAAGAAGAGCAGAGCTATACGGCCAAGCAGATCCGCCAAGCGGTGCGTAACGGCGGTGCAAAATTTATCTGCGTCAATGATACGCCGATCAATCTTTCGCGGCGTGCGACTCAGTTTGTGCACGTTAATGCGGGCACAATAGACGCATTCGCGCTAGCAGCGGTCGATGGGTCAAACGACCGCCTTATCGCCGATAGATGCGGCATCTCGACGGGCGAGATCGATGCGGTCCGTAAGACAATAGCTGAAACGCAGGGCGACCTCATCATTATGATCGGCGGTGACCTGTCGGCTGACGCTCAGGCGGCACTTGCGGCAAACGCCGCGAGCTTTGCCGGTGACGGACGGCGCGTATTGCTGCACCCGCTGGCCCGCTATAACAATTCTGTTGGTGCGTACGATGTAACCCCGGACCGCAAAACGGTTGACGAAGTAGTCAAAAATTCAAAGGCTTTGCTTATTGGCGGAAGCCTACAGGACGCAAGTGTGCTGGCTGGTAAAGATTTTGTCGCCGTGCAGGAGCTGTTTCTAACTGAGACGTGTGACCACGCAGATGTCATATTTCCGGCGGCGAGTTTTGCTGAGGTTGACGGGACATTTACGAATAACGCCGGTAACGTCCAGCGTGTCCGCAAAGCCATCGACCCGATCCTTCAGTCAAAAGCTGACTGGATGATAACGGCACTTATCGCCCGCGAAATGGGCGTCGAGATCGCACCGGAATGGTCTGCGTCGGCAATTTTCCGTTCTTTAGCCGATGCGACGCCTGCCTACGAAGGCTTGCGTTACCCGGCGTTAAAGGATGAATCGAACCCCGTTCAGGCAAAGCATGCGATCAGTTCTGGCAAGTTTGACGCCAGCGGATTAAAGAAAGCGGTCGAGGATATGGCGGCCGGAGAAAAGAATGCTGCCACGCCAAAAGTCGGGCATAAGCTACACCGTCTGACGACGATGACGAGCAAGACCGGGCAGTTTCACTTGCTCGCGCACGGCAATCCAAAACCGGATAATCTGCTCGTCGCCCCGCTCGCTCAATTTGGGCTGGACGGGCAGCCGCGTGAAGATAGCGTTGCAGCAACCGTCAGCATTTCAGACAGGAGTGCACCAGGCAAATAGTTTTTATGGAAGCTGTTCTTAAAACTGCATTTCCGTTCATGGTCATAAGCGTCGGCATTTTGCTCGCGTTTCAGGGTGTGCTGATGATCGTTGCCTATACGGTGCTTGCCGAACGCAAAGTTTTGGGTTGGATGCAGGGCCGCGTCGGGCCAAATCGCGTCGGGCCGTGGGGAATTTTGCAACCGTTTGCGGATCTGCTCAAATTTATCTTTAAAGAAGATATTACTCCCGATAAATCGACTAAATTTGTCTATTACCTCGCACCGATGGTTGCCCTGACGTGTGCGATACTGCCGATCGTCGTTTATCCTTTCGGGCCCCGGCTAAGTGATCCGATGGGAACGATCGGACCTTGGGTAACTTGGGCCGTGGGCTGGATACCCGGTGTCGGGACCTCGATCGTTGACGCAGTTAATTGGATCACTCCGCAAGCGGTAAATATGCCGCTGACTATCGCTCGGATCGATGTCGGCGTGCTGTTTGTGCTGGGCATCACTTCTGTCGGTGTTTACGGCATCATGCTCGCCGGTTGGTCCTCGAATAGTAAATACGCGCTGATGGGCGGGCTGCGTTCGTCGGCGCAGATGATCTCGTACGAGCTTGCGATGGGGGCATCGGTCATCGGCGTCGTACTGCTTGCCGGTACGCTGGATCTGAATGGCATTATTTACGCCCAACAACAATCAACGTTTCGCTGGTTTATTATTCCGCAGTTTATCGGGTTTATTGTGTTTTTGATCTCGGCATTTGCCGAGACAAACCGCGTGCCGTTTGACCTGCCTGAGGCGGAAACAGAACTCGTTGCCGGATTTCATACCGAATATTCTGCACTGAAATTCGCACTGTTTTTCATGGCCGAGTACGTGAACATGTTCACCGTCTCGATGATGTGTACTGTGCTGTTCCTCGGCGGTTGGTATGTGCCGGGCCTTAGCCATATTTTTGAGGTCGGCTCGATACCTTACGCGCTGGTCAGCCACGTCGCGTTTATCGGCAAGATCTGTGCGTTTTTATTCTTGTATATCTGGGTCCGAGGTACGCTGCCTGACAGCGGCCATTTCGGCGACGGCCTCCTCGTC
>CAZIZR010000021.1:0-69156 GCA_964543865.1 uncultured Chloracidobacterium sp.
GATCGTAAAATAATCGACGCCCTGCTCGGCCTGTTCGATCAGCGTGTCGCGGTAAATTTCCCACGTCAGATCTTCGGCTTTGCCATTTACTTTTTCGAGAGCTTGATAGATCGGCACGGTCCCGATGGGAACTGGCGAATTTCGCAGGATCCATTCTCGCGTGGCATGAATATTCTTTCCCGTCGAGAGATCCATCACCGTATCGGCTCCCCACAAGGTTGACCAACGCATCTTTTCGACTTCTTCCTCAATGGACGAGGCGATAGCGGAGTTACCGATGTTTGCGTTTATCTTGACGAGGAAATTACGGCCGATAGCCATCGGCTCGGATTCGGGATGGTTGATGTTGTTCGGGATGATCGCCCGGCCGCGTGCGACCTCGTCACGGACAAATTCCGGCGTTACAAATTCAGGAATAGCAGCGCCGAAAGAGTCGCCCTTGTGCTGATGGTTCAGCGACGAGCGGTCGCTGCGTTCGGACATTGTCAGGTGGTCAAATGCAGCTTGCCGCCCGAGATTCTCGCGGATAGCGACGTACTCCATCTCGGGCGTGATGATGCCCTTTCGGGCATAGTGCATCTGCGTCACGCAAGCACCATTTTTCGCCCTCAACGGAGCGCGTTTCAGGCCGGGAAACTCTTCGAGCGTGCCGCGTTCTTTTACGCGGGCGATGTCCTCAGCACCTTTGGTGAGATACCCGTTGTCCTGCGGTAAAACCTCGCGGCCCTCGTATTCCACAACGTCACCGCGCCCCACTATCCAGTCACGACGCAACGCCGGCAGGCCTTCGCGAACGTCGCATTTCGCCGCCGGATCTGTCCAGATACCGCTCGTGTCATAGACGCGGACCGGTGCGTTCTCAACCACCGTGCCATCCATCTCGCGGGACGGTGATAACGCGATCTCGCGAAACGGGACGCGTAGGTTATGTTTGTTTTGGTTAACGGTATTGCCGTTGGTCTCGACGTAAATCTTTTGCGAAGCAGGTAATTTAACCTGATCGCTGGTTTTTTCTTCTGAAATCTGTTCGTTCATTGTTTTTCTTCCTCCGGCGGCATTATCCGCGTCAGGTTCCTAGGGTCTCCATGATCGGACTCTCAGTCCCGATTTGTCGAGACTCCCCTGAAAACATGCTTTCTCAAATTTTAACTAACTGCGATGAATTTGCCTAAACCCGATCCTAATCCTCATACATGATCCAGCCGATCTTGTCCTCTTTGTTCATGCGAAAATAGTAATAAACATTCTTGCCGGCTACTGACATCCGGTAACGGACAAATTCTGTCGCGGTGGCATCGAGCATAAAATGGTCTGTGGTGATCTTTTCAGTGCCGAGATATGCGAACGATCTCATCTCTTTTAGATTATCGGCGAGCTGTTTGCGAAATGCGTCGCTGACCTTTGCCGCAAAATTTGCCGACATTTCAGGATGCGCTTTGCCATCGGCTATGTCTCGAAGGATCTGAAGGGCCTTCTGCGTTTTGTTTGGAGTTGCGTCGGGCAACTGTTTCATCCCGTCAGCAAAGGCTCCCGGAATGTAGTGATCAGCGACGCGTTTTGAGATGTTTTCGGAGCCAAATCCACCATCTTCGAGATTGCCGATCACGGCGATGGTCACTTTTTCTTTCGGGTAATAACGCACAATGCTGCCAAAACCGCCGACGGTCGAACCAAAATGCTGGATCACTTTGTGACCGTTAAAAACATCCGTAAAAAACGCAAAACCATGAGCGATCGATCGGCCATCGTTTATCTTTGTAGGTTTTAACATCTGGTCGAGGCTTGTCGGTTTTACAACCCGGCCTAGTAAAACGGCTTCCCACCACCTGGCAAGATCAGTTGCAGTGGCTAAAATGCCGCCGCTTGCGGCAATTACTTTTGGCCGAAAAGGTTCACCGTTCTTCCATTGGCCGTCTCGCAGAACGTACCCCGCTGCGCGGCCCGCGACGACATCTTCCTGATGCTTAAATCGGACCGAGGGAAAATTGAGAGGCTTTATGATCCGCTCATTTACAAATTCCTCAAACGATCGTCCGCTCGCCCGCTCAACAATTATGCCGACCAGCGGCAGATTGGTGTTTGAGTAGCCCCAATTGTCATTTGGCTGAAACAGTAGCGGAAAACTCTTGACGAGATCGATAAATTCCTCCGGCGAATATTCGCGGCGATACGAAAACTCTTTAACCTCTGTCCAGTCTTTCAGGCCGGAGGTGTGATTTAGCAAATTTCGCACGGTTATTTTTTGCCAGATATCAGGAGCATTAGCAGGCAGATATTTCCGAATCGGATCGTCGAGGTTGAGCTTGCCGTTCTCAACGAGCAGCATTATGGCTTCGGATGCAAACTGTTTTGAGATCGACCCGATCTCATAGACCGTGTCCTTTGTCGCGGGCACTTTTAGTTCAAGATCTGCAAAGCCGTAACCCGTCGCTCTTACCACCTTTCCATCACGGATGACGGCGATCGACAGGCCCGGTATCTTTCGCTCTTTCATCTGAGCGGCGATAAATTGATCGAGCTGGTCGGCCCGTGCCGTTGCAAATGCCGAGAACATTAGCAGGACAAGAATAAGTATTTTCTTCATAGGCACACTTTTTTCACGATGGCTTGTTGTCCATCTTACGCCGTAGCCCGAATTGTCTGCAAAGAAACAAAAGCGTGCGGCGTGCGTCTTATATGATATAAACGGAATATTGATGGCCGTCTATATGCGAGGAAATCCGATGTTTATTTTTGCATTTTTTCTGACGATGTTTTGCTCGTCGTGTTCACCGACGGGTGTGCCTGAGAATAGTGTTATTTCGACCGAGAGTGGCGATGTTAGATTTCGTGTAGAAACGTTTGCCACCGGACTCGAAGTGCCGTGGGGATTTGCATGGCTGCCGAATAAAGATCTGCTTGTCACCGAGCGGCCCGGCCGTGTGCGGATCATCGAGAACGGCAAGCTGCGGGCCGAACCTGTTTACACCGTGCCGGATGTCGAACCGTCGAGCGAGAGTGGCCTGATGGACATATCGCTGCATTATGATTTTGCAAAGAACAATTTTGTCTATCTTGGTTACGCCTATAATCAGGACGGCAAGCAGATCAAGGTAGTCCGTTATGTTTATAAAGACGGCAAACTCACCGATCCAAAGATCATCATCGACAAAATCCCCGGTGCTCCAAATCACGCTGGTATGCGGGCACGCTTTGGCCCGGACAAAAAACTCTACATTGCTACGGGCGACGCAACCGACTGGAATCTGGCGCAAAAGATGGACACGCTTGCGGGGAAAACTCTCCGATTAAATGATGACGGCACCGTGCCGCAGGACAATCCGTTCGTCAAAACCGCTGGGGCACGGCCCGAGATCTGGTCGACCGGACACAGAAATGCCCAAGGTATGGCCTGGCAGACTGGCACGGGTTTGATGTTTCAAACCGAGCACGGGCCAAGCTCGTTCGAAGGCAAAGGCTCTGGCGGCGACGAGGTCAACATTGTCGAGGCGGGCAAAAATTACGGTTGGCCCATAATCCACCACACCGACAAAAAAGACGGCCTGGAATCGCCGCTGCTCGAATACAGCCCTGCGTGCGCACCTGCAAGCGCCACGTTTTACAACGCGACGCAATTTCCCGGATTTGGTGGAAATTTCTTTTTCGGATGCTTGCGGGGAACTAAAATAATTCGTGTTGTACTGGAAGGACGAAGAGTTGTAAGACAAGAGAATTTGCTTGAGGGCATTGTCGGCCGCATCCGCGAGGTCGGTCAGGGGCCGGACGGATATATCTATTTTTCAACGTCAAACCGCGACGGACGAGGCCGTGCAGCTACCGACGATGACAAGATCATGCGGCTTGTGCCCGAGAGATAGTTCGGCTACTACAACCTCTGCCTTCGCCCAATCATCTTGTTGATTATGAAAAAAGCATTTGCAGTCTTTTTGGCGTTATTTTTTGTGCTCAATTTAAGTACTCAAGGCCAAGCGCTACCCAAATACGAACTGAGTGGGGTAATCAAAGATCAAAACGCTGCCGTTGTACCCGGCATGCGGTTAAAGATCAAAGGTAATGGATTTGATAGCGGTGCATTGACTGACATCAATGGCGTTTTCAAGATTCAATTGCCTGATGGCGACTTTGAGTTAACCGCTGATGCGTTGGCTGTTGATAAGTTTCGGGCTTTTATCAAGATCGATAATACGGCGCTAAATCCTAACTATTTGGAATTCACGATAAATTCGGACGCTATGGTTTGCTCGGGCAATCGGGGCGGCCAATCACCGAAAATTATTAGCTCGGTTGAACCGGTATATCCGGCCGCTGCGAAAGCTGTTCGTGCGATGGGAGAGGTTGTCGTAGTTGTAAAGATAGCTCAGGATGGAAAAGTTGCGACTGCTAAGGCAGTCAGCGGACATCCTCTTTTGCGACGGGCATCAGAGGTCGCAGCCGAAAAGTTTGTTTTCGAACCAAGCGAAGCCACTGCTGAAAGAGAGACGGCAATCACATTTGTGTTTTTGCCGGAGCAAGACATCAAAAAAAATCTGAATCGATATAAGTGTTCCTATCGAATTATCATTGCGAGCGAAGCTTCAATCATCGAGACAACAGAATCCGGGTAAGGAGTCAATCCGTGGAAACCCGTTCTACATCATTTCTCGGCTTCCAAAATAGCTTTTGATTCTGCCAATTCCGCTTTGTGTGCGTCGGTAACAGCCGGATATGCAAGTTTTAGCGATTCGAGCCGTTTGACGATGATCTCGGAAACGGCGAGCCGCGTGAACCATTTTTTGTCCGCCGGGATGATATACCACGGGGCGTCTTTTGTAGATGTCGCCTGCATCGCGTCTTTGTAGGCGTTCATATAATCGGCCCAAAATGCCCGCTCTTTGGCGTCTCCGGCTGAAAATTTCCAGTTCTTTTCGGGTAAATTGATGCGTTCGAGAAAGCGCTGTTTCTGTTCGTCTTTTGATACGTTGAGGAAAAATTTGATGACGTGCGTACCGTTGGCGGCAAGCATCGCTTCCCAGTTCGCGATCTGGGCGTAACGCTTTTTCCAAAACTGCTTATCTTTCTCAGGCCCTGTCGGCAGCCGCTGGCCGCCGAGATACGCGGGGTGCACTTTGACGACCAAAACTTCTTCGTAGTGCGAACGGTTAAAGATGCCGATGCAGCCTTTTTCGGGCAAGGCTTTTTGCTGTCGCCAGAGATAATCGTGATCGAGCTCCTCAGCCGACGGGGCCTTAAACGCCGTGACCTGACAACCCTGCGGATTGATGCCGCTCATCACATGTTTGATCGCGCTGTCCTTGCCGGCGGCATCCATAGCTTGAAAAATGATCAGAAGTGAGTGAACATTCTGTGCATAGAGTATGTCCTGCAGTTCGGCGAGCCGGGCGACATTTTTCTCGAGGTCCTTGATGGCCTCTTTCTTGTCTTTATAGTCGCCCGTGCTGTCCGTCGGGTGATCTTTGAGGTTAACTTTCGAACCCGGTTTTACGAGGAATTTGTCAGTTTTCATAACGATTTTGGAGGCAGAAACGCGACTGTAAAGGAGCGTGCATATTATTATTAACAGGCACGGTCGGCACGGTCGTTAACACTCGCGTTTCTGCACAGATACACGAATAACACGAATTAAATGAAAATACTAATTTTTTTGTGGATGCTTTTGGCCTCAATAATGGCGTTTGGGCAAGCCAAACTCGTTCCAAACAAGATCACGCTCAAATCCGGAAAGTCTTTCAACCTAAATCTGCCAGCCGGTTACGAGATCATCCCGGCAGCTGAGGGGTTAAAACGTGTGCGGTTTTTTGCAAAGGCACCTGACGGACGCATCTTTGTCACGGATATGAGAGACCTGACCGACAACAAAAAAGGTATCGTCTATATCCTCGACGGCTGGGACCCCAAAAAGGGAAAATTTGCCAAGGTCACGCCGTATATGACCGATCTCAAAAACCCTAATAGTTGTCAGTTTTATAAGGATGAAAATGGACAAGACTGGTTTTATCTCGCCGAAACTGACAAGCTGACGCGGCGAAAATTCACCCTAGGCGAGATCAAGCCAACCGATACAAAGCCCGAGGTGCTCGCGACGTTTCCCGATTACGGCCTGAGCTATAAATACGGCGGCTGGCACCTGACCCGGACGATCGCGTTTTCGCCGGAACGCAAACTGTACGTTTCGGTCGGTTCGTCGTGTAACGCTTGCATCGAAAAAGAACGCGTTCGAGCAAGCATTGTCGTTATGAACCCGGATGGGAGTGAGCAGCGTGAGTTTGCCCGGGGCTTGCGCAATGCTGTTGGGCTGAAATGGATCGGCAATTTCCTGTGGGCGTCGGGACAGGGCTCGGATCATCTGGGGCTGCAAAAGCCCGACGAGGTGTTTTACGCGCTCAAGGATGGCACCGATTACGGCTGGCCTTATTGTTACTCGGCGTCGGGAAAGATCATAGCTGACACCCAGTTTCCACGCCGCGAGGGTTGCAAAAATGTCGCCTCACCGTATGCATATTTTCCCGCACACGGTTCTGCGTTAGGCTTTGATTTTTTTGACGAAGCCGACGGCCTATTTGGAGCAAACCCTGCGTTTCTGATGTCGCTACACGGTTCGACCAACAAAGCGATCGGCCACGGTTACAAGATCGTGAGCTTTCGCAAAGGCGAAAAGGTCCGGGATTTTATCACCGGGTTTCTTAACAAAGGCACCGTAAATGGGCGTCCGTGTGACATTATGAAACTTGATGCCAATTCGTTCCTTTTCACTGATGACAATAAGGGAATAATCTACTACGTTCGCAAGAAGAGTTGATTTGTAACGATTTGTGTTACAATAAAAGCAATGAACATCGGTATCACAGTTTATCCGACATACGGCGGCAGCGGCATCGTCGGCAGCGAGCTTGGCCGCGATCTGGCAGAGCGCGGGCATAACGTGCATTTTATCTCGTCGGTTTTGCCGACGCGGCTCACGGAGTTGAACGAACGCATCCACTTTCACGAAGTTGAAATGATGTCGTACGCGCTGTTCGAACATCAACCTTACGATCTCGCTCTCGCGACAAAGATGGCGACCGTCGCCCGTGCCGAAAAGCTCGACCTGCTCCACGTCCATTACGCCATACCGCATTCGATCTCAGCAATATTGGCCCGCGAATCGATCAAGCAAAAGCGTTATGTGCCGGTAATTACTACGCTTCACGGAACGGACATCACGCTCGTCGGAGCCGACCGCAGCTATTTGCCGATCACGCGCTACGGTTTGCAACAATCGGATGGCGTGACGGCGGTGTCGAAATTTTTGAAACAGGCGACGATCGAGACTTTTGATTTTGATGATGTTGAGGTCATCCCAAATTTTATCTGCCAAAAGCATTATTTGCGTACACCAGATTCGCCGCTGCGGTCAGAACTTGCACCGAATGGCGAGCGTCTGCTCGTACACGTTTCAAATTTTCGGGCGGTAAAACGCCCTGTAGATTGTATTGAGGTGCTGGCAAAGGTCCGTGCCGAGGGCGTTAACGCACGGCTTGTGATGGTCGGTGACGGCCCGGAATTGTCGGCCGTACGCTATCGCGGCGAGCAGCTTGGTATGAACGGCAACGTCGTTTATGTTGGCAAACAGGCGAATATTGCCGATTATCTCGGTGTTGCCGATGTTTTCCTGTTACCGTCCGAGCTCGAATCTTTTGGACTCGCCGCGCTTGAGGCACAGGCTTGCGAAGTGCCCGTTGTCGCGACGCGCATCGGCGGTATTCCAGAGGTGGTCAACGACGGCGAGAGCGGATTTTTGAGCGATGTCGGCGATGTTGATAAGATGAGCGTCGATACGCTGCGTCTGCTCGGCGACGAAGATATGCGGCGAACCTTTGGCGAAAAAGGCCGCGAGCTGGCCGTGTCGCGCTATTCGACCGAAAAGATCATCCCGCAGTACATCGCTTTTTACGAAAAGATAGTAAAAAAGGCCAAGTCTGCAACTGCCTAAAGAAAATTTCGCCGCAGATCTACGCAGATGACGCGGATAAGAAAAACAAATTCGGATCTGCGTTTATCCGCGTAAATCTGCGGCAAAATCTCTTAAAGTATGCTGAAACGCTACATGCACAACCGCGAACGGCACCTTGCGTTATTGAACGACAATCGCTCGCCGCAGCAGTTTGGCTGGGGGCTTGAGTTTGTTGCCGATCACGTCAACGGCGTTGACCCGCGCAAGGTACTAGCGGAGTATTCGGCAAATGCACTTGCCAACAGTGATGAGTATTTTGCGGCGCATGGGATCACTGACTACAAGCTGGAGGAGCGGCTCTATCCGTCGATGGGATCGCTGAGCGCTGAGGAATTAAAGTCACCGCCCGCTCAGATCGAGGTTCCGGTTTTGTCTTGGCAAAGCGCGATCGAGACCCCTTCTGCGGAAAATAATACGGCGGTAGCGACCTATTTTCCGCACGGCGAAAAGAAAGCAGCCGTCGTTATCCTGCCGCATTGGAACGCTAAGGCCGGTACCTATTTTGATCTCGCAAAATTTTTTAACAAGGTCGGGATGTCCGCTCTCAGGCTGACGCTGCCGTATCATGAGGAACGTATGCCGCCTGAACTTGAGCGGGCCGATCATCTCGTTTCGCCAAATATCGGCCGCTCGCTGCAATCTGTTCGTCAGGCGGTGCTTGATACGCGGGCGGCGATCAGCTGGCTAAAACAGCAGGGTTACGAAAAGGTCGGCATCGTCGGCACGAGCATCGGCTCGTGTGTCGCTTTTCTGTCGTATGTTCACGACCAGCGAATTGACGCCGCTGTTTTTAACCACGTTTCGGGCTACATGGCCGACGTGGTCTGGCACGGATTATCGACCTATCACGTTCGCGAAGGCTTTGGCGACAATCTCGATCTCGACGAGCTGCGCCAATACTGGCTGCCGATGTCGCCGATGGCGTATATGCAGAAGCTGGCGGCCCAACCCGCTCGTCCGACGCGTTATATCTACACAAAATACGATCTCAGTTTTCCGGTCGATCTTTCACGCGATGTTTTCAGAGAACTGCGTAGGCTTGGTGTCCCACACAGCGAAACGGCACTGCCCTGCGGCCATTACACGCTCGGCGAAAAGCCCTGGAACTACATCGACGGGTACAAGATCATTTCGTTTTTGCGAAAACATCTTAAATAACCCGGAACAACTCCGCGCACTAAAATATTCATCAAAAGAGTGCTAAAATTTGGTCAACTTTTGAATGAGTCCGATCGCCGAAAAGCAAAAAAATACGGTTGAAGAAGCGATAGAACATCTGATCTCTCGTGCAGAAAATGCACGCGGATTGGCTGGTGCGGACGTTTCGGCTCGTGTCCATGCGGTGCTCAATAAGTACCTGTTGGGTGATGATCCAAATGCGTCAAATAATGACATCAAAGAGTTTATCGACGACATCAGGGCCGATGACCTGTGTCTGGTCATAGCCTGCGAACGCGGTGATGATGAGGCTTGGTCGGATCTGGTTGCTAATTTTGATTCGACGGTAAAATCCGCTGCGAGAAAGATATCGTCAAATAACGAGGACGCCGAGGACCTGGCAAGCTCTATCTGGGCTGAGCTTTACGGCTTACGTACGGACGCAGACGGTAATAAAAAGAGCAAGCTGGCATATTATTCGGGGCGGGGCAGTCTGGCGGGTTGGCTGCGGGCGGTCGTTTCGCAGCTTGCGGTCGATCAATTTCGCAAACAGTCGAAATTTGTCCAGATCGAAGAAGACCGTGAATTTGAAAATCTGGCGAACGAGGCCGCGAATAACGACAACAATCATTTTGGCTCGCACGCCGACAATCCTGAGGAGCTTTTTGCGGGAAATGAGGCCGAATCGGACGTTTCGGACGCCTTGCAGACGGCGATCGGCGAGCTTGAGGCGGAGGACCGGCTGATATTAAAGCTATACTATTTTGACGATCTGAAACTGAAAGAGATCGCTGAGACGTTTGGCTATCACGAGGCGACGGCGAGCCGTAAACTGACGCGGGTGCAGTCAGAGATCCGTAAAGGAGTCGAGAAAAACCTGCGTGAACAGCACGGCTGGAGTGATACTGAGGTGAAAAAACACCTGTCCGATACGGCGGCAAGCCTGGGCTTAAATCTCGAAACTATGTTCGCCGTACTGATGTTGGCGATACTCGTGCAAGATTTGTGGACGTGATGCGTTCTCTAGTTGGTTACGAAAACCGTAGCCACAGAGAACACAGAGTTCACTGAGCAATTTGATGATATTGGTTTGAAGTCATGGTACCTAAATAAAATATCGAGATCTTCTCATTTACTCTGTGGCCTCTGTGGCTAAATAGAAATTGATGGAACTGGAATTCGACAAAGAGATTGATGCGATCCTGCGAAAAGGGCGGAGCGGGCAAATTGCGGCTGTAAAAGCTGCGACGGCCAGCCACCTCGACGCGGACAGCATCGCTGCGTTTGCCGAAAACGCCCTACCGCCGCGTGCGAAGCTGCTCTATATGGAGCATTTTGCCGATTGCGACCGGTGCCGAAAAGATCTGTCGCAAGTCGTACGGATGAATTCAGCGGCGGTTGCTGCTGAGGGGACCGCCGTTTCTAGCGTCGCGGCAGCAGCCGTTGCAGAACCGTCGTGGCTGAGCAAACTGTTCCGTACACCAAATCTGGCGATGGCAATGGGCGCGCTTGTCCTGACGTTTGGCGGAGTGCTCGGATATCTCGTCATTCAAAACGGGACAAATGTCGATACTTCGACAATTTCAAAAGTGACCGATCAGGAACAGAATAAGGGCGTGCCGTCGTTCAACGGTGATGCGTCGGCTGTTTCTAATTCCGCAAACACTATTGCCGCAAACGCAACTCCTCCGGCCGCTCCAACGATGCCAGCCGCATCGGCAAATTCGGCTGCTAATTCGACTGCGTCGGGAACCGGCTCTGCTACTGAGGCAAAACAGCCTGAGTCCGGTTATTCGATGGATGGCACGACAGACATATCCAAATCGGGCGAAGTTGCTCCGGCGGCTCCGATCACAGTTAACAAGCCCGCAGCCGTTGAAGAACGAAAGGACGGTGACGATAAGACAAAAGAGCAACCTGCCGATGAAAAGATAGCAAAGCGCGAATACGATGACAGGTCGCGTGATACGAGCCCGGCCGCTCCGAAACGAAAGACCGACACCGGACCGAGCCGTTCGGGCACTGGCCCGCGTCAGGACAATACATATCAAAATCAAACGCAGAACCAAGTGGTCGGTGGTGTCTCGGCCACGAGATCGTCGGGCGGTAAAAATTTTGAGAGCCGCAACGGTGTCTGGTATGACACTGCGTACAAGGGCCAATCAACCACTTCGGTAAAACGCGGCACCGAAAATTACATCCGCCTCGACAGCGGGCTACGCTCTATCGCCGACAGCCTCGGCGGTACGGTCATCATCGTCTGGAAAGACAAAGCATACCGCATCCAGTAAATAGATTTAAGAATTTAGTCACAGATAAACACAGATTTTTAGGAATAGATCTGTGTCTATCTGTGTTAATCTGTGGCTAAATCTTTTTGCAAGCGGACTAATATGAGATCACGAATTTTCATTGTTTTTGCCCTATTCCTTTGCGTTTTTGTAACCGGATCTCTCGCCCAAAAACAGGCCGGAAAGCCAAACCCCGAGATCACAAAGATGATCAAAGAGATTTCCGCAAATCGGATCGAGGCAGACATACGCAAGCTCGTTTCGTTTGGCACTCGAAACACCTTGTCCCAACAGGACAACCCGACACGCGGCATCGGGGCCGCCCGCGATTGGATATACAGTGAATTTGTAAAGATCAGCAAGGACTGCGGTGGTTGTCTCGACGTGCAAAAAGAGGCGTTCGTCCAGCCAAAAGCCAACCGTATCCCGGAACCGACAACTCTGACAAATGTATTTGCGATCCTTAACGGCACGACCGACTCTACCCGCTACTATGTCGTCTCAGGCCATTACGACTCGATGTGTACGTCGCCGACGGATGCTAAATGCGATGCTCCGGGAGCTAATGATGACGCTTCGGGCACGGCCGTTTCGATCGAGCTAGCACGCGTGATGTCAAAGAGAAAATTTGACGCGACGATCATTTTTATGGCGGTGCCAGGCGAAGAGCAGGGCTTGCTCGGTGCGGCAAATTTTGCCGAAAAGGCAAAGCAGACAAAGATGAATATTGAGGCGATGTTTACCAACGACATTGTTGGCGGTGTGACTACGCATAAAAATTCGCAATTTCGCAAAAAGGTCCGTGTGTTTAGCGAAGGCGTCCCGTCGAGCGAAACCGAAGCGGAGGCAGGCACACGCCGCAGCGTCGGCGGCGAAAATGACAGTGCTTCGCGCCAACTGGCGAGATACATCAAAGAGCAAACAGACCGCTATCTCAAGAATTTCGGCGTGATGATGATCTATCGCCGCGACCGATATGGGCGTGGTGGCGATCATATCCCATTTGTCGAGCGAGGATTTACTGCCGTCCGCATCACCGAATCTGATGAGGATTACACACACCAGCATCAAAACGTACGCACTGAGAACGGCGTCTTTTATGGCGACACGCCGGAGTATGTCGATTTTGAATACACAGCAAACGTCGCCCGCGTAAACCTCATCGCATTAGCGAGTCTTGCCGCTGCCCCGGCAAAGCCAAAGAATGTCGGCATTGTGACAAGTCGATTGACCAATGACACGGAGCTAAAATGGGACGCAAATACCGACGGCGATATCGCCGGTTACGAGGTCGTCTGGCGGGACACGACCGCCGCCGAGTGGCAAGGCAGCCAAGCGGTAACGGGAGCGACGACATTCATCGCCAAAGGCATGTCAAAAGACAATTTCTTTTTCGGCGTCCGAGCCGTCGACAAAGACGGCAACAAAAGCCCAGTCGTATATCCGCGTCCGATGCGCTAACTCTAATGTTTGTGGGCAGTTTTCGGATTCCTATTGGGGCTGAAATGTGTTAAACATATAGTTTGCTTTAAATCTAGTCAGTGATATTTCGGTCGTTATGCCGCAAGCAGTTTTTATGAAGAAGTACCTTTTTGGATCATTCGTTTTGTCGCTCTTTGCGGCCGGGTTATTTTTTGGCTCAGACAGCTCTGCCCAGAGTCGATTGTCGCTTGCATCGGATGATGACCGAATAATTTTGACTGACAAAAAGCCCAAAGATGATGCACCTATGGTTTCGACGACTTTGGTCCTTAGCCAGGTATCTGGCGGCAATGGCACCTATGCTAACGACTGGGTCGAAATCAAGAATGTTTCAGCCTCTTCACAGTCTCTCAACGGGTTATCGCTGTATTACGGATCCGCGACGGGACTATTTGGAGCCGGAGTGTTTTCGCTTCCAAATGTTTCGATAGCACCGGGGAAATTCTATTTGGTGCAACTTGGTGGTGGTAACGGAGCCGGAGCCCTCCCGACTCCCGATGCATCCTCGACCAATATCAATATGTCCGGATCAAGCGGAAAGATTGGTCTTGTCAATCCTGGAGCACTTGGTGCAAATGTTTGCGGTTCTACCGCCGTACAGTGTACACCCTCACAAATGGCGGCATTTGTTGACTGGGTTGCGTATGGGGCCGCCGGCAATGGTACCGCCGGCAATGGCGAGGGCGGTACCTCCGTAAACAATGGAGTTGCATTTTCGACAACCCAGGCTGGATCGCGAAAGAACGCAGGCTGTACAGATACAGATAACAACAATTTGGATTTTGATGTTGTTATCGGAACTGTTCCGCGCAACTCATCTACCGCTGCGTCGCCCTGCGGAGGCGGAGGCGCCGACCTGTTAGCGGGAATGTCGGCAAATCCGGCTTCGGTGGTGCCCACAGGCACAACGCTACTCACAGTTACAGTAGTTCCTGCGACTACACCGCCCAGTACTAACATTCAGGTGGTTGGCAATGTTACCCAGCTTGGCGGCTCCGCGACACAGACATTTGTCGATGATGGAACGGGTGGTGACGTAACGCCGGGTGATAATGTCTTTTCATATTTGCTATCCATCCCGAATGGGACAATTCAAGGAACCTATAATGTGACGGCGGTTGCGTCAGACGCGGAAATGCGTTTCGTGAACCTGAACCAGAACATCACGGTTACCGGACCGCCCGAGACGGAAAATCCGCTATTGTTTGGTAATCCGAGCAATGCCACGGCGAATGTCGCAAATGAGAATAACTATTTGATGACAAAGCCCCAATATTCGCTGTCGTATAACCGCTCAAAAGCAGGGCCAAACTGGGTTGCATGGCGATTGGACAGCTCTTGGATCGGCGGTGCTAGTCGCCAAGACGACTATCGTGGCGATACAACATTGCCCGCCGGTTGGTATCAGGTTCAGTCGTCGGATTATTCGGAGCCTGTGTATGACCGCGGCCATATGTGTCCGTCAGGCGACAGAACTCGTTCTGTTGCTGATAATTCGGCGACATTTTTGATGACGAACTTCGTACCTCAGCACCCGGATAACAATCAGGGGCCATGGGAAGAATTTGAGACATATTGCCGCACGCTTGCTGCGCAGGGTAAGGAGATCTACATCTACACAGGCCCGGCAGGCCAGGATATGAATGCCGGCGGCGGAATGGGATTTATCGGCAACGGCGTTGTCGTGCCGGCATCGACGTGGAAAGTGGTTCTCGTGATCGACAACGGCACCAACGACCTCCAACGCGTCGGCAAAAAGGCTCGTATGTTTGGCATCATCGTTTCCAACATCCCACCGATCAACCGAAATGCCCCGTGGCGAAATTTCCGTGTGACGGTGGATCAGGTCGAAACGCTTACCGGATACGATTTCTTTTCTAACTTAAATCCACGACTGCAAGCCCGTATGGAGTCTAGCCCCGACACACAATGATGACAATTACGAACCGATACTCACGTTTTATTGGCATTGGTTTGATCCTGTTATGCGGAACGCTTGTTCCGGCATTTGGTCAAAAGGAATACAAGATCTCAGAGATCCAAGGTGATAAGGGCTCGTCGGTTCACGTCGGTGAAAACGTCCGCATTACCGGCGTTGTTACGGCGATCGTTGCTAAAGGGTTTTATATCCAAACGCCCGACGGCCAGACGGATAACGACCCAAAGACGTCTGAGGGCATCTACGTATATGGCGAAAACAGCGTCGGTTCGGTGTCGCTCGGGGCAATGGTGCAGGTCGATGGTACCGTCACAGAGTTTCGCCCGCGTGGTGAAAAGATATTTCTGAGCATCACCGAGATCACACGTCCGACTGTAAAGGTCATTTCCAAAGACAATCCGCTGCCCGCACCGATCGTACTGACGGCAGCCGAACTTGATCCGCGTGGCCGCGTCGATCAGATGGAGCGTTTTGAGGGGATGCGGGTCAAAGCCGACATTGTTGTCGTCGGGCCGACCGGCGGTTTTACAAACGAAAAGACAGGTAAATCGACATCTAACGGTGTTTTCTTCGCAACCCTGCAAGGAACACCGCGTCCGTTTCGCGAACCTGGGATGGACATCCTCGCGATACTTGTCGATAAACTGCCGTCAACGATTCCGGCCTTTGATATGAATCCTGAGATCCTGCGTGTTGACAGCCGTGCCCAGACAGGGGCAAAAGCTATCGACGTTCCGACCGGGGCGACGATCAAGGGCATGACCGGTGTGATCGATTATTCGCGAAAGTATTTCACGCTGATGGCGGATCCTACGCAAGCTGCTCCGGAGAATATTAAGGGTTTTGTGGCCGTAAGCCCTGCAGCCGAACGTGAAGTGACGGTCGCGAGCTTTAACATTGAAAATTTCTTTGACGACGAGATCAATTCCAAAGAGATCGAGAAAGAAACGACCGTGCCAAAAGACGAATTTCAGGGCCGTTTGAACAAAGCATCGCTTGCGATCCGCAGTGTGCTGTCGATGCCGGATGTGATCGGTATCGTCGAGGTCGAAAATCTTAAGGTGCTGCAAAAACTCGCTGACAAGATCAACGCCGACGCAGTTGCGGCAAAACAGCCAGACCCGAAATATGTTGCTTATCTCGAAGACGGCAATGATATTCGCGGCATCGATAACGGGTTTTTGGTCAAATCGAGCAAGGTCAAGGTCATCGAAACCAAAGCCCTCGGCGGCAGCGAAAAGCTAAATTACGGGACAGGTTTTCCGGACGAGAAACTGTTTGACCGCCCGCCGTTTTTGCTCAAGGCCGAGGTCGCTGATACCAAGCTCGGCAAGCCGTTTGCTTTCACCGTGATCGTCAACCATTTGAAATCGTACCGCGGTATTGATGACGAAAAAGACGGTGACCGCGTTCGTAACAAGCGACGGCTTGAGGCTGAGTGGCTCGCAAATTTTGTTGCCGAACGTGCAAAAACCGATCCGGCGGAACGCATGCTCGTCTGCGGCGATTTTAACGCGTTTCAGTTTAACGATGGTTACAACGATCTGATCGGCATCCTCAAGGGCAAGTCCGACCAAAACGTGCTCGTCCCGTCAAAGACCGCTTACGCCACGGGGCTCAAGGCTCTGATCGATTCGATGCCTAATCCGAACAACCGTTATTCTTACACTTACGATGGTTCGGCACAGGCTCTTGATCATATGTTGGTAAATAAGCCTGTTTACATGGGCGGAGCGATCAAGTTTGGCTACGCGCGGGTCGATGCTGATTTTCCGTTGGTTTGGGCAGACGATTTTAACCGCCCTGAGAGGTTGTCGGATCACGACGCTCCGGTCGTTTTTATGTCGATGGATCCGCTGCCGCCTCCGCCAAAACCGGTTGTGACGGCAACGCCTTAGACCTTTTCGAGAATAACCTCAGCGACCGCGTGTTCGGTCGTGTGCGACATAGATAGATGAACTCGGTTTGCGCCGAGTTTTTCTAATATTAAGGCGGATTCGCCCGCTATTTTGAGGGACGGAGCACCGTTCTCATCCAAAATGATCTCAATATCGTGCCAGGCGATCTTACCGCTCCATCCGGTTTTCAGAGCTTTGAGAAAAGCCTCTTTTGCGGCAAAACGTGCGGCGTATGATTGTGCTGCGGCGGCACCTTTGCTCTCGCAATATTCGCGTTCTGCGTCAGTGAATACTCGCGTCGAAAAACGCGGCGTTCTGGCGATGGTGTCGCGGATGCGATAGACTTCGGCTATGTCGATACCGATTGAAACGATCATAGAGAATGCGTCATTTGACGATGAACAAACTTTAGCAGATTCGCAGCTTTATTGGCGAGAGCGTGACGGCGTTAAGGTGCTGGTGTGTAAGCCGCTGGAGGACGCAGGGTTTGCAAACGGGTTTTCGACGCGTGTCGGCGGCGTATCGCCGTTTCCAGATAATGATCTCAATCTAGCGGGTTTTAATGAAGACGCAGCAGAAAATATTTACGAGAACCGCCGCCGATTCTTAAACGCTTTTGATGGCGATTTTCGGCTCGCAACCGTCTGGCAGATCCACGGCAACACGGTAAAAGTGATCAGATCTTATGACGACATCGGCGAATCTGACGACCACGCCGACGCGGTTTTATCGGATCTAACAGGTATTTTGGCGGGAGCAAAAACTGCAGATTGCGTTCCAGTTTTAATTGGCGATCCTGTGACCGGAGCTTTTGCCGCTATCCATGCCGGTTGGCGCGGAACGGTAGCATCAATCGTGCAAAAGACTGTTGCAAAAATGATCGAGCTTTATGGCAGCGATCCGGCAAACCTTGTCGCGGCGATCGGCCCGGCAGCTAGCGTTTGTCATTACGAGATCGGTGAAGATGTTATGAGTGCTTTTGCTGAGAACTTTGCGGAAAGCGACAAATACTTTACGCCTACGCGTGATGGGCACGCTCGCGTTGATCTGCATTTGGCAAATCGCGACCAGCTCGTTGCGGCACGTGTTGCCGACGCAAATATCCATACCGCTCCATACTGTACGATGGAGCGGCCCGATCTATTTTTCTCTTATCGTCTGGAAAAACAAAAACTCGGCAAAACCGGCAGGTTGCTATCGGTGATCGGCCGTGCTTAGTTGACGTTTGCGGTGAGCGTTACGTTTTTGGTCTTTGGCGCGTAGCAGACCTCATTTGTACAAGCCTGATAGCGGACCGAAACGTTAACTTTGACCGTACGTCCGCGAAACGTCGCCGGAACTGTCACATTAAAGCCAAATCGAACACGTCCTTCGTACACATTCAGCGGCTTTTCCGAAAATTCAAATTTGCGGTTAACGCCACGCGGATAGGTGACGCCGCCGATCCTAGCGTCTTTTGACGAAGCACGAACGGTCGTCGGGATAGCATATTCGCCGCCGGGACGGCTCGAATTTGTATGAAGCCCGCCGGGGATGTTCAGCGTCACGGTTGCTCGTGCGGCGGTGCCGCGAGTAACGGTGCCGTTACCGATCGAACCGCTTACACTTACATTTTGAGCACTGACATTTGAAAAATAGCCGGCCGTCAAAATAACCACAGCAAAGAAACCAATTCGCAGCATTTTTTTTGTCATAAAACCTGTCCTTATCGGTGAAAACCTCAAGCGGGAACTGAAATTTTATTTTAGCTCAAAACTGGCAGAAAACGCTTCGATTTTACGAAGAAATTCGTCTGAAGTTTCAGCCAGCCTTATCGCCTCAAGCGTAAATACTCGCGAATCTTTTTCAGCCAACTTATAAGTTACGGCCAGATCATAGCCATTTTCTTCACGTTTTGCCTCGATCAGACGGTACCGAGTTCCCCCGATCACCTCTTTAACATCATCGACGATCTCTTCTCCCTCGTCCGCAAAACCCGCGATGATCTGGTCGATTTTTGCATCATCAGTAACCCGCAAACGGACACGTCCCTGACGGATGTTGGTAGCGTCCGCACCAAACTCTTTTGAATACGTCTCAAACGCATATTTTGGATCACCATTGAGGTTATTCAAAAACCCGTCCGGTTTTTGGATGACAAAATCATCAGTTTCGATGGTCTCGGCTTCAAATGCCGCCGCCGCCATTCGCTTGATCCTGGTCGATGCCCAGACCATCAATGCGACGATTATCAATCCGGGAATGAGTATTGCTAACATAAATCGATAAGGGTAATGGGTGAAAAGAGGAAAAGTGAAAAAGTGCGTCCGTTATATCGAGAAGGCTTTTTCACGTTTTACCTTTTCAAATTTTCCCTTTTGCCTTCCTTTGCCGCAAGCTGTCCGCAGGCGGCGTAAATGTCGCGGCCACGCGGGCTGCGGACGTATGCCGAAACGCCGCGTGATTCGAGCACGGCTTTGAATCTCGCGACGCGATCCGCTGACGACGCGTTGTAATCAAGCTGTTCGGCACCGTTGTGCGGGATGAGATTTACCTTTACTCGACGAAGTTGATAGCGTTCGAGCAAGTCGGCAAGTTCATTGGCGTCGCGGTCCGAATCGTTGACGCCGCCGAGCATCACATATTCAAAGGTAAAACGTTCGCCCCGCCGCAAGCTCGCCTCAAATTCCTTTGCTGCGGACATCAGTTCGCTGAGGTTCCAACGTTTGTTGATGGGCATCAGCTTATCTCTAAGCTCGTCCGACGCAGACGAAAGCGATATCGCCAGATGCGGCCGGTCTTCGATATTTGCGAGGTCGTAGATCCGCGGTACGATACCGGCGGTCGAGACGGTTACGCGATTCGGCACTATAAACAGGCCGTCCGCGTCCGCCATGATCCGCAAAGCGGCGATCAGATTTTCAAAATTAAGAAACGGCTCACCGGCTCCCATACCGACCAGATTTGTGCCGTGCGGCGTTTCTTCACCAACGCCATAAACGTCATTTAGCACAATAATTGTCTGCTCGACGATCTCGCCGACGGTCAGGTTGCGGAGCAAACCGAGCTTTGCCGTGAGGCAGAAATCGCACTTGAGCGGACAGCCGGATTGTGACGAAAAACAGATGGTGTCGCGACCCTCGGACGGGATAAAGACCGTTTCGACCGGATTTCCATCGGCCGTTTTCATCAGATAACGCCGCGTGCCGTCGGTCGAGACGTATTTTGATTCGACGGTAAGACGCGAGATGACCGCTGATTCCTCAAGCCGCGCACGAAACTTTTTTGGCAGGTCGGTGATCTCGTCAATCGAGCGCAGCCGCCGCTCATGCACCGCCTTAAAGACCTGTGTCGCGCGATATTTTGGCTCGCCAAAACTCGCGGCCAGTTCCTCAAGCTCGGCTCGCGTCAGGCCCGCGATGTGTACTTTCTCCGTCACACATCCATTTTACCGTAATTAGCGAAATACTGCTTATTGAGGTGTGAACGTCCCGTTTTGTTAGACTTAGAAAGACGATGGCTGAATATATTTTTAAAGCATTACAAGAGATCGATCTGCCGCGAGCGGACGTTTTTGAGTTCTTTTCAAATGCCGAAAATCTCGAGCGGATAACGCCGCCCGAGCTTGGGTTTAACATCATCACGCCGTTGCCTATCGACATTAAAAAGGGAACATTGATCGACTACAAACTCTCGCTGCACGGCGTTCCGATCAGATGGCGCACCGAGATCACACATTGGGAACCGCCGTTCGAATTCATCGATATGCAGCTACGCGGTCCTTATAAACAATGGATACACAGGCACCGTTTTACCGAGCCGGAACCCGGCAAAACGCTGATGGAAGACGAGGTGCGGTACCGTCTGCCGCTGGAACCGATCGGTGACATCGGAAACTTTATGGTCGGCGGCAAGATAAAAAAGATATTCGACTATCGGCGAAAAGCGGTCGAAGAGTATTTCGCGAAAATGGCCTAGGCCGTGCGGGCGGTGACTTCAAACAAAAACTCGAATATCTCAATGTTGCGGCGGGCCTGCTCGACAGTCTCACCCCACGAAAACAATCCGTGACGGCGGATGTAGATACCGTTGATGTCGGGGTTTTCGATCAGGACGTTTGTGATGACATGCGACAGAGCAAGCTGGTCCTGCGAATTTTCAACGATAGGCACGCGTTCAATATGCTCGTGGCTCTCGATGCCCGGTAAGCCTTTGAGGGTCTCATAGCCCTGCAAAACAATTGAGCCGTCAACAAAATGCTTGTCCGAAAGTATCATGCCCGCGACGGTCTGCGAATATAAAATACACCTCGCACGCGGACGCAGGCGATAGATCGACAGATGCAGCAGCGTCTCATCGGACGGTCGTCCAAAGCCTTGTAATATCTCGGCGTCATCATCCAGTTCAAGAAAATTGGTCTCGTCGAGCGTGCCTTTCTCGTTTCCGGCGGCTGTGATGCAGAGCCGCATCGGCTTGCGGGCGAGCAGTATCGAATAGTTGCCACTCGCACCACGTCCCCAACCGCGGCGGTAAAATTCCCGTCCGGCTTCGGTCAGCTCTTGTGTCGGGCTTAGAGATTGGGAGTCATTTGGCATGGCTATTCTTCATCCTCGCGGAGTTTTTCGAGTACCGACATGTCTTCGAGCGTTGTCACATCGCCCGCAACGCTGCCGCTGGTCGCCAGTTCTCTTAACAGCCTACGCATGATCTTGCCGGAACGGGTCTTTGGCAGCATATCGGTAAAGCGTATGTCGTCGGGTTTTGCTAGTGAACCGATCTCTTTGGCAACATGTGCGCGAAGTTCTTCTTTAAGCTCATCGCCGCCCGTGCGTCCGCCCTCAAGCGTGACAAACGCTGCTATAGCCTGTCCCTTGATATCGTCGGGGCGTCCGACAACGGCGGCTTCGGCGACGGCCTCGTGGCTGACGAGGGCAGATTCGATCTCGGCGGTTCCCAGACGGTGGCCGCTGACATTTATCACATCATCGACGCGGCCCATGATCCAAAAATATCCACGGCTGTCGCGGCGTGCACCGTCACCCGCGAAATAAAACCCGGGTATTTCGGACCAGTACGCCTGCTTATAACGCTCGTCATCGCCCCACAGTGTTCGCAGCATTGACGGCCAAGGGTGCGTTGCGACGAGATAGCCGCCTTCATTATCACCGACCGGTTTACCGGCTTTTGTGACAACGTCGAGCATAATACCCGGTATCGGCCGGGTCGCCGTACCGGGAACGGTCGGCGTTGCACCGGGCAGCGGCGATATCATTGCCGAGCCTGTCTCTGTCTGCCACCAAGTATCGACAATAGGGCATTTTCCCTTGCCGATGACCTCGTGATACCACATCCACGCCTCAGGATTGATCGGCTCGCCGACCGTTCCAAGCAGACGTAAAGACGATAGATCGTGCTTTAACGGATACTGCTCACCCCATTTGATAAACGCACGGATCGCGGTCGGTGCGGTGTAAAAGATGGTGACCCTATGCCGGTCAATGATCTGCCAAAAGCGGTCAAAATCGGGATAGTTTGGGGCTCCCTCATACATCATCACCGTCGCCCCGTTCGCGAGTGGGCCATAGACTACATAGCTGTGTCCCGTTACCCAACCGATATCGGCGGTGCACCAATAGACGTCCTCGTCCTTGAGGTCAAAGATCATCTTTGCGGTGTACGCCGTCTGTGTCAGATAGCCGCCGGTCGTGTGTAAGATGCCCTTTGGCTTGCCGGTCGTGCCGGACGTGTAGAGGATGTAGAGCGGATGTTCGCTGTCGAGCTGCTCGGCAGGACAGTGGGCGTCAACAGTCTCGATCATCTCATGCCACCAATGATCGCGTCCCGGTTTCATCGCGACCTGCGAACCGGTTCGTTGATACACGACCACATTTTCAATTGTCGGACAGTCGCGGGCAGCTTCATCAACGACAGGTTTGAGCTTGATCTCCGATCCACGCCGATAACCGCCGTCGGCGGTGACGATCATTTTACAGCCACCATCATTGACGCGGTCGCTGATCGCATCGGCCGAAAATCCGCCAAAGATCACCGTATGCGTTGCCCCGATGCGCGCACACGCGAGCATTGCGATCGCAAGCTCCGGCACGAGCGGCATATACAGAGCAACGCGGTCGCCTGTAGCGACGCCAAGCTTTTTCATGACGTTCGCAAATCGGCATACTTCGTAATGCAGCTCGGTATAGGTCAGAGTTCGCTGCTCGCCCGGTTCGCCCTCCCAGATAAAAGCGGCTTTGTTACCTCGTTTTTCAAGATGACGGTCGAGACAGTTGTGGCTGATGTTCATCCTGCCGCCGACAAACCATTTGGCGTGCGGCAAATTCCACTCGAGCACGGTGTCCCATTTTTTGAACCAATCGAGACTCTCGGCCTGTTTCGCCCAAAAAGCCGGCACATCGGCTGCCGCTTCGGCATAGAGCCGCTCGTATTCCTCAAAGCTTTTGATGTGAGCATTTGCGGCAAAATCCGCAGGCGGCGGGAAAATACGGTCTTCGTTTAGGACGGATTCGATGGCGGTTTGGTCGGACATATCTTTTAAGTATAAATTATTGGGCAAACGTGCGTAAACATTATGTTTGCGGGCCGAGGCGGGCGATTTTGGAATCGCCCCGTGAGCGTGTAAAATCGGCGAAGAAAATCCGACCACAAGCTTAAATATGCCGCTGCTCGAAATGCGAAATATCGTCAAGGAATTTCCCGGTGTCCGGGCACTCGACGGCGTCAGTTTTACGCTCGACGCAGGCGAATTTCATTCGCTTGTGGGTGAGAACGGTGCGGGTAAATCGACGTTGATGAAGGTGCTGTCCGGAGTTTATCCCGAGGGAACGTTTACCGGCGAGATATTGGTTGACGACGAGGTGCGGCATTTTCGCGGAATACGGGATTCGGAAAATGCCGGTATCGCGATCATTTTTCAGGAGCTGTCACTCGTTAAAGAATTGACCGTCGGTGAGAATATCTTCCTCGGGCGCGAGCCCGCGCGTTTTGGTGTCGTAAATTGGTCCGAACTCTATCATCGTGCGGCAAAGCTGTTACAGGATCTAAATTTACCTATCGACCCGCGTGTAAAGGCCGGAAGCCTCGGCATCGGCCAACAGCAGCTCGTCGAGATAGCAAAGGCTCTGTCGCAGGACGCAAAGATCCTCGTCCTCGATGAGCCGACCGCAGCCTTGACCGAATCTGAGGTCGAGACGCTTTTTGGTATTCTCGAACGCTTACGCGAGCGTGGCGTCGGGATGATCTACATCTCGCACAAGCTCGACGAGGTTTTTCGGATGAGCGACCGCATCACCGTTTTGCGTGACGGCAAAACGGTCGCGACGCACGTCGCCACTGCGACAAACAAGAATGAGATCATTGCCGCAATGGTCGGACGCGAGGTCGGCGACATATTTCCGGTGACTACGCACACTCACGGCGCGACGGCCTTGAGCGTTAATAATCTCACGGCCTATTCGGCGGATATTGTCGACAAAAAGCTGATCGATAACGTATCGTTTGCCGTCAAAAAAGGTGAGGTTTTGGGCATCGCGGGGCTAATGGGAGCCGGGCGAAGCGAATTGCTGATGTCGATCTTTGGTGCTTGGCAGGGGAAACATAGGTGCGATATCGAGGTCGATGGCCGCCCGGTAAAGATAAATTCTCCGTCGGACGCTATTGCTAACGGCATCGGATTTGTAACTGAGGACCGCAAGCGGTTTGGGCTGATACTCGAACAAACCATCATAGACAACATGACGCTTGCGGGACTCAAACGACTCTCGGGAAGTGTTATTACTGATCGCACAAAGGAGAGCCAAGCAGTTGCTGAGCCGATGAAAAGCCTGCGGATCAAGGCAAATTCGCCGATGACCGTTGCCGGTACGCTATCCGGCGGCAACCAGCAAAAGATCGTTCTCGGTAAATGGTTGCTAACAAATCCGTCGGTGCTATTTCTCGACGAGCCGACACGCGGCATCGATGTCGGGGCCAAACAGGAAATTTACGCCGAGATAAACCGGCTTGCAAAAGCGGGCATGGCGATCGTGCTGGTGTCGTCCGAACTGCCCGAGGTGCTCGGCCTGTCAGACCGGATCATCGTTTTGCACGAGGGCCACGTGACCGGCGAATTTAACCGAAACGATGCGACACCAGAAAAGGTAATGGCGGCGGCGACGGGCAATCATTAACATAATGGAAGAAGCGAAATCACCACGAATAAACGCGACAGCACTAAGGGCATACATCATGCTCGCCGTGCTCGGCCTGATCTGGATATATTTTCATTGGGCGACACCGGGCAACACTTTCTTGACCGCACGAAACCTGTCAAATCTGATGACGCAGATGTCTGTGACCGGCATTATCGCCGTCGGCATGCTGATGGTGATCGTTTCCGGAAACATCGATCTGTCGGTCGGTTCGGTGGTCGGATTTGCGGGCGGTATCACTGCGTTTCTGATGACTACATGGGGATTTGGGCTCCCCATAGCGATCATTGCGGCAATCCTAGTCGGTGTCGCGGTCGGCGTTTTCCAAGGTTCGCTCACAGCATATTTTAATATCCCGGCGTTTATCGTAACGCTCGGCGGGTTGCTGGCATGGCGTGGCGCAGTCAAATGGCTGCTCGGCGGCAATACAATACCGGTGGCGGATGAGACTTTTAAGGCGATCGGTAATGCAAATATTCCGGCAATTGTCGGTTGGGTTCTTGCGGCAATTGCCGTTTTGGCAGTTCTGTATGCTGCATATCGACGTGCAACCTCGGTTCAAAAATATGGCCTTGGCGAAGCAAATTACAAGGGCGAGCTGCTCAAAGCGATCATCCCGATAGGTGCCGTTATCGCATTTATCGCTGTGATGAACGCTTGGCAAGGCGTGCCGGTGCCGGTGCTGATAATGCTTGCGGTTGCTCTGCTCGGAGCGTTTTTGACCAACTCGACCGTCTTTGGCCGCTATCTCTATGCCATCGGCGGCAACCCCGACGCCGCACGGCTCTCGGGCATAAACGACAAACGAAACATCGTCAAGGTCTATGCTCTGCTCGGAGCGTTGACGGGCGTCGCATCACTAATATTCACCGCCCGCGTCGGTAGTGCGGCACCTGACGCCGGTGTGCTAAAAGAACTAGACGCCATCGCCGCCTGCGTCATCGGCGGAGCAAGCCTGATGGGTGGACGCGGCACGATCTTTGGAGCCTGTCTCGGAGCACTGATAATGGCGAGCCTCGACAACGGCATGTCGCTGCTCAACGTCCGCGATTTTATGCAGGACATTATTAAGGGGTCGATCCTCGTCGCGGCCGTTGGGCTTGACATGGTTGGCCGGAGGCAAAGCTGAAATATGATTCGCAATCTACTCTTGTCCAGTTTTTTATTGTTGTCCTTCTACGGAGTATCGGCTGTCGGCCAGTCATCATCCAGTCCGTACTTGTTTGTTTGGGCGGGTGATGCGGACAGAAAGGAAACAGATTTTTTGACGGTCATCGATGTTCGCCCAAACTCGAAGCGGTATGGCCGGATCGTTACGACACTACCTGTGGGTTCGTCAAAAAACTATCCCCATCATACCGAACACGAAATGCCAAAAGGCGGCATTCTATTTGCTAATGGATTTGGTTCGGGAAATACATTCCGGTTTGATCTGTCTCGGCCGACTAAACCACGGCTTTTAGACTGGTTTGGGGCAGCGGGCGAATACATGCACCCGCACAGTTTTGTCCGATACAAAAATGGCAATGTTCTCGCGACATTTCAAATGCGGGGACATGGGAATGATGCCCCGGGTGCCTTGGCCGAGATCGACTGGAAGGGGCGCGTGTTGCGAATTACCGATGCTGCCGACCCAAAAGTCGAGAAATTTATCCGTCCGTATAGTCTGGCGGCCATTCCATCTCTTGATCGTATAGTCACAACCAGCGCTGATATGGACGCCAAAGAGGTTAGCCATGTAGTCCAGGTATGGCGATATTCGGACCTTAAACTTATCAAATCAATTTATCTGAAAGGGCCTCGTGGAGTTGATCCTGCCGAACCGCGGGTGCTGTCGGATGGCAAAACAGTTCTCGTATCGACCTTTTCCTGCGGACTTTATCGATTGACCGGCCTTGCTACTAATGACCCAGAGGCTGAGTTTGTGTATTCGCTTGGCGGTGAGAATTGCGCTTTGCCTGTTGTTGTAGGAAATTATTGGGTGGCGACCGTCCCCGATTCTCACGCCCTCATTACGCTCGATGTTTCAAATCCAGCAAAACCTATCGAAGTAAATCGGTTAACGATGGGTAATAATGACAAACCTCATTGGATATCGCTCGAACCAAACGGAAATCGGATTGTGTTGAGCGGAGGCAACGGAGATCTTGAAAGCCGTATGCAGATAGCCAAAATAAATAGAAAGACCGGAAAACTCAGTTGGGACGAAGCGTTTCGCGAAAAAGGGTCAAACACGCGCGGAATCAGCTTTGACCGAGAAAAATGGCCGCACGGAAATAACGGCAAAGCCATTCCACACGGAGCGGTTTTTAGTCGGCCCTAAAGGCAAGAGGCAGAGTTAGCCGCCGATAAAACTCATCGTCCTTGAGGGCTGGATGAATTCGGTGTCATTGATATAATGACGCGGTTCTTTTTTCATCACGGCGTTTTCGATAAAACCAACGATCTCGTCGCGACCGGCACCGCTGCGTAAAACATCGCGGAGATTGTGTTCGGTGGTGGAAAACAAACAGGTTCGGATCTGGCCGTCGGCGGTCAATCGGATGCGTGAGCAAGCACCGCAAAACATCTCTGTCACCGGAGCGATTATTCCGATCTCGCCTTTTGCACCGTCGGCAAACTCATATTTCCACGCGGTTTCGCTACCACGCGAAGTCTCCTTTAACTTCAAAGGATAGACGGTATTGATCGCATCGTGGATTTCCTTGCCGGAAACGACCATTTCGCGTGACCATTCGTGGCCGCTGTCGAGCGGCATAAATTCGATAAACCGCATTGCGACATCGTGCTCGCGGGCAAAATCCGCAAAAGCCACAAGCTCATCATCATTGCGGCCACGCACAACACAGGCGTTTACTTTTACCGGTTCAAAGCCGTGCTTTTTTGCCGAGTCTATTGCCGAAAAGACCTTGTCCAGCGCGTCGACGCCGGTAATGTCGATAAATCTATCTCGGTCGAGGCTGTCGAGGCTGATCGTAACGCGGTCTAGTCCGGCGGCTTTCAATGTCTCGGCGTGTCGGGGAAACTCATGACCATTTGTCGTGAGAGCGAGGTCATGCAGATGAGGTTTTAGCTTTGCGAGTTGTTCGACAAGCGAGCCGATGCCCTTACGCAGCATCGGCTCGCCGCCGGTCAGACGGATCTTTTCTATCCCAAGCGACACAAAGATATCCGACAAATAGACGATCTCTTCGAACGTAAGGAGGGTTTCTTTGCGCGCAAGCGGCGGCTCGCCATTTGGCAGGCAATAAAAACAGCGGAAATTACAGCGGTCTGTCAACGAGATGCGTAAGTCCCGAATTGTCCGGTTGTGAGCGTCGCGAAGCATAATATTAGTCAGATCTGCTGCGTTGCGTCCGTATTACTTAAAAGCCTCTTCGATCAGCTTTAGCTGAGTTTGTGCCTTTGTCGCGTCCGGATTTGAAACCTTTGTCAGAATATTCCTTAGCTCTTCGATCACCTTTGCAAATTCGGCTCGGTCCGAAGCTTCGGTCGGTCCGTCGTAGTTTTTCTTGGCGGACTCTATATCGTCGGCCATGTAGCCGAGGAACTTGACCATCGACCGGGCGGCCTTCTTGCTATAGGCTCCCTTAGGTTTGACCATCAGGTATTCGCCATAAGTCGTCCGGAGTTTGTAGAGGTAACAGTTGACATAGCCTTCGCATTCGCCGGGTAACGGATTATCGGCTGCCGTCCAGGCGATCTGGTCAGCTATAGCGAGCGACTCATATTTTTTGTAAAGATCCCAAAAACGGTCCGAACGGACATACCATTCGGCCGACGGGTCGCTATAGACAATGTCCTTATCGTTCTTTTTTAGAAATGAACGGTGCGGCTCCTTGTCCTGTCTATTCATCGGTATCTTTTTTAGAGCAGCACTCAGTGCGACCAGTCTCTTGTATTCCTTTGAGGCGGCCGATGTCTTTTGTGCGGCGGTGGTGCTCGAGAGTATCAATACCGCAACAGTGATCAAAAATGTGAGTGTTAAAACGTTCTTAATTTTCTTTGGCATTATAGTAAATATCGGAAAAGCCGAGTTTTAGAGATACTTGGCGTTTCTTTTTAGTCCACTTAGTTTCGCACGTTTTATCGCTGTACCGCGAAACCTGACGACATAATCATCATGGGTCATCTCTGCGATCTGTGTAATGGAAAGATCTGTCTGGCCATTTCGCGGTTCGAAACGAGCTTCGCCGGTTGGCTGTTCAAAGCGGTTCCACGGACACACGTCTTGGCAGATATCACAGCCATAGATCCAGCCGTCGAGATTTTCAGCGATGTCAGGCGGCAAGGTCTCGTCGCGTAGCTCGATCGTCGCGTACGAAATGCATTTTCGTGAATCAACCACATATGGCTCGACAATTGCGTTTGTCGGACACGCGTCGAGACATGCCGTGCACGTGCCGCAATGATCCTCGACCGTTTCCGTGTCGTAGTCCAGCTCGATACTTAGCAGCAGCGAGCCGATGAAGATCCACGAGCCGATATCTTTCGTGATCACATTAGAATGTTTGCCAAGCCAGCCGAGCCCTGCTCGCACTGCCCAAGCCTTGTCCATCATCGGTGCCGTATCGACGCAGATCTTGCTTTTGGCTGACGGGTCTTCCGTCTTTATCCACTCAAATAATTCTGTTAGTTTTTCGTAGACAACATCATGATAATCATCGCCCCACGCGTAGCGTGAGATCTTGCCTAGGCTTGGTTGGTGCTGATGCGGGGTAAAGTAGTTGAGGGCGACGACTACGACGGACTGTGCCCCGGGCAATAACAGACGCGGGTCCGTGCGTTTATCGGGTTCTCGTGCCATCCAAGCCATTTCGCCATGAAAGCCTTGATCGAGCCACGCGTTCAATCGAGCCCTCTCGCCGACGAGCGGTTCCGCCGCAACGATCCCGACCTTAGAGAAGCCGATCTCTGACGCCTTGAGTTTTATCTTTTCGGCGAATGTTCGCATACATCGATTATCGACAAAAAAGGCCGGATGGCTAAAACCACCCGGCCGTAATATATGTTCTAAGTCGATGCTTAGAAGCTAAATTTCGCTCCAAACTGGAACTGACGCGAATCGTAAGCGGCCGTCGGACGGCTGTAGTACTTACCGTTGCCAGTGCGTTGTGCAAAAGCATTTACGTCAGCAAAGAACGGCGTTGCCGAACCTTCGTTGAACCGGTTAAAGAGGTTAAAGCCCTCAGCGATCAGATCGAGGCGGAGACGCTCATTAAAACGAATAGCACGCGACAGACGCATATCCATCGAAAAGAATCCGTGCGTGATGCCCGAGTTGCGAGGCAGATTACCGGATGAAAATACCCCACCGGTAATGAGTGGTGTGATACATCCGGTGGTTCCGGGGACACAAAGCGAGCCGTCCGCATTTACGCTAGGACGGTCAGTCTGACCGGTCTGGTCGTTGTTCGCGTCAACGTTAGTGATGATGTTGAACGGACGGCCTGATGACATCTCAATGATCGGAGCTACGGTCCAGTCGGACATGAATTTTTGCCAGCCGCTGCCTGATCTCCAAGCAGCTGGTGACGTCCATAGTCCACTAAACACAAAACGGTGACGCTGGTCAAACAAAGAATCCGACCGCTCCGCCTTAAAGTTATTCACGTCCTGAGCGATGAGTAATGTCTGTAGATCGGACGAATCGTCGATCGATTGCGACAGCGTGTAGCTCGCGAGGAACGTAAAGTTGTTGGCAAATCGGCGTTTGAACTCCATATTAAATGCCTGATATCTCGAATTACCATCCGAGATCTGAGCATTTACTGAACCATACGGGGTAATAACTCCCGGTGTGCGGAGACTACCGGCAAGCTGTGCGTCGAGGGCAGCTTTTGTCACTGCGCCGCCCGATAGGGCAAACGCGAGGAAATAGTTAGGAGCGTTTGGCCTAAAGAAATTAGCGATCGCCGGTGCTACAACACGTCCGCCGGGACACGAAGCAACCATACCCGGGATGACGACTGTGCAGCCCACGCCCGTTGCCGAACCTGGTGCCGTCGTTGCGATCGACAGAGTTGCGACTGCTTGTGTTGAGGTTGGCAGTGCTCCACCGTTATAACGCTGGAAATTTTGAATTTGAAGGGCAGTGTTCGGCGTGTTCAGGTCGGTCGGGTGCGGTAGATGATGTGCTCCGACAAAAATGTACGAACCTGAGATAGCCATATCACGGCCGATCTGCTGTTCAAACGAAATGTTGCCTTGAGTTGCTGACGCATACTCAAAGTTCTTAGCGATCGGCAGCGAAAACGGTAGAACAGCACCAAATCCCGTATAGAACTGGTCGTTAAACCTCATACGGCCAAATTGATATTGAGATGTTGTAGCAACGCCCGGTGTCGTAGGGCTGCCGTAACCAGCACAAACTGCGGCACTTGAGCCAGAATTGCCACAAACAGTGCCGTGAAACACGAGAGCAGCATTTAGTAGGGTTGGTGCACCGGTGGTTGTATTGATCGGCACAGGGCTACCTGCCGTCAACACGGCTTGTTGCTGCTGCGACGAATCGGCAATGTCTGAGTTAAAGGCAACTGCAAGCAGCGGGTGATCGTAGTAAAGGCCGATCGAACCGCGAACGACGGATCTGCCTGTTCCAAAAATGTCATAGGCAAAACCTAGACGTGGTGCCAAATTGTTTTTGTCACGCGGAATACCCTGCTGAACACCGACAGCATCCTGGGCGGCCAAAACATCTGCAGCCGTGAGTGTAATACCGGTCAACGGGTCGCGAACGCCAACAGGTGCGATCGTTTCCGTCAATTCGTAGTCATAACGCAGGCCGTAATTGAGTGTTAACTTACGGGTTGCTCTCCACGAATCCTGTATGAAAAAAGCAAGCGGTGTATTTTTGATCCGGCTGGTCTTGTTGCCAAATCCCTGGACATAAGTTGATGGCAGTCCTAGGCCGTAGCTTTGAACAGGCGTAAAGGCTGGCAGACCGGCGGTAGCAAAAGCCGGATTCAGATTGCCCGAAGCAAATTCACCAAAGTTAAATAGGGCGGCAAAATTAAGCTCGAAATCAGCCGTTGGGATACGAACAAAGTTCACATCACCGCCAAATTTGATCGTGTGGTTTCCCCATACCCAGTTAAAGTTATTAATAAACTGATTTCGGTTTTCGGTGCGATCGACCGGTGAGAAAAGCTCACGTCCGATAAATGCAGTACCCGAAATATTAAACGCAACCGCATCTCCATTCTGCGAACGGAACGAGGTTTTACGACGGCCAAAGCTGTAACGAAAATCGTTTGCCATCGTGCTGCTCAGGGTTGATGTCCAGCCAACGTTTAATGATGTGTCCTTAAAGTTGGTGATACCTGTTCTCGAGAAATCGTTTTGACCAAGAGACTGGTTCTGAGACTCGACCTGGATACCGGTAATATTGCCGGTGTTGTATCCAAAGCGGACATTGAGCTGATTGTTTGCGTTGATATTGTGGTCAACACGGGTCGTGAAATAATTGGTTCGATCAGTCACGGGAAAGATCTTTTGCAGGCCATTGAGTGCTCTAAATGCGATCGGCTGACCGGCAGCATTCACAGTTCCATTTGGTACCGGAGCACCGGTCAGGAAAAATCGGGGTCCAACTACACCGGGGCCAATGCCTGTGATAGGCGTCGCGTTACAAGCACTGCCGTCACCATTGGGGCTCATAAGCGGATTGGTTCCGGTAAGGGCCGTTTGTCCGCCGCTTGAGGCAAACCAAGCATACGCGCGGGCCAAGCATACATTCGCACCGCCGGCGGTCACCAGAGCATTGATCGCTGCAGCTTGGGCCGGTGTCAGATTATTGTAGGTTTGTGCGACGGGATTAAAGGTAGCAATGACCGGGATGGTCGCTGAGGCCGTGAGGTTACCAACAACGTTAGATGTAAAGAAACCTGATTCATCACGGCGGCGTCCCTCATAAGCTGTGAAAAAATGTGTCTTGTCCTTCGCTATCGGTCCGCCAAGCGTGGCACCATATTGGGTCCTACGAAAATCCGGATCAGCAATAGGTGCAAATGCATTGCGGGCCTGGATCCGCTTATCGCGGATAAAACCAAAAACATTTCCGCGAAAATCGTTGGTTCCGCGTTTTGTTACTACGTTGACGACACCACCGGTCGCACGGCCAAACTCTGCCGTGTACGAGTTGGTTGCTACTTGATATTCCTGTACGGCTTCCATCGAGACGGTCGAGCGGGCGGCGTTGATCGAGTTGTCGGTAAAATCGGCTCCATCAACGTTAACCTGCGTCGAACGTCCGCGTTGGCCGCCGATGTTCAAACCTGATGTAGGTGCAGGTCCGATCGGGCGTCCATTATCGCGTCCGACGGTTGAGAGCGTCAGTGCGAAGCCGGTAGCACTACGTTCGTTGATCGGTAGGTTCGCGATGCTCTGCTGGCCGATAGTGTTTGAGACGGTCGATTTGGTAGTTTCGACAAGCTGTACATCATCACCCGTTACATTAACGACGGCGGTGGCCGCACCAAGCTCGAGCTTGATCGTCAGGTCAGCACTCTGTCCGACCGTAAGTTTGACCGGCGAAATAACGACTTTCTTAAAGGTCGCCGCTTCGGCCGTGATCTCATAATCACCCGGAGGCAAAGAAATAAACTGATAATTCCCCTCACCATTTGCGGTTACGGTACGGCTTATTCCGTTGCCTATACCCCTCGCGGTAACCGTAGCACCGGCGACAACTGCACCGGTAGGGTCAGTTACAGAACCTGAAAGGTCAGCTGCGGCTGCCTGAGATTGCCCCATTGCAGTCGCGGCCATAAATACACAGGCTGCCATTGTGATCAAGATCGATGCCGCCTTGGCGGTGATCCCGGACGAAAATGCTCTCATTGTTTTTACTCCTTTGAACCTATTTAGAATCCTTTTAATATCTGCGTTACATCGAGAATGTGCTCGTTTAGGCAAGCCGCGAATCGGTGAATTGCTAACGACTTGTCTTACAGATATTTGAACTGAAATGAATTGCTTTGAATTTTTTACCCCAAAAACCGATTTTAGGCAAGTAAAAATGTAATTTTTTTGTAATTTCCGGCATTATTCTATTGATCAATGTTATTACCGTATAACCAAACGCAAAGTTTCTTGATAACCCCAATTTTTTTCACAGATCCATTTTCAAACTTGCCGGTTATTCCCAATCGAAAAAGGTTTGTTAAGATGAACCTTTCGACCCCGCGAACAGTCTCATAATATGAAGATCATACCGCTATCGATCCCCACGCCATTTTATGTCGGTGACGTAAATGTGTATCTCGTCAAAGAGGATCCGTTGACGCTGATCGATGTCGGGCCTAAGACACCACAAGCGGCCGCGGCGTTGAGAGAAGGGCTTGCGGCAAACGGTGTTCAGTTTTCGGACGTTCGCCGGATCGTGTTGACTCACGCACACGAGGATCACTGCGGATTGGCAAAACAGGTTCGAGACGAAGCGAAAAACGCTGAGGTGCTCATTCACGAATGGGAGACGGGCCATCTGTTTGGACGGCTTGCGCATGAGGAGCATCGCCAGCTAATGCTGCGGTCCGGCGTGCCCGACAATGTTTTCGAAGAGATGAAGTCGCTGTATGAGGACATAAGTCTTTTGACCGATTCGCTGGATGTGAGCGATCTCAAACCGCTACACGATGATATGGAGCTTGAGTTTGACGGCGGCTCTTTGCGAGTGCTGCATACGCCCGGACATACGCCCGGGTCTTGCTCATTTGTCCGCGAGGCTGACCGCACGCTCATCTGCGGCGACTGTGTCCTAAAACGTATCACGCCAAACCCGATACTCTCACCCGACCCTGTTGATCCAACCAAACGGTTTCCATCGCTAGCCGAATATCTCGTTAGCCTTGCGCGGCTTCGCAGTTTTTCGCCCACGCTTGCCCACGGCGGCCACGGCGAACCCGTAACGGATTTCGAAGAGATCTTTCACCGCTATGTCCGGGCTATCGACGAACGGCAAAAAAAGGTCGTCGCTTTAGTTTCAAATACTGGCATCACTGCTTTTGAGGTTGCCAAACGCCTCTTCCCCGATTCGTTCGACCATGACGTACACAGATTTTTGGCTATTTCCGAATCGATCGCGCATCTCGATTATGCGGAGTCAGAGGGGCGTGTCGGCGTAGAGATGAGCGGCGGCGTGGAATTTTATCGGCCCGCCTAATTAGATAAGTTCACCGGCGAAAAACGACAATAGCGCCAAATTTACCAAAACAATCGCGGTCCTTACCCCGCCAAGTTTCATCGACGCGCTTTCGGCCATACCGCCGATGGTTTCGGTGATCTTTGTGATGCCGTCAAAACCCGGGAGCTGGCGCACGCGTTGGGTCACGGCTTTGTCGAGGTTGTCGATAGCACCATCCTCGGCAAAAAGCGTTCCGATCGTATATTCAGTACGGCTTTTGGCAAGCGAGCCTTGCCCGACCGGCGCCCAAAAATGATCGATCACCCAGCGTGCCATTTTTTGCGCAAATGGGCTGCGTTGCAATTCGAGCCGTGCAACGCTGCGGTAAAACTGAGCGTGGATCGCCTCTTCGCGAATGATGCCGTTGACGATGTGCGTCAAGATCGGATGGTTGGCGAGAGCGATCAGGCGGCGATAGCCCATGGCGGCCTCCATCTCGTGGATCGCGCCAAAGGTCATATGCGTTGCCGTAAATTTTTTGCCGACGAGGTTTGTGATGACGGTTAGAAAATAAGCATTGGCATTGTATGTGGTGGTCACGGCTTTTCGGACCTGTTCCTGCCAGTTGGGATCAGTCTCGTATCCGATCTCGTTAAGAAAGCGATTGAGCACCTCGCCATGCGTGATCTCCTCGACGCCCCAACGCTCCATAAATTTGCTGATGTGCGGGTCTTTGCCGGTCGGCGTGCGGAGCAGTTCGCGGTGATACATGTCGGTCAGCGTCTCGACATCGCGCATGTATAGCAAGATCGGTATCAGCTTTTCATCGACGTGCGTATCCTTAACCTTGTCCCACTCAATGGCATTAATAAACTTGGGCGTTAGTGAACGCTCCTGTTTTTCAAACCAATCTAGAACATCTTTGTTTGTCTCAAAGTTCATAGGCAAAATATAAGCAAACCAAAGGCGAATCAACCGCAACTTACTTTCGCTTAATCACTTAATTCGGAAAACTTCTTATTTCAGATGCGCGAAATCCTGTCCGTAATAATATAATCGAAAATATGAAAAAGTTGTATTTTTTTGTTCTAGTTATTATAACCTCTGTGTCAATCGGCACGGCACAGCAAAACCCGCTTTCGATCGCAGGTGAGCGTCATCTCACAAACATCAAGCAGCTAACTTTTGGCGGTGAAAATGCCGAGGCATATTTTTCGTCAGATGGTAAAAAGCTGATCTTTCAATCAAAACGCGACAAGCTCCGCTGCGACCAGATATTTACGATGAACATCGACGGTTCCGGCGTAAAGATGGTCTCAAACGGCGAGGGCCGCACGACGTGCTCGTACTTTTTTAAGGGCGGCAAAAAGGTTCTCTATGCCTCGACACATGGCGGAGCCAAAGAATGCCCGCCAAATGCGGATATGTCGCAAGGGTATGTGTGGCCGGTCTATCCTAATTATGATATCTACACATCAAAACCGGACGGCACTGACATAAAGAAGCTTACCGATACTGCCGGCTATGACGCCGAGGCGACAGTGAGCCCAAACGGTAAAAAGATCGTTTTCACATCGGAGCGTGACGGCGACCTCGATCTCTACACAATGGACACGAACGGCAAGAACATAAAACGCCTGACCGACGAAATAGGTTACGACGGAGGAGCGTTTTTCTCGCCGGATAGCAAGATGATCGTTTATCGACGCTCGACATTCAAAACTCCGGCCGAGATCGCGCGTTACAAGAGCCTGCTTGCACAGCATTTGATCGTTCCGATCGTGTTCGAAATATGGGTAATGAATGCCGATGGCACCAACAAACGTCAGGTAACAAGTTTAGGCGGCGGCAGCTTTGCCCCGTACTTTACTCCGGACGGCAAGCGGATAATCTTTTGCACAAACTATTTTGCGACCGACCCGCGTAAGCGCAACTTTGACCTAGCACTGATCAATCTCGACGGCACCGGTATCGAGCGGGTCACGTTCAACGAGACGTTTGACGGCTTTCCGATGTTCTCGCCGGACGGCAAAAAACTGGTGTTCGCCTCAAATCGCAACGCCGCCAAAGAGGGCGACACAAATGTGTTTATCGCAGATTGGGTAAATTAACGCCTCGTTAACCCTTTGCGTTCTTTGCGGCTCCGCGTTAAAGTTCTAACGCCGGGCCGCAAGGTACTTAAAGGGACAAGAAATCCGGTTTGGCTCGTTCTTGATTGTATGAAAAAACAAATCTACAGCCTATCGCTCCTCTTGTTAATGGCCGTTTGCGTAACGGCACAGACGACCGATAAGACCGTCGAAAAGATCCGAACGTTTTACATAGATATCGCCGAAAAGGCGCGGTTGTGTGAGACTGATGATGACCGCGGCCAGTATGGCGAGCTGTTTATGAATGAGCTTGTCGTCAACAAACGCAACCATCAATGGCGTGCTGTCGGTATCCACAACCTCACATATAAATTCTTTTATCGCGGCGGTGACACCGAGCAGCATATGTATCCCGACCAGCTTGTATTGGTCAAGGTCGAGCGTCGAGAATCGAACCGCACCTACACTGAGGAATATCTATACTCTGAAGCTGGCGTGCTGATGTTCTACTTTCAAAAGGCCGAAAATGATGATCAGACTCCAACCGAAAGGCGTGTATATTTTTCGGGCATCAAAGCGATCCGCATCATCGAGGACGGTAAGCCCCGCGACAAACTGACTGCCAAAGACGCGACCACCGTCAAAGAGATCACGACAGAAAGTACCAAGATCAAAGAGATATTCGTCAGATCGATCAAGCTTTAATGACCATACCGTTCTGCAAATTCCACGGCTTTGGCAACGACTATATCGTCATCGAGCGTGATGATGTCGATGCGACATTAGATCTTAGCCATCTGGCTAAAGCGATCTGTCACCGCAACACCGGTGCGGGTTCCGACGGCATCGCCGTGCTCGAACGCCTCGACGGAACCGAGGCTGACTATTTTTGCGAGATCATCAATCCCGATGGCAGCATCGCCGGATTTTCCGGCAACGGCACCCGCTGCGCCGTCGCTTATCTGCACCACAAAGGCATCTGGAACGAAACCGACCTGCGTCTGCGAACGCGCAGCGGCGTTAAGAATTATCGTTTGATGGAGAAAAGCGACGACCGCTTTGTATTCGAAGCCGAGATAGGCAAGCCGCATTTTGCCAGCGAAGAGATTCCCGTCCTCGTCGAAACCCGCCGCGATCACGTCGTCAATGAGCCGATCGTCGTCGATAGCCGCCATTATGTTTTTTCGGCGGTCAACGTCGGCAATCCGGTCGCGTGCATCTTTGTTGAGGACTTTAATTTTGACTGGCGCACCGTCGGCCGCGTGATGGAAACGCATGAGCGATTTCCCGAGCGGGCAAATATCGTTTTCGTTAAGATCGACGACTCCGAAAATATCGAGCTGCGTATCTGGGAACGCGGTGCCGGCGAAACCTCAGCCTCCGGCACATGCTCAAGCGGCGCGGCTGTCCTTAGCGCCTTTATGCTAAAGACCGGCCGCAAGGTCATGGTCCATTCGGAGGGCGGCACGACCGACGTCCTCTGGCGCGACGACGACGAGATCGTCCTAACGGGCAGAGCAGACTTTTCATACAGCGGCGAATGGCCTTAAGATGTAGCCACAGAGATCACTGAGATCTCAGAGGAGTTCGGAACAGGTTGGTACCGTTGCACGACGAATGTGTTGACGCACGAAAGTTGCATTGCTTTTTCTCATCAACTTCTGTGATCTCCGTGGCTACCTTTTCTTATGGAAGATCCAACCAAACTAGACAGTTCCGGCAACGAGAACAAGACCGAGATCAAAGCCAACACGACCGGCGGTTCGCTGAAAGGAGACTTTGTCGCCGGTACTGTGCTCGCGAGCCGCTACCGCATCATCGGGCTTGTCGGTAAAGGCGGGATGGGCGAGGTTTATAAGGCTGAGGACATAAAGCTCTCACAGACCGTCGCTCTCAAATTTCTTCCGGGCAGCTACCAAAACGACAGCGACGCGCTCGAACGCTTTCACGGCGAGGTGCGCAATGCCCGACAGGTATCGCATCCAAATGTTTGCCGCGTTTTTGATATCAGCGAGATCGACGGACGGCATTTTTTGTCGATGGAGTTTGTCGATGGTGATGATCTATCAGAGCTGTTAACGCGGGTTGGGCGGTTTACGCACGAACGGGCGGTCGAGGTGTCGCGGCAGCTTTGTGTCGGGATGGAGGCTATCCACAAGGCCGGGATACTGCATCGCGACTTCAAACCCGCCAATATAATCATCGACAAAAAGGGTGTTGCTCGTATCACCGATTTTGGCATCGCCGGGATCGAGTCTGAGATCGCCAAAGAAGGCATCCGTGCCGGGACGCCGGCCTACATGGCCCCCGAGCAGATCGCCGGTCGTGAGGTGACGGTCCGCAGCGATATCTACGCTCTTGGGCTGGTGCTGTACGAGATCTTTACGGGTAAACAGGCGTTCATCGCGGACAACGTGATGGAGCTGATCAAAAAGCACAACACCGAGACACCAACCAGTCCGTCTGAGATCATCAAGGGTATCGATCCGCTCGTCGAAAACGTCATCGCCCAGTGTCTCGAAAAAGATCCGAAAGATCGTCCACAGACGGCTCTGCAAGTCGCGATGGCACTGCCGGGAGGCAATCCTATGCAGATCGCCCTCGACGCGGGGCAAACGCCGACTCCCGAAATGATAGCGGCTTCGCCGAAGAAAGGGGCTCTCAGACCTGTGGTCGCGTTGCTCTGTCTGCTCGGAGTGATCGCTTCGCTGATTTCGATGGTCGTCATCAACGGAAAATACAAAACATTTAATCTCACACCGCTTCAGAAATCACCCGATGCTCTGGCCGACCGTGCCGAAACGATGATCAAAAATTTCGGCTACCCGGACAAACCCGCTGACAAGCGTCACAACTATCAAAGCGACGGACAGTTTCTGCAATACGCCAAAGAAAATAATTGGAAAGATACGGCCGACCGATTGCGGACCGGCCAGCCTTACGAGATCTATTTTCTATATCGCCAATCGCCACGACTTCTTGCAAATTATGTGAGAAACGAAGGAGGCATTACTGAAAAAAATCCGCCATTTGACGTGCCGGGAATGGTCAATGTCTCGCTAGATACGACCGGGCGATTGATAGAATTCAAGGCCGTTCCGCCGGAGAACACGGCAAGTGTGACAGAAATCCCAAAGACGGATTGGACAAAACTTTTTGCCGAAGCGGGGTTGGACATCAATAAATTTGAAAAGGCCACACCCGAATGGACACCGCCCGTCGGCTTTGATGAGCGTATGGCGTGGAAAGGAACGCTGGCAGATTGGACGGACATTCCGATCCGGATCGAAGCCGCCGCTTTTCAGGGCAGGCCCGTCTATTATCGGATCGTTCCGCCGTGGCAAAAACCTCTAACCGCTCAACCGCCACCGACTTGGACGGCAATCGATATTATCGGTCTGGCAGTCCTAGTAATGGCTTTTGCATCAAGTATTTTTTTGGTATGGAGAAATATCAAGCTGGGGAGAGCGGACCTTCGCGGAACAAGCAAGATCGCACTGGTGTTCTTCGTATTCAATTTGATCTTCCAACTAACTACTTCATCTATCCACTACGCCGATATTGGTGAGGAGTTTTGGGTTCTAATTGATGCTATGCAGGCGAGTATCTGGATCGGCCTGGTTGGCGGTTTGTTTTATTGTGCTGTCGAGCCCTTTGTGCGGCGCTGGTGGTCGGAGATATTTATTTCATGGAGCCGTCTGCTGGCCGGAGATTTTCGCGACCCGATGGTCGGTCGAGATATTCTGGTCGGAGCATTACTGGGACTGGTCAGCAATTTATTATTTGACAAGCTTGGACTTTTGGTTGCCGAGAGGCAACTTGGAATTCAGGTCACAGATGCTGCTTATCATGGAATTTCAAATTCCTTGATCGCCCTGGTCGGGTTTCCAGGTGCCGCATTTGTTTATTTATCCCTTAGAGCGTTGTTACTTTTGACGCTTCTGGTAGTTTTCTATTTTGTCCTTCGCAACAAAAAGGCGGCGATCGTGGTTCTTCTCGTTTTCTTGGCAATGCTGGATATCAACGATCTTCCATATTCGCTGTGGTTGTTGATCGTTTTGGTTTTGCTCAAGAACTTCCTGCAACTGGTTTCATTGGTCCGTTTTGGACTGTTGGCGATGATCGCCTGTTCCATCTTTCCCGATATTGGCAGCGGTCATGCGATGACGTTTGATACTTCGAGCATCCTGTTCCCGAATGCCGTCGTTCAACTAACGCTGCTCATCGGGATCGCGACTTACGCGGCTTACATATCGGTCGGCGGGGCTAAGATGTTCGGCGGAAAGTCGCTGTTTGGAGATTGAGTTTCTGGTAGAATCTCGTTATGGATAATTTAGAAACGGCGACGCTAGCGGCGGGATGTTTTTGGTGTGTTGAAGCAATATTTGACGATCTGCGCGGCGTCGAAGATGTCGTTTCGGGTTACTCAGGCGGGCACAAAGAAAATCCAACGTACAAAGAGGTCTGTTCTGAGACGACCGGCCATGCCGAGGTTGTACAGATCAGGTTTGATCCGAGCGAGCTGTCATACAAAGAACTATTACAGGTTTTCTTTACCGTCCACGACCCGACCACGCTCAACCGCCAGGGCGGCGACGTCGGCACGTCGTATCGCTCAGCTGTTTTTTACCACTCAGACGAACAACGACGAACAGCCGAGGAAACCATTGCCGAATTTAACGCCGAGGGCATCTATGACAACCCGATCGTTACTGAGGTCACGGCGTTTGACAAATTTTGGCCCGCCGAAGATTATCACCAAGAGTATTTCGCCAACAATCCAAACCAACCCTATTGCAACGCCGTCGTCGCGCCAAAGGTCGCTAAGTTTCGCCAGAAATTCATCTCCCGTCTAAAAAGCTAGAACAAACATGTTAAATTTTATTTGACACAACCGCGTTGAATGCTGTATCTTGCTAGTAGCTATCGCTGATGCCCCACCATCAGTAGATCCCAAAAGTCTTACCCAAATCCACCACACCTAAAAATTCGTCCCCCGAATTTTGCTACAGGTACCCTAATAAAATGAAGATAAGTGTTTTTCTCGCCCGCTACAGGGTCGTCGCTGTATTATCGTTGATCGCTGTGCTATTTCTGTCGATCGTTTTTTCCAATGAGTTTTACTCAAAGGCTCAGAGGCTGACAAAATCCTCAGTCGCCGAAACAGAAAAATCTGACGCCGCAATGGCTGGCACGATCAGCGGTAAGGTCTTTCAGGATTTTAACGGCAATGGTGCATATGACACCACGAGCGGATTAAACTCGATCGACGGCGGAGTGGCAGGGGTAACTGTCAGCGCATATGACGGGCTAGGAAATGCTTGCGGCACAGCCGTAACTGACGCCGCCGGCAACTATTCGCTGAGCGCTACCGGCACAGGCCCGTATCGTGTCGAGTTTACGACGCTGCCCGCGGGATTTATGCCATCGGCTAGAGCAACTGATTCAGTCTCGGGCGGAACGGCCACGGATTCGGGTTCGACGGTACAGTTTGTTAATAATACCGGTGCGACCAATGTAAATCTCGCGGTCAATCGTCCCGAAGATTTCTGCCAAAACAACCCGTCGGCCGTCGTCTCGCGATTTGTCGAGGGTGCTCAGAACGGCGTATATGCAAGCAACAGCGTACTCTGGGATTTCCCTTACAATTCGGGCACGGCCTATAACGATACGACGGTTGCAAACTTTGACAATCCAACGACCCACGCTTTGAGCGTGGCTGCCAACACGACCGGAACGGTATTTTCGCTGGCCTATTCGCGAATCAATCGCCGCGTTTATGCCGCATCGTTTTTCAAACGCCACGCCGGATTTGGCCCTGGCGTTGACAACACCTTTAACAATCCTGACGACGCAGGTGCGATCTATGTGATCAACCCGGCGACAAACGCTATCACTTCGAAATTTACGCTCCCCGGAGCAACGACCAACGCCCACGATCCGCTTGATTACGCCTCGGACAATAACGATGCGGGGTGGGACGCGGTAGGTAAAACCAGCATCGGCGGCATGGATCTGGCAGCGGACGAGAGCCGTCTGTTTGTAATGAACCTCGAAAACCGCAGGCTCTATGCCCTCAACCCCTCGACCGGAGCATCGCTCGGCAATAGCGTTCAGGCATCGACCCTGACGCTGCCGACACCCGGCGGTAGTGCTGCAAACTGTCCGGCCGGTGACATCCGCCCGTTTGCCGTCAAGGCATATCGCGGACAGGTTTATGTCGGTATGGTCTGCTCGGCAGAAAGCACAAATAACGCGGCCAATCTTTTTGCTTACCTGGTTCAGGTCGACCCGACCTCACTTGCATTTGGCCCTATAGTCCATAGCTTTCCGCTCAACTACGCGCGTGGATTTGCCGATCCCGGCCAGGCAGCCGAGTGGAGGCCTTGGCGTCCGACCGTCCAGACAAATTTTGCTTTCCCTCAGCCAATGTTCGTCGATATGGAATTTGAGAATGGTAATTTGCTGATCGGCCTTCGTGACCGTTCAGGCGACCAAGCTTTTGACAACGGCCCCGATGCTAAACGAACGGCTGGTGACACCCTCAAATCTTGCGGAACATTTGGCTCATGGACACTCGAAGACAATGGCCGTTGCGGAGCTCCCCCAGCATTCGGAACGGCACCCCAATCGACCGGCCAGGGGCCCGGCGACGGCGAATTCTTTTACGAAGACGATTTCTGTCTAACGCCAAACGGTGCTAACTATCACGACGAAGTCGGTTGGGGCGTGATGCTTCACATACCGGGCCGCGAACACGTCGTCACGACGCTACTCGACCCGATCTCACGCACCATCTCAAGCGGTGCGACGTTTGATGGCGGTATGCGTTGGATGAATGTCAATACAGGTGCCAGCAATCGCGCCTACCGCATATATAACGGAACGGGCGGATCGAGCGTACCTGATTTTGGTAAGGCAAACGGACTCGGCGGAACGACCGCTATGTGTAATGCCTCGCCGATCGAGATCGGTAACCGCGTCTGGCGCGACCTAAACAACAACGGTGTTCAGGACGGCGGCGAAAACGGCATACCTAATGTAACCGTCCGCCTCTATTCCGGATCGACCGCAGTCGGAACGGCTGTCACTGATGCCAACGGTGAATACTATTTCGTTTCGTCCACAGCAGCGGACCCGACCCCGACCGACAACATCGGCCAGGTAAACGGCGGCATACTCTACACGACGGCTTATCAAGTACGTTTTGACAATCCTGCTAACTATAACAGCGGCGGCCCGCTATTCGGGCTGTTTCTGACGACCCAAAATGTCACGTCACAGCTCGGATCTGACGATTCGTCTGATTCAGATGCGGCAAATGTCGTAAATCCGGCAGGTTCGCCGGCGGGAACGTTTGGTGTCATCAGCCTGACGACCGGTGGAGTCGGAGCAAACGATCATACGTTTGATACCGGTTTTGCAGCAGCTCCGCTTTCGGCTGAGGTTTCGGTCAGCGGCCGCGTCATGACGAGCGAAGGACGCGGTGTGGTAAATGCTGTAGTCTCGCTGATCGAGGCAAACGGTAATGTTCGCAACGTCCAAACGGGACGATGGGGCTATTTTAACTTTAGCAATGTCGAAGACGGCCAGACAGTGATCGTCAGTGTACGCTCGCGACGGTTCACGTTTAGCCAGCCAACTCACGTCATCTCGTTGACGGACAACGTCGTCGATCTTAATTTTGTAGCCGATCAGTAAATGAACGGTTGACAATACCCTCTCCCGGGCTATGAGCGGTCGTCCCATACGGCCGCTCTTTTTTGTTTAAAGCTTACCCAGCAGCATCAGCAGCCCAATTACGATAAAAGCCGTTGCAACGATCTGTTGCAGCCACTCCGTTGGCACATACCGACTCAAAGCGCCGCCAAAAACCACACCGAGCAGCGTTACGGTGATCAATGCCAGACTCGCACCCAAAAACACCGAGATCTTAGATTCGGTACTCCCCGTCATTGTAATAACAGCAAGCTGCGTCTTATCCCCAAGCTCCGCCAAAAAAAGAGTCAAAAAAGCCGTTCCAAATATTTTCCAGTCCATACCGATAGTCTATAGTCGGCTGAGTCGGGAGTCTAGAGAGTCGGACTCTGTTCTCTGGACTCTTTGGACTCCCAGACTCTTCACACTCTCTTGACTCTCAAACCGAATTGGGTCAAAATTCGCGTTAAACCTGCCTTACAGACAAGTTAGCTTAGAGGAAAATTGATCGCGCGAGGACCACTATGAATCTGTTCAGGACCAAATCCATTTCGCAAATTCAGGCTGATGCCGCTGCCGGTATGACCGAGCACGTTGGCGATGCCGCACCTGCCGGAACACTGCGTCGAACGCTTGGCGTTTTTGACCTGACGCTGATGGGCATTGCCGCCATCATCGGTGCGGGCATTTTTGCCATGGTTGGCAAAGCCTCATTTAACGGCGGCCCGGCGGTCGCTCTGCTGTTTGTCTTTACGGCATTTGCGTGCGGATTTTCGGCACTCTGCTACGCGGAGTTTGCCTCGCGAATACCTGTTGCGGGTTCGGCATATACATACGCCTATGCGTCGATGGGCGAATTTATCGCATGGATCATCGGCTGGGACCTGATCGTCGAATACGCTATCGGCAACATCGCCGTCGCCATATCCTGGAGCGATTATTTTACCGGTTTGTTAAAGGGCTACGGCATCGATATACCGCTGCATTTCACAATGGATTTCCTCACGGCAAAGCGCGGCTACGCGGCTGTGACCGAGGCTGTCGCCGGTGGTGCCACCGTTGATGCTCTGACGGCAGCTTGCTCAGCGTCAGACGCTGTCGTTACCTGCGGTCAGATGGACGGCTATCTGGCGTGGTTAAATGCGCCAAAGCTTGGCTCGCTTTCGGTCGTCTGCGATCTGCCCGCATTGCTCATCACGCTCGTCATCACGACGCTTGTATTTATCGGCATCCGCGAATCAAAATTTGCCTCGAACATAATGACCGTGCTTAAGATCGGCATCATCTTGCTCGTCATTTTCCTTGGCCTCAATTACGTCAATCCGGCCAACTGGTCGCCATTTGCACCAAACGGCGTCGAAGGCGTGCTCAAGGGTGTTTCAGCAGTGTTCTTTGCGTACATCGGCTTTGACGCACTCTCGACGACCGCCGAAGAATGTAAAAATCCGCGACGTGATCTGCCGATAGCGATGATCCTGTCGCTCGTGATCTGTACGATCCTGTATATCGCGATAGCCCTCGTCCTGACCGGCATGGTCAGCTATAAGCTGCTCGATGTCGGTGATCCGCTGGCGTTCGTTTTCGGCCCTGAGGGTGCAAATATTCCTTGGGTCGCGGGCATTATTGCTGTCAGTGCCGTGATCGCTTTGGCGACAGTTTTCTTGGTATTCCAGATCGGCCAGCCGCGTCTCTGGATGGCGATGAGCCGCGACGGTCTGTTGCCAAAGATCTTTTCGTCGATACACCCGCGATTTAACACGCCGTGGTTTGCGACGATCATCACAGGAATCGTCGTCGCCATTCCGGCCCTGTTTATGAACCTGACAGAGGTCACCGATCTCGCCAGCATCGGTACGCTGTTCGCTTTTGTGGTTGTGTGTGCAGGTGTGCTGTTCAAAGACAAAGAGTTTAAGGAAAGCGGTACGCGATATGTGCCGTATATTAATTCGCAGTTTCTGCTGCCGGTCATACTGATAATCCTCGGATATGTGATCTATTACTTTAGCCCGACGTTTTACAGCGATCTGATCACCATTACACCAAAGGATGGCGAAACTATGCTTGGGGCGTTTTCGCACAAGATACCGATGATCTTTTTTGTCATCGTTTCGGTCGTGCTGCTGTTTCTCAGTCTGACCAAAAAGCTCTCGCTGATACCGATCCTCGGCCTGCTTGCGTGCCTGTATTTGATGACCGAGCTTGGCGTGACGAACTGGATCCGCTTTGGCTTGTGGCTGATCGTGGGCATGGTGATCTATTTCCTCTATGGTTATCGCAATAGCCGTCTCAACAGCGATGGTGAGGCTGCGGCCGGCTAGGTGAGAGGGTTTACAATTCTTTACATCTAAGCCAAAACCATTTGGACTAAACTAGCGTCTTACAAATGAATCTAGTCAGATCTCAAATTTAGTAGGAGCTATATTATGAAAAAGAACTTTATGTTTGCGGCGGCACTGATGCTGCTCGCAATCGCAATATCGGCATCGGCACAAAAAGCAACCGATTTCGGTGGCACGTGGAATCTCGATCTCGCAAAATCGAAACTCACCGACCGTGAAAAGGCGAGTATCGAATCACAGACGATGGTCATCACTCAGACGGCGACCGAGATCAAGGCCGAGACCACGACCAAGCGTAATGCACTTCCGGCAGGCGGCCCTCCTTCGGGTGGCCCTCCGGCAGGCGGCCCTCCTGCGGGTGGCCCTCCGGCTGGCGGACCACCTCCGGGCGTAGGGCGTCCGGGTGGCGGTGGCGGCATGATGGGCGGCGGTGATGGCACCGTTAGCTATGCGATTGATGGTAAAGAGGTCAAAACTGAAATGCAGACCCAGATGGGCACGATGCAGATCTCGACCAAGGCAAAACTCGACGGCGGTAAGCTCGAGATCACCCGCACAGTCGGCACGCCAATGGGCGACCGCGTCACGACCGAGAAATGGTGGTTAAACACCGACGGAACCCTGTCGGTCGAATCTCAGAGGCCAAACCGCGACGGCGGCACGGACACGACGACCAAGGTCTTTGTTAAAAAATAAAACGGATAAATTCCGGCAAGAAAAAGGCGGCTCTCAGGCCGCCTTTTTTTTGGTCCATCTTGGTCCACCTTGGTCCACCTTGGTCCACTTTGGTCCATCTTGGTCCACTTGGTCCGGACCGGACCAAGATTCCCTATTCTGCGAACTGCAGCTCGTCGATGATCTCCTGCATATATTGTTTCCCAAGCTCAAGAGCCTCAGGTTTTAGGCTGACGGCGCCGACGACGGCGTGGCCGCCGCCGCCGTAGCGTTCGCAGATCTCGGCGATGTTGTGCGTGCGCGGACGCGGTGCCCAGGGGTTTGATCCGACGGATATTTTCGTGCGAAATGAACTTTGGCTCAGCGACACGACATACGTCACCTCGGGGTGAAAATAGTACGGGATAAATTTGTTGTAACCCTCGATGCCCGTTCCGGTCAGGTCAAAATGCACAACGCCGCGCTCCGCGACGGCACGGCTTTTTATCAGCTCGACCGTGTTCCAATGCTGTTCGAGTATCGGCTCGAGTTTTGCTTGTATCTCAGCACTCTCGATGATCTCGTCAAGCTGCATCGTCGTCAGCATACGGATGATGTGCTCGACAAACGCGGGGTCTTTTTCGCCCTCAATGACCTGCATCAGCTTGAGTGCCGACGAGCGAAGCTCAACGCATTGGGCGGGAGATTCGTACAGGGCTCCGTCGATGATATGTGCCCAGTGGATAAGCTCGGCGAGGGACTCGTCTTCCCAGTCAAATTTCTCTTTGGCAATACGTGCGATAAACTCGGCGCAGGATTTGCTCTGGGTATCGAGAAATTTCTGGCCCGAGGTGTCGGCTAGGAAATGCTCTTCGTCAAGTTTTGAGAGAAATGCCGATTGGTGATGATCAAACCACCACGTCAGGCGTTCGTCGGGACAATATTTGAAATCGACGATCGCATTCTCGTCTCCGTCAAACTGTTCGCGGTCAAAGGCATTCCCGGCACGATGCATGGTTGGCGTGTACGCTACCTCGGCATCGGGGGCAAACTTTGCCAGGTAAAATTTGGTAAAGATGGCAGCCGACGAAACGCCGTCAAAGCAATTGCCGTGATAAAGTATTCTGAGTTTCATTAGTTGAAAGTGTGGGCGGAAACGCGACTGTTAAGGAGCGTGCAAAAAGAGGCACGCTTGTTCACACTCGCGTTTCTGCCGTAGCACAAAACATACTAGGCTAGAGGACGGCGGGGCTAACGTCAAGCAAACATATATGAATATCAGGGTCGCAACAGCCAATGATGCTGATTCGCTCGTCGAATTTAACCAGGCGATGGCGCTCGAAACTGAGGGGCGGCATCTTGATAGCGATGTTTTGCGGACTGGTGTTACAACCGTCTTTAGCGACGAAAAGAAAGGCTTTTATGTTGTCGCCGAGATCGAAAATAGTATCGTCGGCGGGCTGATGGTGACCTACGAGTGGAGCGATTGGCGCAACGCGTGGTTTTGGTGGATACAGAGCGTCTATATCCGCCCCAAGGCTCGTGGACAACGGATCTACAGCCGGATGTACGATTTTGTAAAGGCTCGTGCGGCTGTCGCAGGCAACGTCTGCGGTTTTCGGCTATATGTCGAAACCGAAAACGCCCACGCTCAACGTGTTTACGAAACGGTTGGCATGGAGCGTTCGCATTACTTGATGTACGAGGAAGAAGGGTCAGTAGCCCGCACGTGAGTAAGGGCCCGATGCGGCGGGAAATTACCATGACCAAGATCACGGAAAATGAATTTGCCCGAATCGTCGATGGCATCGTCGCCGACCGCGACATCATCATCAAACATAATCCGATCGGGCCGAACGATGAGATCTTGTTGTGGATGCTGCTGAGCTGCCTGATCAGCTATTTGAATCTGACCGAGATCGAAACGCCGTGTTTTACCGCAAAACCTAACGCCGACACATATCGCGACGCGATCATCTTTGTGCTGAAGGACCGGCGGTCGACCGATTTTGATATCGAAAAATATTTGGATACTTTTTAGTAATGATAATAGAGACCTTTGTACAAACGGCGTTTCAACAAAACACGCGTGTCGTCGCGTGTGAGCAGACGAAGAAAGCCATCTGCATCGATCCGGGCGAGCCGTCGGATGCGGTTGTTGCGTTTATTGATGACAACGATCTTGAACTGCAGGGGATCATCCTCACGCACGGGCATCTCGATCACGTCGGGGGCACATTGGCACTCTCGACGGCATTTCCGGACGCCGAGATCCTTATCCACAAAGCCGAAGAGCCGCTTTATTACAGTCTGCAGCAGCAGCCGCTGTTAATGGGCATGCAGCCGCACCAAATGGCGGCGATGGGAATGGACTATGAACCGCCGCCGCAGATCACACGCAACCTCGAACACGGTGAAATCTACGCGGTCGGCGAGCTAAAATTCTCGGTGCGGCACTGTCCGGGCCACACGCTGGGCCACATAGTTTTGGCTGAGGAAAGCGAGAAGAAAGTGTTTACCGGCGACTGCCTATTTAGCGGCTCGATTGGCCGCACAGACTTACCCGGCGGCGATTACGATCAGCTTGTTAGCTCGATCACAGAAAATATTCTCAGCTTAGGCGATGATTTTACCGTGTATTGCGGGCACGGCGACGAGACGACCATCGGCCGCGAACGGGCGGCCAATCCATTCCTGACGGGAATGTATCAGATGGGACGCGGAAGGTATGTATAGGCCGTACCTACTCTCGTAACAAGCAAAAGACACCAATAACGAGCGAGCTCCTTATTAGTGCCTTTTGCGCTCGGATTGCCGCAATCGATATTACGGCTTTTCGACAATGTCCTTTTCGAGCGGGCCAACGGCTGCTAGAACTTCGCCCTTTTCTTTTGCCGGAACCTTGAACTTATCAAGGGTTGCGATAAGGTGTTTTACGCTGGCGTCCCACTCTTTCTTTGTGATCATCAGACCTGTGTGGACAGTCTTCATGTCGCGCCCTGTGTACGCACACGGACCGCCGGTAGCTTTGCACAAAAAATCGATTACGTGCTGGCGCACCTTTGTTTTCGAGTCATTACTCAGACCAACAAAGAATTTGCCGAGCGATTTATCGGTGGCAAGCCGTCCAATAAAGTCGTCGGTGACCGCCGCCAAGGCATCATAGCCGCCGAGCCGCTTATAAAGCGAGTCTTGGGCGCTGACGGCCATCGTCCCAAACAAAAAAACTGCAAACAAAATGATTGTCTTTCTCATTCTTTCCTCCTAAAGTGTTTGTTTTGTGAAACATATATTCTTTCGCTTCGTCCATAGGATCGGATGCGAAAAAACTGATAAAATCGTCAGTATTCTCAAAATTTACTCTCGGAGGTGTGAAAATGCAACGGTTGGTAACAGCGATCTGGGTAATCGGTCTTCTAACCTTTACTGCGCTCGCGCACGGTGACGACAGTCATTTTGGGGAGCGGCAGGATGTGACGGTCAAGGCAACAAAGATCTCGGGCAACGTCTTTATGTTGCAGGGACGCGGCGGCAACATCGGCGCGGTGGTTGGTCCGGAAGGGATCCTTATCGTCGATGACGACTACAAAACGGTAAGCGTGAAACTGGGTGAAGCGTTGAAAGAACTTGGATCAGCAACGCTCAGATTTATCTTGAATACACATTGGCACGGCGATCACACCGAGGGGAACGACTTTTTTGGTAAGCAGCAATCGGTCATCGTGGCTCATGAGAACGTTCGCAAACGCTTGCTCGATCCGCCCGTGATATTTGGCATGAAGACCGCACCGTACACCGCCCACGCTCTGCCGATCGTTACCTACAGTGAATCAATGACGATCCATCTAAACGGCGAAGAGATCAAACTTGTTCATTATCCAAACGGCCACACTGACGGCGACTCAGTCGTGTTTTTTGTAAAGGCAAATGTAGTTCATCTGGGCGATGACTTTTTTGTCGGGCGGTTTCCTTTCGTGGATATCGACAGCGGCGGCAGTGTGCAGGGCTTGATCAATAACATCGCGTCTTTGATCAAGGCGCTCCCCGCTGACGCCAAGCTGATCCCCGGTCATGGGCCGCTCGCAACCTTGGATGACCTTAAGGCTTACCATCAGACCCTGGTCGAGACATCAAACATTGTGCAGAAAGAGATGAAGGCGGGTAAGTCGCTCGATGAGATAAAAAAAAGCGGCCTCCCAGATAAGTACAAAGAGGCCGGTTCGGGTTTTATCAAAACCGATTTCTGGATCGAGACGATCCATCGGAGCTATTCAAAGAAATAGCATTGGTGCAGAAGCCCCGCACGTAAGTAAAGGGCGTAACATCCAACCTGGATATTACGCCCTTACTTTTATTCCTCTCAGCCTTACGCGATCGTTATATCTTTTGACAGATACACATCCTGAATAGCGTTGAGCAGTTCGACGCCCTCGGCCATCGGTCGCTGGAAGGCCTTGCGTCCCGAGATGAGCCCCGTACCGCCGCCGCGTTTGTTGACGACCGCCGTGCGAACCGCATCAGCCAGATCGCTTTCGCCTTTTGACTCGCCGCCTGAATTGATGAGGCCGCAGCGTCCCATATAGCAATTTGCCACCTGATAACGCACTAGGTCGATCGGGTTGTCGGTCGTGAGATCCGAATACACCTTTTTGTGGGTCTTGCCGTAACCTGACAGGGCGTTGTAGCCGCCGTTGCGTTCGGGCAGTTTTTGCTTGATGATGTCGGCCTGGATGGTTACGCCCAGATGATTTGCCTGAGCCGTAAGATCGGCTGCGGTGTGCATATCGCCCTCCGGCGTTTTGAAACCCGAATTGCGCAGGTAGCACCACAGGATCGTCGCCATTCCCAGCTCATGAGCGTAAGCAAAAGCCTCGGCCACCTCAGTGATCTGCCGCGTCGATTGGTCCGAACCAAAATAGATCGTCGCACCGACCGCGACCGCACCCATATTGCTCGCTTGCTCGACCGTGCCAAACATTACCTGGTCAAACTGATTTGGATATGTCATCAGCTCGTTGTGATTAATCTTAACGATGAACGGTATCTTGTGCGCGTATTTACGTGCGACCGACCCAAGCACGCCATACGTCGATGCGACCGCATTACAACCACCCTCGATCGCTAGTTTGACGATATTTTCCGGGTCAAAATACATCGGGTTCGGCGCAAACGACGCTCCGCCCGAATGTTCAATACCCTGATCGACCGGCAAGATCGACAAATAACCTGTCCCACTCAGACGGCCGTTGTCATTTAGCGTTTGCAAACTGCGTAGCACATTTGGCGTGCGGTCCGAATTCGCCCAAATGCGGTCAACAAAATCGCCGCCGGGCAAATGAATATTCTCTTTTGGGATGGTTGTAGAAACGTGGTTCAAAAGGGTGTCTGACTCTGCACCCAACAGCTCTTGTATCTTAGCGATATCGACGGACATTTACTCTCTCCTAGGCAATAGAAATTACAAATTACTTAATAATCTGGCAATTATATCATTAAAAAGCCCTAGTCCGAACCGCACCCCTTTTTTGACCCGCAATAAAAAAGGCCGGGAAACGAATTCCCGGCCTAATGATCAAAGGATCTCGCAATTACTGTGCGATCGGATTACCGTCGGCATCCAGCATCCAAATTGGATATCCGAGGTCTTTTAATCCGGCTTCGACGACCTTGCGGTCGCCGACGATGACGATCGCCATCTTGCCCGGATCGAGGTACTTATTAGCGACGCGGTTGACGTCGTCAAGCGTGACTTTGTTGATATTGGCGATATAGTCGCTAAAGTAGCTGTCCTGCAAGCCATAAACAATCAGGTTTGAAAGCTGAGCCGAGATCTGGCCGGGCGTCTCAAATCCCGCAGGGAATGAGCGGATAAAGCCCTGTTTGTTGATCTCGAGCTCCGCTGCGCTGATCGGGCGAGAGCCCCGGACGCCGCTGATCTCTTTCATAAATTCCTGCACGGCTTCTTTGGTCGAGATGGTCTGTATCTCACCGGATGCTGAGAAGGGACCTGCACCTTTGCGGAAAACGAAACGGCTGTATGCACCATAGGTGTAGCCTTTGTCTTCGCGAAGGTTTTGAAACAGGCGTGCCGAACCATCGCCGCCGAGGATCGAGTTCATCACCTGCAGCGCATAATAATCAGGGTTGCTCCGGTCAACGCCGACCAGCCCGATATTGACCGATGACTGAGCGGCACCTGGTTTATCGACGAGATAAATGCCCGGTTTTGCGGCCATTGTCTGTGCGGCAATGCTTGCTGCGGCAGCGTCACCCGATTTCCACGAACCAAACGCCTTCTCAAGCTTTGCCTTGATACCCGCCGAATCTACATCACCTACAACAACAAGTGTCGAATTGCCTGGTGAATACGCCTTTTGGTAAAAGCTCGCCAGGTCGTCACGGGTCATCGCCTTGAGCGATCTTTCGTCGCCCGAAAGCTGGCGGCCGTACGGCTGATCGCCATAGAGCACCTTGTTGTAAACGACCCCCGCGACCTGCTGGGGGTTCGATTTACGCTGAGCTAGCCCGACGATCGAACGCTGACGCAATGACTCAAATTCCTTAACCGGAAACGAAGGGTTCATCACAACATCCGCATAAATGTCGAGTGTTTGGTCTAGTGTTTTTGTCAGCGATGTCATCGAAACGGTGGTCGCATCATAACTGGCTCCGGCATTTACTGAAGAGCCGATCGATTGCAGCCCGTTTGCTATTTCAAGCGCCGAACGTTTTTGTGTGCCTTGATTGAGCATCGACGCCGTCATCTGTGTGACGCCTGATTTCTCTGCAGATTCGGTCGCGCCACCGGCACTGCCGACGACGAGATTCATCGAAACTACCGGCAGTTCGTTGTGCTTGACGATCCAAACATTTAGCCCGTTTGAGAGCTTTGTCTTTTCGATCGCTGGCAGGCTGACCTTAGGATCCGGGCCGGCTTTTGGCAGTGCTGCTTCTTGGCGGGCGATCAGATCTTTGTCCTTTTTCTTGGTCTCGGTCGATGCCGGCTTGTCCGTGCTTGCCTTTGGCGGCTCGGCCTTGCTCGGGATATAGCTCATTACAAAGCGGTTTCCCGTGAGATATTCATTAGCTACGCGAACGACATCAGCCGCCGTAACCGCACGGTAACGATCGATGTTAGCCTGAAAGTAATCAGGTTTGTTGAGGTACCCGGAATAGGTTACGAGTTGCTGCCCCTTCCCCAAAACCGTCTGCAAGCCAAAGATCGCCTGAGACTCGCGGATGTTGAGCGCCCGGGTCATTTCCTCGGCCGATGGCTGCTCTTTTTTGATCCGCTCGATCTCGATGTTGACCTCTTTTTCAATATTCTCAAGCGATTTTTGCGGACGTGCGGTCGCCTGGATCTGAAACATACCGGCGATCTCGCTCGTGCCGTCGCTTGCAAAGACCTGCTGTGCCAATTCTTTGCCGTAAATGAGGTTGCTCTGCAGACGCGAGCCGCGTCCGGTCGAGAGGATCGACGCGAGAATGTCGAGAGCGGCTTCGTCCTTGTGATATGCCTGGACGCCGGGCCAGATCATATAGAGACGCGGCAGCGGGATGCCGGGTTCGTTGACGACCTTACGCACTTCGCCGCTGAGTTTTGGCTGCGGCGTGTTAGGACGCGAAATATCGGCACCTTTTGCGATCGGGCCAAAATACTTTTCTATCCAGGCCTTTGCCTGCTTTTCGTCAAAATCACCGGCGAGTGAAATGTAGGCGTTGTTGGGAGCATAATACTGTCTGAAAAACGATTTAACATCGTCGAGCGATGCGGCCGAAAGATCTGCCATCGAACCAATAACATCCCATCGATATGGATGGCCCTCCGGATACATTACGTCGAGAATGCGCTCCTGAGCACTGCCATAGGGCACATTATCTACGCGAAGACGGCGTTCATTCTTAACGACATCACGCTGATTGTCGAGCTTTGCCTGATCCATCGCGTCGAGCAGATTGCCCATTCGGTCAGCCTCGAGATAGAGAACTCGTTCGAGAAAATTCGACGGTATCGCTTCCCAATACAAGGTGCGATCCTGATCTGTCGTGCCGTTAACATTGCCGCCGAGTTCATCGACGCCTCGCCAGCCGTCAACAAAATTCTTTGACCCCTGAAACATCATGTGCTCAAAAAGATGTGCAAAACCGGTACGGCCCGGAGCCTCGTTCTTTGACCCGACGTGATACCACACGTTGACCGCAACGATGGGCGTCGAGCGGTCCTGGTGCATGATGACGGTCAGTCCGTTTTTTAACTTATATTCCTTTACATTGATCGGCGGCAGCTTACCGCCCGACTGGGCAAATGTGCTCGTTGCCGCTAGCAACACTGCGAGCATCATTGCTCCAACGATCCTAAAATTTCGCATATCGATCTCCTTATTTGTTTGATGGCTTTAAATATTATTAAAAGGCCAAAGGCTCTCTTTTACTGCAAAAGGATCTCTAACCTATCTCAAATATGTTGCAGTTTATTACGCTGCGGGCTTGGCAGGGGTTTCAACCTTTGCGAGAGCTACGATCTTTTCACGTTTGGAAACGACTACGCCGCCGGGCTTTTCCATCGTTACGGCAAAGAGGTGCGGTGATTTTGCTTTGAGCTTGGCGTTGATGGGTATGACGATCTCGCCGTTTGCATTGACATCAAACGTGCCACCGTCGATAGGCGTGACGTCGCCCTGATTCTCATCCATTATCCAGAGCTGATACGTGTAGGCGTTCGGATCATTTGCAGGTAGATTTTTGAACGTCATGTAGCCCGCCTGTTTTTGATCACTCCAGACGATGTCACCCACGATCCCGGCAATTCCCTTGACATTGCCTGCCGCCCAAGTTGCTTTTATTGTGTCGGTGGCCGCCCTTAACATCTCGTCACGCAGCTCGGTGGTGGTTGATACACGAGGCGTTTCGACGGGCTGAGTTTTTACAATTTCAGTCGGTGATTGGACACGGGTGAAATAAATATTGAGAGCAAGTGCGATACAGGCAAGAGCTGCTGACGCCCAGCCAAGCCAGCCGAGCCAAGCCCCGGATGATTTTTCGGCCGGTTCCGGAACGGTAGCTTCCTCGTTGGTGACTGGCGGCCACGCCATTGTCTGCTCGTTTTGATCGACGATAAAAGCATTTGCATCGGCGATGATCTTAGAACGCAGATGTGCGGGCAACGGCTCATCATCGTCAGCAACGCCCATCATGCTGATCGCGGCAGCGGCCATTTCGAGCGAGTTAAACTCAAGCTCGGCATTGCCCGGATCCATTGCTTCAAGCTGAGCTTGCTCTGCCGCATCGAGGCCGTACAGGGCCTTTTTCGTCAGGAGGTCGAAGAATATGTCTTTTTGTTCTTCGTTCATAATACTGCCTCCATCGAATTGCTAGATCCACCTAAACCCATATTTTGCCGCACGTGGAGCAATCCCCGCCGCGCGTGTGTCTTGACCGTGCCAAGCGGCATACCGGTCGCATCTGATATCTCCTGATGCGACATCCCTTGGACGATCGAGAGCCTCAAAACCTGCTGCTGCTCGGGCCGAAGCGAACGCATAGCCTCGGCCGCTTGTCCCGCCTCGACGCTGACCTGTATCGCCTTGTCTGCACGGGTAAATGGTTCGAGCAACACATCATCGAGCGAATCGGCAGAAATACGCCGGTTCGAATGTCTGATGCGGTCTATCAAACGCCGCCGGGCGATCATCGCGATAAAGGTCGTCTCGGACGCCTTAGCCTCGTCAAAGCGGCCCGCGTTTTTCCAGATGTCGACAAAAATCTCCTGCACAGCATCCTCAGCATCATCCGAATTACGGAGCATCTTACGCGCGATCGACCACACTAGGCCGCCGTATTTATCCAGACAATCCTGGATAGCGTTGCGGTCGCCGTCAGAGATGCGTTGTAAGATTGCTTCAGTCACTACAAATTCGTGGAGGATCGATTTCGTTTTAATTAAAGCTACCCTATTTGCACGAATGTTGCCAGTGCCATCCGCTCAAAAGCATCACTGCTGACCTCCCGCAGATAGATTTCGCGTGTAGTAGAAGTTTGGATTCAGACAGGTTCTGTTAGGACGATCTGGGATTTAAGAAAAGCAAGATAATAGAAAAAGAGCAGATATTAACCACCTGACTCACTATTCAAACGGAGGCACTGAGAATGGTGAAATTTGATCGTATATATCGCCAATAAAAAAGAGACTTGCCATTTCGACAAGTCTCTTTGTTAATTTTTCAAATATCTCAAGCGACTCTTGCGACGTTTTCTGCCTGTGGGCCCTTGGGGCCGTTTGTTACCTCAAATTCTACTTCGTCCCCCTGGATCAAGGTCTTGTAGCCGTCACCGCTGATGGCGCTGTAGTGCACGAAAATATCCTGTTCGCCGGGCTGCTCGATAAATCCATAGCCTTTGGCGTTGTTAAACCATTTGACCTTGCCGATAGCTTTTGACATCACTTTTGTTACTCCTCCTGAAACTTACCATTCAAATCCTGATCCGCTGTCTTCGGACAGAACATAAAACTACGACCGCTGCCGTCGTTAAAGAACGCGGCAAACGTGTGCAGAAAAAATCTATGTCGCACTAAATCTAACCAAAAGTTAGGTCGACCTTAAACTACAAGATCCTTAGCCTTATTTAAATTGTGTTTGATAGACGAAAGGAAATTTAACCAAATATTTGGGTCGTGTCAAGACATTTTTGGGCAAATCGCCAAATATTACCGAAAATTGACATAAATACCGCAATAACCGAAGATAAAGCCATATTTTCCGCCCCTTTGGAACAAAAATTATGGCATCGGAATACGGCCAGGACAGCCTGCTTTCTTATAACGAATATCTCAAGGTTCCCGACCTGCTCAAGCTGCAGCGCACACTATCGGATCCTGTCAGCCACGACGAACTGCTCTTTATCATCATCCATCAGACATATGAGCTGTGGTTCAAACAGATCCTGCACGAGGTGGATGCGACGATAAAATGGCTGGATGAGGGGCGGATGTTTCGCGCAAACCACAGCTTGCGCGGCGTTGTCTCGATCGAGCGGATCTTGGTAACCCAGATCCATATACTCGAATCGATGGCACCCATCGGGTTTTTGGAGTTTCGCGACAAGCTCAATCCGGCCAGTGGTTTTCAGTCCATGCAGTTTCGCGAGTTGGAGTTTGCGTCGGGCGCCAAGGACGAAAAGATACTCGCGACTTTCAGACAAGACAAATTTGCGTACGAACGGTTGACGCGGCGCTTTGGGGAACCATCGTTGGCGGACACTTTCTGGGCTCTGCTGTCGCGAAATGGTTTCGCTGTCGACACGCACGAGACCCGCGTTGCCGCGACGGTCGAGATACTAACGCACCCCGAAAAATACGCCGAACTATACAATATGCAGGACCTGCTGATAGAGCACGACGAGCTGATCGTCTCGTGGCGGCACAATCATATCCTGATGGTCGAGCGGATGCTGGGCATGAAACGCGGCACTGGTGGCAGCGACGGCGTTGGCTATCTAATGACGACGTTGAGCAAGAAGTTTTTTCCTGAGCTGTGGGAAGCGAGGACGCACCTGACAATATGAAACGGTATTTATCAATAGCTTTTCTCCTGATCTTATCAGCCTCTGGCTTTGGTCAGAACGTGCGCGTAACGATATTACACGTCAACGATGTGTATCAGTTCGCCCCGGTCGATGGCGGCACACGCGGCGGATTGGCACGCCTGCTGGCGCTCAAGAAAGCGGAGCTCGCAAAAAATCCGAATACGATCTTTACACTCGGCGGCGATACTATCTCGCCTTCGGTCGAGACACGCACCTATAAAGGCGCACAGATGATCGACGCGTGGAACGCTGTCGGCATTGACCTGGCCGTTTTTGGCAATCACGAATTTGATCTCAAGACCCAAGACCTGCTCGACCGGATGAAGGAGTCTAAATTTACGTGGCTTGGCGCAAATGTGATCGAAACCAAGACGGGCAAGATATTTGCGAATACGCCGCCTTATGTGGTGAAAGAGTTTGGCGGGATCAAGATCGGTTTCATTGGGCTGCTGTTACCTGAAACCAAGCAAACATCGTCGATGGACGACACCTTGACAGTCGCAGATTATTGCTCCACCGCGAAAAAGATCGTCAAGGATATGCGTAAAAAGGCTAAGGTTAGCGCAGTCGTTGCCATAACGCACCTTTTTATGTCGCAGGACAAACAGCTTGCGAAATGTGCCGATATCGACCTGATACTCGGCGGCCACGAACACACGCTGCTGCAATCGTCGGCAAACCGCACACCGATATTCAAAATGACGGCCGATGCCCGCGAGATGGGCAAATTTAATCTCACGTTCGACGCGGCGACCAAGAAATTTATCGGACTCGATTGGGAGATCGTGCCGGTTACGGATAAGATCGCCGACGCACCGGAGTTTGCTCCGGTTTTTGAAAAGTACCGACCCTTGCTCGAAAAGCTGGCTGTAAAGGTCGGAGCAACCTCAGTCCAGCTTGATGCACTGTCTCAATCGAATAGGCAAAAGGAAACAAATATAGGCAATTTTGTCGCCGATGCCTATCGCAACGCCGTTGGGGCGGATATTGGTTTTGTTAATGGCGGTTCGATCCGAGCCGACCTCTTGTACGAGCCCGGCCCGCTGACCAAACGTGATGTGCTGTCGATACTGCCTTTTAATAACGCGATCGTGAAAGTAGAGGTTTCGGGCAAGCTACTGTTGCGGATCATCGAACATGGCGTCGCCCGCAGCGGCCCCGGCGAGGACAGCGAACCCGGCAGATTTCCGCAGATCAGCGGCCTTACCTTTAGCTATGACCCGAGCAAACCGGCCGGCAAGCGTGTCATCGAGGCGTTTGTCTCGGGCAAAAGAGTGGTCGAGGAAACGAACTATACGATCGCAACGTCAGATTTTTTGGTCTCACGCGGCGGGGACGGCTACACGATGCTGAAAGAGGGCAAGATCCTGACCGACGCCGCATCCGCGCCAAGGGATTCGGATGTATTTGAAAAAGCGATCCGCTCGGAGCCAAACTCGACGATCGCTCCGGGCACTGAAAATCGGATCACTCGTATCAACTAAACGAACGCGGTAAAAACCTCGTTTGAAAAGAGCTTTCCCCGGCGAGTGAGTTTCATCCTGCCGTCCGCGATCTCGATCAACCCGCTGTCGGACAGCTGTTCGATCTCTTCTGCGTATCTGTCAGTATCGGGCCCAAGCTCGATGCCCCTCTCTAATCTCAGCCCAAGAAATATCCGCTCCGATACAATATCTATATCCTCACGCATTACCTCCGGCGAGCGACCGGTCCCGATCATTTCTACATACTTTGCCGTGTCTCGCTCATTTGCGTAACGCTGGCAGCCATCAAAAGAATGTGCCGATACGCCAAATCCAAAAACCGGGTCTAGAGTCCAGTATTTTGAGTTGTGCCGCGACTCAAAGCCGGGACGTGCGAAGTTTGAAATCTCATATTGCTCGTAACCCGCGACGGCGAGGCGATCGAGCATCGATTCGTACATTTCGGCGGCCAACTCGTCGTCCGGCCGCGGCTGGCGGCCGCTGCGGACCTGTTCCGCGAGCGGCGTGCCGGAGTGTATCTCCAATAGATACAGCGAGATGTGCTCGGGCGACAGGCCGACAGCTTCATCGAGATTTGCTTTCCAATCATCCATCGTCTGCCCCGGCAGCCCTGCGATCAAGTCAAAGCTGACATTATCAAAGCCAGCATTGCGAAGCATCCGAAAGGTCGCCCTCGCATCATTTGCATCGTGGCCACGGGCGAGCAATTTTAGAGCACGGTCATCAAAGGTCTGCACACCAAAGCTGGCTCGATTTACACCAAACGCACGATAAGCGGCGAGACTCTCGGGAGTGACGGTCGCGGGATTCATCTCCATCGTGATCTCGACATCGTTAGCCACGGAGAACACAGAGTTTATTGAGTATAGAATCTTTTCGACTTGGGTCGGATTCAACAATGACGGCGTGCCGCCGCCGAAATAGATCGTGTCAGCATCGATCCGATCCTTTGGTCCGGTCCGGACCAGGTGGACCAAGGTGGACCAAGGTGGACCAGACCCTCCGTCGAACGCATCGATCTCTCGGCAAAGCGCGTCAACATACCGCTCGACCCCGTCATTACTGCGCCAGACATCCGTTGCAAAATCGCAGTATGAGCAGCGCGATCTGCAGAAAGGTATGTGTGTATAGAGACCGGCAGAGTTCACTTTTCAAATTTAGCACGTGGGGCTAAGATTTTCTTTTTTCGTCTTTTTGTTAAACCATTGCGTCCAAAGAAGAACGTTTATTGGAGGATCTCTTCTGGATGAGAAGAATACTAATACTATCTATACTGTCATTGGTGGTTTTGTCGGACATTAGCCCTGCCGTTGGACAACCCGGCAACGCCTCGCGTAAACACGTGACCGCAAGAACAACAAGACCAATAATCCATCGCCCAAAAGGGATCTGTACCGGTTGCTGTGACCCATGCTATCAGGGCGATCGAAGGAAAAATGTGGGACGTAAGAAGCGGGTTGTTAAACACAAGGTTCGGACAAGGCCAAACAAATAGTCACCAAGATATCCTAATTCTCAAGTTTAAGCTTTAATGAGTCGGTCCACATAGATTCGAGATCGGCGACAGATGCCGAGATGATCGGCTCTGCGTTTATCGAAATATTTAGTGTTTCACCGGTTACAACACCGAGTTTGGTCATTGGGCAATCACCGACAAGCTCACGGATCATTGTCTCATTTTCGCGTGCAAAACTGATGACAATTCGTGACGGAGTTTCGCCAAAAAGGTCTGCTTCGTGTGACAGTTCGCGCTCGATCATTGCTATCTCGGCACCGATGGCATCGCGTCCAAGCGACGAAAAGCAACTTTCAGCGATCGTGACGGCAAGTCCGCCGTCAGAGCAATCGTGGGCAGAATTTATCAGGCAATTGTCTATCAGCGTAAGCAGCGTTTTCTGTACTAGCTTTTCCTCGGCAAGATCAACAGTCGGGCAAATACCCTTCGCAACGATCTGATCAGTCGTCAGGCCCGCAACAGTTTGAGCGTATTCGCTTGCGGCAAGGTCGTCGCGCGTCACACCCAAAACGGCGATGATGTCACCCTCATTCTTAAAGCCGTGCGTTACCAGTTTACGCGTGTCTTCGATGAGGCCGACCATACCGATGACAGGCGTCGGCAAGATCCCGCGTCCGTCTGTTTCGTTGTAAAACGACACATTGCCGGAAACAACAGGTGTTTCAAACGCCTCGCACGCCTCTTTCATCCCGTCGATCACGTCCGAAAACGAACGCATCACCTCGGGGCGTTCGGGCGAGGCAAAGTTGAGGCAATTGGTGACGGCAATTGGTTTAGCCCCGACACAAACAACGTTTCGGGCGGCCTCAGCGACGGCGAGTTTTGCTCCTTCAAATGCGTTGATCGCGGTAAATTTGCCATTTCCATCGAGACACATCGCTATAGCACGCCGCGTTTCTTTGACGCGGACGACCGCCGCATCCGCACCCGGCGTTATCGCCGTATTTGTGCGGACCATCGTGTCGTATTGCTCATAGACCCAGCGTTTGCTGCAAATGTTCGGACTCGAAAGCAGAGCTTTCAAGGCCAGTTCCGCGTTCATAGTTCCGAGTTCCGGGTTTGTTGACTCGGAACTTGGAACTTTGAACTTCGAACTTGGCTCGGCCATCGGCCGTTCATATTTCGGCGCTTCGTCGGTCAGGGCCAGTACGGGCAGGTCCGCCATTTGCTCGCCGTTGTGCATTATCTTTAGGCGGTCGCCCTCGACGACCTTGCCGATGACGACGCAGTCGAGGTCCCATTTTGCAAATATCTCGACGACCTCTTTTTCGCGGCCTTCGCGGGCAACGATGAGCATCCGCTCTTGAGATTCGCTCAGGAGCATTTCGTACGCGGTCATGCCAGTCTCGCGCTGCGGAACGAGTGTCAGATCGATCTCGAGTCCCGTGCCGGCACGTGCTGCCATCTCAACAGAGCTGCTCGTCAGCCCGGCTGCTCCCATGTCTTGTATGCCTTTGATCGCGCCGGAGCGCATTGCTTCGAGACAGGCCTCGAGTAGGAGTTTTTCAAGGAAAGGGTCACCGACTTGGACGGTCGGGCGTTTTTCGAGTGCCTCGTCATCAAACTCTGCCGACGCCATCGTTGCACCGTGGATACCGTCGCGGCCGGTCTTAGCACCGGCATAGAGAACAGGATTTCCGACGCCCGAGGCCTTACCAAAAAAGATCTGATCCTTGCGGACGAGCCCGAGGGCGAACGCATTGACGAGCGGATTTAATGAATAGCTCTCATCAAAAACGACCTCGCCGCCGACCGTCGGCACGCCAAAACAGTTACCATAATGGCCGATGCCCTCGACGCAGCCTTTGAGGATCGAACGGTTGCGGTTTAGAACCTTTTGTCGCTCTTCGGGAGAGTCAGACTGGCCGCCCGCTGACGCAGGCGGTTCCGACAGTGGCCCAAAGCGTAGGGAATTCATCGCCGCTATCGGCCTGGCACCCATTGTGAAAACGTCACGAAGGATACCGCCGACGCCGGTTGCGGCGCCTTGGAAAGGTTCGATAAAACTTGGGTGATTGTGCGACTCGACCTTGAACGCCACACACCAGTCGTCGCCGATATCGACGACACCTGCATTTTCGCCCGGCGGGACGATCACACGAGGCCCGCTCGTCGGCAGGCGTCTGAGATGCACACGCGAAGATTTGTACGAGCAATGCTCCGACCACATCACGCTGAAAACGCCAAGCTCCGTCAGATTTGGCTCGCGGCCCATCAGTTCCTTGATCTTTTCGTACTCCTCGGGCTTTAGGCCGTGCTGCTCAACGATCTCTGCGGTAATAGCGGTCATCAGATATAAATAAACTGCCTAAAATAAACAAAAGAGTTTATGCGTTTCGGACGTTCAATTCAAATCCGAAGTCATAAACTCTTTGTAAATACTAGGTGGTTTTACGAAAAGTTACGGCAAAGGCTCTTGGCCAAAAGCCGCCCATTCTTCTTTCGCGGGGCCGTATATGCCGGGAACGCGCAAGCCCGCTTGACGCATAAGTACGGTCATTTGTCCGCGATGGTGTGTCTGATGGGCGATGAGGTAAAAGAGCGTATTGCCGCGTGACCACGTTTCGCCGTACATATCGTCCTCAATGAGCAGAGTCTCGGCGGTCCAGTTTTTTGCGACCTCTTCGCCGACAGATCTTCCTGCGATTCCATATAGCCGAGCGATCTCAGCGGCGCTTGTCGGACACTCGGCGTCCTCAGCCGGAGCATTGATCGTCAGGCCGACCTTGCCGAGCATTTCACCCAGCGTAATTGCCAGATGCCAGCCCAAATACCCAAGCGTACGGCCGTCAGGATATACCTTAGTATTGAGCGATTCGTCGGTTAGGTTGAGCAGCGTTTTGCCGGTCATTTCTGCCTCGTAATCCCAAGCCGTTTGAAAATCTTCGATGGTTCTAAACATTAATTCCTCCGGTAATTATTGAGCTACAGCCGGTTTTGTCTGCGGCACGACGAGTTTGTCGATCTCGGCGGTAATGGTCGCGTACTTTACGATGCCTTTTCTGACGTAAGCGGTTTTGCCGTCCGGGGCGATGAGAATTGTCAGCGGCAGATTGCCGTTCCAGTCGGCTGAGACGAGGGCGATGGCCGCGTCGTCGTCCGGCGTTTTGAGCAAATAGGCGGGCATCTCGGCTTTTTGTTCGCCGAGAAATTTTGGCACAAAGGTTTTTATATCCGCAAGGTCGTCGAGCGAAACGGTAAAGAAATCTATCTTTCCTTTGTAGGTTGCATCGAGCTTTACGAGGTCGGGAAACTCTTCGCGGCAAGGGTCGCACCACGTAGCCCAAAAGTTGATAAGCACAGGCTTGCCGTTCGGCTTAAGCAGTTTTTTGAGCCCTTCGATGTCGATCTGTGTGACCTTTGGCCCGTCCCAAACGGGCTTTTTTCCTTTTCTTGACGGCTGTGCGTTAGCGGTCTGCAACGCAATGACAATAAGAGCGGCGACCAGCACCGCTCTTGTCAAAGTCATTAAAAATAAGCTGATAGCTTTCACTTTTCGACGCGTTTGATCGTACAGCCAAAGGCGTTAGCCGATGTGCGCTCGATCTTTTTACCGGCCAGAGCCGAATCGAAAGCGGTACGCAGATATGTCGCAGTAATATTCGATCCCGATTTATCGTTGTCGATCGCGCCGTGATACAACAGCACATTTTTGGCATCAACAAAATACGCCTCAGGCGTCGTGGTAGCACCGAGTTTGTCAGCTAATACATTGCCTTTGTCAAAAAGGACCGTGAATTGATAAGTTGCGGCGATGTGGTCTTTGACCCAGCCGACCGGTTTTGCCTCAGTCTTCTCGATCTCACCGACGTTTGAATTGATACCGATAAAGGTGATTCCCTTAGCGGCGTAATCAGCGGCGATCTCGTTCATGCGTTCGTTGTACGCCTTAACGACCGGGCACTGCGACGAGACGAACATGATGACGGCACCGTTCTTGCCCTTAAGACCGTCGAGCGTCTGCATCTTTCCCGTACCGTCAGGCAGCGAAAAATTTTCCATTGTCGCACCGATAGCAATGCTCTGTGCATTTGCCGCAACCGCAAACACCATCATCGCCGTGAACAGTAAAATAGCTCGTTTCATAATAGTCACTCCTTACAAAAAATATAGCCTTAGTTTAACAATCAGCCGACATCCGGCACAAGTATTTTTGAATTTACGCACAGATTTGAAAAACGGTTTCATGCCGGCAGACTTCGTTTTTCTTGTTTGATGCAACAAACGGCAAATATGGCTGAGAACTTTTGTTTCAATGTTATAATTCCCCGAATGAAACGATGCCCGGAATGCGGTAGAGATTATAACGACGATTCGATGAGCTTTTGCCTCGACGACGGGTCGGAGCTGCTCTTTGGCCCGGCGAGCGGAAAGTCAGAACCGCCTGCGTCAGCGGGCGGCCAGTTCAATGAACCAGCGACTGCGATCTTGCACTCGACGGCTGCTCCGGGCGAAGCTCCGACTCGCGCGCAGATTCATACTACTGAGCAGACTGCTGTTTTGCATCGGGGTGAGGAGGCGGAGCCTCGGGAATCATTGGGTGGCGTTTCGGAAAGGCAAAGCCTTTCCGCTCACCGGGCGGCGAAGCCGCTGACAGCGGTCGTGGTCGCGGCGGTCCTTTTGATCGGCGGTTTTTTTGGCTATCGCTACTTCTCACCAGCCAAACAGATCGAGTCGATCGCCGTGATGCCGTTTGTCAATGAGAGCAAAAATGAAGAGGTCGAGTATCTTTCGGATGGGATGACGGAAACGCTCATCAAGAGTTTGTCCGATTTACCGAATTTGAATGTCAAACCGCGTTCGTCGGTCTTTCGTTACAAGGGCAAAGAAGCGGACCTCAAAACTATCGGCAAAGAGCTGAATGTCGAGGCGATCTTGAACGGCAGGGTGATCCAGCGTGGCGAACAGTTGACGCTCTCGCTGGAATTGGTTGATGTCCAGAACGACAAAGTGCTGTGGACGGAAAGCTATCAACGCAAACAATCCGACCTCGTCAGCTTACAAAGCGAGATTGCCAAAGATGTTTCGACCAAACTCAAATCGAAACTCTCAGGTGCGGAAGAAGCGACAGTCACCAAAACCTCGACCGCAAATCCCGAAGCGTATCAGGCATATTTGAGAGGACGCTATTATTGGAACAAGCGAACAGCGGACAGTGTGCAGAAAGCGATTGAGCAGTTCAATATCGCGGTGGAAAAAGACCCTAATTATGCTTTGGCGTATGTCGGTCTCGCCGATTGTTATGGAATTGCCGGCAATTTCCCTGGTTCGTCTGTCAAAGAGTCAATTCCGCTAGCTAAAGCCTACGCCACCAAAGCACTCGAAATTGATGATTCACTCGGAGAAGCATACGCGACTTTGGGGCTGGTCAATGCCCTGACATGGAACTGGACGGAAGCGGAAAATGCCTATAAGCGGGCAATCGAGCTAAACCCGAATTATGCGACCGCACGGCAGTGGTATTCACGATTACTCAATACCGTTGGGCGAAAAGATGAAGCCTTGGCAGAGATCAAACGGGCAAATGAGATAGACCCGTTATCAATGGTTATCATCAGTAATGTCGCCGGGTTTTATCGGGAAAGAGGCGATTATCAATCGGCGATCGAACAAAACAATAAGATCATTGAAATTGATCCGAGTTATATCTCCGTGCAGGTGACCTTTGCAGAAATCTACCTCGACCAGAAGCGTTCTGCCGAGGCTCTCGCAGCGGCGGAAAAAGCGCGTGGTGTCCCAATCATCGGTCTAGGAGTTTTGGGTCGGGCATATGCCCAGTTGGGCAGGCGGGATGAAGCACTCACTATGGTCAAGCAACTCGAGGAAGGTTTCGCCAAGGGCAATAACGGTGCCGCAACCGACATTGCCCGTGTTTATGTTGAGCTTGGGGAGAAAGAAAAAACTTTTGAATGGCTGGAAAAAGCATTTCAAACCCGCGAAACGGACTTGCCGAGGTCCAGACTCGGACCGACCTTTGACCCGATCCGCGACGACCCGCGATACAAGGATTTGCTCAAACGGATGAATCTGCCGGAATAATAGGTTATGAAAAAATGCCCGCAATGCGGCCGAGAATATGACGTAACAATGATGTTCTGTCTCGATGACGGAGCAGAGCTGCTCTACGGCCCGGCGAGTGTTCGCGGTTCGGACGATGAGCCGCAGACGGCGATATTGCATTCGACCGCTGCGCCGGGCGAGGCTCCGACCAAGCCGCAGATCGATCTTACGAATGAGACGGCGATCTTGCCGTCGGGCACGGGCGATATTGGAACAAGCAAGAGCTTTGACAAACGCCTGTTACTGGCTCCAATTGCTCTCGCGGTCATCGTCCTCGGCGGGTTCCTTGGTTATCGATATTTCAACATCGGTGGATCTTCGGCGATCAATTCTATTGCGGTGATGCCGTTTGAGAATAGGAATTCGGATGCTGATACGGATTATTTGTCTGACGGTTTGGCGGAATCGGTGATCTTTCGGCTGACGCAGATCCCCGATCTGCGGGTCAGTCCGACGAGTTCGGTGATGCGTTACAAGGGAGCATCGACCGATGTTGCCAAGATCGCGGGCGAGCTTGGCGTAGATGCGGTGATGACCGGACGCCTGACCAAGCGGGGCGACAATCTGAACATCACGGTCGAGCTCGTTGATGCCCGCACCAACAAGTCGCTGTGGGGCGAGCAGTATGAACGGAAACTGTCGGAATTATTGACCACCCAACGCGA